>JBBIRR010000045.1:0-29102 GCA_037441705.1 Ignavibacteriales bacterium
CCCAGCGCGGATGTTTGGTGCTGAGGACGTAGCTGTACTGCACGTCGCGCTGTTCAGCGTAGTCCTTGGTGCTGATGTGTACCGAAAGCGGATGCAGGCTCACTTCCAGACCTCCGTAACTTTCTTGGTAATCCGGACGTTGCGCTTGGCCAGTTCGTCAATCATCAGTTTGCCGGGCACGCACAGTTCGGGCACGATGACGCCGCGCTCGGTGATGATGCCGTGCGCCAGCATTTGCGCCACAATGGATGTCGGAAATGCCGTCGTTCTCATCATGGCAGTCATCTTTGTAGCATCATCATAATAATCGATGAACTCATACACAAGCGTTTTCTCAGCGGTCTTGGTTCGCCCGCTGATGGTGGCGCGGGCCAGCACAACATCCTTGTCCCCGTAGTCAAGCTTCTTCCGCAGGAGGTCGGCGAAGAACTCCCGGTTGGTCTTGACGCTTCCGCCGACCATCATCGGCTCGTTCGTGGCGAAGCCGAGATCGAGCAGCGTCTTGAACTTCTCGCAGTGACCCTTGTAGCGGATGGTCTTGTAGTCGAGATTCTTCAATCTGCCGGCAAACACTTTCGTGAGGGTCGAAAGTCCGCCCGAGGTGTTGAACGCCTCGAGCGTCCCGAACGGCGGCGGAAACTCGATCTCTTCCAATCCCGACATCGGATCAATCAACTTCAACTCTCCATCCTGAATCACCGTTGCCTTCTCAACATACTCGTTGATGAGTCCCTCCACGGAGAAGACGATCTGGTAGTACAGCGGCGGCCGCGGGTTTTGCGGCAATCCGCCCACACGCAGATGGATGGAATCGAGTTCGTCGAATTCCTTCGATCCTTCCATGGCCAGGATGTTGATGAGACCCGGCGCCAATCCGCAGTTGGGAACGATGGTGATGTTTCTCTCTTTGGCAGCAGCATCGAGCGTCAGTTGTCTCTCGACGATCTCGTTGTTGCCGCCAAGGTCACACATGGAAACGCCGGCCTCGATCGCGGCCTTCGTCATGTGGTAGTTGACGGAGTAGGAGACGGCGCTGATGACGGCTCCGCACCCTTCAATGAGTTTTACCACATCCCGGTTGTTGTTGACGTCAATCCGGACGGGTTGAACGTTGGGGCCGATGGAGGCAGCCGAGCTTTTCGCCTGCTGGATGTTGATGTCCGCCAGAATGATTTCGTCGTTGGGATTTCTCATTGCGAGGTCGTAGGCAGCCGCACTGCCCATCATACCCGCACCGATCACAGCATATTTCATGATGTACCTTTCGTGTTCATTTGAGAATCTCGCCGGTCTCGCTGCTCCACAAGAGCAGATCAAGCTCGTCCATCGGAATGCCGATGACCTGGGCGAAGCGTTGGAATTTTTTTTCGATAGAAAGATAACGCTTTGGCGTCAAAGTTCTTGGGAGCGAGCGAAGAACGCGATGCTTCTTCAGGTTTTTGAGAATATGTCTATCGAGAATGGCAAGGTTGCGATGCCCGATGTTGCGCAGGAAATGCGACGCTTCCTTCCAGCCCAGGCCCTTGACGTTGCGAACGAGCCATACGCGAAGCTCGACGGCCGATGATCCGTTCGTCAGCACGCGGAGCGTCACGTCGTACTGACGCCACAGATCCCGTATGCATTGCGCTTTCGTGTTATGAAATCGAATGTAGTGTTCGCGGCATGCAAGGACGCGAGCAAGCGATGCAGTGTCGTCCCACACCCTCTCTGCCTTCAGCCGCTCCACGGCCTTTGCCGCATGCACGGCGCTGGACTGTGGGGTGAGCAAGCAGTAGATGAGTTCGTATACATACTCTTCCGGCTTGACGGCGGCGAACTCTTCCAGCCGCGCCCGTATTGCCTCGCGGTGGCGAGCATAGCGCTCGTTTATTTCATCAACGTGTTGGTAGGAGTTCCTCATGCCCGCCCCGATCCTGATCATGCTAACGAGATGTACGTTGACGCAAGGGATCTCTCGCCGCGGAGCGTAATCAATCCATCGCGCTGCAGTCCAGAGAGCAGCTCTTTGAACCATCGTTCCTGTCGGGATGAGAATGCCGGATGCACGGATCGTGCGAGAACATCGGCCCGAACCCGGCGGGCGCCGTTCACGTTGCGCAGAAACTCGACGATCCTTCCCCGGTAGATTCTGTTCGGGAGTCCGTTGCGTCGTGACGTGCGGCCTGTTCGGGACACGCCCGCGCGAACCATGCGAGCGGCCGACGAACACCACCGCAGCACGGGGCACGCTTCGCAGCGGGGACTTCGCGCAAGACACACAGTGGCTCCAAGGTCCATCAGCGCCTGGTTCCACTCGTATGCGCGTTGGGTCGGGAGTAACGTGCCGGAAAGCGCAGCGACTTCTTCGGCGCTGCGCGCCGAGTCTGTCGAGTGCATCGGCCAGAATACGCGAGAAAGTACCCGTTGCACATTCACATCCACCACGGGGACCGGCCGTGCGTGAACGGAGGAGAGCAAGGCGTTGGCGGTATACATGCCGATGCCCGGAAGTGCCAGCAGGTCGTTGAGTGTGTTCGGAATCCTGCCGTTGTGGTCACGGACGAGAACACGTGCACACTCGTGCAAGCGCACCGCGCGTGTGTTGTATCCCATGCCGCGCCACATGAGAATCACCTCGCGCCGTGATGCGCGCGCAAGCGAACGCAGTGTGGGAAAGCGACGAAGGAAGCGCGGATACTTTTCCAGCACGCGACTGACTTGCGTCTGCTGAAGCATGATTTCGGAGACGAGGATGCGGTAGGGATCGGAGATGTTTCGCCAGGGGAGTGTTCTGCCGTGACGTTTGTACCACGCGAGAATGGCGCGGACAACGCTACGCTGTTTGATGTGCTTCTGCATATTTCACGAGTCGCTCGATCGCTTCTCGATTGCCCTCCAGGATGTCCATGCCTTGAAGCTGCCGCGGCGTCGTCCATCGTATCTGCTCGAACGCATGATTGACCGGTTCGCCCGAGAACTCTCGTACCAGAAAATAATAGACTCGAAAGGCCCCATCCTGACCGGGTGTGTCGATCCCTTCCGTGTAGGTCCACTCCTGACGAAAAAACTCTTGCGGCTCTTGTGGTTCGATCCCCAACTCTTCCCGCAGCTCTCTGAAGAGCGCATGCTCGGGGGCCTCGCCGGGCTCCAACTTTCCGCCGGGGAATTCCCACTTGAGGGCATAGCGTGCAGAGCGTTTCCGCTGGCACGCGAGCACATACCCGTTGCGCATGATCATGCCGACAGCCACTTCTTTCATGGCACTAAAAATACGCAAAAGGATTGTGACTTCAAACGCGACGGATGAACTCCGTATGGAGTTCCATACTGCTATGTTGCTGATACAAACATGGAATGCAAGAATCAAGCGGGGCAGCCCGACCCCGCCAGAAAGAAGACGTGGCCGAAGTTTCCGCGTTCTTGCTTTCTCTCCCGCATGGCCGTATCTTGAGTACCAAAATTCGCACACGTTATTTGCGTTTCGTTCACGTCGCACAGATCGACCGCAATGCAGTTCATTCCATCCCATAAGGCAGGCATCGTGCTTGCAGCCCTGGTAGGCTTCATGCTGGGGCTGGGGTACTTCACGTGGACGTACGCCGAAGGCGGCTCCTACTTCAGCAACGACCCGCGGGCTTGTGCTAACTGCCACATCATGCGCGAGTACTACGACTCGTGGCAGAAGTCCAGCCACAAAAGCCGCGCAGCCTGCAATGATTGCCACACGCCGCATGACGTCGTGCCGAAGTATGTTGCCAAAGCAGAAAACGGCGTTCGGCATTCCTGGAAGTTCACGTTCCAGTCCTTTCAGGAGCCTCTTCACATCACGCAGATGAACCTCGACAACCTCCAGGCAAACTGCGTGAGCTGCCACGAGGGATTGGTGCGGGAGATTGCCGGCAGAACGCAACATGGACTTTCTACCGAGCAGACCTGTGTCCACTGCCATGCGGACGTCGGACACGGGGCGCGGTTCTAATCCGTCCATCATCACGCAGGAGAATCTATGACTTCATCGGACCGAAAAAGTACGTATCGAACATACGCCATCATCGTTGGGGTGGTCGCTGCGCTGACGTTTCTCACCACGTTGTTGTTGTTCAACGTCCGCGATCGAAAAGAGGAGGCGAAAGAAGTCTCCTTTCGCCTTGCGGACCTGAGCGAAGAAACGATTGATCCGGCGATCTGGGGCAAGAACTTTCCACGGCAGTACGACGGCTACAAACGGACGGTGGATACGCTGCGTACAAAGTACGGAGGCAGCGAGGCGTTTCAGAAGCTCGATGCCGAGCCGATGTATCGCCGCATCTTTGCCGGATACGCCTTCAGTCTGGATTACCGCGAGGAACGCGGGCACGCGTTCATGCTGCTGGATCAGGATATGACCGAGCGTGTGAAGCAGCGGCAGCAACCGGGTGCATGCTTGCACTGTCACTCCTCCGTCATCCCCGCGTATCGCACGGTCGGCAAGGGCGACGTGTTCAAAGGATTCGAACAAGTCTGCGCCATGCCCTACGCCGAAGCGCGCAAACTCGTCGAACATCCCATTGCTTGCGTGGATTGCCATGACCCGAAAACGATGGACCTGCGGGTGACACGACCCGCGTTCCTCATTGGCATCAAAGCACTGATGAAGAAGGAAAAGGGAATTGACAACTACGATCCGAACAAGATGGCAACACGCCAGGAGATGCGCAGCTTCGTCTGCGGGCAATGTCATGTTGAATACTACTTCAAAGGCGAGGGAAAGCTCTTGACGTATCCGTGGGCGAACGGCATCAAAGTGGAAGAGATGCTTGCGTACTACGACGAATACGGCTTCAAGGATTGGACGCATGCCGAAACCGGCGCCCCCGTCCTCAAAGCCCAGCATCCGGAGTTCGAGATGTGGAATCAGGGCATCCACGCGCGCAGCGAGGTTGCCTGCGCCGATTGCCACATGCCGTACAAACGCGACGGCGCGGTCAAAATCAGCGACCATCATGTGCGCAGTCCCATCCTCAACATCTCGCGCGCCTGCCAGACGTGTCACCCGCAGCCGGAAGAGGAGTTGAAGGCGCGTGTGGAGACGATTCAGGATCGCACACGTGCTCTGTTGACGCGTGCCGAGGAAGCGCTCGTGCAACTCTACGACGAGGTAAAGAAGGCACGCCAGCGGGGCGTATCCGAGACGGTGTTGGAAGCGGCGTTGAAGCTCCAACGGAGTGCACAGTTCCGGCTGGATTTCGTCGCAGCTGAAAACTCCATGGGCTTCCACGCACCGCAGGAATCTGCCCGCATTCTCGGCGAAGCAATTGACTACGCGCGGCAGGGCCAGCTTGCAGCTGCCACGGCGCGCTAATCACGCAACGCTGAGCTTCGAGTTCACAGGCTGAGATCACAACGATTGAGAGCATGAAGAACAAACAGAAAGTCCACGTCATCACCATGGGGTGTGCGAAGAACCTCGTGGACTCGGAAAAGCTCATGGTGCATCTTCAGCGCAATGACATCGAAGTAACGCCGAGCATCGAGGAAGCCGATATCGCCGTAATCAATACCTGCGGGTTCATTACGGCGGCGAAGGAAGAATCCATCAATATGATTCTTGCCAACGTCCGGCGGAAGTCGCGAGGTAAGCTGAAAAAAGTTTACGCCATGGGCTGCTTGGCGGAACGCTACAAAGCCGAGCTGGAAAAAGAAATTCCGGAGGTGGATAAATTCTTCGGCTCATCCAACAACCTCAGCGGCATCTTGAAGGAGTTGGGGGCAGAGTACAAGTACGAGCTGCTCGGCGAGCGGTTGCTCAGCACGCCTTCGCATTTTGCCTATCTCAAAATCTCGGAGGGCTGCGACAACCCGTGCTCGTTCTGCGCCATTCCCCTCATGCGCGGGAAGCATGTCAGTCGAACGATGGAGGAGATTGTTCGAGAGGCAGAGCTGCTTGTCGCGCGGGGCGTGAAGGAACTCATCGTCATCGGGCAGGACACAACATACTATGGTCTCGACCTCTACGGTGCCCGAAAGCTTCCTGACCTGCTCGACCGGCTTGCCGGCATTGAAGGAGTCGAGTGGGTTCGCTTGATGTACGCCTATCCCGCAAAGTTTCCGTACGACGTCCTGAACGTGATCGCGGGCCATCCCAAACTCTGCAAGTACCTCGATATTCCCGTCCAGCACATCTCCGACAACGTGCTGAAGTCTATGCGGCGCGGCATATCGAGTCGTGCCCTACGCAGGCTGCTGGACGACATCCGCGGCGCTGTGCCGCGCATAGCACTGCGCACCACGGTGATCGTGGGGTATCCGACGGAAACGCCGAAGGAGTTCGACGAGCTATTGCGATTTGTTGAAGACGTGAAATTCGATCGGCTGGGTGTGTTCTGCTACTCGCAAGAAGAAGGAACCTCCGCCTTCGGGCTGGGTGATCCCATTCCGCAGAAAGAGAAGGAGCGGCGCAAGGGGTTGGTGATGGAACTGCAGCAGGGCATCTCGCGAGAAAAGAATCGGATGCTCATCGGCACGACGCAGCGCGTGGTCGTGGATGCATGTGAGGATGGCGTCTGCATCGGACGAACCGAACGGGATGCCCCTGAGATTGACACGAATGTTCTGATCTCCAGCGATCGGCCGATCGCGGCGGGAACGTTCCTGGATGTTGCAATTGAAAGCGCTTCTGAGTATGATGTGTGTGGAAGCCCGGTGTCTGCGCACGGGCAATCCCCTACCCACCATCCTACGCAAGACGAGTGTCGCAGAACGAATCATGTTGGATCTTAGCCCATCGCCGTCCTGAAAGGACGGAAGGAGGACGTCATGAAGATGCTGGCTATGCTGCTGATGCTGATCGGCGCCGCGTCGGCAGCGCGCGGGCAGGTGGAAGTCAGGGGCGGCAAGGAGGATGCGCCCTTCGACGTGGATGCGATCAGCTTTGCCTCGGACTCCGCCCACATTAGCCGCCTGCACGTATTCGCTGCCATTCCGTACGAGCAACTCAGTTTTGTGAAGGAGGGAGACAACTTCGTTGCTTCCTACGAGTTTACCATCTCCATCTTCGACTCCCTGCAGGCCCTGGTCACAGAAAAGCTGTACACGACCGACGTTCGGGTGCCGACGTTCGAGCAATCGGTTTCTTCCGCCGCGTTCAGCATCGAGCGTTTGTATTTCTATCTCCCGCCGGGTCTGTATCGCATTGCGGTGATGTGCCGCGACCGCGAAAGCCGTGTCACGCGGCGTGTCACGAAGCAGCTCACCGTTTCGGATTATTCTCATCCCGGCCTCCAGCTCAGCGACATCATGCTCGTGAGCAAGCTGACGGAAAAGGATGAGAAGCGTTTGTTTACGCCCAGCATCTCTCCCAATGTCGGCAACATTCCGCCGCCCATGCACATCTTCTTCGAGGCGTACAATGAAGGCCGCCAGGACTCGGTCGAGTTTATCACCACCATCTTCACGGACAAGAATCAGCAATCCTTAAAGGCCGACACGCTGCTGGCGCTGGCCCCGGGGCGCAACCAGGTGTTCTTGGCGATTGATCAGAGTTCGCTGCCGATCGGCGATTACAAAATGTATGTTCAAGCCTATCCCGCCGGCAAAGTCGCCACCGCACAGCCGCTCGGCACAACTAGTCGGTCGTTCATCGTTCGCTGGAGGGCCTTACCCAAGAGCATCAAGAACCTCGATCTTGCCATCGAACAGTTGGTCTATATTGCAAAAGAGAAAGAATTAGAGTTCATCAAACAGGCTGAAACGCCGGAGGAGAAACAGAAACGATTCATGGAGTTCTGGAAGAAGAAAGATCCCAATCCCAACACCGCGCGCAACGAGAAGATGGAGGAATACTACGAGCGTGTGGAGTACGCGAACAAGCACTTCAAGCACTACACTGAAGGCTGGCGTACGGATATGGGGATGATCTACATTATTTTCGGCGCGCCCAGCAACGTTGACCGTCATCCGTTTGACAGCAACGCGAAGCCGTACGAGGTGTGGTCGTATTTCGATCTGAACTACACGTTCGTGTTCGTTGACGAGACCGGCTTTGGCGACTACCGGCTCACGACGCCGATCTGGGATGTGTGGCAGCGCCCGAGGAACTGAGTGTTCCTGCTCGCGCGGGTTGACCTTCAGACGAAGAATCTCTATACTTTTTCCATGAACGCCGCCCGCACGAAACGGTTTCTGACAATTCTCTCCGTGCATGTTATCCTCTGGTGCTCTCCGGCACCGGCGGCAACCATCCGCTCGATTGAAATCCGCGGCAACACGGCCTTTACCGCGCGCGAAATTCTGGCGTGGCTTTCCTCCGCGCCGCGGCTTCCCTACAACCAAACAGTAGCGGCCAACGATGTGCTGCGCGTTCGAGACGCGTACCTGCGGCAGGGCTTCCTTGCCGTCGAGGTGGGACACACCGTCGTGCCTTCCGACGACGACACCGCACACGTCAACCTCATCTTCACCATCACCGAAGGTCAGCAGACCCTCATCGGCACGATCACGCTGCGCGGCAACACACACCTGCCCACGGAAGAGCTGCTCCGTCAGTTCGATGCCCGACCGGGTAGTGTGCCGGATGCTTCTGTTCTCGAACGAGACGTCGAGAACCTGCTGATCCGGTACGAACGTGCAGGCTATCCGTTTGCACAATGTACGGTCGAACATCTTGCCGTGCGCGCGGGGGAGGAGCATGATTCGCTGGACATCCTTCTTGCGATTGACGAAGGTCGGCAGGTCACGATTGACGAGATTCGTGTCGAAGGCAACAAAGAAACCGATCCGGCTGTAGTTGTCCGCGAGACTCGCATTGCCGAAGGCGAAGTGTTCAATCCGACAAAAATTGATGCGATCAAAGGGCGCTTGATGCGGCTCAATATCTTCTCGGATGTCTCGGAACCTGAGGTGTACGTCCGCAACGAGCGAAGCGGCTTGTTGATCAAAGTGCAGGAAGGAAGCACCAACACGTTTGACGGCGTGATCGGCTACATTCCCGGAAGAACCGCGGACGAATCGGGCTACGTCACCGGACTGGTTTCCGTGTCCATGCGGAATCTCTTCGGCACAGGTCGCAAGCTCAGTTTTCGCTGGGCGCGCGAGGATCGCTTCTCGCAGGAACTTGCCGTCCGCTACCTCGAACCGTGGGTGTTCCAGCTTCCCGCAAACATCGGCGGCGGATTCCTTCAACGTCAGCAAGATTCTTCGTACGTCCGTCGTGTTCTTGACCTGAAAGCCGAGCTGATGATCTCGGAAGAACTCTCTGTTGCGGGAGTGTTCAACTCGGAAAGCGTTATTCCTTCGGCAAGCGACACGCTCTTTCGCCGCGTGTTTCAAAGCTCTATCGTTTCGTTCGGCGGCGAACTGGTGTACGACACGCGGGACGATCCGTACAGTCCGACCTCGGGTGCGCGGTACCGCACGGATTATCAGTACGGCAGGAAGCGCTTCAGCAAAGTGCCGGCTTCTCTTGCCGCACAAATTCCTGCACGTGTGTCCGTCCAGCGGTTTACATTCGATCTCGATTTCTATCTTTCGACCTTCACGCGGCAGGTGCTTGCCGTTGGCGTCCACGGACGTGAATTGCAGAGCGGGCATCCGGAAGAAGGAGAGATGTTCCGCTTCGGCGGCAGTCGCTCGCTACGCGGCTTTCGGGAGAACCAGTTTCTCGGCGCGCGCATCGGGTGGACGAACACCGAGTATCGCTTCCTGCTCGCGCGGCGTTCCTACTTCTTCGGGTTTCTTGATGCGGGGTATTACCTCCGCCCCGCCGACGATGTACGCGGCATCCCGAAGTCGGATGCGTTCAAGTACGGCTACGGCATCGGCATGCAGCTGGAAACAGGGTTGGGCGTGTTGGGGGTGAGCTTTGCCCTCGGCAGCGATACGCCTTCGTTCAGCAGCGGCACGGTTCATTTTGGATTGATCAATGAATTCTGATGAGCTTTCCCTCGAGCAGCAGAAGGATTTTTTTCTGAGGTTCGAACGGGAGTATTGGCGAAGCGGAACAGTGTCGGTGGCAGGCGTGGATGAAGCCGGACGCGGCCCGCTTGCGGGACCCGTTGTTGCCGCTGCGGTGATATTTCCGCCCGAACATTTTATTGAAGGCGTTCGAGATTCGAAACTTCTGACGGAGGACGAACGCGAGGAATTGTACGCGAGAATCGTTGCCGAAGCGAGCGCCTACGGAATCGGCATCGTGCAGCCCGAGGTGATTGATCAGATCAACATCCTGCAGGCAACGTATCGAGCAATGCACGAGGCGATCCGATCGCTGTCGGTTGAACCGTCGCTGCTGTTGGTGGACGGCAACCGGTTTCTCGACATGGGCATTCCCTTCAGGACGATTGTAGACGGCGATGCGTTGAGTTTTTCGATTGCGGCAGCGTCCATCATCGCCAAAGTCACGCGCGATCGTTTGATGATGGCATACGACGCGCAGTTTCCCGGCTACGGCTTCGCGCAGCACAAGGGCTATGCAACGCCTCAACACCGGGAGGCAATACGGCGGTTGGGGTTGTGCGAAATCCACCGGCGCTCGTTCACTGTGCGCCCGCAGCTCGAGTTGGAATTCTGAGAAACAACACCGTGGACTTCATTGCAGACGCGAACGTCGAGAGGCAAGTCATCGAAACGTTGAGGAATGACGGGCACGATGTGCTTTCGGTAGCAGAGATTGACTGTGGAATGGATGACTCGAGGATTCTTGCCATTGCTAACGGGCAATCAAAAGATTTTGGTGAACTGGTGTTCAGGCAACGGCTTATCACGTCGGGTGTACTTTTGTTGAGATTAGGGGATCTTGATGGTGCACAGAAGGCGAGGAGGGTTCATGAGCTCATGAAGACTCATGCGGACAAGATCAAGAATCATTTTAGCGCTGTGTCCTTGGTGAAGAATAGGTTTGTCAAACTGTAGGAGATATGGGTTCATGGATGTCAAACTGCTGGAACTGATAGAAACAAATCCACACATCATGCTTGGAAAACCGGTTATCAAAGGCACACGGCTGACCGTGGAGCTTATTCTCGAAAAACTCGCTCAGGGCTATACGCATGAGAAGCTGATAGACGAGTATCCATTCCTGAGCGAGGACGGCATCCGCGCTGCACTCCTCTACGCTGCACGTTCTCTTTCTGGATCCGAAGTTTTGTAACCTAAGTTCCGATGGCAAAGCACTCCACAAAAGATTCCGGCGACGAAGGTGAGGAAATCGCGCGCCAGCACCTGGTCCAGCAGGGCCTCACCATCCTCGAAACGAAGTACCGATACGGAAAGACGGGAGAGATCGATATCATCGCGAAGGATGGCGACGTGCTGGTGTTTTGTGAAGTGAAGATGCGCACATCGGATATGTACGGCGATCCGGAATTTGCCATCACGCCCCGGAAGCAGGCTCAGGTGCGGAGAGTGGCTCACGCCTACCTGTACGAGCACGATATTGACGAGCAGGAATGCCGCTTCGACGTCGTGGCCATCAAGAAGGATGGTGGGAAGGTGGACATCAACTACATTCAAAATGCTTTTTAACTTTTGTCGGAGAAGAACGCTGTGAACATTGCCCTTATCCTTGTCGCTTCCAGTCTGGTCCTCGTTCTTGGCTATCGCCTCTACAGTCGCTTCATCGCCCGAACCATCGGTCTCGATGAACATCGTCCGACGCCGGCCACAACGATCAACGACGGCGTGGACTATGTGCCGGCGAAGCCGTTGGTGTTGTTCGGCCATCACTTCGCAGCGATTGCCGCTGCGGGCCCCATCGTCGGACCGACCCTCGCGCTTTACTTCGGCTTTGTGCCGGCATGGTTGTGGATTTTGTTGGGCGTTGTGTTTATCGGTGCCGTGCATGATTTCATGGCATTGTTTGTCGCCGTGCGCGAAGGCGGCCGTTCCGTTGCCGAGGTTGCTCGAAAGACTCTCGGGAAAAAAGGCTTCATCTTTTATATTGTCTTCGCCATTCTACTCTGCCTCCTGGTGATCGCCGCCTTTCTGCAACTTACGGCCATCGCCCTCACCTCCACGCTTCCACCCGATGATGTAAATCTCACGGCCGCCGACACCAGTCTGCATTTGCTCGAGGAAAACGGCGCGCTCAAAGTGCAGATCGGCGGTGTGGCGTCGGCATCGGTCATCGTCATGACGCTCTTAGCGCCGCTCGTCGGTTGGTTGATCTACAAGAAGCACGTACGTCTGAGGATCGTGACAGCCCTTGCTCTTGCCGTCTCCTTCGGTTCCATCATCCTCGGCTTTTACAACCCCGTGACGCTGCATCCCACAACATGGATTCTGATCATCACGTTCTATGTGTTCTTTGCGTCGTGGATTCCGGTGTGGATCATTCTGCAGCCGCGGGATTTCGTGAACGCGCAGATTCTCTACGTGGGCCTTGCCTCGATGGTGATCGGTGTTCTCGGTGCGGGCATGCAGGGCGCTGTCGTCAACATCCCCTCGTTCAACCTGACGGAAGCGCTGAGTGCGCCGAACCTCGGCGTGCTGTGGCCCTTCCTCTTTATCACCATCGCCTGCGGTGCAGCCTCCGGCGCGCATGGACTCGTTTGCGGCGGAACGTCGTGCAAACAGCTTGCGAACGAGAAACACGCTCGGCTTATCGGCTACGGAGGAATGTTGTTAGAGGGCCTGCTTGCGCTGTGTGTCATTCTTCTGATTTCCGGCGGGTTAGAGTTTGAGAAGTACAAGAACCTCGTCTATCCCGCGCAAGGCGGCAGCAACGCGCCGTTAGCGTTCGCGCTTGGCCTCGGCAGCATCCTGCACAGCAGCATCGGATTGCCGAAGGTGTTCGGGACCATCTGGGGTATTCTGCTGCTCGAAGGCTTCCTCGTCACTACGATTGATGCGCTGGTGCGTCTCTCGCGATATTTGTTCGAGGAATTGTGGAGTGCGCTCTTCGACAATCCTCCGGCCTGGCTCAGGAGCCGCGTCTTCAATAGCTTTCTGGTCATCGCAGGTTTCATGTCGCTCACATTCACGAACGCCTATTTGAAGATCTGGCCCATCTTCGGCGCGGCGAACCAACTGCTTGCTGCGCTCACGCTCATCGCCGTCACGGCATGGCTCGCGCAGAAAGCGAAGACGTATTGGTTCACCGCCATTCCCGCAGCCTTCATGGTCGTCACCACCATCACGTCGCTGTTCATCCTGCTGGGGCGCTACATCAAGTTCGAGAGCTGGACACTGTTGACGACCGACATTATCCTGCTTGCGCTTGCGCTTGGCGTGGTAACGCTAACGTTCAGGTACTTCTATTCCTTGCGCGCCCGCCTGCTGGCGGAGGTCGGAAAGTAGCCGCTGCATGATCCGGCATCTTCCTCACGCACAACAGACCAACATCGGTCTTGCGCTTGGCAGCGGTTCGGCGCGCGGCTGGGCACACATCGGCGTCGTGCGTGAGCTTGATGCGCTGGGCATCAAACCCCGAACCGTTTGCGGGACGTCAACGGGCGCGTTGGTCGGCGCTGCTTTCGTGATGGGCAAGCTCGATCTCCTCGAGTCGTGGGTCCGCGCCATGAACACGCGCAACGTCGTCAAGTATTTCGATATCCGGTTGGTTGTTGGTGGGGGATTTGTGGAAGGGAAGTGGCTGATGGATTTCCTCCGCAACCGTTTCGGCGACGTGATGATCGAGGAGTTGCCTACGCCCTTTGGCGCGGTGGCCACGGACCTGAAGTCGGGGCGCGAAGTGTGGATACGCAGCGGCCCCCTCTGGGACGCCGTGCGCGCGTCGATCGCGCTTCCCGGATTCCTCACGCCCGTTCGCGTTGACGATCAGTGGCTGGTAGATGGCGGTTTGGTGAACCCGGTGCCCGTCTCGCTCTGCCGTGCCATGGGTGCGGAGAAGATCATTGCCGTGAATCTCAACGGCGACATTGTCGGACGACATTTCAGCGATGAGAAGAAAGCCGCAGCGGGCACGGAACGGAGATTGCTCAACAAGTTGACGATTCGATTGAAAGAGCGCGTGAAGACGGGCACGCCCGGATTGTTCGACGTCCTCGCGGGCGCCATCAACATCATGCAGGATCGCATCACGGTCGGGAGACTTGCCGATCATCCGCCCGACGTCATGATCACGCCGCGTCTGGCGCATATCGGACTGTTGGAATTCGATCGCGCCGCAGAGGCGATCGAAGAAGGACGGCAGGCGGTGCGACGCGTTGAAGCGCAGCTGCAGGCTTTGGGGGAATAATTCACATTACCCATCATCCACCTATCCGAGGAGGGTTGCATGAGTCCCACACGAGGTGTGCCTGCATGTATTTCGATTCTTCTGCTTGTCCTGTCGGGGTGCTGCAGCCCTCCCGATCGGACACCGACGGCAGGAGTCGAAGTGATCAACATGGTTCCGTACGCGATGAGCAGCGAAACCAATCAGGACAGCGAGCCGTTTCTTGCCGTTGACCTTTCCCAACCCGAACGCATGGTCGGTACGGCGTTCACACCCAACCCCTTCGGCGCAAGCGGCAACGCGCCCGTGTACGTTACCACCGACGGCGGCGCAACCTGGGTGCTCAACATGATCGTTGACAGCCACGGCTTCGTCGGCACGGGTGACATTACCGTTGCCGGGACCGCCGCACCGAAGAAACTCTACGCGGGCATTCTTCGCATGCCCGGCACACTGGTGATGAACATTCTTCGCACCGGCGACTTCACCTCGCCGTCAACAATGTCGCTGCTGCAGGTCCGCGGCTCCGTTGATCAACCCTTCGCACAGGCAGCGACGGTTGCGGGCAGCGACAGGGTGTACGTCGGCAACAATGACTTTAACGCCAGCAGCGGAAAGACTGCGACGGTGGATGTTTCAACCGACGGCGGCGCCACGTTCCGCACCATCCGTCTGGAGCCGCGCAGCACCAACGGCCAGCAGAACGGTCCTTCCATTCGGCCCGCGGTGTCGGGCGATGGGACGGTGTACGTTGCCTACTTTGGCTGGCGCGGGTTCGTCAACAACATGGCGACGAGCGACATCGTTGTTGTTCGTGACGATCAGGGCGCGACCGGACCAAACCCGTTTCGCGATCTGCTCGACCCATCCGATAATTTGCCGGGCCGAAAAGTTGCGACCAACGTCAAGATTCCCTGGTCGAACGCCCCAACGTTGGGCAATGAACGCATCGGCTCGACACTTTCCATCGCCGTGCATCCGACCAATAGCGATGTTGTGTACGTAGCGTGGGCGGACCGGGTCAGCGGCGAAACCTACACGCTTCACGTCCGCCGCTCCACCGATCGCGGCGTGACGTGGTCCGGCGACCTTCGCACGGTGAAGAACGCAACGTGCGGATCGCTTGCCGTCGCCCCGAACGGAACCGCGGCCTTCCTGTACCAACAGTACGTTTCCGAGTGCCAGGGATTCTGGGCAACACATCTCGAGCAATCCGGCGACGGCTTCCAGACGCGAGAGGATCTCATCCTTGCTTATACGCCGGCCAACACACCCGATCCGCAGTTCCTTCCGTACATCGGCGATTACAACTTTCTGCTCTGCGTCGGTAACGAGTTCCGCGGCGTCTTTTCGGCAAACAACGCCCCCGTGCTGGACAACTTCCCGTGCGGCGTGCGCTATCAACGCAATGCAGACTTCAACGCGGAGAGGTTGCTGACCGCAGGAGGAAGCCCGGTAGCAATCTCCATTGATCCGTTCTACTTTCGTGTGCCAGTGAGATAAGGAGAGAAAACCATGAAAACCTCATTCATCCGTGATCGTCGAAGCAGGCAGGCACGCCCGACCGCGTATGCCATCCTTGCGATCGCGTTGGTGTTCTGCAGCCCGGTTCGCGCGCAAGAGTTTGACAGGGAGTTGATGAAGCGAGCAAGCGTTGCATTCATTGGAACGGTTGTGAGACAGAATGCCGTCACATTCCCCGCTGTTCCTCGTTCGGCAGAAACGGCCGTCGTGCGCATCGATCATGTGCTGGAGAAACCGAGCGCGATTGCGCTGCGCTCCGGCGACAGTGTCACGCTTCGACTCAACGATCCTTCGCTTCTTCCGGAGAACTCGCCGGCGACGTTTTATGCCGATGGATGGATTGTAGGCACGGGCGTGGCGCTCGTCGAGGTGGGACATACACCGGTCTCCGCGCCCGACGCCGCACAACGGGAACAGGCAGGCAGAAATTTTCTGACGCTCAAACGACAACTTGTGGAAGAGGATCTTCGCGCACGCATTGACGGCGCCTCGCTCGTTGCGCTGGGCAAAGTCGTTGCGGTCCAACCCGCGGTCCAGGATCGGCGCTTCATCACCGAACACGACCCCGACTGGAAGGAGGCTGTCGTCCGCGTCGAAACAGCCATCAAAGGCGCGAACGTGGGAGACGACATCGTCATCCGTTTCCCGGGCTCGATGGATGTGGCGTACTATCGCATCCCGAAATTGACGGTGGGAGACGAGCCGCTTGTGCTCGCCGCGAAAGACACCGTGAGCGGACTCCCTCCAGCAATGCTTGCAGGCAAACCGACCGAAGCGTTCATCATCCAATCTCCGGGGGATGTTCTGACGAAGGATGATCTTGAACGCGTTCAGCAGGCCGCGAGACGGAAGTAGCGTCAGCTCACTTCTATCAACGACGACGTACGTAACCAACATCAACGGACACGACAAATGGAGATTGACCTCTTCGAGTGGCTCAACCTTGCGCTGCGTTGGATTCACATTTTTGCCGGCATCATGTGGGTAGGGGCGACGTTCTTCTTCACGTGGCTGGACGGCAGGTTCTCGGAGTTGATGGAGAAGGGGAACGACACCGGCGAACGGCACGTGTACATGGTACACAGCGGCGGGTTCTATGTTGTCGAACGGCAGAAGTCGCCGAGTGTGCTGCCCGAAAAACTGCATTGGTTCCGGTGGGAAGCAGCCGTCACGTGGATAAGCGGCATTCTCCTTCTCTTCTATCTCTATTATTTTGGGGGATTGATGGTTGAAGATCCCGAGGGAGAAACGACGGCCATGCTGGTCGGCGTTGGAGCGATCCTGCTATCGTGGCCCGTGTATGACGCGCTGTGGAAGTCGCCGCTCGGCAGGAACGAGCGTGTTGGTGCGGCGGTGTCGTTCATGCTTATCGTTGCCGCGGCGTATGCCTTGCGGAACTTCATGGGGCCGCGGGCAATGTACATTCACATCGGTTCGATGCTCGGCACGCTCATGGCGGCGAATGTCTGGATGATCATCATTCCCGCGCAGCGGAAGATGGTAGCAGCGCTTGCGCAGGGAAAGGAACCCGACCAGACACTTGCCGCACGTGCCAAAGGACGTTCCAAACACAACACCTTCATGGTTGTACCCGTCGTGTTTTTGATGATCAGCAACCACTTTCCCACGATTACATACGGAGCGGAGATGAACTGGCTTGTGCTTGCCGTGATGGTGTTGGTGGGATGGATCGCAGCCAAGTTCATCCGCCGTGCTTGAAATTATTCACCGAGCCAAGAACCATGCTCACACACATCAAATCCCCTTCTATCATCAAAGCGGCGGGCAACAAGCCGAAGATCATCGAAGAGTTTGTCGGACGAGTCAACTCCAACACCGACGCTCTCAGCATTGCGCGCATGAAGAGTCCGTCGGGCTGGGTCGAGCCGGGACAAACGCCCGAGTTCGAGGAGTTCACGGTCGTGCTCAGCGGCGAGCTGCGTGTAACAACGCATCACGGCGTGGTGGACGTTCGAGCCGGAGAAGCCGTCATCGCCCACAAAGGCGAGTGGGTTCAGTACAGCACTCCGGGGCCGCAGGGCGCGGAATACATTGCCGTGTGCCTTCCGGCCTTCTCGCCCGAAACCGTTCACCGCGAGACGTGATGCAGGATCGGACGCTGCTTTTTGTGACCCGCAGTGTGCGGCTGTTTGCGTACGGGTTTCTTTCGGTCATTCTTGCCTTGTACCTTTCGCGCATCGGCTTGAGCGACGCGGAGATCGGGCTTCTCGTGACTCTCACACTCCTGGGCGATGCTGCGATCTCGTTGCTCATCACCACCACGGCGGACCGCGTCGGCAGGCGCAGGATGCTTCTCCTCGGCGCGATGCTGATGGCCATCGCGGGTGTCGTATTTGCGCTTACGGAGTCGGTCCCGCTGCTCGTTGTTGCTGCTATCATCGGTGTCATCAGTCCGGGCGGTAACGAGATCGGTCCGTTCCTTTCCATCGAGCAGGCGGCGCTCTCCCAACTCTCGTCCGACGAGCGGCGGACCCACGTTTTTGCCTGGTACACGCTGAGCGGCTCGCTTGCCGCTGCCGCCGGCGCGCTTGCAGGCGGGTGGATCACACAGATGTTGCAGATGGCGGGCTTGACGGCTGTCGGTTCTTACCGCGCTCTTCTCTTCGCGTACGCGGGCGCTGGCGTGGTTCTCTTCGTCTGCTTCGCGTTGCTTTCTCCTCGAGTGGAAGTCGCAGCGCCCGTCCGATCGCCATCCACGCGCTTTGGCTTGCATCGCTCACGCAATGTTGTCTTGAAACTGAGCAGCCTGTTCGCGCTGGATGCGTTTGCCGGCGGGTTCATCGTGCAAAGCATCCTGGTGTATTGGTTCCATCTCGAGTTTGGAGCGGATACCGGGCTGCTCGGGACGATTTTTTTCGCAGCAAATCTTTTGGCGGGACTTTCCTCGCTGCTTGCTTCACGGCTTGCCCGTCGGTTCGGTCTCGTCAACACGATGGTGTTCACCCATATTCCATCCAATCTTCTTCTATTGCTCGTTCCTCTGATGCCGACGCTGGAGCTCGCCGTCGCTGTGCTGCTGGCGCGCTTTGCCATCTCACAAATGGACGTGCCGACACGGCAATCGTATACGATGGCCGTGGTTGCCCCCGACGAGCGTTCCGCAGCGTCGGGCATCACAACCATCGCACGCTCGGTGGGCGCTTCGCTTTCGCCGGCACTCACGGGTATCCTCCTTGCCCATCCGGTTCTGCGCAGCGTTCCGTTCTTTCTCGCCGGAGGACTGAAGATCGTGTACGATTTGATTCTGTACTGGAGTTTCAGGCAGGTTCGCCCGCCGGAGGAACGGAACGCATCCAACTGACCCTCCTGCTCACGTCTTTGCTAGGCATTTGTTGTGACGATTATTGAATTGCTTGAGGAGTTTGCAGTACACCGCCTGCTCTCGTCTGCAAGCGCCGACGGCATCGGCAGGAGGGAATGATGCATGCAAACAGTCGAAGTCGCAATACGCAGGAAGCGGAGTCCGGTGCGGACGAGATTTGGTTGGGCGACGCTGCCGCGGCATAGAGTTCTCTTACCTAATTTGAAAATAATGGTGGAAATGATTGTGACGAAGGAAATCCCGCCCTCGTCTCTGGGAAATATTGACAAAAGCTGATTTATTTTGTAGAGTATAACGGCTTCACGACTGTTCTTTTCGCATCTTCAACACACCTCCAGCGGGGGAATGCATGACTTTTCGTTCTGATAGAGTCAGTCCGCCCGGCGATGTCTGTTTCGGATCTGCCCCCCCACTCTCGTGTAAACGGTCGGCCTTTCATAGAGACTTCGACTCCCCTTACCTGTTTTCCCCTCACTCACGAACATACACCTTCTCGCATAGGCTCGCTCATGGCCGCAGCGATGGAGAACGATTGGTGTCCATGACCCTTGTGGGAAGAATGCCTTTATCTTCATCACTGTCATCAAGGAGGTCCATGAGATGCGAAGCCGTCGTTCGTCGCTGTTGATGCTTCCCTTCCTTGTGTGTGTGCTGGTCGCCGCAGCGCCCGCAAACGCACAGGTGAATGCAACGCTGTTCATTCAACCCTTCCCTCCGCCGTATCCCGGAGAGTGGGAAACCAATCCCTCCATCGGCTATCTGACGGTGACCAACTCCTCGTCGGCGCTGCTTCAGGTAGTGTTCGACATCAAGATCTCGCGTCGTGCAACGGGCACGCAGATTTTGCGCGGATCGAGCAGCGTGCAAAGCCTGCCTCCCGGCGTTCCGTCCGTGTTCAACAACACACAGTTTCTCAATCTGAACAACGTGACGTACGATGCCTCGGTCCGTTCGCAGATCATTCGCAGCGGCAGGATTCCCGAAGGCGAGTACGTCGCTTGCGTCGACATCCGCGATGCCGCGGGAGCGTTGATCGCGCAGAATGTTTGCTCGCAGTTCTTCACCATTGTGTACCCCGATCCGCCGTTTCTTGTAAGCCCGCTCGACCGCGACACGATTCAACAGCAGTACCCGATTTTCAGCTGGACGCCCGTCACCGTTCCGCCGGCGTACACCATCAACTATCAACTCAGGATCGTCGAGGTCCTTCCGAATCAGGTTCCCGCACAGGCGCTCGCGGCAAACACGCCGCCGCATTACGAGAATCTCTCGCTTACCACCACCAGCTTCATCTATCCTGTCGAAGCGCTTGCGTTTCAAGCCGGCAAGCGTTACGCGTGGCAGGTGCAGGTGATTGATCAGAACGGCTACCCGCCAAGTACCAACAACGGGCGAAGCCAGATCTTTACGTTCGTCTACCGCGGCGGCGGCCCGCCGCCCCCTCCACCCATCACGTTGCAGGAATGTCTCCTGCTGTGGGCGCATACGCCTGAGGCGAACAGCAGGTGGATCGAGCCGGGCACGCCGAGATTCATTCTGAACGTGCGTCCCGCGATCAACTTCTCCCAACTCCGTCAGGGCAGGCTGCGTGTGTGGCGGATGAATGATTCGAGTGAGGCCACGTCGAGCGTGACACAACGAACGCCCACGCTGCTCTATCCTTTCAACGTCTCTGCCGCAACCCTGCAGATGACGGAAATCGACACAAGCATGAGCCGGCTTGAAGTGAAGGTTGATACTGCGCAGCATCCCTTCCGTCCCGACTCGAACGCGTGGTATCTCTGGAAATTCGATCTCAAGTACAATCCCCTTCTCGTTCGGAGAGATACGGTGGACTGTGTACGTGACACGGTTACGAGCGAGTATTTCAAATTCAAGTATGCGCCGCGTCCCGCACTTGCAGGAGGCGAGTGCCGCGACGTGTGCAGCGTTCCCGCGCCGACGGATCAAGCACCTGCAACGTTTGCCCTCACGCAGGGAGATACACTGAAGATCGGCCGGTTCGACATGGTGCTGACGCAGGTTTCGGGAAGTCCGGCGGGCCTCACGGGAAAGGGCGAGATCAAAATCCCCCTCTTCCGTGCAAAGCTGCAGGTGAAGTTCTCGGGCATCAGAGTTAATCGTCTGAAGCAGGTGTACGATGGTGAAGTAACGGCCGAGCAGGCGCAGGACTCGCCTCTTTCGGAAGCGCAAGCCAACGCGCTCGGCACCGCGCTGAACCTGACGCCGGAACAGATCAATGCAATTCACACGTTCAGCTCGCAGACAGCGCGGCTCGTCAGCTCGCTTCTCGGCACCACACCGCTGACGCTTCCCATCGGTCTCGACAATGAGATTGCGGGTCAGCGCTTCATTGTCGGCATCATCGGCATGGTTTTCAAGCCGACCGCCGCGTATATGAACATGGCAATGTCCTATCCGATCCCGGAGTGGGGTCCGGGCATCGCGGTGAGTTTGGGTGCGCGCAACATCTGCTTCTCGCCTACCGGTATCGGCGGCGATGGGAATGTTCAGCTCTACCTCCCCTCCGATATCGGCTACACCTCCGGAGAATCCTGGGGGTTCAAGTTTCTCGCCTCTGCCTCGGGCGACTCGGGTTGCTATGTTACACTCGACTGTCGCGGGTTCAAAGACCTCCGCCTGAGTGCGCAGGTCGAGTTCCCGCGTGCGTGGCTTCGCCCGTTCCCGACCGATGACGGTGTCTCGAAGGTGAAGGCTTCCTTCACGACACACATTGCGCGCGGGCGCAACTTCATTGTTGGAGCGAATCTGGATCGGTGTGAGATTGCCAGCGCGCCCGGCTTCGTGCTGGAAGTACAGGAGATGACGCTCGACTTTTCGGACGAGCAGAATCCGGTCGGCATAGTGTTTCCGCCCGAGTATGTCGGCGTGCGGGATAATACGTGGAAAGGATTTTACATCCGGCGAGCCAGTGTGTCGCTTCCGCCGCAGTTGCGGACGTTCGGCAGCTCGCAGCCCCCGCAGATTGCCGTGCAGAACTTGCTCATCAATCGCGGCGGGGTAACGGGAAGCTTCCGTGCCGAGAATGTCTTTATGTATCCGAACGGCAACTTCGGCGATTGGGGCGGCAGTCTCGATACGCTCGCAATCGAGGTTGTCAGCAGCTCGCTCCGGTCCGGCTGGATGAAGGGGAAGATCAAGATGCCGATCTCCGAAACGCCGATGCTCTACTCGGCGACGCTCTCGCGACCCGGATCAGGCGACACCTCACGCGTGCTGCGCTACGCGTTTGTCATCACGCCGGGCGATACGTTCGATGCAAACATCTGGATGGCGCGCATCAAACTTCTTCCCACATCCAACATTACCATCAGCAACGATAACCCGCAACGGAAGCTGCAGGCCGTTGCCATCCTCAACGGCAGCGTCTCCATCGCCGGAACGATCGGCGGTGTCCCCGATGTGAAATTCCCCGGCATCGGCTTCCAGAACATGAAGCTGCAGAGTGTGCGTCCGTACTTCACGCGGGGCACGTTCAGTTTTGCCAGCCCGGAGAAGGGCGTCGCCGGGTTCCCCGTCTCCATCTCCAACATCGACATGGAGAACGCAACGCGTCAGGGGAAGGACCTCACCGGTGTCAAGTTCACGATCAACGTCAATCTCGCGCCCGGGTCGAACTCCATCAGCGGCGGCACGACACTCAAGCTCTGGGGTGAATTGGATTTGACCGGTCCGGGACAGAGGTTCAAGTTCAACAGCATCGAGTTAGATTCCATCGGCGTGAACGCCGACCTCGGGCCGGTGAAGGTGCTGGGCTACTTGAAGTTCTATCGCGACGATCCGACGTTCGGCTCCGGCTTCCGCGGCGCGGTGCGTGCCGACATCATTCAGCGCATCACCATCACCTCAACGGTTCAGTTCGGCAAGGTGAGCGGCTTCCGGTATTTCTACGTTGATGCGAAGGGCGTCTTCAGTCCGGGCATTGCGTTCGGGACAACGGGTGTCGGGTTCTACGGACTTGGTGGAGGCTTCTGGTACAACATGCGGCGCGAGGGTCCGGCAACTCCGCCTGTTCCCACATCATCGGGCGTTGCGGGTCCGCAACCGGGCGCGACGGTTTCAGGTTTCCGTTTCGTGCCCAGCGAAGGAACGTTCGGCTTCAAAGCGATGGTTGTGCTGGGGACGTATCCGTCGTCGGTTGCGTTCAACTGTGATGTCGTTCTCGAGATCGAACTGCAGCGCACGAGCACGGGTTCTCTCTCGATGAACCGCATTACGTTCCAGGGCAACGGCTACATGATGGCGGAAGTGACCGCGCGCCAGAACGCAAAGGTGACGATGTTCTGCGACATCACCTACAACTTTCCGCAGAGTACGCTGCACGGTGTCTTCAACGTAACAATCAACGCCACGCCGGTGACCGGCACGGGTCAGACAGTGATTCATGTCGAACCTGCAACGTGGTACATCAAGATCGGCGAACCGAATAGCCGGTTCAATCTGCGGATGACGAGCTGGCTGCAGACGCAAGCGTACTTGATGATGGGAAGGAATCTTCCCCCGCCGCCACCTCCGCCCGAACAAGTGCGCCGTGTGATCGGCAGTCCGTCTTCCAACCGCGACAGCCGGATTGCTGCGGGCAGCGGGTTCGCCTTCGGTGCGTCCATCTCGTTCAGCACGGGGCGCGTCACCTACTCCATCTTTTATGGTGAGGTGAGTGCCGGCGGCGGATTCGATATCGCCGTGCTGAAGCAGACGCGCTGCACAGGCATTAACGGCTGGCAGGCACAAGGCCAGCTCTATGCGTGGGTCAACGCTTCGATCGGGTTGTATGTTGATGTCGGATTCTGGACCTACAAGCCCTGCGGGCCATGGTACTGCTGGTTGTGCAGATGGTGCCGTGACCGCTACGTCGGTTATCGGGGCAATTTCGAAATCCTCGGCGTGAGCGCTGCCGCGCTGTTAGAAGCCGGCGGTCCGAATCCCCTCTGGATTAAGGGGACGATTGCAGGACGCTACAACATTCTCGGCGGCCTTGTGAGCGGTTATTGTTCATTCCAGTTCAGTAAAGGAACGGAGTGTAGAATATGAGAACGCGGCTGTTCTTCTTTTCCGTCTTTGCGCTCCCGACGATCATCGCTGCGCAGCAGCGTGATACGCTGAATACTTTTGAGCTGGGCGGCGCCATACGCGATCCCGGCTTCGCGCAGATCAAGGTGATTGCGCGAGCAAGCAACGATTCCGTTGTGCTGCGTTGGGCGCCGACAACACCCCACGGCTGGTATGTCGCCAACAGAACAGGCTACGTGATCGAACGGCGCAGCGGAACGGGACCGTTCACACGACTGACGCCGGATACGCTTCACCCGTGGCTTCCCGATCAAATGGCTGCTGCCATCGAAGCCGATCGCAACAACCAATACCTTCCTCTTGCACTGCAAGCGGTATGGGGAGACTCAGCGTTGCTGGAATTGATTCCGAGCGGACGCGACACGCTCGGCGCTGCGGCAGAGCTGGCAACGAATTTCTACAGTCTCGCACTCTTTGCCGCCGATAACGATCCGCTTGTCGCCCATGCCTTGGGCTTACGCTACGTTGACCGAACCGTTCGGCGAGGGGAACGATATACGTATCGCATTTCTCTTCTTGAACGTCGAGACTACCGTATTGACCCCGGCGAAGTGACTGTGGATGTTCGGCCCGACGTCGTCGGACCGCCGCCGGTCAATCTCACGGCTCGCGGTCTCGACAGGCGTATCGAGTTGCGGTGGGAAGGACAACGCCAGAATGAGTACACGGGATACAACGTGTATCGTTCGGAAGATAATGGCCGCACGTACCGGAAGCTGAATCCTCTCTCCATCGCGCTTGTTGTCAGCCGCGAGGCGAATCAAATCGGCATCGGGGTGTTCACGGATTCGACCGTCATCAACTACAGGCGGTATCGTTATCAGGTACGCGGGATCAACGCGTTCGGTGAGCTTGGTGCGGCTGGGGAGGTCGAGGCAATGGCTCGCGATCTCACGCCGCCCGTTCCGCCGCTGGTGAAGAATCCCGAACAGATCGGCGCGACGCGTATTCGTTTGACGTGGGAGATGCTGGAGCTTGATCCCGACCTCGCGGGTTTCGTCGTTTCGCGCAGCGCATTCTCCGACAGCAACTTCCGCCCGCTAACGCCGCGGCCTCTGCCCAAGACGGCGCGCAGTTACACCGACGAAGCCGCTTCGGACAACGAGCCGTACTATCTTGTTGCTTCCGTAGATACGGCCGGCAATGTCTCGCCTTCGCTGCCGCTCTACGGCTTCCTGATTGATACCATGCCGCCCGCCGTGCCGAAAGGTTTGACGGGGATGATTGATACCAACGGCGTCGTCCGCTTGCGGTGGAGGAGAAACACCGAGCGGAACATTCTGGGGTACCGCGTGCTACGCGCAAACGCGCTCGACCACGAGTTCACGCAGATTGCCAATCAGGTATGGAGGGACACGCTCTTCGTTGACACGGTCGAGGTCAATACACTCACGCGCTTCGTCTATTACAGGATCGCCGCCGTGAACAATCGGTACAACCATTCGGAGATGACGCCGCCGTTGGGGCTGCGCCGTCCCGACCGAGTGCCGCCGGAAGCGCCTGTGTTCAGCGATGTGCGTGTCAGCGATTCGTCTGTTACACTCCGGTGGGTGCCGAGCACCAGCGAGGACGTAAAGTCGCATCTTCTCTATCGTCGCATGCAAGGGGAGACACGCTGGACGCTGCTCGCGACGCTCGCCCGAACGGAGGGAACGTACACCGACAAGGCGGTGAAGCAGAACATCATGTATGAATACCAGATCGAGGCTCTGGACAGCACGGGGCTGCGCGCCATGGCGCTGCTGGCGGTACAGGCGCGCCCCTACGATGTGGGAGTTCGATCGGCACCATCGGCGCTGCGGGCAACATACGATGAGGCGCAGCGACGCGTGCTGCTTTCGTGGTTCTACATTCCGAAGAAAGAAGAACGATTCTACTACGTCGTGTATCGTTCGGCGCCGAACGCCTCCCTCACGCAGTACAAATCCTTTGCATCTCAACAGCCGGCCTTCACCGATACCGACCTCCTCGGCGCCGGAGTGTATGCCTACGCGGTGAAAGTGATTACCGAATCGGGAGCGGAGTCGCCGCTGAGTGAGAGAGTCCAGGTCACGGTCGCCAGGTGACGACATCATGATCACACCAAAGACCTCGATGATCCATTGGAGATGGTGGGGAACGGCCACTGCGTTGATTGCCGTGCTCATGTCGTCGGCACACGCGCAGGTTCCCGGATTGCCCGGCACACGCACCGTTGCTTTTTCCGGAGAGATGGGAACGTACGGCGAATGGTACAGCATCCGGGGACAGAACAAGCGGCGACCTTCGTCAACAGGCAGATTGTTCCTGCGTCCAACCCTGACGCTGTTCGACGCGCTTTCGCTGAACTTCGACTTTCTCCTTTCGACCGAAGGGAGCGGCGCGCGCCAGAACATCAACCAATTTGGATTGCATCCCACGTGGTCCTGGGGCAAAGCGCATCTCGGCGATTTCTCCGACTCGTATTCCGACTACACTTTCAATGGCATTCTTGTGCGCGGCGGGGCTGTGAGTATCAATCCGGGACTGTTGCGATTTTCCGCTCTTGGGGGATTTACAAAGCGAGCGGTGCCGGGCGGCGCAAGTGACGGAGCATTCGATCGGTATCTCTACGGCGGGAAGCTCGGCATCGGCACGGAAGCAGGCGGGTACGTTGATCTCATGTTCCTTCGCGTGCGTGACGAGATCTCTTCACTGCCACCGCTTTCTTCAGGACAGATGCCGATTGATACACTCAATCCGTCCGCCAATCCGCTGCGCGGCTACGAAGTGACGCCGCAAGAGAACCTGATCGGCGGCATTCTGAGCAACCTCAAGTTCTTCGACAACCGCCTTCAGTGGAAGACCGAAGCGTCGGTCAGCCTGTTTACACGCGATATGCGTGTTGCGTCCGATACGACGATAAAACTGCCGGGTTTTGTGAAGGATCTGTATCGAGCAAACATCACTTCGAATGTAGATGTGGCGGTCACTTCGGAAGTTCAGGTCGAGATTGACAATGTCTCGGTGCGAGGCGGGTACAAATGGATCGGTCCGGGCTACAATTCGCTCGGCGTTGCGTCGCTGTTCAATGACCAGCAGGAGTTTCTCCTCGCTCCCTCATTTCGCATTGCGGATTGGTCGGTATCGTTGACGTACACACGGCAGAACGACAACCTTCTGGACCAAAAGACCTTTACTCTGGTGCGTAACCTCTACGGCGCGAATGTTACGTTCCGGCCTGCATCCATCTGGACGTCGAATGTCCTTGCCAACTACGTCGTGATGAGTAACGATGCAACGAACGACACCATGCGCGTTGCCTTCAGCAATCTCATCTTGGGCACGAACCAGATCTTCACGCTGCCGCCGGGAAGCGCGGTGCAGGCGGTGACGTTCAGCTATATCTTCCAACACTCCGGCGACGATGTGCCGTTGCGTTCAGGCTCGCGCTCGACCGGCCATTCGGCAACGCTGGGGGCGGCGATTCCGGTCGGCACGTCGCTCACGCTCTCGCCATCCATATCCGTTGTGACCTACAAGGTCGGTTCGTTCGGTAGCCAGACCACGCAGACCTACAGCCTTGCGGCGTCCTACCGCGCTCTCGAGAACAAACTCACCACAACGCTCTCCTCTGCGGCATCGTTCATCCGCTCAAGCACCACCCTCCGCAACAGCCTTGCGTCCGCGTATCAAATCGCTCCGATGACGAGCATCGGGATAAGTGTGGGGATGACGACATTTCGCGGCGGCACGTTCCCTTCGCGCAACTTCGACGAGTTGATCGGCACGCTGAATGTGACGCAGAGGTTTTAGGCGGTGGGGTTGAGGTTCAGAGGCAGGATTCACGATTCAGGATTTGGGATCACAGCGCTTCCCTTCGTCATGCTGAGCGTTGCTTTCCAAACGCGAAGCATCCAGAACCCGAGAACCTGCTGTAGGGACATGCCTCCGGCATGTCGCCGTGGGCGTGCAGACACCGCGCAGCATCAAGGCAAGCATTCAGCATTCCTCACATCAGACACGGCGGAGCCGCGTCCCTACACCTGCCTGCTGGCACGTCACACCTTTCGACTCCGTCCCACCTAAAAACGGTGGGACTGCGCTCAGGGTGACACCAGCGTTCGGGCGTCACGGCTTATGCACACAACCCTGTGCCGTAACGGGAGGGGGGAACGTGAGCGTGCAAAGGCGCGGGTCGGTTCGGGTTCGGGGTTTGAGATTTGAGGTTCGAGGTTCAGGGTTCAGGATGCACGGGATGCAGGATGCAAGATGCAGGATTCAGGTTGATTCTCGTTCTGGATTCTTCGCCTCTGAGAAGCGAGGCTCAGAATGACGGAGGGATCGGCCGTCGCGGCTTACGCGCCATACGCACAGCGCCGTGACGGAAGGGCGGGGTTTAGACGACTCCGTCATGCTGAGCGCTGCTGTCCAAGCGCGGTTTGAGGTTTGGGGTTTGAGGTTCAAGGTTGAGGTCGCGTAGCGGGTGCGGTTCTTCGACCGGGATGCATCCAGCACAGGGAAGCAAAAGGGCAACTGCACCACCGAACGCCCCTCGGGCTTTGCCTTCAATGCCCACACCCCTCGGACAGCCTGTGGCGTTGGCGGTCTTATGCCCGGCATGCAACGTGTTGATGTGACGACAACCCCTTGCGTTTTTGAATCGAACGTGGTAGCTTGCCGCAGAGCACCAAGAGAGAAATAAACGCATTGCGTCTATCATGCCGTTTTGGGATAATAGACGCAATAGGCGTTGCGTAGTTACGGGAGTTAACTGCAACCGTGCAAAACCGACAGCACAACCATTGACGAGAGTTTCATTAGACACTGAATGACTGTCCCCTTCGTCCTTTTTCGGCAGACTTGGACGTAGGTTTTCAGTGTTGCGCTTTTTATTTCAGTTCGGTTTCGGGGGACAGTAATTCAGTGTCTTACGGACTTGGTTAACGACAGGACAATCAATTTCGCACGACTACATTTAACGCTTCGGGCAGACAACTCGACAAATTCCCGGGACGACTTTTTCCGTTTTCCATTTTTGGTTTTTAGCAA
>JBBIRR010000046.1:0-28922 GCA_037441705.1 Ignavibacteriales bacterium
TTCTCAGACAGGCGCGCTGAATGCCGAATGAAAGCGTTGTGAGGAGGGAGTTGCTCGGCTCCCTCTTTTTCTTTTGGATGATCGAAGGAAGAATGTCATGAATGCCCTGCTCACACTTCTTGCCGCTCTCGCCCTTCTCACCAACTCCCTGCATGCCGGTGACAGGTACTCGACCTACTCCAAGGTGAGAATCCACGTTCGCGAGGCGACTGACATTGAAACCATGCAGCGGCTGGGAATCGACCTCGATCACTACACCGGTACGCTGCAGGAAGGAATTGATGTTGTGATCAATCGGGATGCCGTGGAGACACTCCGCGCGGCCGGCATTCCTCATACCATTCTCATTGCGGATATGGACGAATACCACCGCAACCGGCCGTCGGCGACGGAGAGTGCGATGGACCTGAGCCGACGCATTCTCGAAGAGAATGGAGTCCGAGACTTCCGGTACGGCTCGATGGGCGGATATCTGACGTACGCCGAGGTTGTTGTGCAGTTGGACTCCATGCGCTTGCTCTTTCCGAACATCATCACTCCCAAGGAATCGCTCGGCGTCACGGAACAGGGCAGAGTGATTTGGGGGGTGGAGATTTCGGACAACCCCGGGCAGGCTGAACCCGGCGAAGCGGTGGTCCACTTCGACGCGCTGCACCACGCACGCGAGCCCCAATCAATGGCCACCATCATGTACTACCTCTACTGGCTGTTGGATAACTATGGCACCGATCCCGAAGCGACCTACCTGGTGAATAACCGGCGCATCTGTTTCGTTCCCGTTGTGAATCCCGATGGCTACTTTTACAACCAATCCATCAGTCCCAACGGCGGCGGCAGCTGGCGCAAGAACCGTCGCAACAACGGGGACGGCAGCTTCGGGGTTGACCTGAATCGCAACTACAACTACATGTGGGGGTACGACAACGTCGGTTCGAGTCCGATGCCTTCCTCGGACACCTATCGCGGGCCTGCGCCGCTTTCGGAGCCTGAGACCCGCGCCATCCGCAACTATACGATGCAGAAGCTTCCGTCCATTGCTATGTCTGCACACTCGGTGGCGGGACGCTACCTCAATCCCTACAGCTACAAGGATACTGTCATCTCCTACGAGTATTATGCCGAGTATGCCAGCGACTTCACGCGAGAGAACAATTATCTGTACGGGACGGTGTATCAGATGCTCTCCTACAATTCGAACGGAACGACACGCGACTATCTCCACCATGATCTCGGCTGCTATGCGTGGACGCCGGAGATGGGAGGAAGCGGCTTCTGGCCCGCGCGGGCCGAGATCGTTCCCATCGCGCAGGAAAATCTCCTCGCGTGCAAATACATGACGTGGATTGCTGGCGCCTTTGCCGACTATCACGCATTCGAGATTGTCGGACGCGGCTACTGTCTACGAGGCGATACGCTCCGCTTTACCATAACCGTGCGGAACAAAGGCGTATCCCTGCCGGCACAGAACGTCACCGTTTCCGTCCAGTCGCTCTATCCGCATGCGACGGCCATTACCTCTAACGCCGCCTATCCGACGATTGCGCCACGCGCTGCAGCGGTCAATGCCGCGCCGTTCGAGTTCAGCATCAGCGCCTCCGCTGCAACCGGCGACGAGATGAAATTCATCGCAATCACGACGCAAGACGGCATCGAGACGTCTCGCGACACGCTTTCAATCGTTGTCGGCTATCCGGCAGTTGCGTTTTATGAAGATGCGGAAGCCGGCATCGGCCGATGGACGCCGGCCGGTAACGGCGTGCAGTGGGATACGACGTTCGTGATGGCCTACAGGGGCACTCGCTCCATTGCGGACAGTCGCTACGGCAACGTTGCCAACAGTACGAACAACACACTCACGCTCACAACGCCCATCAACCTTGCCGGCATCTCCAACCCGCGCCTGGAATTCTTTGCCCGGTGGGCCAATCAGGCTGCATCCGATTACGTCCGACTGCAAATCAGCACGAACAACGGCTCGACATGGACGGCCCTTGCGGGACGATTCACAACGTCGGTGGGCGGTCAACCCGCGTACACAGGAAACATGGGAACGTGGGGTTGGGAATCCATCAGCCTTGCGCCGTATGCAGGCCAGCAGATCAAGCTCCGATTCAATCTTGTCACCAATAGCAGTCTGCGCGGCGACGGGTTCTATTTTGACGAGATGCGGGTGGTGGAGTATCGGGACTCTACGGTGAGCAGCGTCGCCGGCGGAGAAGAACTCCCCGCGGCGTTTGCACTCGAGCAGAACTATCCGAACCCGTTCAACGCGCAGACACGGATTCCGTTCACGGTTCCTAAGCTACCGGCAGGGAAGCAGGAGTCGGGACGCGCGTCGCTGAAGATTTATGACGCTCTGGGCCGTGAGGTTGCGGCGTTGATCAACGCGGACCTGAAACCGGGGAGGTATGTTGTTGCCTGGGATGCCGCCGGGTTTGCTAGCGGCGTCTATTACTACCGGCTGATCGTCGGGGCACATTCATCAACGCGAAAGTTGGTCTTGATCCGGTAACGTCGTTCCATGATCGTCATGAAATTCGGCGGCACCTCGAATGAGGATGCTGCCGCGATGCGCAATGTCATTCGCATTGTGCAGGCGCATCTCGCCCATCGGCCTGTTGTCGTCATTTCAGCCATCGCCAAAGCGACCAATGAGTTGGAACTGACGGCGCGTACGGCCGCCGCTGGAAATGAACAGGATGCAATCCGCATCGTCACGAAGCTGTTCGAACGTCACAACACGATTCTCGACAACCTGCTCAACAACCGCTCGCTTGCCGCCGAGCTTGAGGAGACGTTTTACAACCATCTTGCCGACATCAAGACGATTGTCAAGGGCATTGCCATTCTCCGAGAGCTGACGCCGCGGACGATGGACGCCATCTGTTCGTACGGCGAGCGGCTTTCCAGCCGCATTATCGCTGCGGGGTTGCAGGAAGCGGGAGTTGATGCCGTGTGGATTGATGCGAAGGAATTCATGATAACGGATGACAACTTCGGTCGCGCGCAGCCGGTGACCGAACTCGTCGTCGCACATCTGGAGAAGACCGTGCGCCCCCTGCTGAACGCGGGGAAGGTTCCTGTGACGCAGGGGTTCATCGGTATGACGCGGAGCGGCGAGTACACAACGATGGGTCGCGAAAGCTCCGATTATTCGGCCTCGATTATCGGCGGAGCAATGAATGCCGAGTGTGTGCAAATTTGGACCGACGTGGACGGCATTCTCACCGCTGATCCGCGTGTCGTTCGTTCGGTCAAGAAATTGAAGCGCATGTCCTTTGAAGAGGCGTTCGAGCTGTCGTACTTCGGCGCAAAAGTCCTCCATCCTCGCACGATGCTGCCGGTCATCGAAAAGAACATTCCCGTGCAGATTCTCAACTCAAAGCGTGACGGGAGCGGAACGCTTGTGGACTTTCATGCCTGGAGTGATTCCGCTGGACAGGCGTTGGTGAAGTCCGTTGCCCACAGGGGCAACGTGGCCGTCGTAGCCGTCTCGCCACACCGCCGGTTCAGCCAGTACGTCTTCTGGGAAGAACTCTTCAACGTGCTCACCGGCCACGGCATCACCACCGGTGTCGCCACGACGTCCGAGTATGAGCTTGCCTTCTCGATGGATTCGGCTCTCCTGACTGATGGGCTGGTGCATGAACTCGAGAAGTTCGGCCGCGTCGAAGTCCTGCAACATAAAGGCAGTGTGTGTTTGGTCGGGAAAGGCATGCGCCGAACAACAAGCGTCCTCCCACGAGTCTTCCGCGCACTGGAGGGGATAGAGATTTCGATGGTCTCGTTCGGTGCGTCGGATGTGAATATCACGCTGGTCATCGAGGGCGAGCGTCTCCATGAGGCCGTCAACAGACTGCACGCGGAGTTCTTCGAGAACGTCTCGCTGCCCGACGTCTTCGAGGAAGTCACGTGATGTCCGACGCTCGTTCGCGGCTGCGGGCCAAGACTCTCCGCGTTGCCCGCGTCCTCGAACGCCACCTCGGCGTTCCCAGGCAGAAGCGTTCCCTTCCACCGCCGCTCGATATGCTCATTGCCACCATCCTCTCGCAAAACACCAACGACAAGAACAGTTACCGAGCGTATACGGAGTTGCGAAAGAGATTTCCCACGTGGCAGCACGTGGCGGCCGCCCCGCTGAAACGCGTTCGTGCGGCTATTCGCGTCGGCGGCATGGCGCACCAGAAAGCCGGTCGCATTAAAGAGACGCTGGCGGCGGTGCAGCGCCGCTACGGCAGGTTCGACCTGTCCGCGCTGCGACGGAAATCCGATGAGCAGGTGATTGAGGAGCTGACCGCACTTAACGGTGTCGGCTTCAAAACGGCGTCGTGCGTTCTGCTGTTTTCGTTAGGGAGAGATGTGTTTCCTGTGGACACTCATGTGCATCGCATCTGTAATCGTCTTGGACTCGTCAACGGCGTGGCAACGCCGGAGAAAACATACGAGCAGATGAAACCGTTGGTGCCGAAAGGCAAAAGCTATTCTCTCCACACAAACCTCATCCGGTTCGGACGCGCAATCTGTCGGTCGGCTCATCCTCGCTGCGATGTGTGCCCGCTGTTCGAGGAATGTGTGTATGAGGAAAAGACCAGGCAACGGCGTTCGTCTGCAGCAAACGCCGACTACACGTTCATGCTGTTGGATAACGTACGATGACGATTCCGCCCGAGGCTGTCCGAAAAATTCTCATCATCAAGTTAGGGGGACTGGGCGACGTCTTTCTCTCCACGATTGTTCTCGAGAGTTTGAAGAATTATTTTCCGTCGGCGCAAATTGAGTATTGTGTGGAGAAAGCAGGGAAGGAAGCAATTGCACGAGAGACGCGCGTGGATGCCGTTTTCGTCCTGGAGAAGGAAACGATGCATCCCCTCTCCGTCATTCGGCACATTCGGAGACAGCGCTACGATCTGGTGATCGATCTTTTCGGCAACCCCCGCTCGGCGGTGATGACGTTTTTCAGCGGGGCAAGGTACAGGGTGGGACTCGACTACGGATGGCGCCGCCATCTCTACTCGATCGTCGGTGAAGCACAGCGCGAAAAACTGCACGGGGCAGAAGTCAACCTCCAGGCGCTGCGGGCCATCGGCGTCCCGGTTGTGAACACCGGCGTTTGCTATCCTCTCTCGGAACAGGATTGTGCGTACGCCACGGAGTTCTGGAACGCATATCAACTCAACGGCAGATTCGTTCTCGGCATCCTGCCGGCGGGCAGTTGGCCCTCCAAGCGATGCGAGCCGGAGAAATTTTCGGAGATCGCGCGGGCCTTAGCAGAGGAATACAACGCTCGTGTTCTCATCGTGTGGGGTCCCGCCGACGAAGCCGACGCGGTCGAGATTCAACGTCTCTGCGGCGAAGCGGCCCTCCTCGCACCTCGAGCATCTCTCTCCAACAATCTTGCCTTGCTCGCGCGCTGTTCGGCGATTGTGGCGAACGACTCCGGCCCGATGCATCTCGCTTCGGGCTTTGGCGTGCCGATCCTCTGTCTATACGGACCGACGTATCCGGAAGGGCCGTACGGTACAATTCACGGTTGGGTGAGAAATGAGCAGCTCGATTGCCTCGTCTGCAATCTCCTTCACTGTCCGATTGACCATCCGTGCATGCGCCAGTTGCCCCTCGAAGAGGTACGAACGGCATTCCGTCGGATGATGGAAACGGGAAAGCAGAAAGAGTAAGTCATGGGGGATCCCGAATCTCGCCTGCAGCAACGGCGCGACGCGAGGCACATTGCGAACAAGTGAGTTGCGCGCTGAGTTCACGAATGAATGAGGCGTGCCGTAACGTCGTGCGCTTTCATCACCTTAGAACTGGGCCGTCTCATCACAACGTGTTTACTTCCTTCCGGCAACATAATCCTGAAACTTCGTTGTCAGGTAGTGATCCTCGGCGATGAAGGAGAGAACGTTCATGAACAGCTTCGCATCGGCGAAACCGGGGTAGATGGTAATCGGCTCGCCGTCGGCGCGGAGGAAGAGTGTGCTGGGGTAACCCTCAATGCCGAAGGCCGCGGCGAGTTCTCGCTCGGTGTATTGCTGGCCCTTGTACGTGAGCGTCCGGTCGGATTCGGCGTTGAGTTTGATAACGACGTACCGCTTCTGCAGGTAGCCCGCAACGTCGCCGCTCACATAGGTCTGAGAATCCATTCTCTTGCACCACCCGCACCAATCCGTGTACACATCAACCAGGACTTTCCTGTTCGTCCTCTTCGCCTCAGCAAGTCCATCGTTGAAAGAGAACCACTTCAGTGACTTCTCGCCGGCCTGAAGATTCAGCGCAACAGCGACAAGTGCAAGAAGAACGGAACGTCTCTTCATCATTTCTTCCCTTCAGAATGTGACGGTAATGGAAAACGTGTGGGCGCTTCCGAGGTTCTCCGAGAGCGGAGCGAAGCCGTAATCAATCCCGAACATCCCGTGACGAACGCCAAGGCCGCCGGCAAATCTGCGCGCGCTCGATCCCGCCTGCAACCCGATGCGTGCCGCGACCATATCGTTGATCAGCAGCTCCGCGCCTGCATTGACGTACGATCGCTTTTCTGGAACGATGTAGAGGAAATCGGATGCGATCATCAGCTGCGCCGTCAGGCTCTCGATGTCCAGCGTGTAAGCCGGGCCAAGGCGAAGGAGAGAGGGGAGCGTGATCTTCTCGGTGCGCAGCGCATTCATGCTTCCCAGGTTTGCGAGCGCGATGCCGACACGCAGGTTTTCTATCGGCGTCCGGTACTGCGCGCCGACGTCGAAGGCAAGGCCGTGGGCGTCGTCTACAAAAATTTTCTCGAAGAGAAACTTTCCCGTTACGCCGAGTTGGAATCGGTCGGAGAAGCGTCGCGCGTACGACGCCGCGAGGACGTAGTCGCGAGACGTGAACGTTCCTTCGGCGCTTCCCGGTCGCGTGCGGATTTGGATGTCAGAAACGGTTGCCGTGTTGATCGAGAGGCCGAGGGCGTTCTCATCGTCAAGCTGCACGCTGACTCCGAGAAACTGCGTGCGGATGTCCTGAATCCATTCCCGATGCATGAGGAGGAATTGGGTTGATCCGTTCTCCGGACCGAGAAGACCGGCGGGATTGTAGTAGGTGGCTGCTGCGCCGTTGGCACTTGCGCTCATGGCATCACCCAACGCAACAGCGCGGCCCGAAACGCCTAACTTCAAAAATGCCATTCCCGATTTTCCCGCCTGCGCATACCCGCCGTGCGTGCCAAGCAGAAGACATACAGCGAAAGCTGATAGCAAAGGAAAGCGTTGCCGGTTCATACGTTCTCTCAAAATCTCACCGAAATCGAAATCATATGCATGCCCGAACTTGTGAACGGCTCCACGACGAAGGCATAGTTCAGCGCCGGCGTCCATGCATCGAAATCTCTTCTTGCCGAGAAGCCGAAGGACGGACGGACGCCCATGCCTTTTTCCTTCAGGTCAATTCTATCGAGTCCGGCTCGTACAGTAATCTCCGGAAGGACAGCGATCTCGACTCCCACTTTGAGCTGAAGCGTGGACTGATCGCTCAACTCCATATCCACGGCAGCGACACCGAGCGTGTCGGGCAGCCGGTACGCCGCCCCGATGGTGTACAGACGCGGGAATTTGTCGGTCGTTGTCGCCGCGCGCTGCTCGCCATAAACGCCTTTCGTATCCCAACTGTACTTGGAGCTGAAATCCCGTGCCGTCGCCCCGATCGTGAGGTGATCAGAGATGGGATAGAGAAGGCCGAGATCGAATCCGAAGGTTGAGGAGTTGACGCTTGTGTACAGATGGTGATACAGATACTTGATAGTGACGCCGAGAGCAAGCCGGTTTTTCAGACTCGTCCCGAAGCTGAGAAACGCCTGATTCTCCGACGTCTGCAGCAGTCCTGTCGGTTCGCCATCGGAATCTCGGCCATCAATTCCTGTCACGCCGGAGTTGATGATGCCGACGGCCAGACCGGCACGCGGGCGGTTTGTCACAGTGTCGTTCCCCTGTCCCAGCGGCTGGACAAAGCTGAGGAAGTTCAGTCTTCTATCAAGAGAAAGAATGCCAAAGGAAGCGGAGATGGTGCGATACTCGGCAAACGGCAGCGTTGCCGGATTGTAGTAGCCGACAGCGTCACCGGTCGTAACTGCCGTGAGTGCGTTGCCCATGCCCAGGCCACGGGCGCCGAATCCCATGCGACTGTACGCGCCGGCTTTCCCGCCAATCTGAGCAATTGCGGAAGTGATTGACCCAACGATGATGACTACGACGATGGCTCCGGCCATCACTCTCAGAAAGAGGGCGGCGAGCTCCGATGCCGTTTGTCGCATCGAATGAAGTCGAAGGATCATTGCAGCACCATCACCTTTCCCCACGACGCCTCGCTGCCGTCAACGATTACGCGGTAGAAATAAACTCCGTTGGCAACCTGACGTTTCGCGTCATCTAGGCCGTCCCAGATTTCATCATGCTCGCCGGAACCTGAACGCTGCGCGTCCTTGATGATCGTGCGGACGCGGTTCATTCCAAAATCGAAAACCTCTACCGTGACGAGGGCACTCCGCCCTCCGGTACTGTAATGGACGCGAGCAACTTCCTGCTTGGGCGAGAAGGGATTGGGATAGACATACGTGCTGTTTGTCGTTCCGACAGAACGAAATGCGCGCAGAACCTGCCACGACTGGCCGAACGGATGCGTTGCATTGTCCACCGTCTTCACCAATCCCTCACCGCTGCCGCAGTACACAGTGTCGCCGATGACACCGACGGAAAAGAACTGTCGGCTCACCAGTCTGTGTCCCGAGACCCGGTCAACGATAGTGCCCGATTGCGTCCACGACTCGCCGCCGTCGGAAGATCGGAACATCCCTTCGTCGGTTGCGATATAGACGATCGAGTCTTTGAAAGCGAAGTCGTACGCCTTGATGCCGTGCAGGAAGGTGTGCCAGATGCGCCCGCCATCGTCGGTATAGCTTACGCCAAACTGTTCGTTGGGGTCTTCCGCCTTCCAGTTGGTGCACCAGATGCGTTTGCGTGTTCCGATCTGCTGTCCGTCAATGGCGATCACCCAGTTGCCGAGGATGTGTGCGACTTGATTCTGTGCGGAGAACTTCACCCAGCTCACGCCGCCGTCCGTTGATTTGTTGATGCCGCCGGCGGTGCCGGCCCAGATGGTTGTGTCATCCTCCAGATACACGGCAAAGCCGAGGAAGTTGTTGTTGCGGCGGGGGTCCATGATGTACCCGCCGAGTTGATCGGCAGGGGAAATGGAATTCCGATTGTCCGCGGGAAGAACCGTCCGAATCCACGTTTGTCCGCGGTTGGTTGATCGTCGTATGCCGCTGGACCAGCTTGCAATCCACACGACGCTGTCCGTGAAGGCAAGATCGAATGTCACATTCTGCTCAGGCACGATGATGGGAAGAAAGTTGATCCGATTCGCTCCGTACATCACGATACTGTCGTCGGGGGCATCAAGGGGTTGCGGCACATGCGTCCAGCTTGCCCCGCCGTCGAGGGAATACGTGTAGCCTGAGCCGGTCTGGACTGTCCGGTTAGGTTCGTCTTTGAGAGGCTTGTTGAAGCCGGTGGCTGTCCAGATGGTACTGCCGCGAACGGCGAGCGAGAAAATGCCGTCGTTCGCGAACTCAGGAACGGAACGAAAGCTTTCCCATGTTGCACCGCCATCGCTTGTCCGGGCAAGTCCTTTGCTTGTACCGATGTAGAGCTCGGTACCCTGTGCTGCAATCTGAGAGATAGAGTTGCTCGGCAGCAGATTGCCTAACGATCCTGAAGTGGAAAGCCGTGGAGAACTCAATGCCTCAACCTGAGCTGCTGCGCTTGGGGCCAGGACTATGAAATAAACGAGGATGCTTGCTGCACGTCTCATCATCAGCGGACCGAAAGTGAATCAATGATAGAGCGGCTTGTATCACCAAACGAGTCGACCGCCTGGAACAAAAACACATTTGTCCTGCGCGTAGCCGATGGGGTGATAGGAATGAGGAAGGAATATCGGCCGTCGCCGGCGACATCGTCGCCGCTGCCCACAAGAATGCCGCCGATGTTAACCGGAGGCTCACGCCCTCCATCATCTTTCATAAAAAATTTTGTGGGATCGGGAGGCGCAATGCGGCGGAAGGCCACCTCGCGGATATCGGCCAGCCCGTCGGAGTCGGACACCGTCGCCGTGAACTGAACTCGAAGTGTGTCGTTCACCGGAACGCTGATCGAATCCGGCATCTCGACGCTGCGAAGGAGAGGAGGTGAGTTTCGTCTTCCTAACTTCAACGCGCGTTCAAGGATATTGCTGATCGCGCCCGAGGCGGTCGTCGCCTGAAACCGAACGCGGTAGCGTCCCGCACGTGCCCGCTCGATCGTGAACGCAACCTGCGCCGTGAACGTACTATCTCGAGCGGTTTGATCGGGATTGACCCCATCATCTCGAAGCGTGACTTCGGCGACGGCCTCCGTGCTGCCCGGCCGAACCACCGTTGCAGTCACCGTCGGAGCCCCGTCGGCCGACGCAACGTGGACGCTGACAACTGCGCTGATTGGGTAGCGGCCGTTCTGAGGAGTGAGGGCGTCTATGTAGATGCTGTCCGGCGTTACAACGGGACTGCTGACAACAGGAACATTCAGGTTGACATCAACGGTCCCCAATTGAGAGTCCTCACATCCCGTCATCGTCATGAGGGCGAACGCGACGGGCGAAATGAGACGAGAGAGCTTTGGCATAGATGTCGTCGGTAATGCAAAAGCCGAGGATTCATGTATCGAGCTGCGACAATGAATGCTCGGCTTTCTGCTTGCGTGTTTTGTCGAACTCATATGCCGGCACGTTGAGTTTGCTGAATGATGAACCGTACCAACGCGCCGATAGAGATTCCTTTTATTCTACTGAATGAGTGTTGAAAAGGTATCCAAATCGATTCCGAATGTCAAGAACCTACTGGAGGGGCCATGTCATCGGAACAAGCGAAAAGCATCCGATGAAGATTGCGGCGCACAACCACCCGAGCGCCATGCGCGTCGGATCTAACGGTGTGTCGTCTTCGAGCGGCGGACGCCGAAGGTTGATCGATCGCATCATGAAAATCAGAATCATCGCCCAGATGAACCACCCGAACCAGCCGTATCTGAAGTCTATGCCCAGTTCCGGCAGCAGGCTCGACAAACCGAGCAACACGAGAATGACCAATGCAGTTTGCGCAATGGTATGATAGCGGTTGCCGAACATGGCGTAGGAAATGTGTCCGCCGTCCAGCTGTCCGATGGGGATCAGATTCATCGCGGTCACCAGCATGCCGAACCAACCGACGCACAGAAACGGGTAATGGTAGATTTCATTCATCGGAGGAATGAACGCACCGCTTGGGGCAAAGAGATACTCGAAGAGTTTGAGAAAAGCCGTCTCGCCAAAACGGAGACCCGTTTCAGGGATGGCGGGAAGCAAAGCGTACTCGGGATGAATCGTGTAGAGATATTCTTTGGAGGGAAGAGTGCTATAGCCGATCGCCAGCGTGATAGCCGTGACGACGAATCCTGCGATAGGCCCTGCCGCGCCGATATCAAACAGGACTTTGCGCGACGGGATGGCAGAACGAATGCGGATGACAGCTCCCATCGTTCCGAAATTATTGATCAACAGAAACGGGGGAAATGGAATGAAGAACGGCAGGGTGGTCTTGACGCCATGATACCGCGCGGCAAAGTAATGCCCAAACTCATGCGCGCTCAACATCGCGAGGATGAGCAGGGAGTAGGTCAGTCCCGAGGGGAAATTCGAAAGCTCGAACGGATTCTTGACGAGCCACTCGACGCCGGCAAGCGTTGTGGTGAAGAACGTGAGAACGAAGAGTGTAATATGCACAGCGTAACGTTTCCACCGTATCTCCGCCTCCTGCTGAACAACGACGAAATCCTGGTCCATTCCTCAAGCGAAAGAAATCTGAAACAAAACTGTCTCGCATGTGTCTTCAATATAGTGAAAAAGTCTTGAACGTGCGCTGCGCGTACGACAAAAAAAAGCGCCGCCCGATCATGCAACCGGACGGCGCTTCAAATACCCTTGGTGCTAATTCAGGGGCGCGGCGAGTCGGGCATTGCTGCGACGCCACTCTTGGGACGCGGCGAGTCAAGCATTGCAGCCACACCGCTCTTGGGGCGCGGTGAGTCGGGCATAGCCGCAACTCCGCTCTTGGGCCGCGGTGAGTCGGGCATTGCTGCGACCCCACTCTTGTCCGCGATTCTTGAAATGGCAAGGTTGGTGCCTGCCACAAGCGACAAAACGACAACCAGCGAACGGAAACGCTTTCCTGTTTGTGTCATGAGAGTATCCCCCTAATTGTTGGATTGTTGGTTATATGAGTTATCGGTAAGGCGAGTTCACATCCTTAGTGGGTGAAGACCTTCGATGGCACTGCGCGAGAGGCGTTTTCCCCTCCTTGAAGGCATGACAGCACATGCTGCGATTTCACGAGACACATTCCCCGGCCCTGCTTATCGGAACGTAAGGTGAGAGGCACGGCTAAGGTCCCCCTGTCTTGCTGTGCTTGTTGTGGTAACGCTGAAAAATATAGGTAATGCCAATGGGAGAGTCAATAGAGGATTCTACGTAGTGTCACCTATGTCCTGATTTATCCAATCACAAAGATTGGCACACTTGACGTAAGAAATAGCGTTTTCTCTTGACTTGCTTGTTGGTGTTCGATATATTTCAAACGCATTTCTTAAGGAAGCAACCGAATGAGTCTCGCCAAGAAGATAAGCCTCATCTGGAGTTTGCTCATAGCGGCATTTCTCGCGTCGTTTTTGCTTCCCCATTACGAGGTAACAACGGCAAGTTTTCTCAGCTATTCGATACAATTGTTGTTGCTTGTCCTTTCGGTCTACCTGGTCAAGCATGAGACGGTGAGAAAGACGAGATTTATTTTCATGAACTTTGCAGCGTTCTTTAGCACATCATTCCTCTTTCATCTTTACAACTTCGTCGGGACGGTTCTGTTTCCGCGTGCAGAGATGGCGCGCCATTACTACTTCCAATACGTCCCGCTTGGTTTGTATTTCTTTTTGCTAACATTTGCGATCTGTTACCTCACAGTGGATTTGCTCTTCCGCGACTTCAAGATCGGACAGAAATATCTTCTCACCTTTGTGATCGTCGGAGGGTTCTTCGGTTACTACTATCACCCGTACTTTGCGAATCCGCGTTACCTGTACACGGTGCCTGCAATTGCGGAGTGGAAGCAACTGGATCAAGCCAGTGGAGAGTTTCAGCAGCTGTACGGCGCAATGCCCACCGAGCAGCAGTTGGTGGAGTTTCTCCAGAATAAGGCAATTGTACCTGGCGTGAATGGTGCGTACGCAGAACCACTCGAGATACGTGTACGAGAATTGTATCCGTACCTTCCGGGGTCGAACTACATGATCTTGCTTCTGAAGCCGATCTACCTGAATACGATCTACATGTGTGTCCTCTGCGTCGGCCTGATCCTGCTCTTTTTCGGATACCAGTACAAGAAAGATCCGCCGCAGGGTGCGTACATCGAGAAGATGATGTTTTTCTTTTTGCTCTTCTGCACGCTCGAGGTGTTCCACGCGTGGAGTTTCATCAAAACGATCGAGTGGCAGGAGTTTTCCCAGTTTGTGATCATCGGACAGTATCTTTCCGCGGGTGTGCTCGCCTGTGTTGCCGTGTTGTTCGGATTGCGTCTCCGCTTCATCACGTCAGCCTACGGCGAATTCTATGAGCACGAAATCGCGGAGCGACCGAACACCATCACCCGCTGGCGTGATGCCGTTGACAATCTGATGCTTGCGCATTTCTTCAGCCGCAACCAGTTTGTCGGAAGATTTCTTGTGATGCCGAGACTTCGAAACAAACATCAATAAGTACAGGGAGCTCCGCCTCCATATCCCCTGGAAGGCGCGACCGGGGTTCCCAAAAACCATTTTATCAGTGAGGAAGGTTCTATGGAAGCAAAAACCACTCATGGAGAAAAGAAAGCCGGGGGTGCTTTCGAATATCCAATCGTTGGGAAAAGCAAAGCAACCGAGCAGTTGATTCGCTCGATACAGAAACTTGCGAAAATCCGTCGTGACGTTGTCATTGTTGGGGAAGCCGGAGTCGGCAAGGGCGCGGTCGCAAAGAATATCTACCACCTCAGTAAGGGCGAATCGAAGAACGGAGATCAAGAACAGCCGTTCATGTCGATCAACCTCTCGGTGGTGGACGACCGCGAACTGGAAGCAACGCTCTTCGGCTTTGACCGCGGCGTTGAAGGGCTTCCCTACACCTCGAAGCGCGGACTGTTCGAGCAGGCCAACGGCGGTACGGTTCTCATCGAAGAGATCGAGGAAGCGAGCTTCCGGAACCAGATGAAGATTCTCAACTTCATCAACGAGCGCAAGACGCGGCGCATCGGGGGCGAGACGAAGGAGAGCGTCGACATTCGCCTCATCATCACGATGAAGGAAGATCCGGCACAACTCGTGGAAAAGCGCAAGCTGCTGGAAGACCTCTACGCCAAGGTGTTGGAGTTTGAGAAGATCGAGATTCCACCGTTACGACAACGACCGGAAGACATCCCTCTTCTGGTCAAGCACTTCACCAGCGAGATTTGCAGAGACCTTGGCCTCGGAGAACTCGTCATTGACATCAATGCCATTGATGTCCTCGTCCGCCAGCCCTGGAAAGAAAACATCCGCGAGTTGAAAGCCGTTGTCGACAAATCCGTTCTCTTCTCGAACGAGGGGCGCTTCTCGTTGCCGCCCGAGCTGGTCGATGAGAAGACCGAAGTGGTGAAGATGATCAACAATATCATGGCGGGGCAAGAGTTCGTGCTCGATAAGTCGCTCGACGTCATTGAGAAAGGAATCATCGAGCGGTCGCTGGATCGGTTTGGCTTCAATCAATCCAAAGCGGCGGCCTTCCTCGGCATGACGGAGCAAACCTTCCGCTACAAACTGAAGCGCCTCGGCATTGCCAGCGCACGGTCGAGAACGTAGCGTTCTCGCCAACAGAGAAACCGCAATGGATGCGGAACGTTGAGTTCGCATCCATTTTTTTTGTTCCTCCGGCGGCACTGTGTCTCATCGTTGCTCAAACGTTCGTTCCTTCCAGCTGACGTTTCGACTGAAGATGACAAGCGGGGGGAACAGAAGAACATAGACCATGTAGTAGATTTCAAACGGCAGGAAATACCACAGCAGGCGTCTCGCGTTGAAGGCGCGGAGCGCAGGCCAGGCGAGGACGGCGTCGAGGAGTGTTTTCAAGGCGAAGGCGGAAAGAAACGCTGCCATGTGCCCAACGGCAAGCGTCACGACAAGCAGTGCCTTGAAGGCATAGCCCAACCCGAACAGCGACAGGCTCTTCCAGTCCATCTCCGCTCCACCGGTAAACCAGCGTTTTTTCTGATTGAACAGATGCTTCCACGATTCGCACGGCAGGCTGAAGACGAGCGTGCGCGCGTCGATGGGGAATCGGGCGACGTACCGCTTTGTTCGAGTGATGGCATGAAAGAGCGCGTAATCTTCGGTAACGCTGAACGGGATTGTGCGGTATCCGCCAACGGCATCGTACGCCTCTCGGCGCACGGAGAGGTTGTTGCCCACTGCGGTGACGGGAAAGCGCAAGCGGTTCGTTCCGGCAGCGATTGAAAAGAGCACGAACCAGTCCAATGCTTGAATTGCCTCAAACGGCGTTCGCGCGCGCAGCGACGTGAAACCGGCAACCAGACCCACCGAGGGCTCGTTGTAGTACTTTACCGTTTCCTCGACCCACCCTTTCTGGACGACGCAATCGGCATCGGTGAACAGGACGATCTCTCCCGTTGTATGTTCGATGCCTTGCGCAATGGCGTTTGTTTTTCCATGCAGCTTTCCGCTCGGGTCATCCACGGCATTGAGCGAATGGATGAAAGAGTAACGACGCGCAAAGTCGTTGATGATGGAGCCTGTTCCATCGGTGGAATGATCGTTCACTACAAGGACTTCGAGCTTCTCTTTCGGGTACGTCAGACGCGAGAGGGAGTCGAGACAGTGCCGCAGGTTTGCTTCCTCGTTTCGTGCTGCAACGATAACCGAGACGGTCGGTCGGTATGCAGCGTCCGACCGGTAGCGTGCCTTGGAGGCTCCTATCGCAAAAAAAAGAATCTGAAGAGTGTAGAGAAGGGCGAAAAGAAAAAGCAGATCGAGAAGCATGCAGTAGCGGTGGCAAATATTTCGCCATCAACTTACCAAAAAAAGATGCGGCAAGCAATGCGCGGGGATTCCCCGTGCGAGCATCTTGCTTTTCACGCGCACGTTCAATATGTTGTGTACGCCGTAAGACCAATTCTCCCCTATGAACTGCACACGGTCTGCCGTACTTCTCGTCGTAACGGTTGCTCTTGTTCTGTCCGGCTGTAATGAGGGCCTCGCGCCGCGTATTGAAACGAGCGGCATCTCAGGCGTTATTCGCTACAAGAACTGGCCGCCGGCGGACAGCCTGCGCGATTTGAGGCTGGTCGCATTCAAACAATTTCCCCCCACCAACATAATTCTCGACGTTCTGCAGGGAAGAGCAATTGTCTATCCGGGGATCGGCGATACGGCCCTCGTGCCCTTCTACGTTGATTCGTTGATCTATTCAGCACCGCTTCCCGCAGGGCGCTATGAGTATGTTGTGATTGCCCAGCAATATGGGCCAAACGTTTTCACAGATTGGCGTCCCGTCGGCCAGTACGATCTCGATTCCAATTATGCAGTCCCTTCGCCGGTGATCGTGTACGAAGGGGCGACCACACGGTTCATTGATTTTAACGTAGATTTCCGGAACCCACCGCCTTTCCCCCGATGAGAATCTTTGTTTGTGTAGCAATCCTGCTCCTGCCTCCACTCCGTGCTGCAACCGCGTACGCACAAGGAGCAACATTGATCGGCCGCGTTACGGACCGGGCCGACGGACAGCCGTTGCTCGGTGTGAATGTTTTGCTGAAAGGGACACTGCGCGGTACGACTACGGACAGCAAAGGTGAATACAAACTCTCCAACATTCCCGCAGGAACCTACACGGTCGTGTTCTCTCTCGTCGGCTATCAGCGCGAAACGCGTGCTGATGTCCTGTTCGCATCCGGGCAAACGATTGAGCTGAATGTTGCGCTCGAGCCATCGGAGATCGAGACGGAGCAGATTGTTGTCACGGCGGCAAAGCGCACGCAATCGCTGGAGGAAGTTCCTGTGAGCGTCTCATTTGTGGACGCAAAGGAAATCTCGTATCGCAACTCCATAACGATCGACGATGCGCTGCGGTATGTGCCCGGCGTGAACATGACCGAGTGGCAGGTCAACATCCGCGGCTCCAGCGGGTACAGTCGCGGTGCCGGCAGTCGTGTGTTGATGTTGGTGGACGGCATACCGCTGCTTACGGGAGACACGGGTGAGTTGAACTTCGAGACGGTTCCTGTGGGCCAGGTCGAACGCGTTGAGGTGGTGAAGGGCGCCAGCTCGGCCCTCTATGGCTCCAGCGCCCTCGGAGGCGTCATCAATGTCATCACGCGTCCGATTCCGCCTGAGCCGGAGACGCGCCTGCGACTGTACGGGGGCATGTACAGCCGGCCCGCCTATCCGGAATGGGACTGGGGCGGGGGCGATCGGCTGAGCGACGGTGAGTCGGTCAATCACTCGCGGCGATTCGGGGACCTTGGCCTGTCGCTCTTTCTCTCGCGCGCGGCCGACGATGGATACCGCCAGAATGATTATCGCCGCCGCTACAACGCGTTCGTGAAGATGAACTACGGTCTCTCCGACGCTGAGGCTTTGAACCTCTCGTTCAGTTTCCTTCATCAAAAGCGTGGCAGCTTTCTGTACTGGAAAGCGCTCAACTTCGCGCTCACGCCCCCCGAAACACAATTGGGCGATGAAGTGCAGTCGACGCGCTTCTATCTTGCATCGCAGTACAATCGGATTGCATCGGACAAACTCTCCTACTCCGTGCGCGCGTTGTGGTATAGGAATCGCTGGGAGGATACCATCGACCTCGGCTCTCGGACGTCCCGATCCGATGTGCTGCGAGCCGAAGTGCAGGCGACAATGTTGCTCGATGACCGTCACACCGTGACCGCCGGGATTGAGGGAACGCTCGACCGCGTGCGTGCAGATTTGTTCGGCAAACGATCGGGCGGCGGCGTTGCGCTGTATGCACAGGATGAGATTCGTCTTGCCGACGGACTTACGCTCACGCTCGGCGCACGGTATGATTTCCACGATCTCGACTCTCTCGAGTCAAACAGCCAGTTCAATCCTAAAGCCGGACTTGTGTATATACCCGCGGAGGGAACGACCCTGCGCGCATCGTACGGACGAGGGTTTCGCGCTCCAGCCGTGGCTGAAGCGTTCATTGCAACGTCCATCAGCGGACTGATTGTTGACCCCAACCCGAACTTGAAGCCCGAGCGCAGTTCGTCGTATGAAGTCGGCGCGTCGCATCTGTTCGGCGATGCAGTCTTGACCGACGTTGCGCTGTTTCAAAGCGACTTCGATAACCTGATTGAGCCGGGCTTCACGGCCAGCGGGCGCGGACAGTTCTTGAACGTCACACAAGCCCGCATTCGCGGCGTCGAGATTTCGGCCAGGGCAAGTTTTTGGGAACGGCTCCTCACGCTCGGCTTCGGCTATACGTATGTCTATCCCAAGGATATTTCCCGAAACGACATCCTCAAGTATCGCCCTCGCCACCTCTTCTACGCCAACACGCTTCTGGGCTTCGACATCTTTACCTTCGGCGTGGATTTCCGATACATCAGTCGCATGGAACGCATTGACGAGGAGTTTGTCCGCCTCGGCATCGTGCGGGACGGCGATCAGCGCGTGGCGGCGTACGTTACCGACTTCCGGCTGGGCGCCGACTTCTCGAAGCTCGGTCACCCGATGATCGCAACGCTCAACATTACCAACGCCTTCCAGTACAACTACGTCGAGCTGATCGGGAACCTGATGCCGCCGCGCAACATTGTGCTGGTGTTGGAGTGGCGGTTCTGATCGCCGCATACGGTTTGGGAAACCTCGCCCGCATCCTCCTTTTTGTTTCTGATTCGCCTCTTCGCTACTTTGTGTGCAGAAAGTTCCATGCCTTGACGCTTGCTCATGTTTATTGATACGCATGCCCATATCACTGCCGAGCAGTTCGATCAAGATCGAGATGACGTGATCCGCCGCGCGCTCGATGCCGGCGTTCACGCGATTGTCAATCCTGCCACCGATCTCGATGACAGCAGGCGCGCCGTCGCGCTCGCCGAAAAACATAACGGCGTGTACGCGTGCGTCGGCTTTCATCCACACGAAGCACGAAAAGCCGATGACGCCTCGCTGCGCCAACTCGAAGAACTCAGCACGCATCCCAAAGTCGTAGCCATCGGCGAGATCGGGCTGGATTTTCACTACGACTTCTCTCCGCGCGACGTACAGCAGCGCGTGTTTCAGGCGCAGCTTGAGATCGCCCGTCGGCGGAATCTACCCGTCGTGATTCACACTCGAGAATCGGAAGAGGAGACGGTCGCATTGGTGGAGCTGGCCGTTGCTGCTGCACCGTCCTGGCGGAACCATCGCGCCGGAGAGCGCTTCCCCGGTGCACGAGGCGTCTTCCATTGTTTTTCGGGCGACACCGCCTTAGCCTGGAAACTGATTCACATGGGATTCTTCATCTCGTTTCCCGGCGTCGTGACGTTCCCCAACGCTGCACGCACCGCCGACGTAGCCTCCGCCATCTCGCTCGAGCACATCCTTCTGGAGACCGACAGCCCGTATCTCACCCCGCATCCGCTGCGCAAGAAGGAGAAGCGCAACGAGCCCAAGAACATTCCCCTCATTGCCGAGAAGCTCGCCTCTCTTCAGCATCTTTCAGTGGAAGATGTTGCGCGCACAACGTGCTTCGGCGCGTACAAACTGTTCGGCATCGGCTCGCCCGGTGAACCACGATTCACCTACACGCTGCGCAACGCGCTCTACATCAATCTCACCCTGCGATGCAATGCCGACTGTGTCTTCTGCGATCGGAAAGGAGAAGCAGTCATCAAAGGCCACAACCTGAAAATCGAGCGTGAGCCTTCCGTGCAAGACGTTATCAACGAAATCGGCGACCCCACGCGCTACGACGAAATCGTCTTCTGCGGTTACGGCGAACCCACCATTCGCCTCGACGCCGTGAAAGACATTGCACGCTGGGTGAAAGCCCACGGCGGCCGCACGCGTCTCAACACCGACGGCCACGGCAACATCATCAACAAACGCAACATCGTGCCCGAGCTGGTGGGCCTGATTGACGCCGTCTCCATCAGCCTGAATGCAATCGATCCCGTTCAGTATGGCGAGCTGATGCGCATTGACGGCAAAACATTCTTTCCGGCGATGCTGGACTTCGCGCGTGAAGCACGCCGCCTCCTGCCGCGCGTCATCATGACGGTGGTCGACATGGATGGCATCGACATCGCGCAAGCCCGGCGGTTCGTCGAGCACGAGATCGGTGCAGAGTTTCAAGCGCGGCCGTACTTTTGAAACACCGATGAAGAAAAAAATTGGGCGTTCCGGCGCTAAGCGCTTCGCAGCGCCGTCGGTGTCCTGCGGGCTCCGCTGTCGCTTCGGTGCTTCGCTGAACAACGCTCAGCACTGCCCGCCCAAAAACGGCGGGCACCCTTCGGCCGCCTAACGCAAAAGCAGAACATGGCAGCACATCACCTCAACCCACAACGCATCCTCTTCCTCGCCGAAGGGCAACTCGGCGATCTACTCTTACTCACGCCCGCTTTACGCGCAGTCAAGGAATCATTCCCGCAGTCGTTTGTTGCCGTTCTCGTCGTCGAGCGACGCACAGCGGAACCGACGCATTCCCCTTCGCCTGAGGTGCAGGTTGCCTCGCACGCCGAGCGCGAACGTCACGCCCTCGGTACCAATCCCCATGTGGATCACCTCTACCTCCTCGATCGTCAGATGCTGCGTGCACAGCGCGGCATCGCGCGGCTGAAAGCCGAACGCGCCGTCATCAAGTGCATCCGCGAAAAAAAATTCGATACCGTCATCTGCACTTTCCCCGAAGATCGCTTCGTCCAGTGGGCATTTGCCGCGGGAGCAAAGGTCCGCGTCGGACAGAAAAACCAGGGCCTTGGTTGGCTTCTCACCCATAAACTCGACAGCGACAAGTCCGCAAGAGGAGTCCTGGAGTACTACTGCGATCTTGTGCGCCTCATCGGCGCTGACGTTCGTACCACACACACCGAATATCCGATTCCCCCCGCCGCCGTGCAATGGGCGGATACGAAGCTGAGTGCGCTCGGCGTGCACCCGGGTTCCCGCATCGTGGCAATTCATCCCGGCGCCAGCGGCGATTACAAAATCTGGCCCCCCGAACGTTTCGCGCAGCTTGCCGATGCATTGTCGAAACCCGGCACTATCGTCCTCCTTGTCGGCAGCTCGTTCGATTACTCAATTGTTGAAGCAGTCATCGCCGCCTCTCGTAGCCGCATCGCACAGGTTCACACCGGAACGAGTGTCGCGAACCTTGCTGCAATTCTGCATCGTGCCCATCTGTGCATCTCCAACGATTCCGGGCCTCGACACCTTGCCGTCGCCGTCGGCACGCCGTCGCTCGCGCTGTTTCGTCAGCATCACGACAAGGAATGGGACGTGTATCCTCACTCCTCCCGCATCGCAATCCTCAAAGGAAGCGAAGCCTGTCCTGCGTGTCCTGCCGGCGTGTGTCGCGACCTGATTCCGCCCGGCGAACGCTTCGGCGCCTACTGCCTTCGGCAGATCGCCGTTCAGGCGGTGCTGGATCGTGCCGCCGACATGCTGCACGCGAACGATGAACCGGACGAGCCTTCTCCTGCACCACACGATTCGTCGAGGACACGATGAAATCCTTCCTCATTCTTTTGCTGCTGCATCCGATACTCGCCGCGCCGCAAGCGCTGCCCGAAGAGACCTACCGGGCAATCGTGACCGCACAGGACTTGCGCGATGCGGAAGCGCTCGTGCCGTTCCTCAAGGACAACGATTCGCAGGTACGCGCACGCGCAGCGATTGCCTGCGGCTCCGTTCAGGATACGCTGCACATCCCTCATCTTCTGCCACTGCTTGCCGATAGGAATCATCATGTTCGTATCGCAGCGGCGTTTGCCCTCGGGCAGTATCATCCGGTCGTGGATACACTGCAACGGGAGGCAGTCTCACGTGCGCTTACCAAACGGCTCGGCCTCGAGCCGAATCGTGCCGTGCTCCTCCGTGTGCTGGAAGCCCTCGGCAAAGTCGGCAATGAGGCAAGCCTCAGCGTTGTGGTTGCCGCCGGAGAGACGGCGCCATCTCCGCTGATCAAAGGAGAGGCGGCGCTTGCCGTGGGGCGGTACGCCTATCGCGGGATCAGAAGCAAGAGTGCCACCGCCTTTGCTGCAAAATGCCTCGCGCTGCGCGCGGACAGTGAGACATGGAAAGCCGCCTACGCGCTGATGCGCATTGCCGATGCGAACCTTCTGGCTCCGTACGAAGAGGAAATCGTCCGGTCGTCCTCACACCGCTCTGCCGATGTTCGCATGTTCATCGCAACAACTCTCGGCGAGTTCGGTTCGTCACGCAAAGCATTCAACGCTCTGCTTTCTTTCGCGCGGGCGGAGAAGGACTGGCGGGTGAAGGTGAACACACTCCGAGCGCTTGCACATGTCGATACGGCATTCTACCCGCGCATGATGTCCGTGCTGCTGCATGCCGCTGCCGATAGCAACGAGCACGTGGCGCTGAGTGCGCTCACGACCATCGGCGCACTCCGTCTGCGCGGTTCGTCGTTCGCAGCAGAGTGCTGCACGGTTCTTGTCCGGTTCTTGCGAAGCGGGCATCACTCGCAGCAGCGAAAACAGGCGGCGGCAGTCTCCCTGGCCCGCATTCTGGGAGAGGAGGCGTACCCTTTGTTGCTCGAGCACTGGCGCGCCGGCAACCTGACGAACGAAAATCTTGCTGCTGCGCTCGCCCATGTTCCGACGCGTGAGGCGGCAGGGCAGCTTCTGCAGCTTTATCCTGAAGAAGAAATCCCGGGCAAAGTACGCGTGATTGAATCACTCCTCTCCATTGCGCGCGCTGTTCCGGAGCGCGCGGAAGTTGTGCAGCTTGTGCGCCCGTTGCTTGCTGAAGCAATACAATCGAATGATATCGCGCTTCTCAGTACTGCGGCTACTGCCCTCGCCGATTCGACATTCGCCGATGACGAAACACCCGTGTTCCTCCTGAACGCACTCCGCCGACTGAAACCGCCTGACGATACCGAAGCGATGATCACGCTGATGCAACTCCTTGCCGATCTCAATGCTCAGAACGCCATTGCCCCGCTCGAGTCGTACCTGCTTGATGCCGACGCGGCGGTTGCTCGTGCTGCCGGCAGCGCCTTACATCGTCTGACGGGCAAGGCCTATAGCGTCATCACGCCCGGCAAACGTCAGCCGGCGTATCGTAACTTCGATTGGACCTTGCTCGCGTCCCTTCGTCGCAATCCGTATGTCCGCGTCCAAACGACGAAGGGGGAGTTCACGATCGTCTTGCTTCCGGAAAACGCGCCGCTCACATGCGTGAACTTTGCGATGCTGATCGAGAAGAAGTTCTTCGACGGCTTGACGTTTCACCGTGTCGTGCCCAACTTCGTGATTCAGGGCGGCGATCCGCGCGGCGATGGCTGGGGCGGACCCGGCTATGCGATTCGGTCGGAGTTCGGACTTGAGCGCTACGAGCGAGGGAGTGTCGGCGTTGCAAGTGCCGGGAAGGATACCGAGGGGTGCCAGTGGTTTGTCACGCACAGCTACACCCCTCATCTGGATGGCCGGTACACCATCTTTGGAAAAGTTATTTCTGGAATGGAGGTCGTCGACACGATTCACATCGGTGATCGTATCATCGCCATGCACCGCTGAGCGCTCTCTGCAGCAAGCAGATGGTTCCGGGCGACGTGAAGAATGCTGAATGATTCCGACGCCGATGCGAGGTGCGTGTGGAAGCCGTGACGGACGAACGCCGCCGTCACCCTGAGCGCAGTCCCGCCGCTTTCCAGGCGGGACGGAGTCGAAGGATGCTCTGCGCAAATCTGTAGGGACACGGCTCCGCCGTGTGCTGATGTGAGGAATGCTGAATGATTGCGTTGACGATGTGCGGTGTCTGCATGCCCACTTCGTTCGCGACAGTCCCGGCACTTGTTGTTACTTCTCTTTGGAAGAGAAGTAACCAAGAGAACATCCAAAATCGTAACGCACGATTCAATCGCTGCCCGCGTGCCGTACGTTTCGGTGGGAGAGGGCATAGTTGTCCGAACGCGATGTGCACGTTCACCGAAACGTAACCCCTTCGATTGAATCTTCCCACCGCACCCGCACGACGATTTTGGCGGGCGCGGGTTCTGCCTCGTCACCCCGAGCGCAATCCCGCCGCCTTTCAGGCGGGACGGAGTCGAAGCGTGGATGCTTCGCGCTTGGAAAGCAGCCCTCAGCATGACGGAGTAGTCCACTTCCCGCCCTTCCGTCACGGCGCGGGGTGTCAGGCGCGTAAGCCGTGACGTCCGATCGCTCCGTCATTCTGAGCCTCGCTGTTCAGAGGCGAAGAATCCAGAACGAGAATCATTCCGAATCCTGCATCCTGAAGCCTGAACCCTGAACCTTGAACCCCGAACCCTAAACCTCAAACCTCACACCTCAAACCGCATCCTGCATCCGATGGCGGACGATGGAAGTATTCACTTGCCTCTTGACTTCGTGCTTTACGCTTGCGATATTGCGGCGTTCCATCTGCGGGGCCGAGAGCGTACGACGCTTGTCAACGAGCAGCATGACAGCTCGTGCGGGGTAGAGCGGTCAGTTCCCGAGCGTGAGCGTCGCGACCGCTCGGGCTATTTCTGTTTCTTTCTGTACTCTTCGTATGTTGTTTGATGGGTGGGGTCGATGGTGGCGAGATCGAAAAAGACCTTCGGGTCGGGATAGCCCACAAACAATTCTGCAAGCTCTTTGTACTTCGTATCAAAGAACACACGGATGATCTGGTTGCGTGCATCGGCAGTCTTCTTCACATCACCAATCATCCGGATTGCCTCAAGAATATTCCGATAGGCTTGATCGGGGGCAGTCGCAAGCGAATCCAGTCCGGTGAAATGATAGATGTACGACGCGCTGCGCACGGGCGCGAACCGGGCATTCAAAATCTCCTCTATCAACTGCAAACGACTGAAGCCGCTTGTCACCGGCTGCCAGCCTTTGGCGCCGGCTGAACGGCCCAGACTCGCAATGTCCGCGGCTTTCTGGAAGTGCGGCGTGCCGTTCAGATTGTCGTACGTGTCGTAGTCGTATCCAATAATCAAGTACGCATAAAAATCGAGGAAGCTCGCAAGGTCGTTGAAGGTGTACGGGTTGTGATTGATCGGCCGCGCCTTCACGTAGGTGAACTCCCACATATCGTCCTTCAGGCGCAGCACCGCGCTGGTTTGGTTGCCGTTGTAGATGGGGCGGCTGCTGCCGACGAACACCTGCGCCGAGTAGCGGTTCTCGCCGACGACGTTTTGCATGAAGATGTCCATCGTGCAACGGATGGGTTCGTCCAGGTTGTCGTTCCCCCAGTTGTAGTTGTTGACGTAGTCGCGGATGTCCGACTCAAAGTTGACTAACAAATCTTTATGGGTGGATGGGATGGACTCGTAGTTGACCCGTATTTCACACTGCAACTGCTGGGCAAAGAGGAACGACGATGAAGCATGAAGGATCGTGAGAGAAAGCAGCAGAGCCCTGAGCATTGTCGAGTCCGGATAGTTGTACCTGTCTGCAATATAACCGTTTTGACTGCGGCGTTCAAGATGAACGTCGGCGTCCCATCGTTCTACCACTGAAATCAGTGTAGGGGGGAATCACGATGATCACATAAGGAGGTCACGATGAAAACCTGCGTCGTCCTGCTGATGATGCTGCAGAGCATGCATGCCTTTGCGGCGTTCGAGCGGATTGCCTACGGTGCGCGCGGAGCGGCAATGGGCGGATCGTTGGTTGCCGTGGGCGGCAATGCGTGGTCGGCGTTCGTCAATCCTGCTGCACTGCGGACTGTCGAGGAGCGAACGGTGTCCCTTTACTACGCCCCGCGGCCGTTCGACATGAAAGAGCTCAGCTTCGGCGCGGCGGCGTACGTCGAGCCGACTTCTCTGGGTGCCTTTGGCTTCGCCGCAACACGATTTGGCTTTGACCTCTACCGCGAAACGCGTGCTGCTCTTTCATTTGCCGAGGAGTTCACGTCGGGGTTTCGGGCGGGTGTCAACGTCACCTACTACGGACTTGCCATCCGCAACTACGGCAGCGCTTCGGCGATCGGGTTCGATGTGGGCGTGCTCGTGGATGTGTCCGAAAGTGTGCGCTGGGGATTCGGCGCACTGAATCTTAGCGCACCAACCATTGGCGCCGCGCACGAGAAGCTGCCCCAGCATTTCACCACCGGCGTTGCGTACATGCCGTTTCACGGAGCACTCGTTACCGCAAGCGTGATCAAAGATGTCCGCTATCCGGTCGAGCTACATGTCGGCATCGAGTATACAATGCTCGAAATCCTCGCGGTGCGTGCAGGAACCACCAGCGACCCGAACACACTCAATGCCGGGCTGGGCGTGCGCGTGGAGTTTGCAGATTTCGACTACGCTTTCTCCTCGCATACCGAGTTGGGAGTGACGCATCAGGTTTCCGTGTCGTTGCGTTTGGGGATGTTCTAGAACACGCACGAGGAGCCGACCTCATGGATTCTTTATTGACACGATCTGCTCAGTCTCTGATGCTTCTTGTTTGCATCATGCTTCTATCCGCCGCGCCGGGGCGGGCACAGAAACCTCAGGACACCACCACGATCACCGATCGAAGCGAGCAACAGATAGAGTCACTCCTCGAATCCGATGAACGCGAAACGGATGATTCCGAGACGCTCGATTTTGTGGAATGGCTCAGCGATCATCCGCTCGACTTGAACACAGCTACAGCAGCCCAGCTTTCCATCATTCCCCAGCTCACGCCTGCGGAAGTTTCTGCGATCACCCATTATCGAGCGTTGGTGAGGCGTTTCCAATCCGTCGAGCAGCTCGGCGCAATCCCCGGCAACGGCGAAGAGATCCTCACGAAAGTGTGCCCCTTCGTTGTCGTCAACGAGAGTGCCGAACGGAAGCGAACACCTTCGTACGACCGTACCGCCATAGCGCTGCGCTCGCGTGCTGTGCGTGACTTGCAGCCGCGCAAAGGGTTCCGCGACAACTCGTTCGCAGGCTCGCCTCTCAAAAGCTACAATAGACTGACGCTCTCGCAGGGGCAGCACCTTCAGGCGGGAGCGCTGTTCGAAAAGGATGCAGGCGAGCGAGCAGCCGATGGGTTTGTCTCGGGCTATCTCGCGCTCAATGATTGGTCCTTCATTGCGCAGGCTGTTCTCGGCGATTATGTTATCGAAGCCGGACAGGGGCTTGTTCTGTGGCGGTCCAGTGCGCCGGGTAAAGGAAGCGAGGCGATCGCTGTGACGAAGCGACACGGAGGCGCGATTCAACCGTATCGGTCAACGGACGAATTTCATTTCTTGCGCGGCGCGGCGGTCACCTCACAGCTTGCCATCGGGGAGCAGACCATTGCGGCAACAGCATTTTATTCGCAGCGCGCGCTTCATGCAAGCGGCACCGATAGCTCCGTATCCAGCTTCTACGAGGAGGGATTGTTTCGAACGGACCATGAGCGTGCGCGCAAAGGATCTCTACAGGAAAAACTGTTCGGAGGACGACTGCACCTTCGCTCGGGCAACGATTGGGCCGTCGGTGGATCGTTCTATCGCTCGACGTTCGACAAGCCCATTATCGCCGAACGCCTCTTTGAATTCGGCGGGCGATCCGCATCGGCGGCGGGACTTGACGCGGAAGTGAACTTCGGCGGAGGTGCCGGCTCGCGGTCACACTTCACGCTCTTTGGCGAACTTGCACGCGCCGACGGCATGGCGGGAATTGCAGGAACCATCCTCTCGTTCGGCCGAAGAACGACCATGGCGATGCTCTTCCGTTCCTACTCGCCTCGGTTCGTATCGCTGCATGCGTATGGATTCGGCGAAGGCACGAGCACCAAAAATGAGCGCGGCTTCTATCTCGGCGCAGAAGCCGAGTTGACGCGCGGGCTCCGCATCGCCGGCTACCTCGATCACTACACGTTCCCATGGCGAACCTTCAGCAATCCGCTGCCGGCTACCGGCAGAGACTACCTGCTGCAGATCCTTGCCTCGCCAACGCGCTCGCTCGATCTCGTTCTCCGGTACTCCAACAAAACACAGGAGGCAACCGAGGCGGCAACCGACAGTCTCCTCCGCTCCATCCGACCCATGGTTGACCGACAGCAGCACAAGCTGCGCCTTACCGCGATTCTGCAGGTGAGCAAGAATCTCCGCCTGAAGGGGAGAGTGGAAGCAACCGAAGTTGAGTACGCCCCGCTCGAGAAGAACGAACGCGGCTTCCTCTTCTATCACGATCTTCGGTACGCGCCCTCTCGATCGCTCACACTCGAAGCCCGCGCCATCTTCTTCCACACCGACTCCTACGATTCACGTGTCTATGAGTATGAGAACGATCTGCGCGGCGTCTTTGCAAACCCGGCTCTCTACGGCAAGGGCTGGCGATGGTATTTGCTGATGCGGTGGAGCGTCGCAGACTTCATCTCGTTGGCTGCAAAGTACGCCGAGACAAGGAAGGACGGTGTCAGCTCGCTTGGCTCCGGGCCGACGGAAATTGCGGGAGATCTGGATAACCGTCTTGCGCTGCAACTGGAGATTGTTCTCTGATGAAATTGGGCGTTCCGGCGCTAAGCGCTTCGCAGCGCCGTCGGCGTCCTGCGGGCTCCGCTGTCGCTTCGGTGCTTCGCTGAGCAGCGCTCAGCACTGCCCGCCACAAAGCGGCGGGCACCCTCTGGCCGCCTAACGCAAAAGCACGCGTAT
>JBBIRR010000047.1:0-28668 GCA_037441705.1 Ignavibacteriales bacterium
TCAAGAGTCTTGTGATGACTTCAAACGCTCGGTAATAGGTCCCAGTTTGCGTCGGTGTGTACGTGAAAGTGTAAGTGCGTGTGCTGTTACTTCCGATCGATAGCAGGCTTGAAGTCTGATCTGAATCATACGGAGGTGATTGGTTTCTATCGACGAGCAAACGCACTCGGGCATTCAGTGTCTGTGAGACTCTGTTTCTCACGACGATTTGAACTGTCACTTGCGTGCCCGGCTCAATTGTGCCGGAGGGGGAAATGTTGACACTCTCGACGTAAGGATAAATGCGGTTGATCTCGAGGTTGGTGGTTTGCCCCGAATTGACATTTACAGGCCCGCCGTCTCCCCAATACTCTTCACCGAAAAATGTACCGGTGTAGTATGCTTCGCAAGTGTATGAGCCAGTTGGGATATTGTTGAAGCAGTTCGGTGTGTATACAGACACGTTGCCAGGATAGCGAACCACACGTGCACCAGATATTGTTGAACCGCCAACATTGCGAACCGTAACACAGAGATTACCTGTTTGTCCTTCAGTTGGTGTCACCCCTGCCAAAGTTATGAATCCGAGCATTAAGAGGAGAAGCAATCTTGGCATATCGGCTCCTTTCTTTGTTGCAACGGCTCCCTTCAATCAGAGAGCGGGCAATTGCATATAACGTTTACCGTAGCAACGCAGCGCCGCACTCCACGCTTTTTATAATTGAGTGCGGCGTTGAGCGAGTTCTATATGTCGTGCTGCGCGTTGGCATGTGCGTTGACTTACCAAATGAACGAGCGTCGTTGCTACGGTTGTTGTGCGCAGTGCGAGCACCGTTTCGTAGCTATTACTCATATCAGTTATTGCTGACTGTAAGGCTCGCAACCACATTGAGGGTTACCACCTTGGCAGAAGCATTTAGGCTTTGTACCCGAAGGACAATTGATTGAACAGCTGCCAAACAGACAACTCACTTGACAGCTTCCACCGCCCGAACCACCACCTCCGATTGGAGCCGTTGGGCTTGAATCGAGAGATAGGGTTTGGAAGAACTGTTGCATATCCGTGGTCTCCTGTGCCCTTAATGCCGTGAGTGCGCTGTTCAGCCGATCGATTTCCTTCGTGTATGTAGGGTAATCGTTCTTCTTGAGCGCTGCGAATACAGCTTTGTAGGCACTCTGGAGATTGGTGTTTTGCTTTAGCGATGGATGTGCACTCAACCATGCCATAAACGCATTGAAGTTTTGTTCCTGTTGAGCTGACACATTTAACGCCACTGCTACGGAGTCGGCACCCTTCGGGGGTGGTGGAGATGCATAAACCGAGATCTGGAACAAGACTGTAACCAGACCTAGGATCCACAAAACGAGGCGTGTCTTCATAAGTACCTCCTTCTGTATAATTGGTTGATGGTTTAGTTGATTGGTGCGAGCATTGCGCACAACATCTCTAACATCGTATTGCGTTTTTGTTTTGCTGTGTTCGTAGATCCGCATTTCGTTTTTGCTCCGAGCTCTCGATAATAGACGCATTAAGGGTGCGTCTATGACCCGTTTTTCTGAACGATTTGTTCAATCGGACTGCGGATGTTCGCCATAACACGCTTGCTCACGTGTGTATAGACCTCGGTTGTCCGCAGACTGCTGTGCCCAAGCAGCTCCTGTATGTAACGAATATCGGTTCCCTGTTCGAGCAAGTGTGTTGCAAACGCATGACGCAAGGAATGTATAGACACTTGTTTTGTGATTCCTGCTTTCACAACCGCCTGCTCAAACACCTTCTCTGCACTCCGCACAGAGTATGCCCTCCCTTCCTTCTGTCCCTCGAACAACCATTCCTTGGGTTTGTATGCTCTCCAATACTCCCTCAACATTTCAATGATTACGTCCGACAGCAACGTGTACCGATCCTTTTTCCCCTTGCCGGAGCGAATGTGTATCATTTTCCTCTGGCTATCAATATCTGCCAGTTTCAAATGCACAACCTCACCTACGCGTAACCCGGCGGAATAGACCAGCATCAGCATCGTCCTGTGTTTCAAGTTGCCCAAAGCATCAAACAACCTCTTGACTTCCTCCGAAGAGAGGATAACAGGTAGTGACTTTTCTTTCTTCGGCCGGGGAATACTGCCGATGGCAAAGGGCAGCTTGTATAAGTCTACGTACAACAAACGCATCGCGTTGATCATCTGATTCACACTGGACGCCTTCCAATGTTCCTTCTCCAGAAGATGGAGAAGAAAGGAACGCAAGTCCTCACTCGACAATTCACGAGGATGTTTGGGCCAGTAGTGCCGGACCAATGTGCGAATGCAGCTTTGATAGGCCTTGACCGTCTTGTGTGAGTACCCCTTCAACCGCATTTCGCGGCGCAGGGTTTCGAAGAGTCCAGGCGTGGGCGGCTGGTGCGGGGTGTTCATTGCGTTCTCCAGAGGAGTTCGAAAGAAATACCTCCCCCTACTTATATAAACTCAAACAGGTAACAGCTCCGGAGCGGGTGATGTGCACCAATCCGACGGCGTCGAGGAGGGGCGCGGGGATGGGGTGGGATACGCGCTCACGAACCACTCCTTACATTGGTGTGCGTTCGGATTCCCCGTTGAAGCTGAGGATGGCTTGAGGTGCAGCTGGTTGCACGAAGATAGCACAGGCATGAAAGAAAGTCAAGACCTCCGCGCTTGCTGCTCAAGAAACTACCCGCAGGGAAGAGAAGTGGTGATGAGGTTTTCAACGGGGGGTGTCATCTTCACTCCCAACGTGCTTTGCCCGCCGGGAATGTAAACAACAAAGCAATCTGGCAGGCAGTCAGGGATTCCGGAATCCCCCCAACCGATGCTTCACATACGCAAACGCTCCGAAGGCTCGCACGGCTTCGGCCTGGGCATGCACGGTGCCGATATCGCCGACCTTGTAGCCATCCTCGCCGCCGTGCGGGTTCCAGCCGTTGCGGATACCGTGATCGCTTTCGCGATGCAGTGTCACCGTCGCTTTGCCGTGGGCGTTCGTCCAGACGTGGTCCAGCATTCTCTCGATCTTCGCCGGCAAATCGGATAACTCGTCGGGGGCGATCAGGTAGGCATCGATCAGAAAATTGACGAACGCACCGTTGCCGTCCATGTGAATCTGATAGAAATCCACCGGATCCACCCATCCCGTTGCCGGATCCATAATCCGTCTCGCGGTTGCAACCACGATCTTTTTGTATTTCTCATCCTTCGTTACATTATACAGCGCCGCGCCGATGGAACAATAGCCGGTCCCGTTCCAGGGCAGTTCTTTTCCGAAGGCCGCCCGCCCGTGGCGTCCCTCCCATCGTCCGTTGCCCTTGTACAGCGCCCGCTCCACGCCGGGAAACTGCGCGTCACCGTTCCAGACGAGCAAGGCGTCGTCGAGGTACTGCCGCTCGCCCGTGGCTTCGAACAGCATGCATGCAACGGTGGCCATCTGGTTCATGTTCGTGTTGGTAAAGATGGGCTCGTTCACGCGCGCCTTCGGCGGCCAGTTGTACCACGTCCAGTACCCTTCGTGATTGGAGAGCCTGCCTTCGTTGCGCGCTTGCATGTAGCGACGGACAGCATCTTGCACGAGCGCGGTGTTCCAACGGCCGGAAACATCCCACCACTTCAATTCCGCAATGCACGCCCATGCGCGGTCATCAACCCAATAGCCGTTATCCAACCGCAGCAAACTCCGCTCGATGGTGTGGAAGCGCAGCAACATGGAATCGTGCGTCACGGCAAACATGAACGCGTTGCCGATTGCCCCGTAGGCTCCTTCCCAGCCGGGAGTGTACACGCGCTGAAATTGCTGGTTGATGGCGTATGCACGCTGCATCCATAGTTCTTGCGGCCGGTAGGTCGGCGTCGTGGCGGGAGTTTCAGCCTCTGCCGTCTTGCGCTCACCCGCTGGGTTGCGCGTCAGCAGGAACACTGCTGCAGCGCTCGCCGCCACCAACAGAGCTGCGGCAAGGCGCCCGCGCGCCGATAGCGGTGTTCTGTGGCTTTCCGCCGAAGAGTGTTCCTTTTTTTTCTGGGACTTGCGCATCCTACACGTGAGGAAAGGGCAAATGAACAGCCGTAAGCTAAGAATGCATTCTCCGAAACACAAGTCAGATACCGCCACGCACATTCACGGTCTGTACTTTTTCAGAGTTTTCTCGTATCATTCTCGGCAGCGTTCACAATAATGAGGTTTGAATGCGTGCTCTCGTTCTCTGCATCCTCGTCATGCATGCTGCGTATGCCGAAGGACCCGCCCCTGCCGAGCAGCCCTCGCATGGCTCAAGTATCGAGCATGATCTTTCCTTATTCTTCCGACTCACCAGCCGCGGGCTTACGGCTCCGCTGCACTGGGAACAGGATGACTGGAGGAACGCCGCCGGAACAGTTTTCTTCACCGGCCTCTCCGGCTTGCTCGATGAAGAAGCCTACACAACCGCGCTGAGGAATCGCTCCGCCACTAACGACAAGCTCGAGCGTGTCTTTGAAGCATACAGCAACGGCCTCACGGGCATTATGTTTTCCGGCGTGTTCTACACCTCGGGACTCCTGTTCGACAGCGAGTGGCTCCGCGGAACAGGCCTGGTCATCGCAAGCGCACTCACCATCTCTGCCATTACCCAAACGACGTTCAAGTACATTGCCGGGCGCGCGCGACCGTACACCGGATTTAGCAACTCTAAGTTCCGTCCGTTTTCGTTCAACTCCGATTTTGTCGCCTTCCCTTCCGGGCACACCATCGTTGCGTTCACCGTTTCCACCGTGCTGTCCAAACGGATCGACAACATCTACGCCTCCATTGCGCTGTACTCGGCCGCGGCGCTCGGAGGATTCTCGCGCATCTACTCGGGCAATCACTGGTTGTCGGATGTGGTGTTCGGAGGCGTGCTCGCGGTTTATGTTTCCTCATGGGCGGTGAGGCAGTATGAAGGCGAACAGCACAGCGACGACAACTCCGGCCTGAAGATTTTCCCTCATGCCAATGGACTGCGGATAGTATGGAAGTTTTGATGTGAGATCCCACGCTCGCCGATCATCTTCCGTTGTAAGCACGAAGCCACCGACCGCGGTGAACGCTGTATCGAATTCGATGCGCGCGTTCCAACTTCCGAGTGAATGTCGTATATTGGAACCGAACGCAGATTATCCTCACATACAGAGAGCGGCCTCATGGCAAAAGCATCCGTTGCAGGATTGAGACAACGTTCGGCTGAACCGAACATCCGACGCGCGTCGTCAATGGCAGACACGCTTATTGGTTCGGAGATTCTGAAGATTGCAACGGATATCCGCGCAATGATTGCCGACGGACGGACCATCTGCAATCTTACCGTCGGCGATTTCAGTCCTGCCGAGTTTCGCATCCCGAGATTTCTGGAGGAGAATATCCTCGATGCACTGCAGCGCGGCGAAACCAACTACCCGCCCTCCGACGGCATGCTTGTGCTCAAGAAATCCATCCTCGCCTTCTACGAACGGTGGCTCGGTCTGCGCTATCCGCTCGAGTCGGTTCTTGTCACCGGCGGTTCCCGTCCGGGAATCTACGGCACCTATCGCACATTGGTTGATCCGGGCGACGTGGTGGTGTACCCCGTTCCGTCGTGGAACAACAACCACTACTGCCATCAGGTGGGAGCCGAGGGTGTTGCCGTGCAGTGCAGCAGCGAAGAGGCGTTCCTTCCTACGCGCGCGCTGCTTGCGCGGGCGATCCGCGGCGCACGCCTTCTTGCCTTGAACTCGCCGCTGAACCCAACCGGCACGGCGTTCACACGCGACGCGCTGGAGGGCATATGCGATCTGGTGTTGGAAGAGAATGCGCGACGGGCGCGCAGCGAGCGCCCCCTGTATCTTCTCTACGATCAGGTGTACTGGATGCTGACCTTTGGCGCGACACGCCATTACACGCCTCTTGAGCTGCGCCCGGAACTGGAGCCGTTTACGATTTTCATTGATGGCATCTCCAAGGCGTTTGCCGCAACCGGCGTGCGTGTGGGATGGGTACTCGGTCCGCCGGACATTGTGCAGAAGATGTCCAGCATCATAGGCCACGTCGGTGCGTGGGCGCCGCGCGCCGAACAGGTCGCCGTCGCCAAACTCCTGAGCGCCACCGATATCATCAAGGCGTACCAGCGCGAGATGAAAACAAAGCTTCAAGCGCGCCTCGATGCCCTCTACAAAGGTCTCACCACATTGCGCAAAGAAGGCTTGCCCGTTGATGTCATTCCGCCGATGGGCGCCATATATCTTGCCGCACGCTTTGCACTGAACGGGAGACGAACTTCTGCAGGAACACTGCTCACAACAAATGAGGACATCCGCACCTTTCTTCTGCACGAGGCCGGACTTGCCATCGTTCCCTTTCAAGCTTTCGGCATGAAGGAAGACACCGGATGGTTCAGGCTTTCGGTCGGTGCTGTGTCACTCCGGGAACTTGAGGAGGTGATGCCGAGACTGAGGAAGGCTCTCGCATCGGTATAGTAGAGGCAGGATGCGGTTTGGGGTTCGACGATCGGATGCAGGATGTGGGTTCAGGATGCACGATGAGAATCCGTCATGCTGAGCGCTGCTTTCCAAGCGCGAAGCATCCAGAACCGAGGCGCGGGTTTTATGTTCAATCCCGGACGGGGTTCGAGGTTTGGGGTTTGAGGTTTGGGGTTCGATGCGGGAGGGATGCAGAGGATGCAAGATTCAGGATGATTCTCGTTCTGGATTCTTCGCCCGGTTGCGCCGAGCACCCTTCGACTCCGTCCCGCTGAAAGGCGGCGGGACTGCGCTCAGGGTGATACCGGCGTTCGGACGTCACGGCTTACGCGCCCCACACGCGCGCCGTAATGGAAAGGCAGGCGATGTGAGCCTGCCGCGGCGCGGGCAGATCAACATGTGATACCACCGAAGTTTCGCCTCAACCGGCTTGCCGACTTTCAAACGCATACTTGCAGAGGTCATTCGCTCACGCGCAATTCCGCCACGACAACTTCAGCCGGGCGAATGCCAATCACCGACCGGCCAACGCTGCGGGCTGTGTTACGCCGTCGCGCTCGACTACGAATCGGAAATCGCAGCAAAACAGCAGGCGCTGCAGCAGTTCTGGCACTCGCTCAGAATCCCTTCCACACTCAAGCCGCTGATCGCGTCTCCGCTCGGCAGGAACTATCGCACGACGACCAAACGTCGCGCGTTCTTCTCTCGTGACTCCGTCCGGCTCGGCCTCATCAATCCCGATGAAGAAGGCAGGCTGCACCCCCTTCCCGTCGAGCAATGCGCTATCGAGCCTGTGCGGCATTGCGCAATCTACAACCGCATTCAGGAAACCATCGCAAAACCCTATGCGAGAAAGCTCGCGCAGCACTTGAACTACGTCGTCATCAAAGGAAACTATCACGAAGAGACGATCATCTTGAACATCAACGATCTCTCTCCGGAGGTGGTGCGCGCAGCAAACACGCTCTCGAAATCGCTCACACGCTCGTTCAGCACGATTATCGGCATGTTCCTGTACGAAGATGTTTCTCGTCCACAGTATTATTTAGGTTCGCAATCGAGAGCGGGAAGGCTGCCGTTCAGAAAGCTGTTCGGCAAAGCGACGGTGTTTCATCGGGTGGCGGGACGAAGCTTCCTCTTCTCGCCTCTCTCGTTCTCGCAGGTCAATCAGTCTATTCTCGATCAGACGATTGATACCGCGCGAACACTCCTGAAGCCGTCGAAGGAGCAAAGGCTGTTCGATCTGTACTGCGGATACGGATTGTTCGCTTTGTGTCTTGCAGGCGAATGCAAAGCGGTTGTCGGTGCCGAGGTTTCAGCCGCTTCGGTTGCTTCCGCTGTGGCCAATGCACGCCGGCAGAACGTGGCCAACGCGCGCTTCATGCTCACCGACATCAACGAGCAAACCATCGAGCGAATCATGCACACGACTCGGCCCGACGATCTCGTTCTTCTTGATCCGCCACGCAACGGAACCGCCGACGGCGTCATTGAGCACATTGCCGCACGACGTCCGGCGCGGGTCGTTCACATCTTTTGTGAAATCGATCTCCTGCCCAAGGAGCTGAAGCGCTGGAAAGAATCGGGGTACCGACCAACACGTGCCGTTCCGTTGGACATGTTTCCCGGGACTGCAGGCGTGGAAACGATGGTGGCACTGGAGCCGATGGCGTAAGCATCACCGTGTCGGTCCTGCCGATCGGCACACAACGCTTCGGTCGGGCGCGGTGAAGTACAGGCAATCGTTGAAACTCGTTCTGCATGCTGCTCCATGCTGCCCCACTCCACCGCCCCGAATGGACTTGCTATCGCCAAACTGCGAGAAGGCCTCCCATCAACAGCATGCTCACCAGATTGTATCCCATGTTCAAAACGTACAACCCCTGCTTCACGCCCTGAAACGTCACGGACTGATACGCCGTCGTGACGACCAAACCCACCCACAATGCAAAGCCGATCTTCATTCCCTGGAGGAACGACATCGAGAGCGTGTAGTGAACAAAGTAGTCCATCACGTACGCCATGATGATGCACATGACGAACGTAACGCCGTACGTCTTTGCTGGATTGAAGTTCTTCCTGAGTTCCTCTTCCGTCGTACCCATCAGCGCAAGCCACTTCTTCGCGAAGAGAAGATTGGAGTACCAAAGTCCTCCCACAACCATCGGAATGATCGCTGCAACCAGAATTGCAAGCCAGTTGATTCCTTCGTGAGGCATGGTGATTCTCCCTGGATTGTTCGTGGATAGATGATGCTGCGACGCTGCGAACACATCAGCGGCGGCGCTTGCGGGTTGCCTTCTTGCGCGCGGCAGGTTTTCTCCTTGCGGACTTCCGTGCGCGCACTGCCCGTGCTTTCTTCGGCTGAGCTTTCGGCTTGGGTTTCGGTTCTTCCCCCTTCACCAATCCGATGATGTTCCCATCGGGATCGCGGAAGAGCGCGAAGGTTACCATGTTGGGTATCTCCGTCGGCGGTGCCACGACGCTTCCTCCGAGGGCGGTTATCTGATCGAGCGTTGCCTGCAGATCGCTGACCTGCACATAGAACGTCACCGGCGGCGGCGACATCGGCTGGCTCGGATCATTCTGCCCGATCCCGCCATTGGCTCCCAACGCGCTGCCCGTGTTGACCAATCCGTAATTCATCGGATTGTTCGCATTCACCTCCCAACCAAACACCTTCGAGTAGAACTCGTGTAGCCGCTGCGCGTTGTTGGAATTGATCTCCCAGTGAACTACTGGCGCTCCCATGAGTGAACTCCTTTTGAATGTGGTTGATGATGAGTTAAGGAAGTCGTGTGTGAAGCAGGATATGATGGTTCGATGGTACCCCCGTTGCCGTCTTGTGAGCCGGCGTTCATGTGTGGGACTTCCGGTGCAACAGACAAACGAAGAGCATTGAAGGTTGTCGAGAGATGTAAAACGCTCAGGCAATAATACGAAGTTCACGTCTGCTTAGCAAGTCTCTGATGACCGAATGGACGACATGCCTGCCGCCGAATGAGAGTTCGTGCGCTGATGCGAGAGTTTTAATGCTCAGGGAGGTGTTGGGGTAACCGACGATGCGCAGGAGTGAGCCGAACGGTTGCAGTTACAGGCGCGGCGTCCCGACCATATAGATCTCGCCGGTCGGCTGCGGCATCCCGCCTTTCGGCTCGAGTGTAACGGCAAACGCGGCAATCTCTTTCGGATTGGTCACAGCGAGACTGTCAATGCGGAAAAAGCTGGCAGCCGTATCGTGCACAGCAAACACGCCGGCACTGATTTTTTTCCTTTCCTGAATGATCCAGAGCTGATAATCTTTGGTTTCGGGAACGGCCGGAAGGTTCGAGACGTGCAAGATGGCGCTCCGGCGGTCGGGGTCCCAGATGATTTTTCCGTAGGCCACGGGATTGACCGCCGACCCGCTCATGAGAGAAATGTGAATCTCCTTTGCGGAAAGCACCCTGAGTTGTTCCTCTTTTCGCGTCAGCTCGTCTTCAAGGGCAACAAGCCGGGTCTGAAGCTGTGCCTTTTCCTCACGCAGCGCACTCAGTTCGGTGTTCTGCCGATCAACGACGCGCAGAATCTGAAGTACAAACAGCGCAAAGACGGCCGCCATCGCCACAGCCGCGGCAATGCCCCACGGCACCCAGCTCTGCTTCCGCATGACCGGCGGTCGTTCTTCCGCGCGTCGACGCACAGCTTCATGCGCGCGGGCGCTGAACGCTATCTTCTTCAGAAGCTGTTCCTTGAGTCGCGCAGGCGGAGCTTTCCGTTCCAGCGTCAGCGGCAGCAGCGAAGCCGTGCCCGTCAGCTCGCCGAGCAGTCGCTGTTCCTCCGGCGATGCATCACGCATGTAGGTTTCGAACCGACGGAGGTCCTCTCCTTCCAAAGCCCCCAACGCGTACAACGAGCAGTATTGTATGAATTCTTCCCTGTCCACTACCGCAGTCGTTCTTGTAAAATATCCCGCAGCTTCATCAATCCCTGCCGCATCCGGGTCTTCACCGTTCCCAACGGAATGTTCAATCGCCCGGCGATTTGCTCTTGCGTGTAGCCCTCGTAGTAGCTCAGTTCGATCACCTGGCGCTGATCGTCGCTCAGGCTCATCAGTGCCGAGCGCATCATGCCGTCGTACTCGGCGCCGATGGCGACGTTCAGAGGATTCGCCATGTAGGCCGCATCGGGAATCGTTCCTGCCGTGTCCTCGTCGATCCGCTCACGCCGGTTCATCATCTCCCTGGAGCGAAGACGATCGATCGCTTTGCGCCGTGTAATGGTTACGATCCAGGTGTACACACTTCCTTTTTCTTCATTGAACAATAACACTTTGTTCCAGACGGTCAGGAAAATCTCCTGCACTACATCTTCGGCCTCCGCCGTCTCCTGTACAATCCTCACCACCATCGAGAACACAAGAGGAGCGTAGCGATCATACAGCTCCGCAAATGCCGCCTGGTCGCCGTTCTTCACACGCAGCAGCAGGCGAAGATCTTCCTCATTGCGCAGAGGGGACTGCGCAATCATCGCCAGAAGGATTACCACATCGTTGAAGAACAGACTCATGTGCTGCTCTCATGATACGAAAGGAACGACGGGATCGGATTATCGCCAGGACCTGCACTGTGCTGCGTAGAACACTGCGCGGCGGCTCGCACTACGGCAGATAGAAGCCCGCGGAGCTTCCGACCCAGGCCATATTCTTGTTATGATCTACCCCCATCATCTTTCCTCTGCCCATGCGGACAAGGTTCGTCACCGGCGTGAGTTCATCGTTCCAGATGAACATGATGCGGACCTCTGCTTTTGTTCCGCCGTACGGAGTGTCGACGAACGAGCCGTACTCGACTCTTTCCTGAAGCACATAGTTTTGTCGTTGGGCTTCGGGCACTGCGTCGAGTTGCGCGCGCGTCGGCCCGATGATCACGCCGCTGCCGGCAAACGAGAACAGCGGCTTCAACACCCAGTTCTCCAGGTCGTCCGGCGGAGTCGTCATCTCATGGAGAAAGAATGTTCGGGGCACGAGTGCATGACGGATGAACGGAAGCGAGAATTTGCTGAGACGGAAGAACCAGTTGGGATGGCCGGCCCATTCCACATCAAGCTCATCACGAAAACTGAACGGCAACTGAGCGCCGGTTCGCAGAAGCTCGTCGGCGATGGCGCGATTGTAGATCCGCCGAATGGGTGTCAACTCGCCATCGCGACGATAGAAGAGCTGCCTGCCGTTCTTTACCACGTCGCGGATATTGACCGTTTTGATGCCGCAGAAGCGTTCGGTGAGCAGAAAGTCGGGACGGGTTTTCTGCTTCTCCGGATCCAGCTCCATCAAGACGACATGCTCGGGGTCGTGGCTGCCCAGCACGGCACGGCGAAAGATCATCAGGTACTGCTCGAAGTCGAGGTCCCCCAAGAGAAAGCGACACTCACGCGGCAGCCCGAATGTTTCTTTGAAGAGGATGGATTGGATCGGCTGAAACGCGAACAGCGTGGGAAAGCCCTGCAGCTCGATCAGGCGCGGGGCGAGCTTGCCGTCTGCCTCCTGCACGATCCCGAAGTCTACGGCTACAAACAACGGATGAGAGGTTTCGTTGGGGACGTTGAACTGCGGCGGGATTGTGCGCGTGGCCTGCGCGTAGTAGTCGGGATTGTGTACAAGCTGCAGAATGATTTCCTGCCCCGCGGCAACCATCGTGTGCATCAGCGCCGTCGGAATGAAGACGGGCGTTTCTGAAACTCGAAACTCGATGTGCATCCCGCAGACGGCATCGAGGCGTTTGAGGAAGAGCTGGTACTTCTGCTCGGAGAAGTTCTTGTTGAAGTATGTGCGGAGGTGGGGAAGCATGATGACTCTGAAGATCAGCCTTACCCAAAAAGAAATTCCCCCCGTTCCATCACCTGCACATCGTCAATCCAAATATCAAACTTTGTCCCCACAACATCAATGTGTGTGGACGACGTCCAGTCGGCGCCGGTGTGCTCGGCGTACGGATGACCGAAGGCAATGTGCACGCCCGGGATTTTCTCGTCCTGCAGGATATGCCCGATCACATGCTGAATCTGAATGTTGGTGCCGATCGCGAACTCGCCTACGCGGTCGCTGTTCTTGTCCGTATGGCAGTACTCCCAGAATTCGCGTTCCAACTCCTTGTTCGCACAGGCGGCGCTCAGCATGCGGCTGTTCTGGATTTCGATCGTGAGGGGCGTTGACCTCAAGTCACCGTACTTGCTGCACAGGTAATCTCCTACCACACCATCAACGACGAATGTGCCGTTGAGGGTCTGCGGACAGGTGAAGACTTCGCCGCCCGGGAGGTTGCCCCATTTGTCCGGACTGATGATGCCGCTAGTCTTGAGCCACTTCAATCGGGGGTTGAATTCGGCAGTGATGTGCGTGCCTGAGGGCGTTGAGCACACAATGCGGTGTGCAACCCGGGCGAGGTTCCAGATGCGTGTGCTGATCTCGTCCACCTTCCTGAAATCTGCACGCATTCCCTCCATCATGATCTGGCGATTGATGTTGATCATGTGGGCATGACGGATGCGACGTTCGGTGATCACCCGGGTCAGTTGCATGCGTGTGCGCAGTTCGCCGGTTTGTCCCCACGCCGCATAGATGCTGACCTGACTCGAGGCAAGCTCGTCGAGAATCGGCTGAGGCATGTCGGTATGCGGACGGGGACCGAAGTCTTCCAGCATGAATGTGGTGCACGGCGCGCCTGCCCGCGCAACTTCCTGTGAGAGGGCTGCAGCAATCTCCTGAGTCCGATCGTCCGTAATGATCGTGACTTTCTCGTCAGGCTTCACGCCGAGACACACATGCACGGCATTGTACGCGCCTTCCACCAAGTCTTCATCTACCGTTATGACGCCCATATTTTTCATACGTCTCACGCGTGCGCAGGGATGTCGAGTCCGACACACGTCTCTTCGATAATGTAATCGACGACGGCCTTTAGATCGTGTGTCCGCTCCCATACGCGCAACTGCCGCTCGGCTCCTGGTCCCATCTCCAGAATAGTGTGAATATACTTGATCTCTTCGCGGCTTCCTAATTCGTCGACCACGTCATCAACGAACTGCAGCAGCTCGTGCATGAGGTCTTTCGCAGGAAGTTCGGCCTGTCTGCCGAAGTCGATGAGCTTGCCCTGAATGCCGTAGCGGCTTGCGCGCCACTTGTTTTCCATGATCAAGGCGCGACGGTAGAGGCGAAAGCCCATGTTGGCCGCGTAGAGGTTATACAGTTTCACGACGATCGCCTGCATGAGCGCAGCGAGTGCCACGGTCTCGGCGGCGCGCATCGGAATGTCGCACACGCGAAACTCTAACGTGCCGAAAAACGGATGCGGGCGTATGTCCCACCAGATTTTCTTTGCGTTATCAATACAATTGGTCTTGATCAAGAGGTTCACGAAGCTCTCATACTCCCCGTAACTCTGGAAGTAGTCCGGGATGTTGGTGCGAGGAAACTTATCGAACACCTTGCACCGGTAGGACATCAAGCCGGTGTTGCGTCCCATCCAGAACGGCGAGTTGACCGAGAGAGCAAGAATGTGCGGAAGAAAGTATCGCGCGGCATTCATCAGATGGATCATCGCCTCACGATCCTCGATGCCGATGTGCACATGCAGCCCGAAGATGAGATTGGCGCGCGCCACCTGCTGCATGTCTTCGACGATCGTTTCGTACCGTTTATCGGGGAAAATGGCCTGACTATACCAATCGGCGAACGGGTGTGTGCCCGCAGCGGCAAGGCGAAGACCGTGTTCGCGCGCGAGCTGCACCATACTGCGGCGCAGTTCAAACACTTCCTCCTTCGCTTCTTTGATGTTCTTGCAAATACCCGTTCCCACTTCGACGACCGATTGATGCATCTCGGGCTTCACGCGCTCCTGCAGACGAAGTTTCCCCTTCGCAATGATTTCGGTATTGATATGCGAACGCAGATCGCGCGTCTCCGGGTCGACCGTCTGAAACTCCTCCTCAATGCCGAGCGTAAAACTTGGTCGCATGGCGGTACTCATCCATTGTTGCTGACGGGGATCGGTTGCGTGTGCAATGCAAAAGGAAAGCGATAAACCTGAGGCATGATAGAGAAAACCGCATCGAGAGTCAAGGAAGGTTGCTGCACGAAGACCATCCGCGATCCTAACGCTCCTTCTTCGCAGAAACTCTCGCTTTCTTTCCTACGGGTTCATCATCGCCGCCGTTGAGGAATCGCGCCCACCGATAGTCCTTCACCTGGCGGGTATTGGCAAGAGCTTTCTCGATGGCCATCTCGGCCATCGCATTCACAATCCATTCAAAGTTCTCGGCACCGACGGAGTAGTAGTCCGCATCGGGGGCCGGGTTGAGGAAGTCGATGGCATACGGCACACCACCTCGCACCGCAAACTCAATCGTGTTCATGTCGTACCCGAGCGTTCGGCAAATGGTCAGACAATCGTTGACGATGCGCTGCTCAAGCTCCGGGTGAGGCGGAACGTTCGGCTTCACGTACCGATGCTCGAACGTTTGCTTCGGATCGTAGCGCATGATGTGAACCTTCTCCTGCCCGATGCAGTAGCAGCGGAAGTATTCTTCGAACTCGATGCCCTCCTGTAACGTCATCACGATGTCGCCTGTTTGATGATAATAATGGAAGAAATCGCCTTCATTATGCACCTTGTACACATGCTTCCATCCCCCGCCGCTGTGCGGCTTGAGAAATGCCGGAAAGCCAACATAGTCGAACACCTCCTTCCATTCCAACGGATAACGCAAGTTCCGGAACGATTGCGACGTCGTCTCCGGGGGATGCTTGTAGGAGGGAAGCAACACAGTCCTGGGAATAGCCACACCGAGCTTCGACATCAAGGCGTAGTTGAAAAACTTGTCATCGGCACTCCACCAGAACGGGTTATTGATGACGGTCGTTCCGCCGATCATCGCGTTCTTCAGGAAGGAACGGTAGTAGGGGACATCCTGCGAGATACGATCGATGATCACGTCGTACTTTGCAGGCTGCGCCATAAACGTGACGCCTACTTCCACAGCCTCTGCGACGACGCCGCGATTCATTGCGTTGATGCGTTCGACGAGGGCGCCGGGAAACGTGTTTTCCATGCCGAACAGAATGCCGACGCGCTTCATACGTAACTCCGGTTATCGTGATTGGGTGATCAGGGACACGAGGTACAGGGTGCTTCCATGATAGAGAAAACCGTCGCGAGAGTCAAGCAACGGAGCTGGAGCAAGATGAAGTCTCGCGAACACTCACGCGGCATCTTCCACGACGACGGCCGTTCCGTACACAAGAATCTCCGCCGCGTTGGCCATGATGTAGCTGGTAGAGAAGCGCACGTTCACAATGGCATTGCCGCCGAGCGCTGTCGCCTCTGCGATCATGCGATCGATGGACTGCTCACGAGCCTCGGCGAGCAGCTTGGTGTACTCTTCGATCTCGCCGCCGACCATGTTCTTCAGGACGGCCAGAATATCCTTGCCGATGTGGCGGGCACGGACGGTATTGCCGCGGACGATGCCGAGCGTTCGAACAATGCGTTTACCTGCAATATCGCTTGCGGTTGTAACGATCATCGGATGACCTCTCTATACTTGTCGGATTTTCGTGCAAACCACTTCTCGCGGAAAACGGAGACGACCAGAACCGCAACGCCGAGCAGCAATGTCGCGATGCCGAGCTTGACCCAGCCGGGCATCGTTGCATCCGCAATCAGCGTGGCGAGGGCATGATACGCGGCGTAGGCCAGCACCACCGCAGCACCGATACTGACCAGCAGCCAGGCAAGCCCGCGCTCGATACGCGCGTACACTCCCGCCCAGTATCGGTCCCAGGTCTCCTCCGGCGGCTTTTTCAGTGTGAACCCCATGGTGACCTCCTTTAGTGATTGTTGTGCAGCAAACTCCTCCCGTAGAGCGCTATCGGTTCTGAGGAGTTCGTTCCATTCCACCTTCTCCTCGTCGGACAGTTCGCCGTCCACGGCTTTTGTCAGCAGCTGCTGCTGTCGTTCGGACAACACACTCATGGCCGCTCCTTCCCCAGTTGCGCCCGCAGTTTGCGCCGAGCGTAGTACAATCGGGACATGACCGTGCCGACAGGACACTCGAGCAGCTCGGCTAACATTGCATACGATGTCCCGAGCATATCGCGCGCCACGAGCAACTCACGATCCTCCGGATCGAGCTTCCAGAGGGCATCCCACACGGCACGCCTCATCTGTTCACGTTCCATCATTTCATCACGGGACGGTTCATCAGCAAGGACACTGTGGGCCTCTTCAAGCAGGGTCGAGACAGCAACGGGCGCTCTTTTTTTGCTGCGCAGCGTATTCAGACAATGATTCTTCAGAATGCGGTAGTACCACGTATAAAATCTCTTTCCGGAATCGAATGTATGAATCGCTCGGAAGGCTTTTGCGAACGCTTCCTGCGAGGCGTCGAGTGCATCATCGTGCCCGCCAAGAATGCTCAGCGCCGCATAGTATCCCTGCCTCATGTACCTCTTCACCAACAACCCAAACGCCTCCTTGTCCCCGCTTTGACAGCGGCGAATCCACTCTGTTTCCGTGCTCAGGTCGCTCTCATCCATGCAATGTCCTTCTGACTATGATACACCGAAGCGGGCGGTATATTCAATTCCGTGTCCCGCCCGCCAACAGAAGCTTTTTGCCTGCCATACGTGTGCGGTGCTTCACGGGATGGGTTTTTCTGTTGCCCTTTCGGCCGCTTCCTCGTACATTGGCTACCAATAGTTCCGAGACCAAGGGTGGCCCGATGCGTGCGCAACGTTCGATGTTCTTACCGATGAATATTCAATTCCATACAACATCCTCCACAAAGATCTCTGTGCTGGAGCGAGATCGCTCGAAGATTCCGGATCGGTACAAATGGGATTTGACCGACATTTACCCGAACGATGAGGCGTGGCTCGCTGCAAAGCAACGGCTCGTTGCCGAGATCCCCTCGGTGGCGGCCTTCCGCGGAAAGGTTGCCGAATCACCCCAATCACTCCTGGCCTGTCTCGACCTGACCAGCAGGCTGGATAAGGAACTGAACCGCCTGTACTGCTACGCCGGCTTACAGTCCGATCTCGACACACGCAATGCAAGCTCGATGGCGATGAAGCAGGAAATGAGCGCCATTGAAGCGGACTTCGCCGCGGCTGTGTCGTTCATCGAGCCGGAGATTCTCACGATGAGCAAGGAGACGATCGACGCCTTCATCGAGCGCGAACCGGGCCTGGCAATCTACCGCCATCTGCTCTACGAAAAGCTTCGACGCAAAGAGCACACCGGCACCGAGGGAGAGGAAAAGATCATCGCCGATGCCGGACTGATGGCCGATAGCCCGATGATGCTCTACAGCGTGCTGGCGAACGCCGACTTTCCCTTTGCCGAGGTGGAGCTCAGCGACGGAAAAAAGGTGAAGCTCGATCAGGCGGCGTTTGCACTGCACAAAAGCTCACCGATTCGTGAAGACAGAAAGAAGGTTTTTTCCGCCTACTTCGGCAAGCTGCAGGAGTTCCGCAGAACCTTCGGCGTGAATCTCTATGCAGAAATTAAGAAGAACCTGTTCTACATGCGAGCGCGCAAGTACGCCTCCTGCCTTGAACACGCGCTCGACGCAGGCAACATCCCCCTGCCGGTGTACACCGGGTTGATCGAGAACGCCAACGCCCATCTTGATACGTTTCATCGCTACTTAAAGCTGCGGCGACGGATGCTCGGCGTTGAGCAGCTGCATTATTACGACCTCTACGCTCCGCTGGTCAAGGACATCGACCTCAAGTACACGTTCGAAGAGGCGTGTGAACAGGTGTTGGCCTCGCTGGCGCCGCTGGGCGAGGAGTATGTCGCCGTCTCGCGCCGCTGCTTCACAAACCGATGGGTGGATGTGTATCCGAGCGAGGGGAAAATTGCCGGCGCGTACAGCAACGGCGGGGTGTATGACGCGCATCCCTACATCCTTCTCAACTTCAACGGCAAGTACGACGACGTGAGCACGCTGACGCACGAGCTCGGGCATACGATGCACAGCTACTTCTCCAACAAGCATCAACCCTACCCGACATCACATTACTCCATCTTCGTCGCGGAAGTCGCCTCCACCTTCAACGAGGCACTGCTGATGCATTACCTGCTGAAGACGATCACGGACGACGACATACGCCTTTCGCTTCTCGGTAACTATCTGGATGGCGTGCGGGGAACGGTGTTCCGTCAGGTGCAGTTCTCGGAGTTTGAGCTGCAGATACATCAAGCGGCCGAGAGAGGCGAGGCGCTGACGGGCGAGCGATTCAGCGCCATGTACGACGCACTCGTGAAGCGCTACTACGGCCATGAGAAGGGCGTGTGCGTGGTGGATGATGAGATCAAGGTCGAGTGGGCGCACATCCCTCACTTCTATTATCGCTTCTACGTGTATCAGTACGCAACATCGTTCACCGCATCGGTTGCTCTCTCGGAACAGGTGCTTGCCGGCGATCGCGCCGCAACCGCACGCTACCTCGATCTGCTCGCATCCGGCGGTTCGGATTACCCCATCGAGCTGTTGAAGCGAGCCGGCGTGGACATGACGACATCCTCTCCCTTCGAGTTGACCATCACGAAGATGAATCGTGTGATGGATGAGATCGAAACCATCCTTGCTCGAAAAGAGAACGGCAGCGGGAAGAAGTAAAAGGCGACGCGGTACCTGGCGTTCCTGCAGGCCGGCGGGTCGGATTATGCGATCGCGCTTCTCCGAAATGCAGGGGTGGATATGACAACCTCGAAGCCGTTCGAGGTGACGATGAACAGGATGAACGCGGTCATGGGTGAAATGGAACGCCTCCTCACGACGTTGAACCGATAACAATCAGGCCGCCGGTCGCGATCCATCTGACGGGACCGGACGAACAACGGTATCGCTCCGTCCTCTATCTCTTTCCGGAGAGGCGGAGCGAGCCGGGGGGATTTCACCTCACCACACTCTCCAGCTTTTTCTCGGGGGCGCGCAGTTTCTGAAGCACTTCTCTCGCCTTCTGCCTTCCCATTTCAAACGTCTGCCCGAGCTTAGGCTGAACAAACTCCGTGTCCTGCACCGGCAGCTCCTCGTCCGGCGCGATGATGACGGGATGCACAATGTGTTTGTTGCCCTGCTTGAAGGTGAAGTTCTTCTCCTCCTCGGCGAGAAGTTCCTCCAGTTGCGCGCGTGTCCGGTCGTTGGAGACGGCGCTGAGGACTCTGCTCTTGAGCCGTTCCCATGTTTCGATGTCGTTGTTGACGTCCTGCACCGTTTGCATATCGCGATGGAAATAGAGATTCGGCAGAAGCTCCACTGCGGTACGAATGAGCATGGAGAAAACGTTGGGGAACGTGGCCTTGATGCTCTCTTCCGTCTTGTTGGGATAGGTGGGATACGTGTTCACGACATACAGTTCGCTGATATCTCCGGTTTGCAGAATGGTTTTCAGCGGCGTTTTGTTCGAGATGCCTCCGTCGGCATAGAGCTGGGGCGTGTTCTGCAGGTGTTCGGGAATTTCCGGGTCCATCACCACGGTACGCACGGGAGGGTACGCGACGGTGGTAATGGTGGAGGCCATGATGTACTCTTTCGCCTTCTCGCGATCGGGTTCGGTGGTCAGGCACTGGAGATACGCCGCACCGGTGTTCAGCGACGTCAGGGACACGAAGAAGTCATCAACCGTACGCCGCGAGCGGATGGCATCGAGGTCGAGATAGTTCTCGACGTACTTCGTGTAGAGCGGAGTGTTATCGAAGAGAGAATTGACGCCTTTCAGCGAGGGCCACTTCTCGAGCCGATGGAAGGCGAACGTGACGAAGAGTTTGAAAATCTCCCACCCCCGCACTTTGTAAATATCGTCGTTGCTCAGCCGTTTCCAGTGGTATTCAATTTCGTGGCGGGCGTCTGCCAGCGACGGCGCCTGTGCGATGCTCATACCGTTGAGCGCGCCGACGGACGTACCCGAGAGGATGTTGATACGCTTCCCCGTCTGCTCGAAGTACTCTAACAACTCAACCAGCGCTCCGGCCTGAAACGCGCCTCGCGCACCGCCGCCCGAAAGAACCAACGCAAGCTTACCCATAACGAAACGTCACCGTGACATGTTATCGAGAAGGTCGATGGAGCATGAACTAAGATAGAAAAGTTTTGAAGAGTTACAAACATCCTTTCAGTGTTTCGACAGAATCTTTCTCGCCTCGGCAAACACCTGATCGAACATCGGCTCAGTCAGACGGCGCGTGAACGTGTTTTGCTGGCTGGGATGGAACGAGGCGATGAACGTCAATCCGCCGAAGCGGTAGACAGCACCGTGGGCGAACTTCGGACGCGCTGCGAATGCAATCCTGCCCAATGTACGATAGGCATTCAGCGCCGCATCGAAGCCGATCTTTCCCAAGCCGATGACGACGCGGATGTTCTTCAACAGAGCAATTTCCTCCAGAAGATACGGCCGGCAGTTGGCAATCTCCCTGGAGGTCGGCTTGTTCAGCGGCGGTGCACAGCGCAGCGTGGCCGTGATGTAGCAGTCGGTCAGCTTCAACCCATCGTTGCGATGGACCGACTCCGGCTGGTTAGCGAAGCCTGCTTTATACAGCGCGCGGTACAGCCAGGTGCCGCTGTTGTCGCCCGTGAACATCCTTCCGGTGCGGTTGCCTCCGTGTGCCGCGGGCGCAAGTCCCACGAGAAGCAATCGTGCTTCGGGATCGCCGAAGCTGGGGACGGGCTTGCCCCAATACTCGTCGTCGGCATAGCGCTTCACTTTCTCTCGTGCAACGCGTTCGCGCCAGCGCACCAGACGCGGGCAGCGGCGGCATGCAACGATCGTAGACTGGAGAACAACGATAGGGAGACGCTTCATCGTCCGACGGCATTGGAACGGTTGAGCATCGAACGCGCTCACACGAATCGCGTTCCTAACACATGCGGCAGCATCTTTTTCCATGTCGGCCAATCATGAGGAATGTCATGCCCCCACAGATCCACCACATGGGGAATGCCTTTCGCTTCAAGAATTTTGCCAAGCTGCACGGACCGTTCGGGCGCTTCCCACGCACCCTGACCGCTGAGGATGTAAATGTGATGCTTCGAGCGAAGACGGCTCAGGTAGTACTCGTCGGTAAGATTGGGAAGATAATCCACCGGCGAGTTGAAGTAGCAGTTGTCGTCGTAGTAGCCTTTGGTGTAAGATTTCAGGTCGTACGTCCCGCTCATCGCGATCGTTCCTTCGAATACATCGGGCCGTCGGAAGAGCATGTTGGCGGCGTGCAGCGCGCCGAAGCTTGCGCCGGTGGTAACGATCGGCGTTTCGGCGCTCGTCATGGCGCGGATGAACGGCACGACCTCCTCGACAATATACTCGTTGTACTGTTGATGACGAATGGCGCGATGCGGCGGAGGGATGTGATCGTTCAGCCAGCTTTCGTTGTTGATGCTGTTGACCGAGAAGACCTTCACTTTCCCGGCCTCGATGAACGGCGCGATGGCATCTATCAACCCGAACCGCTCATACTCCAAGTAATCAGCCGCAGCAGTCGGAAACATCAGCAGCGCAAAGCCGTAATGGCCGTACACAGCGATCTCCATGTCCTTGTTGAGATGCGGACTGTACCAGCGATGGATTTCACGGTGCATAGAGGGGTACTCACGCTATGAGGATATTTCTTCTACACTCCGATGAGAGAAATCGCTGTTGAGGGTCTGGGTTCATTCCTTATCGCTGCGCGCCTTTTGTAGTCTCATTCTATATACAACACCATCCTTCATAACGAACGTCACACGTTCCAGCACCGTCACGTCGCTCAGCGGATCGCCTTCCACGGCGATGATATCGGCGAGCTTGCCCGGCTCGATGCTGCCCAGCTCGTGGTGAACATTGAGTGCTTCGGCGGAGATGATGGTTGCCGAGCGGATCGCCTCCATCGGTGTACGTCCCGCCATCACATGCAGCCGAAACTCCTGCGCCGAAAGACCGAGCGGCATCGAAACCATGTCGCTGCCGAAAGCGATCTTCACGCCCCGCTGCGCAGCCTTGCGGATGTTTTCGAGCATTGTGCCGAAGTGTTTTCGCGAAAGCTCGTAGGCTTTCCGTCTCCCCGGCGACGCCTTCGGCCCCGGATCCTCCGCCAGAACCTCGATTGTACGCATGGTGGGAACGAGGAACGTGCCGTGCTTCTTCATCAACTCAATTCCTTCATCGTCAATGAACGTGCCGTGCTCGATCGTCCGCACACCTGCCTTTACCGCGGCCTTGATTCCCTGCGCGCCGTGTGCGTGCGCGGCGACGAATTTGCCCAGCCGCGTCGCTTCTTCTACGGCAACACGCATCTCCTCATCCGAGAAATGCTGCTGCGTCGGATCGTCGCCGGCCGAAAAGAATCCGCCTGTGGCGTACAGCTTGATCCAATCGCAGCCGTACTTCGCATCGCGGCGCACCGCCTTGCGCATCTCCTCGACACCGTTGATGATGTTCTCGAATTCCGTCTCCCGTTCCGGCGGTGCGAGATTGTTATCCGCGTGGCCGCCGGTGATGGAGAGGAAGCGTCCGCCGACAAACATGCGCGGGCCCGGAAACCAGCCGCGGTTGACCGCGTCGCGCACGGAGCAACCTGCGTAGTTCGGCCCGCCACCGCCGGGATCGCGGATGGTCGTAAAGCCCGAACGCAGGATCTTCTCGGCGTTGCGCACGCCGCTCAACGCATTGTCCGCCGCCGAGCCGCGCGTTCCCCCTTCGATGTTGTCAAGAAAATGGCAGTGCAGGTCGAACAGTCCCGGAAGCACGGTAGCATTCGACAGATCAATCACCTCTGCACCGGAGGGAACCGCGGTGCCGACGGACGCAATGCGGTTTCCTTCGACCACAACCACTGCGCGCGGGATGGCCCTTGCATTCTTCACATCGATCAGCCTCCCGCAGGTGATGGCGATGAGCTTCGCCTGAGAGAAGCTATTGGCGGAAGCTAATCCTGCCAGAAGAACCAGAATGATACCGCCGTGCAACGGTTGAGTTTGCATTTCATCTTCACCTACGCCGGCGGCTGATAGGGGGGTTGTACCATCTGCTGCTTGGGCTTGAGCACGGCGTAGCCGATGAGACCGCCTACCAGGCCGAAAATCACGTCAATGATGATGCCGATGATAAGATTGAACACCGAGATCTCCCCCTCGCGAATGCCCTGTTCCATCTGATCCCAGGCTTCCGGAGGAATGTTGTCCTTGAATCCTTCCATGAACTTCAGCATCATCTCGCCACCCACATTGCCCGCTACTTGCATGATGATAATGGTGAGAAGTCCGCCGATGATTCCGCCGAAGACACCGGCAAGCGCTCCAAGCTGAATGCCATCGCTGCTCGTCAGAGCCGGCATCTCAGGCGTAAGCTCTTTCTTATAAAAGAAGACTGCCATGAAGCCGCCGAGCATCACGCCCGCACAGCACAGGCAGTTGATGAGATTCAATCCGGGCACGGCACTGATGACTGCCATGATGATTCCGCCGTACAGCGCCGGCATGAGCATACTGGGTTTCTCAGGCATGGGGAGGCTCCTTTCTATTGTTTGTTGATGGTGGAGAGCAGCGTCGGAGATTTGCGTGGAACAAGTTGCTGCACACCCTCGATTGCCGTCGGGAAAAGGATCAGCGACACAACATACCCGAACATTCCGCCGGTGATTGCGCGCGTCCAAACGGTGCTGGTATACAATCCCGCCCACTCTGCAGCAACCTCGAAGACAATGGGCAGCAGTGCGAGGATGAGGATCGCTCGCGACGGTGTTCGCCTCGTTCCCCATTTGCGCGTGAGTGGAAAAAGACACCCGCCGACCAGAAATGCAAAGTACATCGAGGAACATCGCACACAGACCGCCAGCTTTTGGCCGAAGAGAAAGAACGAGCGTTCGGGACGCTGGTGGCAAATCGGCTGAAAGAATCTATAGACGTACTCTGCAAGCGGTGACGAGGAGGCTGCAAGCAGCGGTGCAAAGAGAATCGCCGCACACCAAAGGAGGGCACCGGTGAGGATGACGGCGTATGTTGCTCGGGGAAGATTCATCGGGGATTGCAGCAACGAGCCTGACGTGGTCAGCAACCGCACGTAACTTAGCCGAAAAAGAATGGAGAGTCAAGTGTGAACAGGGTTACGCTGCATCTGGCATCGTGATCTCCTTCTGTTTATCTTTGATTGAATACTTTCTAACGAACTCGAATGACGCCTTCATCAAATTTTGCATTACAGAAACAGGCCGCGCTGATTTCTCTCCTCGTCGGATTTCTCATGCTGACCATCAAAACCGCGGCGTATTTCATCACGCACTCGACGGCGATCCTCTCCGATGCGCTCGAATCCATCGTTCACGTTGCCGCCACCGCGATGGCATTCTACAGCGTCATCCTCAGTGCGCGGCCCGCCGATGCGTCGCATCCGTACGGACACGGGAAGGTGGAGTTTTTTTCTGCGGGAATTGAAGGCGTGTTGATCGTGATTGCTGCCGTTGCCATTCTGTATGAAGCAGTCCGCGCCATCCTCTTCGGACGGGAACTTGCAGCACTGGACACCGGTATGGCTCTCACGCTTGCTGCGTCCATCATCAACCTTGTCCTCGGTTGGTTCCTCATCCGGCGCGGGAGAGCCACCCGTTCCCTGACACTCGTCGCCGACGGCAAACATGTCCTCACCGATTCGTGGACAAGCTTCGGCGTCGTGGCAGGACTTCTGTTAGTGCGTTTGACGGGGATTCAGATTCTCGATCCGCTGGTCGCGTCGGCCGTTGCGCTAAACATCCTCCTCTCGGGCTATCAGCTGATGCGCGTGTCGGTTGGTGGTTTGATGGATGAGTCGGATCGGACGACCCTGCAGCACGTGGTGGCAATCATCAACAACCACCGAACGCCAGAGTGGATCAATGTGCATCATCTGCGGGTGATGCGCTCGGGACAGATGCGCCATGTGGATTTTCATCTCACCATTCCGTATTACTGGACCGTCCAGCAAGCGCATGCGTTTCAGGGAACCGTCGAGCATCATCTTCGCAGCGGCCTGGACCATCAGGCGTCGGTGCTGATTCATCTCGACCCGTGCGTCCCATCGTGCTGTGCCATGTGCAACCTGAGTGCATGCCCCGTTCGGTCGGCGCCGTTCACGGCGCCACCGGAGTGGGATGTTGCAGCGCTTGTAGGGAAGCCGCCGTACACGTCGTAGGGCTTCTTGCTCACACATCTCCTCTGTATCGCTCCTCCTTCCACGGATCGGCGGACATGCTGTAGCCGTTCTCTTCCCAGAAGCCGGGCCTGTCGTCGGCGAGAAACTCCAACGCATGAATCCACTTCGCGCCTTTCCACGCGTAGCGCAGCGGCGTGAAGACGCGCACCGGGCCGCCGTGTTTGCGGGGCAGCGGCTCGCCATTGAATGTGTGGGCCAACATCACATCTTCCTCGATCATAACGCTCAGCGGAAGATTCGTCGTGTATCCACCGTAAGCATGCTGCATGACAAATCGTGCCTCGGGCCTGAGCGGGATGTGCTTCACGAGGTCGCGAAACAAGACGCCTGTCCACCTATCGTTGAAACGGCTCCACGTCGTAACACAATGGAAGTCGGCATTGATCGTCGTCTGCGGCAGACGCATAAACTCCTCCCACGTCCAGACCATTTCCTGCGCAACACACCCAAAGGCACGCAGTCGCCAGTCTGCTATCGCAACGTCCGGCGTTACGCCGTGCGTAAGAACGGGGAACTTTGCCGTGGCAATCTGTCCGGGCGGAAGTTTGGGCTTGCCGTAGGAGTTGGTTCCGGATATGCTTGGTGCACCTTCGAAGAGTTTCATCGTTTCGATCTCTGATCGCCGATGCGCGAAGTTGTAGAGCGCGTTGTGCGCTACCCGCCGATCTGGCTCATCGTTCGTTCCGGACGAACGAACCCGGGACGGTTGATGAGATGGCCTTCTTCTTTCTTCCAGACTGCTGCGGTGATCGTTTCTGCGATTTCGTCATCGCTTGCCCCGCCGCGCAGCAGCGCGCGCAGATCGGTTTCCACAAGCGAGAACAGGCAGGTGCGGAACTTTCCGTCGCTGGTGACGCGCACGCGGTCGCAATCCGCGCAAAAAGGCTGGCTGACGGAACTGATAAAACCGATTTCGCCCGAGCCGTCGGCAAACACAAAACGTTCGGCCGGCACTTTGCCGTTGACCGAAGGAGCAGCCACGAGGGGAAAGTGGTGGTTGATTGTTTCCAGCACTTCATGCGTCGGCACCACTTTGTCCATCGTCCAGCCGTCATCCTTGCCGATAGGCATGAACTCGATGAAGCGGATAATGAAAGGGCGGGTTCGGGCAAGCCGTGCGAACGCGAGAATCTCGCCATCGTTCACGCCTCGGATAAGCACGACGTTGAGTTTAATAGGCTTGATGCCGGCTCGTTCGGCCGCTTCGATGCCCTCCCATGTTTGCGTGAAGTAATCGCGCCGCGCTATCTCGGCAAACAAACGCGGATCGAGCGCATCGAGGCTGACGTTGATGCGGTTGAGACCTGCCCCGGCCAGCTCACGCGCTTGATCCTTCAGGAAGAAACCGTTGGTCGTCAGGGCAATGTCTTCGATGCCCGGAATCGGCTTGAGCATGGCGATCAGCCGCCAGAGTTCTTTGCGCATCAGCGGCTCGCCGCCCGTGAGGCGAATCTTTCGAACTCCAAGCGCGGCGAAGATATGAACGAGCCGCACGATTTCTTCGTACGTAAGCAGCCTGTCGCGTTGCAGCCACTGCATACCTTCCTCGGGCATGCAGTACGTACATCGGTAGTTGCATCGGTCCGTCACCGAGACGCGCAGATTCGTCACCACGCGGCCAAATGTATCAATGAGCGAGGGCATCTATCCGTTTCTTACATAATCGACATCATGTTGTCCCACAACCCACTCCGTTCCTTCCTCGAAGTGTTCCTTCTTCCAGATCGGCACATCGGCTTTGATGCGGTCGATGGCATAGCGGCATGCTTCGAAGGCCTCTTTCCGATGCGCGGCGGCAACGGCAGTCACCACCGCAACATCGCCCAGGGCAAGTGTACCGATGCGATGCACAAGCACAACGTTGTGAAGTGGCCATTGCTTTCGCATCGCGTCCTCAATCTCCATCATCAGCTTTTCCGCCATCGGAACGTACGCGGAGTAGTCCAACGCCTTCACACGGCGGCCGTGGGAGCGATCGCGCACCGTGCCGACGAAGATGTCGATCCCGCCGGAATGCACGGACCGCACGGCATTATAGATGGCGTTGACGTCAATCGGTTGTGTGGTGATGGATACCATGGGGTGCAATCTGGTCCTTTATCTTTCTTCTTCCAAGCTCAAGGTGGACGAGAAACCTTTTCTCGACAGCGAAGGTGATGTTGAACGACATCCGAGGCTCACCCTCCACTGACGGGCGGAATGAAGCTGATCTCATCGCCGGGCTTGAGCACGTGATCGAACGACGTGTATTCGAAGTTGACCGCAAGCCGAACGCTCAGTCGCCACTCCCGCAGCTTCGGATGGGAGGCGGCAAGCACATTGAACGCCGCTTCGCCGGTGAAGGGAGGCGGAACGTCCATGCGCAGCTCATCGGTTGCGAGAATGTCTTTCAGCGGTCCGAAGACTTTGACGTTGACGGTCACCATCGGCTACTCCTTCATCAGGGCATAATGGGCCGCGCCGTGAAGAGCAATCTTGTCATTCAGCACAACGTACACGGGCATCGCTTTTACGAGATCGGAGAGGCGCCCCTTCGTCGTAAACGCGTCGATGAATGTTGCCTGCTGCAGGAGAGGAAGGATCTTCGGGGCAATGCCGCCTGCAACATAGACGCCCCCTGCCGCAAGAAGCTTGAGCGCAAGGTTCCCCGCTTCGGCGCCGTAGAGGGAGACAAACAACTCCATCGCTCGCACGCACGCCTCGTCCTTGCCGGCGAGTGCCGCATGCGAGATTGCCGCCGCCGGGTCGCCCGTCATCATTTCATCGGTCAGCCATTTGGGTTCGGGCGAGGACATCCTCGCACGGAAAAAGTGGTAGAGATTCACGATGCCCATGCCTGAAACCACCCGCTCATAGCTGACGCGTTTGTACTTCGTGAGCAGGTACCGAAGCAGATCGATTTCCAGATCGTTGCGCGGGGCAAAGTCGGTGTGCCCGCCTTCCGAAGCAAGCGCCTGGTAGCGCCGGCCGTTCCAGATCAACCCCGCCTCTCCCAGTCCGGTGCCCGCC
>JBBIRR010000048.1:0-28376 GCA_037441705.1 Ignavibacteriales bacterium
GTCCGTCCGCCGCCGCAACAAATTCGTTGTTGATGAACAGGGTATACTCTCTCACCCGTGCCGTTCCTTTGCGCTGCTGTTGTGAGTGATGGGATAAAGACGTGCTGTGCCAAGATAGAAAAAAGGGGGGTTATCCTCAACGGCTTACCTTGGATTTCAAGACTCAAATTCATACCTTTTTGCCGCGTTTCTTCAGGTCAACGTTGTGTCAAACCGATAACGCCCTCTTTTTCTCGCACCCAATGAAATTTGTACGATGCCTTCCGCTCGTTCTCTTACCGGTTATTCTGCCCGCCGGTGCTCATGCCGGAGATAGCCCGCGTGAGATTCGTGCAGTGCGTGTCTCACGGCCGCCCGAGATGGACGGCTTCCTGAACGATGAGCAATGGACGCTCGCACACCCGACATCGGATTTCATCCAGCGCGATCCCGACGAAGGACAGCCCGCCTCTGAACGAACGGAGGTTCGTGTACTGTACGATGATGAGGCACTCTACATCGGCGCAATGATGCACGACCGGCAGCCCGAGCAGATCGTCGCACGGCTGATACGGCGTGACAACATAGTCGAGTCCGACCGCTTTGCCGTGTTCATCGACTCGTTTCACGATCATCAAACCTGTTATCGGTTTGGGATAAACGCCGCGGGCGTCAAAGTGGACGTCCTGCATTACGATGATGGGAACAAAGAAGATCAGTCGTGGGACGCCGTCTGGGATGTCGAGACGCAGATCCTCCCGACGGGATGGTCGGTGGAGATGCGGCTTCCGCTGCGGATCTTCCGCTATCGTTCCGATGCAGCGGAGCAGACCTGGGGCATCAACTTTACGCGGCTTATCACGCGGCGCGGCGAGCGAGCAGATTGGGTGTATGTTCCTAAACGCGAAAGTGGATTTGTCTCGCGCTTCGGTCACCTCGTCGGTCTCAGCAATCTGCCCGCGCCGCGGCGTCTCGAGATGCTGCCCTTCGTGGTCAGCAAACAGGATTGGCAGCCGGAACGCTCCGCTCAGCGCTCGGTGCGCACGTTCTCGGTTGATGCGGGGCTTGATGTGAAGTACAGTCTTTCCAACAACTTCTTGCTCGATGCGACCTTCAATCCCGACTTCGGTCAGGTGGAAGCCGATCCGTCCGTGCTGAATCTGACGACGTTCGAGACGTTCTATCCCGAAAAGCGGCCCTTCTTCATCGAAGGAACACAGATCATTCGCTTTACGACCTTTGGCGATGACTTCGGACCGGGAATGTTTTATTCGCGTCGCGTCGGTCGGGCGCTCTCTCAATCCGACGTGACCGTGCCGCCAGGTGGTGCCATTGTGCATCTGCCGCATGTGACGACGATTCTCGGCGCGGCCAAACTCACCGGCAAAACTAACGCGGGCCTTTCAGTCGGAATTCTCCAGGCCCTGACGCAGGAGATGCGTGCCCGTGTTGCGGATTCGACGGGCAGGACGCTCGAGCAGGTCGTTGAGCCGCTTGCCCACTACAGCGTTGTGCGGCTGCGGCAGGATGTGTTGGATAATTCCGTCGTCGGCATGATCCTGACATCAACCTCCAAACAGCATCGGCTTCCCGGCATCACCGGCGGGGTGGACTGGAACGTAAAGTTCGACGCCAATACGTATCAACTTGATGGCTTCGCGGCGCTTTCGTACACGAAGAATTTCTACACGCAGCGCGGACTCGGCTCGGCCGGCAAGGCGGCATTGTCCCGCATCGCTGCCGAGCATTGGCTCTGGAATGTGAGCCTCGACTTCACCTCAAAAGAATATAACATCAACGATGTCGGGTTCTTCCGCCGCCCGAACGACTACGGCTTCGTTGGATCGCTCACCTACAAGGAAGACAAACCCGCTGAAGTCGTCCGCAACTACAACGTGCGTCTGTTCGTGCACGAGCGGCGCAACTTCGACCGGGTCAATCTCATTCGCGAAGCGAACATCAGCTCCAGCATCCTCTTCATGAATTATTTTGAGCTGAACGTCAACGGTGGCGTGGATGTGGGAAAGTATGATGACCGTGAAACGCGCGGCAACGGATTGTATGCACGACCGACTGCCTACGATGCCAACATCGGTTTCGAGACGGATGAACGGAAGGACGTTCGCGTCGGCCTGAGCATCCATACCGGGTGGGATTCGAAGCGGAAGTTTGAGTGGGGGCCGATTGCCGCGGTTGCGGTGAGGCCCGTTTCATGGATGGACTACAGCGTGAGCGCCGGGTATAGCGCCGTGCGAAATCAGGAAGCATGGGTAACAAACGAATTGCTTCCCGGCGGGCGCATCAGCGTCTTTGCCGACCGCAGCACGGACGAAATCAACTTCACGTTGCGCAGCACGCTCACATTCACGCGTGACCTGACGCTGCAGTTTTACGGACAGATTTTTCTCGCCAAAGGACACTTCGAAAATCCACGCCGTCTCATCGGCACATCCGACTTTGCCCCGTATCCACTCACCTCATCTCACGACTTCAATGCCCAGGCACTGAACACGAACCTCGTGTTGCGCTGGGAGTATGTTCCCGGCAGCACGCTGTTCCTCGTTTGGTCGCACGCACGCGAAGGTGGATCGAGCAACTATTTCCGCTCCTTCAACGATAACCTTGCGGACACCTTCCGCATTCCGCCCGCCAACGTCTTGCTGCTGAAGGTGAGTTATTGGTGGAATGGGTAGCCAGCATTCCCCGCGTCTCCGCCCGCCCGCCCTTCCATCACGGCGCTGTGTGTAAGACGCGTAAGCCGTGACGTCCGATCGCTCCGTCACCCTGAGCGCAGTCCCGCCGCTTTTCCGGCGGGACGGAGTCGAAGGGTGTTCTGCGCAAATCTGTTGATGTGAAGAACGATGAATGATAGCGTTGCCGATGCGCGGTGTCTGCATGCCCACTTCGTTCGCGGCAGTCCCGTCACTTGTTGTTACTTCTCTTTGGAAGAGAAGTAACCAAGAGAACATCCAAAATCGTAACGCACGATTCAATCGCCGCCCGCGTGCCGTACGTTTCGGTGGGAGAGCGTGTAGCTGTCCGAACGCAATGTGCACGTTCACCGAAACGTAACCCCTTCGATTGAATCTTACCATCGCACACGGCCAACGATTTTGGCGGGCGCGGGTTCTGCCTCGTCACCCTGAGCGCAGTCCCGCCGCTTTTCAGGCGGGACGGAGTCGAAGGGTGGATGCTTCGCGCTTGGAAACAGCGCTCAGCATGACAGTGTTGGCCAGTGCAATCTCCACCCGTCGTGTAGCGACGAGTAGCACGAGTGTTGATTTGAGCATCCGCTCCGTAGGAGCGGTACTGTCTGGAGAACTCAACGGCAAAGACATCTCTCAAGCCCCATCGGGGCGACCTGATCATGTTCCGATCCGCGAATCCTGAATCTGCCTGCCGAACCCCGAACCGAATCCCGTGGTGGGCTAAAGCCCGAGTGTTTTTGTCTCTTGGTGGTCCACGAGCTACAGCTCGTGGCTAAGAGGTGTGGGCTTGTACTCGTTTCGCCATTCTGAAGAATCCAGAACGCGAATGGACTTGAACCTTGAAGCTTGAACCTCGAACCTCAAACCGTGTGTCTCATCCTGGGCCAGGGTCGCGGTGCGGTGGGTTGGGCCGTTCATTGTCCGATCTATCCTTTGAACAAATCCTCTTGTGCTGAGGGAAGCTCGAGCTGCTGCACGGGCTGCAGTGCGGTGCCGATGATGCCATGCACGTCGCCGTAAAGACCCGCGAGACTTTTCAGGCTGCGCTGGAGCTGTGCTTCGCGCTTCGCCCACAGTTTCTCGATCGCTCGTCGTTCGGCATCAAGGTCTTCTTTCATGGCAAGGTATGACTCGAGAAGCGCTTCGATACGCTGACGGAATTCCTGTCCCGCGAGATAATTATACACCAACTCCATCTTCTCGCCTTTGCCCGCGACGGATGCGCGCGTCCGCGCCACTTCGACGAGGCCGCTGCGCAGCGCGAGTGCAAGTCCCTCCACTGCAGCGAAGTCCGTGACCCACACACCATCCATGTTGCCGACATGCTTGATCTCTTTCGGCAGTGCTGTGGAGACGATCACCGCAACGTTGGCCTTCACGTCCCGCTGATCGTCTTTCAATTTCTGAATCCAGCCGTCGCTCCAGTTCTTCGTGCGCTTCGATTCCCAGAGGATCGTTCCGCAGAAGTTGCCGAGCGGGGTTTTCACGTGCTGGATCACATCGGCGCCGCGGACGCCTTTGGGCACGGGAAGGATTTCATCCGTGCGGAATGTTGCACGCAGAAGATTCTCCAACTCTACCTCCAACGTTTCGCCTTGTGCCTGCTGCGAGCCTTGCTCGGCACGACGCCTCAGTTCTTCGATTTGCTTCAGCATGTCGCTGATCTGGCGATCTTTCTCCGCGTCTTTCAGGCGATGCTCTTCGGCAAGTTTCGCTGCGGCATCGTTCCAGATGCGCGTTCGTTCTTCGACGAGTTTCCGTTCGAGTTCGAGCTGAAGCTGTCGCTCCCGATCCTCCAGCTCGCGCTGACGTTTGCGCAATTGCAACTCCTGTTCCTGAGCCTCGTGCAGCTTGCGTTCCTTCTCCTGGTTCTGCATGCGCAGGTCTCTCAACTCCAGAGCTAACCGTTCCTCGGTTTCCCTGCGGACTTTTTGTTCCAGCTCGGCCTTCTGTGCATAGAAGCGTTTGTTGAACTCCGTCCGCAGCTTTTCTTCCACCTGATGGGTGAAGGCCTCCGTCAACTCGATGGCGTGCCCGCAGTTGGGACACGTGATGGTTGGTGTCGTCATCTAAAAGTTCTCGTCCGTTGCACGTGTGAGATGAAGCGTCATCAGCGTGTTGCCGTACCCATCTTTGAGCGGCCCGCTTAAAATGTTGCGATCGCTCGAGAGCGTCACTTCAGCACTCCCCGATGCGCCGCTGATGTTGGTGAAATCAATGAATGCTTTGCTGCCGATGACCGTGCCCTGGCCGCCTGCCGTCAGGATTTGCGAGCCGAAGAGGAACGAGTACTCCTGGATGGAGATGTTCACGCCGCTCTGGTTGATAGCCCAGTAAGCGCCGTTGTCGAAGTACCAGGTGCCGGCCATTTGCGCGATGTTCTGGAAAGGCTCCTCCGATGAGCCGGATGAAGCGGAGGATTCGTTCTGTTGTGCCAGGCGTTGTTCCATCTCGCGCAGCCTTGCTTCCAGTTCCATCTGTCGCAGCTTTACTTCCGCGTCGCTCAGGTTTTGAACCTCGTTCTGGTCGGCGGTGCCGGTGACGACTTTCTTCTCATCGGGTTTCGGATCGTGCTTCGAGCCGAACACGCCGATTTGATTCAGCACGACAAGGAACCCTCCGATGGCCGTAATCAGCGTCGCAATGGCGGTGATGATGCCGGGGATGGTGCTCCAGAAGGATTTAGGTTCTTCGGGCATGACAAACCTCCTGTGAAAGATTTCGTAAAGGTTGGCGCATTCAGCGTCTGCCTTAATTCGCTTGAACGTCACCGCACCGAGTGTTGGGTGTTTGTTGTGGATCGAAATGCTACGCTGAGAATCTCTCCACCACGACTGCCACTCCTTGTCCAACACCGATGCACATGGTCGCGAGTCCATAGCGCGCATTGCGTCGTTGCATCTCGTGCAGCAGGGTGGTCATGATGCGTGCGCCGCTGCAGCCGAGGGGATGGCCGAGGGCAATCGCTCCGCCGTTGGGATTGAGCTTCCGCAATGGGATATCCAGGTCGCGAACCACGGCAATGCTCTGCGCGGCGAATGCCTCGTTCAGTTCAACCACGTCCATGTCGGCGATGGTGAGGCCTGCTTTCCGCAGCGCCATCTGAGTTGCGGGCACGGGTCCGATGCCCATGAAGCGCGGGTCAACTCCCGCAACCCCTGTCGAGACGATGCGGGCCATCGGTTTCAAGCCCAGCTCGTGCGCCTTCTTCTCATTCATGATCACAACGCCCGCGGCCCCATCGTTGAGCGAGGAAGAATTGCCGGCCGTGACGGTTCCATTTTTGCGGAACGCCGGCGGCAGTGCCGCAAGCTTCTCGAGCGACGTGTCCGCGCGCGGCCCCTCGTCCTGCGCAACGACAACGGGATCGCCTTTCTTCTTCGGCAGTGTTACGGGAATCAACTCGTCATGGAACCGACACTTCTGTTGCGCTTCGACCGCCTTCATGTGGCTGGCAAGCGCAAACTCGTCCTGCTCTTGACGTGTGATTTTGTACTTCTCGGCCACGTTCTCCGCGGTTTCACCCATGGATTCGAGCGGGAACAGTTTTTCCATCAGCGGGTTCGGGTAACGCCAGCCGAGTGCTGTGTCGTAAGCGGTGACATTGCCGAAGGACCCGGTCTGATTTTTGGGGAGAGAATACGGCGCGCGGCTCATGCTCTCGACGCCGCCTGCGATGATCACCTCCGCATCGCCGCTCCAGATTGCCCGCGCTGCCTGAATGATCGCATCGAGGCTCGAGCCGCACAGGCGGTTGATGGTCGTTGCCGGCACGCTGGAGGGGAGTCCGGCAAGAAGCGTGCTCATCCGTCCCACGTTGCGGTTATCCTCGCCCGCCTGATTGGCACATCCCCACATTACATCGGTGATCATCGCGGGATCAATGCGTGTTCTTTCAACGAGTGTCTTGATGACGAGCGCGCTCAGGTCGTCGGGACGAACCTCGCGCAGCACGCCGCCGTACTTGCCGATCGGGGTGCGCAATGCCTGAATGATAACCGCGTTCGTCGTGTGCAGCATGATCAACGCTCAATGGATGAGAACGAATAAGGTGGGAGTAATATACAGGTTTGTGTGAAGAGAAAACACAAGGGCGACCCGTCTCTCGAGTCGCCCCGAAGGGTGTTACTGGAACTTGAATTCCCTCACCGCCCCGAAGATTCGCACGAACACATCGGGCTGATTCTTGCTCGATGTCTTGATCGAGACGCCGTCGCTCAGCACCTGTGTTGCTTTCACCGCCTTCAGCTCGGCGGTAAGATCGATCGCCTCTCCGGGCTTGATCGGTTCCTTCGGAAGCTTGAGCGAAAATCCCTGCAGGCCGGTTTCGTACGAGGTGAGTGTGATCGGCTCCGTGCTGTTGTTGACGAGTTTGATCGTCGCCCACGTCGGCCGCCCGACTTCGGCATCTTTGAACCAGAACTGCTGCGGCGTGACGCTGATCTCCTGCACGACGTACCCGGCAAACTGCACGACCAACTGCGGCGCGTTCACCGCGTTGGAGTTGATCGTCACCGATTTATGAATCGAGTCGGAGAAGTTTGTGGAATTGAATGTGATTTTGATTTCGCCCGTTTTCCCAGGCGGAATGCTCGTATTGGAAACGACCGTGCCCGTGCATCCGCACGACGCTTGAATCTGTCCGAGCTGCAGCGTCTCCGTGCCGATGTTCTTGACGGTGACAACGCGTTCGGCAATCTTACCGCGATAAATCTTCCCGAAATTGAAGTACGTGCCGCCGACGACTTCGATCTTTGGTTGTGCATGAGCGAGACCGGCGGCGAAGAGGGCTGCGATGACAATTCGACGCTTCATCATACGTCTCCCGAGATGATGTTCGATTGGTGTAAGGATAAGATAGTGAAAAAGGGTTGAGTGTCAACCATCCAGCCGGACGCGCTGCGCCTCTCGCATGAGCAGCGGTGCGCAGCGATAGCGATCCTCGCCGAAGTACGCGTGAAGCGCGTGCAACACGGCAACCACATGCGGCAGGCCGATCTTCCGCGCCCACTCGACGGGGCCGCGGGGATAGTTCGTACCGAGCTTCATGGCCGTGTCGATCGCCGCATCGTCGGCAACACCTTCCATCATTGCAAAGTACGCCTCGTTGATGAGCATGCAGAGAATCCGCGGCATCACCATGCCAACGGTGTCCTCGACAAACACGGCAGACTTGCCGAGCGCGGAGGAGAACTCCTCCACAGCAGCACGCACGGGCGTCTGGTCCGGAGCGACAAATTCCAGCAGCGATCCGGACAGCAGCGTTGGGAAGGCCCCGATACCGACAAGTCGCGCCGAATGCGTGAGCCAGGTTGCCTGCTCGGAACGTGAGACCGTCACTGACGAAGAAATGATCGGAACGGAGGGCGGCAGCACGCCGTCGAGATGGACGAGGTTGCTTCGCTTGTTTTCGGATGAAAGGTTGGTCAGCTCGAGAGCAAGTTCAGCCTGCACGCCGCTTTCCAGATGGAAGCCGCGTTCCACACAGAGAGCAGAATATTCCTCGACGAGCGGTGGATCTCCCACGATCATGATGCGCGTTGGCGAAGTCATGAAAGGCTCACGAATCGTACTTGTAGAATCCTTGCTTCGTCTTCCTGCCCAGGGTGCCTGCCTCCACCATCCGACGCTGAATCGGATGAGGACGGAAACGCGGCTCGTGGAAAAACTGCTCGTACACCGATTGCGTCACCGCATAGTTCACATCGATCCCGATCAGATCCATCAACTCGAAAGGCCCCATCTTGAATCCGCCCTCAAGTCTGACGATGCGGTCAATCACCTCGACGGGGGCAACGCCTTCGCCCAGAAGCCGCAGCGCTTCGCCGTAGAAGGGTCGCGCGACGCGGTTGACGATGAACCCCGGCGTGTCGTTGCAGACAACGGGTGTCTTCCCTAACCGACGTGCAAGCTCTACCGTCGTTTGCACCGTCGCATCGGATGTCTGCTTGCCGCGAACGACTTCCACGAGTTTCATGAGCGAGGGGGGATTGAAGAAGTGCATGCCGATGACGTTTGCCCCTCGAGCGGTAGCAGCGGCCAGGAGCGTAATCGAGAGCGACGACGTGTTGCTTGCCAGCAGCGCCTCCGCTCCGAGCAGCCGGTCGAGGTTCTGAAACAATTCTCTCTTTACCTGCACATCCTCCAGCACGGCTTCAATGACGATGTCGGCAGGTTGAAGCTCGGCAAGCGTTGCGACGGCATGAATGCGCGCGTAGATTTCTGTTGCAACGACTGCCGTGATCCGATCCTTCTCGACTGCACGATTGAGGTTCTGCTTGATGCGCGCCATGCCTGCTGCAAGCGCTTGCTGCGAGACGTCGTTCAAGAGCACGTGGAACCCTGCCCCGGCGGCAACCTCGGCAATGCCGCTGCCCATCGTTCCTGCCCCGATAACGCCAATCGTCGTGATCATGAATCTCCGTGCGCGTGTGATGATTGCACGATAGTATAGCGAGATTGCAGTGGAGATTCAACTACGCAGCATCCGTGCTCGACGAGGGCGAGCGCGGGATTCTCACTCCGTGATTTCTTATGTTGAGGACGCATCGAACACAAACCACGCCGAAGAAACAACATGGAACTGACGCCGATTACCGCCATTCAGGGGATTCAGGCGGTTCTCGCTCCTGCGCTCGGCATTTCAGCCGTTGGACTCCTTCTGCTGGCGCTGAACAATCGCTACTCCGCCATCGTCAATCGCATCCGCTTGCTCAACGACGAGAAGCGCCGGTTTCATAAGCTGCTGGCAGACAACGTGCAGTTGAATTATACCGAGAACGCCCGCTATCAAAGCATTCGCAATCAAATGGAAGGCCTGTTGATGCGCAGCCGTCTGATCCGCAACGCCATCATCTGGCTTCAGCTCGCGATCGGCCTCTTCGTCCTCACCTCGGTTGCCATCGGGATGAGCCTCTTTGTGGCCGCGGCAGCGCTTGCCTCTTCCACGCTGGTCATCTTTGTGTGCGGGATGGTATGCGTGCTGGTGGGGATCGTCTTTGCGGCAATCGAGATTGCCCGCTCGTTCAGGATCGTCTTGATCGAAGTGAATGCGGAAGAGTAGAACCGCTCGCCTCGCGCGTTGAGGGCTGCGGTTCACTGCATGTTACGTCCCCCGAAACGCCGGCTTGCGCTTTTCTAAGAATGCCTTCAGACCCTCTTTGTGATCTTCCGTTTCCGAAGCGATCTGCTGAATGTAGGCTTCGTAGTCTAACAGCGAGTCGAGATCGGAAGAGAGTGATTTGTTGAACGCCCGCTTCATCAAGCCGATGGCGCGTGTGGGCGCAGCTGCAAGCGCGTTCGCCAACTCCATGGTCACCGTCTCCAACTCCTCCGGCTTCGCGAGGCGATTAACCAATCCTACCTGCAAACATTCCTCTGCGGGAATCTTGCGTCCTGTGGCTGCGTACTCGAAGGCTCGCGTCAACCCTGCGTACCGCGGCAGAAACCAGTGCGCGCCGGAATCCGGCACAAGCCCGATGTTGACAAATGCCTGCATCAGGTACGCCTCGGTGGACATGACGCGCATGTCGCATGCGAGCGCAACGCTGCAGCCGGCACCTGCGGCAACACCGTTGATCATCGCGATCACCGGCTTCTCGATCGTTCGGATTTTTCGGATCAGAGGATTGTAGGATTTCTCGAGCGACTCCTTGAGCGAACGCGAGGAACCCTGATGTTCCTTCAAGTCCTGCCCCGAGCAGAACGCTTTCTGGCCCGCGCCGCGCAGCACGATGCAGCGAACAACCGCGTCTCGTGCCGCCTCTTTGAACGCGTCGTTCAGTTCTTTCTTCATCTGCTCGGTGAAGGCATTATAGCTCTCCGGACGGTTCATCGTGATGGTCAGAACACCGTTGGTCATCTGGTAGAGAAGAGTTTGAAAGTCGGGCATAAGCTTGCTGTTGAATAGTTGAGTTGAGAGAATGTCGTACGGTTCGGGGTAGTTACTTTCCCTTCCACTCCGGTTTTCGCTTCTCCGCAAACGCCTTCATTCCTTCTTTCTGATCTTCCGAAGCAAACAGGAGATAGAAATTCTTCCGCTCGAACTCCAGTCCCGCCTCGATGGTGGTATCGAAGGCCTTCAGCACGGCTTCCTTCGCGAGTTTGATTGCGACGGGCGGTTTCGAAGCGATTTCTTTCGCCCACGCCTTTGCCTCTTCGAGGTAGTATTCCACGGGCACGACTTTGTTGATGAGTCCCCATCGTAACGCTTCATCGGCGGAGATCATTCTGCCGGTGAGCACCATTTCCATTGCTTTCACTTTACCGACCGCGCGCGTAAGCCGTTGGGTACCTCCGGCTCCGGGCATCACGCCGATGTTGATCTCCGGCTGTCCCAATTGGGCCGTCTCGCTCGCAATCACCATGTCACAGCTCATCATCAGCTCGCAGCCGCCTCCGAGCGCAAAGCCGCTGACGGCTGCAATAAGCGGCTTCTTGATTTTGCGGATGCGATCCCAGCGGGCAAACTGGTCGCGCGTCAGCATCTCGATGGCCGATGCATCGGCCATTTCTTTGATATCCGCGCCCGCGGCGAAAGCTCTTTCGTTGCCGGTCAGAATGATGCAGCGAACGTCCGGGTCGTTGTCCAGCGTGGTCAGTGCATCGACCAGCTCCTCCATCAGTTTGATGTTGAGTGCATTCAAGACGTCGGGACGGTTGAGCTGAACAAGCGCGTAGCCGTCCTGTTTGGTGACGATGATGAATTGATACGCCATGAGGTTCCTTTCCGCGATGTGTCTGACAAAATACTGAAGCCGTCCGACTTTCACAACCGCTCGAAATCCCTGAGATGACGGCGAAGAATGCGCAGCGCTCGCGTGATCTGATTCTCCACCGTCTTGACGGCGATGCCGAGATGGGCGCTGATTTCGTTGTTGCTCATTCCTTCCACTCTGCTCAGCAAAAACACCTGCCGGCATTTTTCCGGCAGTCGGGTCCGCACAACCTCAGAGAGCATCTCCTCCAGCATGCGAAGCTGCAATGCACTTTCCGGGTCATCGTCCGCTGAAGGAAGCACAGGGGGCAGATGCTCTTCGTGCCGGCGTCGGACGTCCTTGTGCCGGGCAAGGTCGCGCACAAGATTGGAACTGATGCGGAACAGATAGGCAAGGATCGGCAGCTGCGTATTGAGGCGCAGACGATGATTCCAGAGCCGCAGGAACGACTCCTGCACAATGTCATGCGCAGCGTCCACATCGCGCACCATATACACAACCTGGCGGAAAATGATCGGCTGGTATTTTTCGAATAGCTGGCGAAACGCCTCCGGATCCGAGGCGTGAATCTGCCGGACAAGCTCTTCGTCGTTGGACATGCTGGGGGATTCGGGCAATTCTTTCCCAAAATAGATAGACTACGGTAGAGGTGCAACGTGTGCGGGAAAAAATTGGCGTACGCCTGTGGGGGATGGGGGTTCCAGAATCGTTATCTTAGTGTCGGATAAGCACTGCAAAGACACCGTATGCGTACATTCTGTTGTGTCGTCGCTTTTCTGATGTTCTCCTACTTGCCTGGCTGTTCTGATGCAGGAATTCCGCTGGGCGTTGAGTTGAACGACCAGTTCAAACTCGCGTACGCTCACACAGTCCGTTTGCCCGATGGCTCAGAGATATACTTCAAGGATGTTTTGGAAGACTCTCGTTGCCCGGTAGATGTTGTTTGCGTCTGGGAAGGAAATACAAAGGTCCTACTTATCGTGGCCGGGAAAGAGGTAACGCTGAATACTGCTCTAGATCCAAGAGAGGTTCGTTGTCGGGGCGGGACTGTCCGTCTCCTCAAGGTCGAGCCTGAACGCTCCCACAGGAAGGAGATCCCTCTTCAGAAGTATGTTATAACGCTGATCGTGGAAGCGTGATCAGTTGGGAGGCTCTGTGTCGTTATCCTACTCAACAAGTTTCGAATAAAACAATATGAAACACCTGCTTATCTTCATTCTGCTCGCGCTTGTCCTTGCTGTCCCTGTGCACGCACAGTGGATTTCGATTCGGACGGTGCCGGTGATTGCAGGCAATCAGGGTGATTTCCAACCTTCACAAGCACGCGGCATGGGTAATCTTGCAATCACGCTGGATGATCCGCTCGGTTCGCCGTTCATCAATCCCGCCAAAGGTTCGCTCGTCAAAGGCATCAGGCTGTTTGCCTCGCCCACGCGCACCGGTTGGAGCAACGATGGCGGCAGAGCCGTAACTTCCGTCCAGGGCTCCTCATTCTATACAGGCACGGCGCTCAATTCAATTCCGTTCGGCGTGCTGCTTCACTCCGGTGATCTGTTTGGCGGTGGAGGAATTGCCTATCAAGGCTACAAAGGCGACCGTTTCCGCGAACCGTTGCCGACCGTTGTTCCGTTCGATCGCTCCACCGATCTTTCCTCATCCTTCAGTTCCGATATTGGCTCTAACACCTTCCTCTTCGGTTTGATCGGCTTCACGACATCGGATGGAAAGCTTGCCTTCGGCGCAAGCGGAAGTTGGGCTGAGCTTTCGGCCATCGACGGCGTGAACCTGCTCTATCCCGGCGCCACCGACATCAAACAGAGCGGCAAGGTGTGGGAAGCGAAACTTGGCGTCATGGCGGACCTTCCCGAAGGCGATCGGTTGGAGTTCGTCGCCGGGCGCGGCGTCAGCACCGCAACGCACGAGGTGAGCTACCTGAGATCGATCGGTCCATCGTTTACCGTCGCCAAAGAAATGAATCGGGATGAAACCCGCGAGTGGCTTCTGCACTCGGTGTACTTGCGATCGCTTGGCGAGCGATGGAAAATCGGCGCCGCGTTGACCGTCAACTGGAAAGATCATCCGAAGATTCCCAACTATGCCCTCGCCAACATTCCCCGCGATCCCGGCAATTCGATCGCTTACAACATCGGCGTTGGCATACGTTGGTCGAACGAAAAATCGTTCTGGGGTCTTGAGTACGTCTACGAACCGATCACGACCAACACCTGGGCTGAAGCAGGCGAGCAGCAGCTTCCGATTGCCGATCGGGCGCTGCCGTCCGACTTCAAGACCGTCGAGAACTTTTTCGACTTCTCCAATCACATCATTCGCGTCGGCCACTCATCGGTTTCGAAATGGGAGTGGCTCGAGTATCGGCTGGGAGGACAGTTGCACTTCTATAGCTACGACCTCCATCAGCGTGACAATCTCGCGCACAGCGCGCGCAACTTTACCACCGATTGGTTGGAGGCCACGCTTTCAGGCGGACTGACCGCCCGCATCGGCCGCATGCAGTTGATGTACACGCTGCAACTCGTTCTCGGCAACGGCCTCGTTGGGGTAGCGACGCCGAGATTTGTGGCAAGTCCCGAGGGTGGTATCATCCGCACGATGAACGACTTTCTTCCGGCGCCATCGGGCGCGCTCGTTGTCGACGATGTCCCGCTCGTGACGCACCAGATGGTGTTCATGTATGAGTTGAATTGATCGGCATTCTGAACTTCAATGCGATGCGTATGAAGTGGCTTCACAAAATGAGAGACGCTCTCCGGTTGGGCAGACGGTCGGTTGAGGACGATGACCTGCTCAATCGGATACTTGCCCGGGAATCTCTGCGGCTTCGCAGCGTTGATCCCGAAACGCCTCTGCAGTGGCTTCGCCTGCAACGCTCGCTTTCGGAGCGTGGCGTTCAGGCTCCGGCACGGCAGCAGCGTGCCCTCCGTTGGGCACTTGGCGTCGGGCTGACTGCGGCGGCCATCGTGGGCGTGTACGTCATCTTAACGCCCACCGGTCATCATCGGACCGAGACGTTTGTTACCCAGCGTGGGCAGCAGGCACGTGTGGCTCTGCAGGAAGAGTCCGAAGCGCTGCTCCACGCCGCTTCCAGGTTGGAAGTGCAAGCGCTGCAGCCCGGTGAGCCGCGTCGTGTCTCGCTCGACGGTGAGGCGTTTTTCCGCGTGCGGCCAAACGGAACGCCGTTCGTCGTCTCAACGCGATGGGCAGATGTGCAGGTCGTCGGCACGGAGTTTAATGTGCGCGCTCGCGGGGCTGCGCTCGAGGTGGCGGTGATCCACGGCAGTGTAAAGGTGAGTGCGCGGGGCAGCACGCTAACGCTTGCAGAGCACCAGATCGCCGTCTGCTCCGAGGACGGTGTTCCTCAGTTAGCCGGAACGATTCCCTCGCCCGAGTATCCGGGCTGGTTGAGCGGGAAGCTGTTCCTGCGGCAGACGCCGTTCGAGGCGGCGTGCCGGGAACTGGAACTGCGCTTCGACATCTCGATTCGAGTTGAGGACGCGGCGGTGCGTGCCACCACAATCAACGGCGTCCTCGATGCGCGTACCCCGCAGGTAGCGCTTGCATCGTTGAGTGGACTGATTCAGAAGAACTTCCGCTTCGATGGCACGACGTACGTTATTGATTAGCCTCGCGTGTGCGTTGTTGCTGTGCACCGAGTCGGAGGCACAGACGCGCGGCACAACGCACTCGTTTCGCTTTGAGAATGCGCCGCTGCGAGCGGCGTTGGATTCGCTGCTGCGATGGTATGACGTGCCGTTAGTGTATTTAGAGAAAGATGTGGAAGGGCTTACGGTTACCGCCGACTGCCGTGCCTGCACCTTTGAAGAGGCGTTGCGAGAGGTACTCGCTGGTAAGGGCTTGTTCGCTTTGATGGTGGGCGAACAGGTGCTTCTTCAGGTGCGGCGCGGCGGCGCGGAACCCGCGCGGGCAATTCTCGCCGGCACCGTCACCGATTCGCTGACGCGCGAGCCGCTCATCGGGGCAAGCGTCGCGCTGCGGAATGTCGGCTCCGAGCAGATCATCCGCTGGGGACTGACCAATGAGTTCGGCTTCTTTTCCCTCACACGCATCGAGCCGGGCATTTATTCCCTCGAGATTCGCTCCATCGGCTACACCACGCGCGTGCAGCGCCTGACGATCGCCGAAGGCTCATCCACCGTCACCGCGTTCGCGCTGGAGCCGCGTGCGTACCTTCTTCCCGAAGTGATCATCGAAGGAGAACGCTCGGCCCTTGCTGCGGCGGAAGGACTCTCCCGCGGCATCTTCATTCGTTCCACCCCAACCGACCAGAACCAGTACTTCCTCGAGGGAACCCGGATTTACAACCCGCAGCATTACGGCGGCGTGATGACGACGTTCAATGCCGATGCTCTGCGCGATGTGCAGGTTGTGGCAGGCGGTGTCCCTCCGTTCTACGGCGGACGCATCGGCGGAATTCTCGATGTCACGCTCCGCAACGGCAACAGCGATGGCCTCTCGGGCACGGCCCAAATCGGCTCACTCGCTTCGACGTTCTCCGTGGATGGGCCGCTGGACGATTTCACGAGCTTCATCGTTTCAGGTCGAAGAAGCTATCCCAATATTCTTCTCACACAACGAGACGAAACCGAACCGAGCGATCTGCGCTCGCTCGAACTTCTGACAAAAGTCAGTCACGGATTGTCCGGCAACGGCAGGCTCTCGTTAAGCGCGTATATCGGCAGGGATACCTACCAGAGAACCGTCGGTGATCGTGCCGGGCAGGAGCTTGCCAACGATTTCCGCTGGGGAAATACGACCGCGCATATACGGTGGGTAGATGTGCTTTCCCCGTCGCTTTTTGTTCATGCCTCTGCAGGCTACACACGATACGGATTCGACGTGAACCAACGCCGCAGCGGACCGTATTCGGTTGAGCCATCGTTTTCCCGCTACGCAATCGAGGATGTGTCCCTGCGAGCCCACGCGGAGTACTTCTACGACGATCAGCATACGATGCGCAGCGGGGTGGAGTTGGTCCATCATCGGATGGAAGGGACGATCAGCGAATTCTCCAGCCAGCTCGCGCCGCTTTCGCTTGACGGGTTCGCGCCGTGGGAGTTGTCGATTTACCTTCAGGATCAATGGCGCTTGATTCCTTCGGTGACGGCGGAGTTAGGCGGACGGGCGACGTCATTCGTCGGACGGCAAGGCACGTTCTCCGCGCTCGACCCGCGATTTGCTTTGCTCGTGAATCTCGACGACAACCTTCGCCTGTATTCATCCTTCTCGGCGGTAACGCAGTTTGTTCACCCGTACCGGAATAGCGGGTTGTTCCTTTTCACGCCGACAGTCTTCTATTATCCTTCGACCACACGCGTTCGCCCGACGACGTCGCTTCTGCTTTCTCTCGGGTTGGTCAAGAATACGGACGATCATCGCTACACGTTTGCGGTGGAGGGATACTACCGAGTGACGCAAAAGCTGCACGAGTTTGTCTTCGACACGACACGCTACCTTCCCGTCGAGATTACCGATGCGGTGCTCTTCGGTGAGGGAACTGTGTACGGCGGAGAGGTTACGATCACGCGACGGACCGGAAGCGTGATGGGAATACTGCGCTACAGTCTCTCGCTGGCACGCAATCGTTTCAGCGAAATCAACGACGGGCGGCCGTACACGCCCCGGTTCAATCGTACGCATGAGCTGTACCTCTCGCTCTCGTACTTTCCGAAAGACGACTGGATGTTCGGCGTACTGTGCCTGCTTTCCTCGAACCCGTCGCCGAAGCTTGCGCCTGAACCGCCGCAAACTGAGGCGCCGGTGGTGTCGACCAAGATACGCGAAGTCTCCACCGAGTTCACGCGGTACACCGATCATGTTGACCTCAACGGGGGACGACTGCCCGGGTTTCAACGCCTGGAGTTCCGCATCGCGCATTCATTCGACGTGGGGGCGCTGCCCTGCCAGGCTTCGCTCAGGATGGTGAATGGCTACGGAATCGCTGATCCGTTCGTGTGGGAGATCAGCAACAATTCCGACGAGCGATTGCGCTGGCGGGCGAAACTTGAGGCACCGGACCTTTTCCCACTCTATCCCGTGCTCAGCGTGGGCGTGAGGTTCTAACATCATGAGACAGCACCGACTCTTAGCGATTGCCACCGTTTGCACTGCTGCGACTCTGGGATTTCTCTCCGGTTGTGAGGACTTAGGTGGAACACGTCCCATCACGCAACACGACGCGCAGTTGGTCTGGGTGGGCAAAGTGTTCTCCGGCGGCAGACAATGCACGCAGGATATCTACTCGCCTCCTGATACGAAGCAGCTCTTGAATGCCGCCGGCATTGAGGTGTACGCAACTTCGATTGAGCACATTGCCGTGTGCAGGGCATGTTACGTCTGTCCCACGTACGCTGCGTTGCATGCGGCACGCATACGAGAGGAACAGGTGCCGCTGGCAGAGACCTTGGGATTTTATAGAATCGAGGAGCCACCCGACCGCCATTCGCGTCCGTAATCGAGAGAATCGAGGCGGATGGTTTCTTTCGTGCGGCTTTCTTCCGTTCGTTCACGGGAGAGGTAGGGAGAGGAGAAGAGGAGCAACGTCTTTGGAGTAGTGCTGCGTTCGTGACAACCGGACATCAGATAGGCAAAGGGACGGTGGGCGCGGCACTACTCATTTCTTTTTCCGGCGTTATTCGCCGTCGTGTTTCCGTCGCTCGTATCGTTTTTCCGGGTCGAGTTGCTCGGCGTACGGACCGTCCCAACTCTTCAAAAAAATCTGTTTCACACGCGCAGCAAGCGGCGCGTGGTGGACGATGAGGCCAACGTTGCGCGAGGTGTAGAAGTAGCTCTTCTCCGCATTGCTCGTCCCCAGCCAGAACGCCCGACCGTCCGCCACGATGTACTTGCAGTGCTCGACGCGCGCGAAGGAAACATACCCGCCGCTCCATTCCGGGATAACGCTGAACCGCACTTCGATGTTATGAACGGTGGAAAGATCCTTCAAGGCTTTCTCTGCGGGCGTGCCTTTCTCCCAATCGGAAACAAGAAGGCGCACACGCACACCGCGTGCTGCGGCGCGACGCAGCGCATCGTCCAGAACACGATAGGTGCTTCCATCCCGCGCGCGTGTGTCGTAACCCAGGAACTGAAGCGCGACATCCGTTCGTGCCCCGTCAATCAGGCGTACGATGTTTGGTTCGTCCCAGAGGCTTGAATCGCGAACGAACCCGATCGGGCTTGCAGTTGGCGTAAGCAGCAGCGTGTCGTTGTCTGTCCGAACAGCGGCCAACGGCGCTCCGTAGGTTGTGGGAGAGAGAAGGCGCGGGAGCGCCGTCCGGTCGTTTGTTGCGGCAAGGTTCCAATCCAGCTCGAAGATGTCGGCATAGAAACGAGCAAGCCTTGCGTGCCGCACGACCAGCCCCAGTTCGTGGATATGCCGCAGCGCGCGCCAGTCGAAATTCTGACTGCCGAGAAACACCGTTTCCCCGTCCACAACAAAGAACTTTGCGTGCTGCACACCGCCGGCAAGCTTGCCATAATCAATGATGCGCGTCGTGATGTTGTTCTGCTTCGAGAGCCTCTCGAGACTTTCCGGATACGTTTTGGAGAAGCGCGCATCGGCGAGGATCCGGGTGCGCACGCCTCGCTGTGCCGCTTGCTCGATCGCCTGAAGAATATCTTCCAACGGCTCGTTTGGTTTGTTGGAGATATAAAACTGCTCGATGTCGAGCGTCGCCTTCGCTGCGTTGATCAACTCCAACCATACTTCCTGCGTGTTGCGGATATCGGGGTTGTCAAGATTCGTCTCGATCGGAATGCTCTCTACCAACTCGATGAAAAAGGAAGAAGAGGGGTTGGGGGAAACGGGGAGGTGAGGCTGGAAGAGCCAGAGGAGGAGAACGAAAATGCGGCGCATCGGCATTCCCTAACGTTACACAAGCGGCGATGACGGTTTGATCGCGCGGAACAATGCCCGCAGCGTTTCTTCGGCGATCGGGAAGTCCACGGCGAGCCAGTACAGCGACGTGCCGATAGCAAAGAAGTAATGAGCCTGGCCGTCGCCCGTGCAGAAGGAGACCTGCTGCCCATCAATGACCTGTTGCTCGTAATCCGAAAAGGGGGTGAAGCCTGTTTTGATGCCCCTGATCATCCGGTCCAGACTCTGCGCGGCCTCTTCCTCCTCTCCGTAAACGGAGAGGTAGAGTGTTGCCGACCCGTTTTCATCGGCGTACACTCCGATGGCGTTGTCGCGCGGTGTCACTCCCTTGCCGTGCATCTGGTTGATGATGCGCCGTGCCTCGTCGCCGAAGAGGTGTCGCTGCAGGCGGAGGTCGCCCAATGCCGGCGGAAGTGTCAGGGGCTGTTGCGTGAACTGCGGCACGAGCAGCACGGCGAGCGCCAGAGCGAACGCAATCACAACAATAACCGCAAGAGCCTGCTTGCTGACGCGTTCCATGGTTCAGAGGGGTTTCGTGGTTTTTCGTGCCATCCGTGTGCGCAAGCCCTTGTAGTCGATCTCGCGCTTCTCGTTGAATGCTCTGATGCCCTCCTGAATTTCCTCGGCGCCGGTGTGGACCGTAAGCCAGTCACGCAGGTGGCCGATCGTGAGTGCCCACGAGAAGTCACGCCAGAAGTTGAGCTGCTGCTTGGTGTAGCGCGTACATTCGGGGAGTTTATTCACCAACTTCTCCGCCATCTGATCAACAGCCTTGTCGAGCCGACGACGAGGCACTACCTGATTGACCAATCCCCATTCTAACGCCTTCTTGATGGGAATCTTTTCGTTGAGCAGAAGAATCTCTCGTGCGCGCCTGTCGCCGACGATGAGAGGCAGCCATTGCGTTGCGCCGGCAGCGGCAACGCTTCCGCGGGAAGTGCCTGCGTGTCCGATGTAGATGTCATCCGCAGCAACGGCGAGGTCGCAGGACATCTGCAGCTCGTTGCCGCCCCCAACCGTGATGCCGTTCAGTCGCGCAATCGTCGGCTTGCCGAGATTGCGCAGCCGCTCGAAGGTTTCCATGAACACGCCCATCCACTTGTAGAAATCATTCGGCGATTCAAGGAACTCCTCCTTCCATTCCTTCATGTCGGCGCCGGTACAGAATGCTTTGGTTCCCGCGCCGGTAATAATGAGGACGGCGACCGTGTCATCCCACGCGGCGTCTTGCAAGGCTGTCTGCATCTCGAGCAGCGTCGCAAGATTCAGGCAGTTGTACACCTCGGGTCTGTTGATCGTGAGTGTCGCCCGCCAGTTTCCTTTGGTGTAGAGAATGTTCTGGAAGTTGAAACTTGCCGGGTCTTTTCCTGTATATGTCGCCATGTGCTGTTGTGGTTAGGGTGGTGGATTGCGGGTATTATGCCTCGTGAACCTCGCCCAGAAAAACCGTCACCAGATCGGCGGCGAAGCTCATCAGATCCCTGGCCACCGCTTTGCCTTCCTTTGAAGCGAGCGCGGCATCTAACGCTTCTTTGTTCTCGAAGTACATTTCGCAAAGGAGATAGTACTTCGTCTCCCCGATAGGCGCGCCGGTGATTTTCGTGATCTCCAACTTCTTCAATCCCGGATACTGTTTCACAAGCGGTGTGTGGGTCTCGAAATAGTGCTTATCAAATTCGGCGGCATCGCCGGGTTTGCGGTAGAGAGCGATTAACTTCGTCATGAGGCGTCCCCGACAAAAGTGGCAAGAGAAAGAATGAGAAAAACGTTGCGAAAATATAGCGAAGCTTCGCGGGAGAAGCAACGCTGCAGCGTGGTTGCAGGTGGCTAAAGCCGTTGGCCAGTTGGCCGATATTCTTCACGCGCGAATCATGGAAAGGCCCGCCCATGTTCGAGAGGAGCGTGAGATAACTCCGCCAACCGATGATGACACGCGATGCGCTCGGGCGATGGCGTCGCCGCAAGAACGATCAGCCTGCATGGCACTTGTCTTGCGTTGTCAATCCTCATCTCCCCTCTTCGGCGTTCACCGTGAGCTTGCATGCAGCCGCTCACACCACTTTCAGGATTCTTGCCATGTCGAACCACGCACGACGAACGCGCATCGTGTTGGTGGGAGATGAGGGGGATGGCAATACACTCCGCAGCGTCTGGAGAGCATCTCGGTTTCCGCACAGCGTGCTCTTTCATGTGAGAAGAGTGGACGAACTCTTCTCTCTTTCCTCGGACGAAATGTTTGACGTTGTTCTTCTCGCCCTTCCGCAAAGCGGCGACGACAGTTCCGAGCTGTTGAGACGTGTCAGCGAAACCTATCCCGCCACGCCCATCATCGTTCTTGTGGAGGTATGTTCGGATCTGCTCAATCATCTTCTGCTGCGCATGGGTGCGTGGAAAGTTGTGGAATGGCATCATCTAACGACAAACCGTCTCTCGCACGTCCTTCGCGAAGTCGCCAGCGCTCGAAGAAACGAGAAGGCACAACGGCAGCAGCAGAGTCTGGAAGAAGTGCTGCGCTTGTTGCAACAGCGCGTGTCGCTGGGAGATGCGCTCCCTTCAGGCGAGCAGTCCCTTCGTCCGCTGAGTGAAGTGATGCCTTCGAAGTTTCTTGAATTGACCAGGAGTTACAGTAACATTGTGGATCTTGCGTTGGGCTGTGCGGGCCTCGGCACACGGCGCTTCAGCGGACGCAGCGTGTCGCAGCAACTGCGGTATCTTGCCTCCGACCTTGGCGCCCTCAACGCGACCGTCTGGGACGTGCTTGATGTCCACGGCCGGGCACTGGAAGCTCGGGCGGAAGATGCCCTTCGGGCAGAAACAAAGCAGGTGCTGGTTGACTTGCTCAAGTATCTTTCCGCCTTCTATAAGCACGCTCCGTATGCAGTTGCATGAGCTAACGACCCGCAAGCACTCACCCGTTCCGTTGAATGCCCCGCTTCGCTCCACGAACACTAAGGGTCGTTTGCGCTTTCCCGTCTAAATCTCCCCTATTCGGCACCCGTCAAAGCTGCTGTTCGCGCTGAGAAATTGTGCGTTGACAGGAATAATGAGCGCGTGTACACCCCCCCATCGTTGCTTCCGCATCCCTATTGACTTTACGTCAGCAAAATATAATCTTTAGGTGAGCCTAAATTCAATCTACCGCTTCTACTATGCCAACCATCAGCACGGAAGATTACATCAAAGTCATCTACAAGCTCGAGGAGAAAGGCGAGCGTGCCACGACCTCGGCCCTCGCCGCACAGCTCGGCGTTGCCGATGCTTCGATTACGGACATGATCAAGAAACTTTCCGAGAAGGGATTGCTGCGGTACGAGCGCTATCAAGGAGTCCGGCTCACCGCGAAAGGGCGCAAGATGGCGCTCGGCATCCTGCGCCGGCATCGTCTCTGGGAGATGTTCCTCACCCAATTCCTCGGCTACTCGTGGGATAAAGTGCACGACGAGGCTGAACGATTGGAGCATGTCACGTCGGATGAGTTAGAGCATCGGCTTGACGAGGCGCTCGGATTCCCGAGCGTGGATCCGCACGGCCATCCGATTCCGACGAAGGATGGAGAGCTTGCAGGCACGGATGACGCATCTCTCTCCGCATGCAACGTGGGGGATATTGTGCGCATCTCTCGCGTCGATGATGATGATTCAGAACTCCTTCAGCATGCTGCCGAGTTAGGACTCTCGCTCAACAGTAAACTTACGGTGAAAGACAAGAAAGCCTTTGACGGATCAATGGTGGTCAAGGTCGGCGCCAGGCATCACTTCATCAGCAAGCAAGTCGCTGATGCCATTTTCGTGGAGCCTGCATAGATGGAACGCGCGACGGTTTCACTGTCGGAAGTTCATCGCAGCGTTGCCATTCCGCGGAATGTCGGGTTGGTGAAGCGGCTGTTCGCCTTCGCCGGGCCGGCGTACCTTGTCAGCGTGGGCTACATGGATCCGGGGAACTGGGCAACCGATCTCGAAGGCGGCGCCCGCTTCGGCTACCAACTGTTGTGGGTGCTGGTGATGTCCAACGCGATGGCGATTCTGCTTCAAACGCTTTCCGCTCGCATGGGGATTGCCACCGGGCGCGATCTTGCGCAAGCGTGCCGCGAGAATTACCCGCGTCCGGTCGCGTATGTGCTCTGGTTCCTGTGCGAGATCGCCATCGCCGCATGCGACCTTGCGGAAGTCCTCGGCACCGCTATCGGTCTCAATCTCCTGTTCGACATCCCGCTGCTGTATGGCGTTATCATCACCGGCTTCGATACGATGCTCTTCCTCCTTATTCAACACTTCGGCATTCGGAAGATGGAGGCGTTTATTCTCATGCTGGTGACCACCATCGGCATCTGTTTCGGCATCGAGTTGGTGCTGGCACAACCGCGCGTGAGCGAGCTTGCAACAGGGTTGGTGCCCCACCTGAGTCCGGAAAGCCTGTACGTCGCCATCGGGATTCTCGGCGCGACCGTCATGCCGCACAATCTCTACCTGCATTCTGCGTTGGTGCAGACTCGCTCGGTCGAACAAACGGAAGAAGGCAAGCGAGCAGCATGCAAGTACAATCTGGTGGATACCACTCTCGCACTGAATGCAGCGTTGTTCGTCAATGCGGCCATTCTCATTCTTTCTGCCTCGACCTTTTTCAAACACGGCATTGTGGTGACCGAGATTCAACAAGCGCACGAACTGCTTACGCCTCTGTTGGGCACAACGCTCGCGAGTACGCTGTTCGCTATTGCTCTGCTCTCGGCGGGCCAGAGTTCTACCCTTACCGGTACGTTAGCAGGGCAAATCGTGATGGAGGGATTTCTGCAATTCAAGATGCGACCCTGGCTGCGCCGTCTCATCACACGCCTGATCGCCATCGTGCCCGCGGTGATCGTCATCTCGATCCAGGGTGAGCACGGCTCGTATGAACTGCTTATTCTCAGTCAGGTCATTCTCAGCTTACAACTTCCGTTCGCCGTTGTGCCGCTTATCCAGTACACCAGCGATAAGGAAAAGATGGGGCGGTTCGCCAATCCTCTGTGGCTCAGCATTCTGGCGTGGGTGGTTGCATCGGTGATCGTCGGACTCAATGCGCGTCTTGTCTATCAGACTCTTGCCGGCTGGATCGCCGACGCGGAGAACCCGTTCTGGCTGTGGGTAACGGTCATTCCGCTCGTCGTCGGGCTGGCGTTGCTGCTTCTTTACATCGCATTGCCGAAAGCGTTGCGCAAGAAGAAAGTCGCGCCCGCACCTGCCGCAGCACCGCTGCAGTTGCCCGAGCAGCAGTATCAACGCATCGGCGTTGCGTTGGATTTTGGTGCGATGAGTACGACGGTTCTTGCTCATGCGCTCTCCACTGCCAGACGACACGGCGCGGAAGTGATTCTCTTCCATGTCGTGGAAGGCGTCGGCGGACAACTCTTCGGCAAGCAAGCCTTCGACGATGAAGCGCGACACGACGCCGAAACGCTCGAGGCGATCGCTGAAGGACTCCGCCAGCGCGGCATCACTGCCCGCACGATGCTTGGGTTCGGGCGTGTGCCCAAGGAGCTGATTCGCCTCAGCAACGAAGCGGGCATCGATCTTCTTATCATGGGCGCACACGGGCATCGTGGGATCAAGGACCTGATCTTCGGCGCGTCGATTTCGGAGGTGCGCCATGCGCTGCATATTCCGGTGTTGGTCGTGCAGTAACGGAACAGGAGGGAGATGCGATGAAAAAGAACATGGTGTATCTCGTAATCGCTCTTGTCGCGAGTACCGTTCTCGCGGCCTGCGATGATCTGTTGACGAAGGCGCCGGATCCGTCGCAATCCTTCGATGCGCCCCTCGACGGATTGACGAACGAACAGCGCGCGATCTTCGCGCGCGGCGATGAGGCGTTCGGCGAAGTGTTCACATTTCGAACGGGACTCGGTCCGCTGTTCAATCAGGCGTCCTGCGAACGATGCCACGTTGCCGACGGTCGCGGGCATCCGCGCACGAACCTGAAACGCTTCGGACGCAACCTCGGCAACGCACAGTTCGATCCGATGCGTGAGTTTGGCGGACCGCAACTTCAAGAACGCAGTATGCCCGGCTATCCGGCAGAGACCATCCCTGCGCACGCCAACGCCATCTCCGAGCGGGGCGGACCGCTCGTTGTCGGGCTGGGACTTATCGAGGCGATCCCCGACCTGACGATTCTGAGTCACGCCGATCCGAACGACGCCGACGGTGATGGGATTTCGGGCAGGCCTAACTTTGTTGATGCGCCCGAGTTCCTCGCTTTTCCGCCGGGACCGTACAACGGCAAGTATCTCGGACGATTCGGCCGCAAAGCGGGAGCCATCAACCTTCTCCAACAAACGGCAACCGCGTATCATCAGGACATCGGCATTACGTCGGATTTCCTTCCCGAAGAAAACCACAATCCGCTCGTCGGTGGGACGGGCGGCGATCCCGTTCCCGATCCTGAAATCCCGGCAGCAACGGTTCACGACGTCGTCTTCTATCTTCAAACACTCCGACCGCCTTTGCGACGGCATGCCGACAATCCGGTCGTGCAGCGCGGTGAGCAGCTCTTCCGTACCATCAAGTGCGCGTCGTGTCATGTGCCCGCAATGCAAACGGGAACGCATCCGATCGCGGCGCTCAGTAACAAAACTGCATATCTTTATTCCGATCTGCTCCTGCATGACATGGGACCCGATCTCGCGGACAACTTCATCGAAGGCGAAGCAACCGGCACGGAATGGCGGACGACACCGCTGTGGGGACTTGGAATTGTGGAGAACGTCTTAGGCGGAACGCCGTTCTATCTCCACGACGGAAGAACATCCGACCTGCGCGTTGTGATTGATCTGCACAAAGGCGAAGCGGACGCCTCACGCCGCGCGTTTCAGGAACTTTCGCCGCAAGACCAGGAGGCTTTGATCGCATTTCTCAAATCGTTGTAACATAGCCACGCGAAAGATTCTCAACCGCGCAGGCACGCGAATGAACTGAACGAATGAACGTTCATGCGCACCAGCTTGCGGTCAAGAAAATGAACCGAAAACAATTCCTGAAAACAGTCGCAGCCACAGCCGTTGGAGCCCCGCTGCTCGGCCTGCTCAAAGCATGCGCGCCGTCGGCTCTGATCGTCTACGCACGACTCCAAGAGGACAGGGCGCTGCTTCCCGCGTCGTCTCTGGGCGACCTCTCTGTTGCGGGGAGCTACGTGAAAGCATACGTTCACGGCCACGCCAATCCTCTTCTTCTTTTTCAGAGAGAAGATGGAGAGCTGACTGCCGTGTTGAGCACCTGTTCGCACTCGGGGTGTGAGGTAAAGAAGCTGCGGACGAAGTTCGAGTGTCCGTGTCACGGATCGGAATACGACCTGCGAGGAAACGTGCTGCGCGGCCCGGCGCCCGAGCCGCTCCAAACGTTTCGTGTTCTCCGATCCGGAGAATTCGTTGAGGTACTTTTGCGAGGATGAGTATGAGAAGAATCGGTGTATGGTTGATGATGACGATCTGCAGCGCAGCGGCCGGTGCCCAGGTGTACGAATCTCCGCAGGACACAACACAACCGCCGCCTTTTGTGAAAGGCGGGATATACGATCGTCCGTACCTGTTTCGACCTTCGTCGCGGCTTGCCATCGGAGGCTATGCCGAGATGATGATGCGCTCGGAGTGGGCAGAGGGCGTGCATGAGAACCTCTCGTTCGAGGCGCGGCGCTTCAACATCTTCATCTTCTCATCCATCTCGCCGTATATCAAGCTCACATCGGAGTTGGAGTTCGAACACGGAACCGAGGAGATCAAAATCGAGACGGCACTCCTCGACCTTCAGCTGCTGGATGAGCTGACCCTGCGCGGCGGCATACTGCTGTCGCCGCTCGGCAAGTTCAATCTCGTGCACGACGGTCCGCGCAACGAGTTTACCGATCGTCCGCTTGTTTCGACGCGCATCATTCCGGCCACGCTCTCCGAGGTAGGCTTCGGCGGCTACGGTGTGTTCACGCTGCACGACGATCACCGGCTCACATACGAGGCGTATCTCGTCAACGGATTGAACGACGACATTATTCTCAACGGCGACGGCACATCCATGCCCGAAGGTAGGCCGAGAGCATTCGAGGAGGACAACAACGGCAGTCCCGCGTTTGTCGGGCGACTTGCGTGGCAAGCCGAATTCGGTTTCGAACTTGGGGCATCCGTGCACACGGGCGTGTACAACACGTTCAAGAAGGAAGGACTTGTGGTGGATGACAGGCGGCGGCTTACCATCGTTGCTCTCGACGGAGAGTTCCGCTGCGATCGGTTGTTGCTGCAGGGAGAGTTTGCGCATGCAAGTATTGAGATACCGCCGTCACTCATCGGCCTGTTTGCGGAGCTGCAGCAAGGCTTCTATGCTCAGGCAGTGTACGACGTGCTGCAAGGTTTTCTGCCGATGTTTCCGCAGTCCACGCTTGCCGCCGGTGCGCGCTATGAGGTTGTGGACTTCGATGCGCGAGTCCGCGGCGACCATGTGAGGCGGCTGACCGTGGGCACAAACCTCCGGCTCGTCCCCGATACCGTGATCAAGCTCGACTACCAGCACAACTGGATATTCGACAGACTCAACAACGAGACACGCTCGGCAGTCATCCAGTTCGGCGTGGCGACGTATTTTTAGTTCCGACGTTCGAGTTTCGGGGTTTGAGGTTCAAGGTTCAGGCTTCAGGGTTCAGGATGCAAGATGCAGGATGCAGGATGACAGTGTTTCCCTCCGTCATGCTGAGCGCTGCTTTTCAAGCGCGAAGCATCCAGAGCCGGCGAACATGTTTGTAGGGACATGCCTCCGGCATGTCCTGCTGGAAGTTTGCAAACACCTCGCATCGGCAACGCAATCATTCATCGTTCTTCACATCAGGACACGGCGGAGCCGTGTCCCTACACATTTGCGCGGAACACCCTTCGACTCCGTCCCGCCGGAAAGGCGGCGGGACTGCGCTCAGGGTGACGAGGCAGAACCCGTGCCCGCCAAAATCGTCGTGCGGGTGCGATGGGAAGATTCAATCGAAGGGGTTACGTTTCGGTGAACGTGCACATCGCGTTCGGCCAGCGAGGCCCTCTCCCACCGAAAC
>JBBIRR010000049.1:0-26767 GCA_037441705.1 Ignavibacteriales bacterium
GACGGTCTCGGTGGTCGCCTGAAAGGACTCGGGCGTGATGCCGCGTCGATGCAGTTCCTCGCGCAGGCGCAGCAGATTCCATTGCCGCATTGCTTCGTTGTAGGTGAGCAGCGGGATATGCGGGATGCGCGGCACGCCTTTGATTTCGATGCGCGTACCTCCGCTCACGCTCACGTTCACATCCTGCCGCGCAGCGCCCATCCCCGTTCGCACCCTGCCGGTGCTGCGGACCATCCAGCGGCACAACTCGGCGACTTCGGCAACCTCGTAGGGCGTCTTCATGTCCGGCGCTGTCACGGTTTCAATCAGCGGCATCCCGAGGCGATCGGTCAAGTACACGCGTTGGTGCCCGATGTCGCTCACTTCACGACATGAATCTTCTTCAATCGACATCTGCACAACGCGCACCTCCCGACCTTTGAACGGAATCCTGCCGTTGAGCGCGAAGATCGCCGTGCGTTGAAAGCCGGTCGGAATGCTGCCGTCCAGATATTGTTTGCGGGCGATATGAATTTCATCCACCAGATCACAGCCATACATCATGCCGATGCCGAGCGCGATGTCCAGTGCTTCCTCGTTCATGGGGAACGGCGGCGTGTCGTCCATCTCGTAGGTGCAGACCGTTTCGCGGTTGATTCTGTAGATGATCTCTTTTTTGGTCTTGAATTCCATCAGCGCCGTGCCATCGTACTCGCCCAGCTCGGAAAGTGTCGGCCGCATGTGGCGGAGAATCTCGGCGTCGTGGCGCTCGCTGTATCTGCCGGCAGGGCAGCGACAGAAGAGCTTCTTGGAGGTGAGGAGTTGTTGATGGATTTCGAGACCGGACGTGAAGCCGACTGCGGCATAGTCGGCGTCGGTCATTTCGTGAAATGGCTTGAAGTGAAAACCGTGCATGAAGATGATCGGGTATTTGACGTCAACGGATTCATTGTGCAGGTCGGTGAAACGATTTGCGCAAATTGCGCAAATCGGGGATGACTCGACCAGGATCGTCATTTCCACTTCTATTCTACTGACTTTTTGGGTGTGGTGCAAAAGAGATACGCTTATGGCAGTGGTGGAAATTCAACTCTGTTGCATCTTCCGTTCCTTCGTGGTATTTTCATTTTGGAAGCCGTTCTCTGTTACCATAGACTTGTATGTTGGGTGGCAGAGCGCGGCTTTTGTTTTTGGGTCGCCGCCGTATGTCACCCCTCGTTGCAAAGCCTATCGGAGCTTCCCTGTTGCGAAGAACCGTCAGGGGACTTATGCCCGCCCTACGATCTCTGCAAAGAGAACGGCCGCTTTCACACACATCGTTCAACGACCATTGGAGCGTGCCATGTTGCACAAGGTGTCTTCCTGCTTGCTCATACTTGTTTTTGTTTGTGCGTCACCTCTCGTTGCGCAGACAGTCAAGAAGGACGAGAAAAAAGAATCGAAGCCGGCCGCCGTCAATCAGGCAAAGGATGTGAAGAAACCATCCGCGCCCCGGACGATGAAGTTCGTCTCGTGCAGCCAGTCCGGGTGTGGATTCTGGGCAAAGAGTCACAGCGCGAAAGAGCTGAGGATTATCATGAAACGCCATGCACGGGTTTACCACAAGACGGCATTGGCGTACAAGCAACTGAAAGAGATGGTCAAGAAGCACGAGGCGAAGTAGCCGATGTCCGAAGGCGTCCTCGTCACCCCTGCCAGCGAGCGTGATCTTGGACTCGTGCCGGGCAAGCCGCCGAGATTGGATTCGGTGGATTTGCTGCGCGGTCTTGTCATGGTGATTATGGCGCTCGACCACACGCATCACTTCTTCACCGCTGCGCGGTTCAGTCCCGTCAATCTCGATGAGACGACGGTGGGCCATTTTTTCACTCGCTGGCTCACGCATGTCTGTGCGCCGGCTTTCGTCTTTCTGGCCGGGACGGGAGCGTTCTTGTCCCGCTCCCGCGGCAGGACGAAGCGCGACCTTGCCTGGTTTCTCTTGACTCGCGGCGTATGGCTCATCGTACTGGAGCTGACCGTGATGCGCATGGGATGGCAGTTCAGCTTTGACTATTCGTACGCTGTTGGCCAAACACTTTGGGCGATCGGCTGGTCCATGGTGGTTCTTGCTGGTCTCGTCTTCCTTCCGATTACGGTCACTGCGGCGTTCGGCGTTGTAATGGTTGCCGCGCACAACGCGCTCGACGGTCTTCGGCCGAAGATGTTCGGCGATCTGGCATGGCTGTGGAAGATACTGCATCATGGAGGGCGCGTGCAAATTTCGGACAGCTACACGCTGAGCGCCATGTATCCTTTGATTCCCTGGATCGGCGTAATGGCGCTCGGCTATGCATTCGGTGTCCTCTTGCGCAAAGATGCACACGAGCGCAGGAAGATGCTCTTGTGGCTGGGTGGCGGTGCAACGGCGGCGTTTGTTCTTCTTCGCTGGCTGAATATCTATGGCGACCCGAAGCCCTGGCAAACGTATGACGCCGCGATCTTCACGATCATGAGCTTTCTCAATTGCGACAAGTACCCTCCGTCGCTTCTGTTTCTGTTGATGACGATGGGGCCGGCGATTGCCTCGCTGGCCTTCTTTGAAAAGGCTCGGGGGAGGGTAGCAGACTTTTTCATCACGTTCGGGCGGGTGCCGTTGTTCTTCTACGTCGTCCATATCTTTCTGCTCCACGCACTCGCCGTTCTTGCCGCGTACACAACGATCGGAGGCCCCGGCACGCTCGTGGGGAGCGCCAAACCGTTAGAGCTGCCTCAAGGCTACGGGTTCAGTTTGCCGGTTGTGTACCTTGTGTGGATCGGAGTGGTAGCAATGCTTTATCCGGTTTGCCGTTGGTATGCAGAGGTGAAGCGGCGGTCGAGAAGCCCGCTGCTCAGTTATCTCTGAGCGTTTACGATCGTGATCGAAGGTGTCCTTGATTCTTGAGTGGACACCCCGTATTTTCTAAACAGAAAGCCGTTCTCTGATACCATTTGTTCAAAAGCATCGAGGTGTCGTGGAGCGGCTTGATTTTTTCTCCCCACACAATCTCCTCGGGCTGCTCTTACGCGTCCCTCCGTGCTGCGATAACGTTCAGGGTTGCGCGCGCGTACTATCGGAAATTCCTCTCCGTTCCTTCGGCTACCGAGGGGTTAATCAAGCGACGGTAGAACATGTACACATCTTACGTACTGCTGCTGTTCCTCATTCTCTTCATGGTCTATGGGGTGATAGAGTACCATCGTCACCAGCGTATGGTTCGTTCGATCTCCATTCGCGTGCACGTGAATGGAACGCGGGGCAAGTCGAGCGTAACGCGCCTCATCGGTGCAGGACTCCGTGCAGGCGGCATCAAAACGATCACGAAGGTGACAGGAACCTATCCGCGTCTCATTCTTGAGGACGGGCGCGATGTTCACATTCATCGTCGGGGGGATGCAAACATCATCGAGCAGGTGGCGATCGTTCGGTTTGCCGCCGAGCGCAATGCACAGGCGCTTGTCGTCGAGTGTATGGCGCTCGAGCAGCTTTATCAGCGGCTGGTGGAGCGGCAGATGCTGCACGCCACCGTCGGCGTGATTACGAATGTCCGGCTGGATCATATTGACATCATGGGCCGGACCCTCCCGCAGATCGCAAGCGTGTTAGCCGAAACGATACCGGCTGGCAAGCCTCTCTTTACGGCCGAGCATGTTGTGTCGGACGTCTTGAGGCGATTTGCGGAGAAGAAAAATTCAACGCTGATCTGTACCACCGAAGATTCCGTCTCCCGAGAGGAGATGAACGGATTCGGTTATATCGAACATCGAGAGAATGTTGCACTGGCGCTCGCCGTTTGCCAGCATCTCGGCGTTGATCGGCAGGTGGCACTGCGCGGCATGTACGGCGCGACGCCCGATGCAGGCGCCCTGAAGCGCTTCGTCGTTCAGGCGTTCGGGAAGCGGCTCGTGTTCTACAACGCATTTGCTGCGAACGATCCCGACTCGACCTATCTCGTGTGGAAACGCTTGAGAGACGAGATCGGATTTGAGGGGACACGCATCGTTCTTCTCAATACACGCCAGGACAGAATGGACCGTGCCCGTCAGCTTGCCGAGCTTGCAGGGAAGAAACTCACGCACGACATGGATTATCTGATGCTGATCGGCCAGTGTCCCGAAGTGGTGCGAGGGATGGCAATCCGGTACGGGGTGGATGCGGATAGAATTCTCACCGTCGGGTGGACGACACCGGAGCATGTGTTCGAGCAGGTTCTTCAGGCAACGAACGCAGTTTCGACGATCGTCGCGATCGGCAACATGGGAGGGATGGGCGGTCGCGTCGCGGATTTTTTTGAAAACAGGAGTCTGAACAAACATGATCGAGTTGGCAATTACGTTGGGTCTGGTTCTGAGTCTGCTGTCGTATGAGGTCTTCGGGCTGGCGGCCGGCGGCATCGTCGTTCCCGGCTACATCGCCTTGCATCTGTCGCAGATTGACCGCATGGGCGGTGTCCTGCTTGTCAGTCTGCTGACGTTCGTGATCGTCAAAGTAGCCGGCAACTATACGTTTCTGTACGGACGTCGCCAGATGGTGGTGAGTTTGCTGATCGGCGCCCTGTTGGCCAACTTCTCGCGGCAATTTCTAACGCTGGATGTTGCCTCGTCCGTTGTCGAGTTGACGGCCATCGGGTGGGTGGTTCCCGGACTTATTGCCCATTGGTTTGGTAAGCAGGGAATCTTCAAGACACTCTGTGCTCTGTTCGTCACGTCGGTCATGGTACGGTTTACGGTCATCGTGCTGTTCGGCGGCGATCTCTTTCCGGGCGGATAACTTTGATAGTGAAAATGTATGGCATCACCAAATTCAAACTCGAATCCTCTGCTGGCCGTGTTTGCCATTGCGGCGCTGCTTGCGCTCTTGGCGGTCGAGAACTCGAAGCTCGACGTCAAACAGAAGTGGTACAGCGAGAAGCTTGAGGCAGCGAGGCTGGCGCAAGCGGCCGAGCAGTGCATCAAGAACCATCGGCTCGAACGCGGCGTGTACGTAGATAACGTCAACGACCCGAACGAGACGGCCCTCATCGGCCAAAACCTCACGCCGATCACCACCGATCGGGGCGACATCGAGGCCAAACTCGCGTCCACCAATCCGAATTTTGCTGCCGTCGTAGTCGAGCTGCTGAAGCAAGCAGGCGTCAAGGAGAAGGACTACGTTGCCGTTGCCATGACTGGCTCGTTTCCCGCCCTCAATATTTCGGTCTTCGCCGCGCTGACGACGCTGAAGCTCAACCCCATAGTGATTACGTCGGTCGGCGCGTCCAATTGGGGAGCCAATGATCCGTCCTTCACATGGCTCGACATGGAACGCCTGCTTCAGGAAAAGAATGTCTTTCGTATCCGATCGGTTGCGGCATCCATCGGAGGCGGCGAAGATCTGGGAAGAGGGCTGAGTCCCGAAGGGCGCGAGATGATTGTTCAAGCCATCAAGCGAAACAACGTTGCTCTCATCCGCGAGGAGCATCTCGAACGCAGCATCGAACGGCGCCTCAAGATGTACGAGGAACACGCAAGGGGCAAGCCCATCAAGGCGTACATCAATGTGGGGGGAGGGATCGCGAGCCTTGGGACGGTGGTCAACGGTGAGCTTATCCCCAGCGGACTGTCGAAGGAACTTCCCGTGAGAAACTATCCGGTGCGCGGGGTGATTGTTGAGATGGCCCGGCGCGGCGTTCCGATCATTCACCTTTACAACATCCGCCAGTTGTGGGCTGCCCACGAGCTTCCTCTGAATCCCATCCCCCTTCCAGAACCCGGCTCGGGCGGCGTCTTTGTCCGCACGAAATACAATGTGACCATCGCCGCGATAGCGCTCTGCGTTCTCACAGCAACGATCCTTGTTGCCGCGTACATCGATAGGCGAAGGCATCGCTTGGGGACGGAGCTGGTTCCACGACTCAGTCCGGAGGTCGGCCATGATCTATAGTCGTTCCAACAACAATCTCATGTGCGTTCTATACCTATCGCTCATGATTGCAGCGGTGGCCGTCGGGCCATCCGCTGCCGCAGCGAAGAAACGTCTTGAACTGAAGCCGAAGGATGCAGCAGAAATGTCCATTGTCAACGCGGGAAAGAAGCGAACGTACTACCAGCTCAGCGCTACCAGACCGATCGTTGTGTCGGTGAAAGGTCCAGGTCAGCTCCGCATCATCACCCGCACACGTTTTGCAGACAGGGCTGCAGAACCGATGAATTATCGTGTCGTGTACAGGATTGATCGAGGCGAAGATCAGGTGGTTGCGTTCGAAGGCATAGTGCCGTCGGTCGTAGCCAGATATCAGAACGGCGCGGCGGGCATTCCCGGCACATCACGGAGTCTCTCGTTGAAAATCGGGCGGGGCGTGCACACGGTTGCGTTGAGGATGGAAAGTCCGCTTCCCGATATCTGTGCACGGTTTCTCTTTGCGCCGCAGAGCGACAGAACAACAAAGTGGATCAGCCTTTCTCCTCTTGCGCCCATCGAGCCGGTGGATCTGTTTGTCGGTGAAGAAACCGTGCATTACTACCGGTTTTCTTCACGCAAGCCCTTGAAGTTTGACATCATCGGGCCGACGGTGGTACGCGTCTTTACCCGCACAGAGAATACCTACGATATGAAAGGCCAGGTTGCCTACCGCCTGCAGGTGCGTCAGGACGGCCACGTGCTGCAGTCGTTTCAGCTTAGCAGCAAGCGCTCGCAAACAGCAACCTATAAGAACAACCCTAAACTCGTTCCGGGGAAGGCACGGGAAATCACATTCAAGGTTCCCAAGGGCAGACACCAATATGAAATCGTACCGCTTGACCATCTGACGTTGTTGGGGGAAATCTTGTTTCCGAGAAAGGATGCCAAACTTGGACTCTGACCTGGTAATCGACCGGAAGGCGCGCGCAATCCTGTCTTGCCTGACGTTGATGCTGGCGCTTGCCGTTCTTCCAGCACGGGCGCTCTCAGCCGGCATCATCGGCTCCTGGAAGGTTGACATCGGCCTCTCTTCGATCTACGATGACAACATTGTCCGATACTCCGATAAGTACATCAGTCGGTTCGACAATCGCCAGGACGAGGGGCGCTTTCACATCAACACCCGCGATGACCTGATTCTCGTAAGCTCGCTGCGCACATCTGTTGTGATGAAGATGTTCGGCACGCTGAACACGACGGCGACTCTGGATGTTCGCCGACGAACGTACACGCACAACCCCATAAAGGATTGGTCATCCTACAGCTTCAGGATACGACAAGAACTGTCGAAACAACTTGTCGTGACGGTTGGGTACAACTACCTCCCCGCGTTCTACATTCGTCACTATCGCGACGATGATTGGGTGAAGGAATACGGCTACACGCCGGTGACGTTTCAACCGTTTGGCTTCAAGAAGGATGAGGCCTCCGGTACGGTGCAATATGCTATCTCGTCGAACACGCGAGTGACCGCGCTTATCTCCTATGCGCGGTACTACTACAACGAGCACTTCACGGAATACGATTCCAAGAATTCTTCGTTCGGTATCGAGATTGTGCAGAGCGTTTCCAAGACCATCAAGCTTACAGGCGATATCGGCGTGGTGTATTCGCGAGGTGTCGGGACGCCGGATATGGATCCCTCGTATCACGAAAACAACGTTGCCGTCAGCGTCAGCGTTGGGTTGCCGAAAGTCTTTGGCCGCACCAATAGCATCGAAGTAGGCGGAGAGTATGCGCGGCGTGTGTTTACCTCCACACATTATCTTGAGCTGGACCCGAACCATGCCGGTCGGCGCGACTACGATTACCGCGTATCGGTGAAGTACAGCTACCAGCTTCTCAGCCAGTTCGCTCTCGCTCTCACGTACGCCTGGCATCGGCGAGATGCGGTGACCTCGGCCGCGGCGAATGCTGAATACCTTGCCGAAGAAAAAGACTATCGGCAATACCAGATCGGATTGGATCTGCGATTTACATTGAATGTACTTCCATCAAAATGATGAAAGGGAACCTGTGATGTTCAAGAGCCTGTCGTTCATCTTCTGCTGTGTGATCGTGTTCAGTTGTGCTAAGCCGGTTGACCCCGAATCGCTGACGCCGGGGACGGGAGGGTATTCGATTGTTGCCAGAGTACCGACACCGGGCTCCGCACAGGATGTCGAAGTGATGGACACGCTTGCCTTTGTTGCTCAGGGGGAAGGAGGGCTGGCTGTCGTGAGTGTGGCCGATGGAGCTCGGGCGCGCATCCTCTCCATTTGCATTGATGGGGTCCGCGGCTACTCATACAAACTGGCGCGCAGGGACTCCATTATCTACATCGCTGCGGGAGGGTTCGGTATCAACACGATCAACGTTGCCAGGCCCGACACGGCTGCGTTCGTGGCCCACTATGGCGGCGCAAGCAGCACGACGGATGTGGAGGTATTCGGGACGTGGCTGCTGGAAGCCAAAGGAGAAGCCGGGTTACGCTTCGATGCTCTCGCGGGCGTTGATCCGGGCTATGTGGATGCACGAGGCTCGATCCTCGGTCCGGGTTATGCGCGCGGCATGGCCATTACTGCCGATAGCACGCTCGCCCTCACCTGCGGTGAAATGGGACTGGCGATTTATGACCTGCGCGACATTGGACGCGTCGAGGGCTTCTATGATTCCGGGAAGAGGTATGACGCGTGGATTGATCTCCCCGGGTATGCTGTTGACGTCGCAGTGCCCGAGAACCAGAAGATTGCCTACGTTGCGTGCGGCACCGCCGGGGTTCAGGTCGTGGATTTCTCCGACACGGCCAACGTTCGCGTGATCGGCAGCTACGCGACGAGGGGCTACGCGAAAGAAATCGCGTACAAGGATCGTCGCGTCTACGTTACGACCGAACTCAGGGGCTTGCAAATTCTCTCGGTCGAAAATCCCGCGGCACCCACTCTTGTGGGTGTTGTCGGCACGAGCTATGCGTTAGGCCTTGCGGTTGATCAGCGATACGTGTACGTGGCGGACCAGGATGAAGGATTGGTGATTGTCGCAATCCCTCAATACTAACTGACTCCCGCTTGTTCAATTCTTTGAGGTGAACGATGACGCGCACATTGTGCATTCTTGGCTTGATCCTCGCGGTTCTTTCCTGCCCCTCGCGAGGCGAATGGGTCGCACTCAGCCGGGGCTCAGCGCTGCCGGTTGCTCCGGTCGTTTCACTCCTTGACGATGATCAGCTACATACTACGTTGAAGGTAGAGCTGTCGGGGTTTGATATGGACGAGTTTGTTGCTGGCGGGAAAACTTATCACTCCATTGACCTGCTGACGGACATTGCCACAAACGAAGCGGGAAGCCCGGAAGTCCCGTATGTTGCCACGATGCTTGCCGCTCCCGATCAGGGCGATGTGACAGTCGAGGTGATTGCACATGGAGAAATCCTCAAGTTTACGGACGTGCTGCTGCCGCCTTCGCGACCGAGCTGGCAGGAGGGGGAGCCGGAGCCGGCGTATGTGGAAAACAACGCGGCGTACACGTCAGGCGCGGCGTATCCGTCGTCGTATGTTGCTGTTGACGAGCCGGTGGTGTTTCGTGATTTTCGTGTGGCGCGTGTTGCCATCTATCCGGTGCGTTATGTGCCGAAGTCAAAGCAACTGGAGGTGAGTTCTTCAATGACGATTCGAGTGACCTATGGTGGAGGAGAGGGAACCAACCCGCGCACGGCACCGAGACGCGCCATTCCGCCGTCGTTCGGGAGCATCTATCGTCACACGTTGTTGAACTACGAGCGTGTGTTGAATAGACTGTACGGCGGCATGGAACTCGGACGCGAGGTGATGCTCTGCATCCTGCCCGATACGTTCGCCACAACGTTCAAGACGTATGCGGAATGGAAACACAAGACGGGCACGTTTGTCATCGTCACCAAGTTCAGCCAGATCGGTGCCAACAGCACGAACCCCGACATCATCAAGAACTACATAGCGCAGTGCTATCACAACTGGGCGTTTCCTCCAACGTATATTCTGCTCGGCGGAGATTACGGGTACGTGCCGCGCAAGTATGCGGAAGGGCAATCGTTTTCCAACGAGGATTACTTCGTGGAGATCGATGGCAACGATGTCTTTCCGGAGATGTACATCGGGCGGTTGACGCATCAGACCAACACGGTTCTGCAGACCATCATCAACAAACTCATCAAATACGAGCGGCAGCCGTACCGCGAAAATCAGACGTGGTTCAAGCGTGCGGTTGTGTGTGCGAACAATGCCTATCCCACACAACCGGAAACCAAGCGCTGGGTCTCGGCGGTGATGCGAGAAAGCGGCGGCTTCATCGTTGATACGCTGCTGAATTCCTACGGCAGTTCGTGCATCTACAACCTGCCGCAGGTGATCGGTGCTATCAACAGCGGACGCAGCATCCTCAACTACCGCGGCGAGGGCAACTACGCGGGCTGGTGGGCTTCCTGTTATCCGTTCAACACGAGCAACGTCTCGAGCTTGAATAACGGCGAGATGCTGACGTTCGTGACCAGCATTGGATGCGGCGTTGCAATGTTCGACTACAGCGGCGGCAACTGTTTCGGCGAGCAATGGTTGGAACTCGGTACGCCGACAAGCGCCCGCGGCGCCTGCGCCTTCGTTGGCCCGACGTGGAGCAACACGCACACGAAGTACAACAATGCGATCGACAAAGGACTCTACGTTGCCCTCTTTCAGGAAGGACTGGAGACGCCGGCTCAAACATTACTGCGCGGCAAAATCCGGATGTACACTCTCTATGGAGGCACGGACCCTCAAGTGCCGCTGCATTTTAGGGCGTACACCGTGTTAGGCGATCCCAGCACTCACATCTGGAAAGACGTTCCTCGAGCTGTTCAGCTTACCTACGTTCCTCAAATCGCCGTCGGCTACAATCAGGCGGAAATACGCGTCCTTGATTCTGCAACGCACGCACCCGTCAGTGGCGCCGAGGTTTGTCTCGCCGGCAAAACTGTGTACGTCACCGGGCGGACGGATGCCTCCGGTCTGGCAGTCATACCCGTCACTCCCACGGCCATTGACACGCTGTCCCTCCTTGTCCGAGGTGTCAACGTCGTGCCTGCAGAAGGAACAATCTATGTCGTGCAAGAACAAGAGCATGTGGCTCCCCTGGGCGACCCACAGATTGCCGATCTCGATGGGAACCTAGACGGCAAGGTGAACCCGAACGAGCACATTCAGATTTCGTATGTGCTGAAAAACTGGGGGACGCAGCCGTCGGTGAATGTCGAAGCGCGGCTGTCTGTTGTCGACACGATGTATGGCCAGATCGTCAATGGCGGACCGGTTGCGTATGGGACCCTCGGTCCAAATGAATCCGGTACCGGCTCGGGCACGCCTCTTCAGTTCTTCGTCAATCCCACGACACCTGTTGGGACGACGTTCCATGTGCGCTTGCATGTCTCCAGCGCGACTCGTTCGTGGAGCTACACGACTCGAACGGATGTTGTCGGCTGCAGCCTGCAATACGGCGCAACGATTGTCAACGATCAAAACTCCTCGAATCCGAACGGACGGCTTGACCCGGGCGAGACGGCCGTCATCTATGTGAGAATTCGAAATGAGGGACAGGACGCAGCGCCGAACGTTACCGGCATTCTGCGCACGTCCGACCCATATCTCACGATTCTTGACTCGACGGGAAGTTTCGGTACACTTGCCATTGGCGACAGCGCGTTGAATACGGCTGATTACTTCGTGGTTGCCGCTTCCGATTCTACTCCTCTTGCCTCGATTCATTCTCTTGCTATTTCGCTGCGTACGCAGAACGGCAACTATCCTTACGCTGTGGTTCGCGATTTCTCGATTGCTGTCGGACTTCCGAGCGCAACCGACCCGACCGGCCCCGATGCGTACGGCTATTATGCCTATTCCAGCGACGACAGCCTCTATGTTGCGGCCCCGCGATTTGATTGGGTGGAAATCAGAAGCACCGGAACGCGCGTCCCGTACGTCTCGCCCGGGGACTTTACGGTCAATCCCACGCTTCCGTTCACGTTCAAATATTATGGGAGAAATTACACGCGCGTGCGCATCAGCAGCGACGGCTGGATAGCATTCGGGACCGGAACCCAGACGGCCTTCAACAACTATCCTCTTCCGAACAGAGATGGTGTGACCAACATGGTGGCTGCGTTCTGGGATGATTTGTTTGAGAGTACCAACAATCCGACCAGCAAGCTCTTCTATTACAATGACGCCGTCAATCGCCGTTTCATTGTGGAGTGGGACTCTGTTGCTCACTACAGCGGCACGCAGTTTCGGGAAAGTTTTCAGATCATCCTCTACGATCCTGCCTTCTATCCAACGCCGACGGGAGACGGGGAGATTCTCGTGCAATACCGGATTGTCGGTGAGGAGGGGTCATGTACGATCGGCATCGAGGACAGCACGCAGACGATCGGCTTGCAGTACCTCTACAACAGTACGTATGATCAGACGGCGTCGGAGATTCGCGACGGTGTGGCAATCAAGTTCACAACAAAACCTCCCGATCGCTTGGTGAGTGTCGGCGAGCGGACAAGCTCCGGCGCGCTGCCGCAAGAGTTCAGTCTGGAACCGAACTATCCCAATCCGTTCAACCCGGCAACGACGATCACGTACGCCCTGCCGATGGGCGGCCACGTCTCGTTGAAGCTGTACGACATTGTTGGCCGGGAGGTGTGCACGCTGGTTGATGAGGAACAGCAGGCAGGCGTAAAGTCTGTCCGCTGGGATTCGAAAACACGATACGGCACGCAGGCTGCGAGCGGCGTCTACTTCGTGCGTTTGGATGTACACGCAGCGAAAGGTAAAGTCTTCTCAAAGGTGCGCAAGATTATGCTCTTGAAATAAGCATCACCACACCGAACCCACTCACTGGTCAAAAGGAGGCACACGATGATACGAGTGATTTGCTGGAGCATCTTTGCGTCGCTGATTGTTATCTCGCCCGTACACAGCGACTGGGTGTCGCTGAAAGGACATGTTTCGCAACCTGCCGCCCCGCACGTAACACTTCTGCAAGACGATGCAACGGCAACCGTGCTGCGGATTGACGTATCGGGTTTTGAGGTGCGCGATGTTGTAGCGGCAGGTCGAACCTACACGGCCGTTGACCTCCTCACACACGCGTTCATGACGGAGGCCGGTTCTCCTGAACTGCCCTGTGTAACGAAGATTCTTGCAGTCCCGGATCGCGGCGACGTGTCACTCGAAGTCGTTGAAACGGGTGAAGAGTTTACCTTCTTGGGGTATCATGTGCCGCCCGCAAGGATTTCGTGGATGGAGGGAGACACGGAGCCGCCGTATGTCGAGAGCGCAGACGTGTATCGCTCGGCCGAAGTTTATCCGCCGAGAGCCGCTTCGCTCGATCCGCCGGCGGTGTTTCGTGACTTCCGCATCGTGCGTATTGCCGCGTATCCTGTCCGCTACGTTGCCGCGAGGAACGAACTACGCGTAGCGTCATCACTCACCATCCGCCTCACGTACGGCTCCGGCGATGGAGTGAATCCCCGAACCGGCGCACGCAAACCGATCGCCCCGTCCTTCGCCGCTCTCTATCGTAGCTCCATTTTCAATTACCAGAGCATTCTCACCAGAGAATACGGCGGCATGGAGACAGGACGTGATGTGCTCATCTGCATTGTGCCCGATGCGTTTGCCAACAGCCTGATGCCGTTTGCGAACTGGAGACATAAGACAGGCACGTTCGTGAAGGTGACAAAGTTCAGCGAGATTGGCGCGACCGCAACGAACCCCGATATCATCAAGAACTATCTTGCGCAGGTCTACAACACGTGGGAGTATCCTCCGACGTATGTGCTGTTAGCAGGCGACTACGGCTATGTTCCCATCAAGCAGGTGACGTACGACTACACGATTGTCAGCGAGAATTACTTCGTCGAGATTGAAGGGAATGATTTTCTGCCCGAGATGATGATTGGACGCTTCACGCATGAAAGCGACGTCACCGAGCAGAACATCGTCGGCAAAACGGTAAGCTACGAGCGGACACCGTTCACCGCCAACACCGCATGGTTCAAGAAAGGCGTAGTCGCGAGCAACAATGAGTACGAGTCGGCGATTGTGACAAAGCGGTTCACGCGCGATCGCATGATGCTCGACGGCGGCTTCACGCAGGTGGATACGTTCATGAACCACAGTCCGTGCTATTCAACGTTGAGCGATCTGATCAACACGATCAATAACGGACGGAGCTTTCTGAACTACCGTGGGGAAGGATGGTACACAGGATGGTGGGCATCGTGTTACAACTTCCAGACCTCGAACGTTTCTTCCATAAACAATGGCCGGATGCTCACGTTCGTGACGAGTATTGGCTGCGGGGTCGGCGCGTTCAATCAGGCGTCCTGCTTTGGCGAAGCATGGCTCGAGCTGGGAACCGTTGCCTCGCCGAGGGGAGCGGTGGCGTTCATTGGGCCTACCTCCAACACACACACGGCCTACAACAATAAGATTGACATGGGCATCTACATGGGCTTGTTTCAGGAAGGGTTGGAGACCGCGGGGCAGGCGCTTGAGCGAGGTCGGCTCTTCATGTACGAAGTCTTCGGGAATCAACGATGGACGGAGTACCAGACGCATGTGTACTGCATCCTCGGCGATCCCAGCTTGCACGTCTGGAAGAATGTCCCGCGTCCGGTTGCGGTTATTCACCCCTCGTCCATCTCCGTCGGGTATAATCAGGTGTCGTTCAAGGTGACGGATTCTGCAAGCGGCGCGCCGATAGCCGCAGCGCAGGTGTGCCTGGCCGGAGACAGCCTCTACGCATCAGCGTTCACCGATTACGCCGGGGTTGCCGTTCTTCCAATCACGCCTCCGATGATTGATACGCTGACTGTCCTGGTGAGAGGCGGCAATGTGATTCCGTATGAAGGTACAATCTCCGTTGCCGCCAACACCGAGTACGTTGCGCCCAGCGAAGAACCTGTTGTGGTTGATCTCGACGGCAATCTTGATGGGCTGATCAACCCCAACGAGCATGGGCAGATACGCTTCACACTGAAGAACTGGGGAACGCAGACGGCATTGAATGTGCGGGCGACGCTGAGTGTGGACACATCAAGGGTTGAGCTGCAAACCGCTGCGCCCGTCGAATTTGGAGACATTCCCGGCGGTGCGACGGTTGCCGGTGCTCCGTTCCGCTTCTTTGTGAAGCCGACGTCGAGCGTTGGTGATACACTGACCTTCGGCCTGCATGTGAGCAGCGCAACGGGCGCGTGGGATTATGTTTACACGCTGGAAGTGAAAGGTTGCAGGCTGAAAAGCGTTCACTATCTTGTTGACGATCGCGCGTATCCGAGGCCGAACGCCCGGATGGATCCGGGGGAGACGGTGCGGCTGTACCTTACGCTGAAGAATGTCGGAGAAGACGTCGCACCGGATGTACGGGCGGTGCTTCGCTGCTCAAATCCAAACATCACGATCCTCGACTCGCTTGCATCCTTTGGCACGCTGCCAATGGACAGCTCGCTAACCAACTATACAGATTACTTTGTGGTGAAGGTGGACAGTGTATGTCCGCCGGGGTACGTGATGCCGTTCAGTCTTCTGCTCTCCACGCAGAGCGGGTTGTACGCATACCGCGCTGTTGACACGTTTTCGATTCGCATCTCCGTCGGACGACGCGGCGATCCGACCGGGCCCGATGCTTACGGGTACTACGCGTATGCCTCCGATGACACGATGTACCGACAGGCGCCTCGCTTCAACTGGATCGAGATCAGCAGCATCGGCACGCGCGTAACCATCCCCTCAAGCGGGAACGTCACCGCCACCGTGAGTCTGCCGTTTACGTTCAGGTACTACGGGACAAATTACACGCAGGTACGCATCAGCAGTGATGGGTGGATCGCATTCGGCAGCGGCACGCAAACAGCGCCCTCCGCCTATTGCCTTCCGCGCAGCGATAACGTGAATGCGATGGTTGCAGCGTTCTGGGACGATCTGTTCTTTCCCACCAGCGTCGACACGAGTCAGAGATTGTACTACTATCATGACGCCGCGAGCCAACGCTTCATCGTCGAGTGGGACAGATTCGGCCACAACAACACTCACATCGGGCGATGGAACCAGGAAAAGTTCCAGATCATACTCTCCACCTCCAGTCCCACAGTAGATGGAGAAATCCTCTTCCAGTACAAAACAGTTGCCTATCCGGTGGAATGCACGGTTGGTCTGGAGGATCATACTCAGACCACCGCGCTTCAGTACATCTGCTACGACCAGCCCAATGATGAGACCGTCACGCCGTTGAGAAATTCGCTGGCGCTTCTGTTCACAACGCAGTCGCCGCAACTGCTGGTCGGGGTAGATGAGTTACGGGAAGGGGATGGAGAGGTTCCGCGGGGATTTGCGCTCTTGCAGAACTATCCGAACCCGTTCAATCCCTCCACGCGCATTCCCTTCTCGGTTGGCGGTTCGAGTGGTTCGGCATCCCCCGCCACATGGTTCGTGAGCTTGAAGGTCTACGATATTCTCGGTCGAGAGGTGCGAACGTTAGTGAATGAGAATCTTCAGTCCGGAAATTATCAGGTGACATTCGATGCCGGCACACTCGCAAGCGGCGTCTATATCTACAGGCTCACTGCCGGAAGTTTTGTCGCCGCGCGCAAGCTCATTGTGCTCAAGTGACTTGTTCATCGTCGCCGCACAAATCAAACCTCACTCGTGCGGGTGAGGTTTGTTTTTTTGGTTAAACCAACGTCGGTTCCCGTGACTCTAATTCCTGACAAGATCATCATTCATACCAATGAGGAATTCATGCGATCTTCATTTCTTCACATAGCGCTGGTCTCCCTGCTCGTGCTTCTGGCTCAACCGAGCGTCCTTGCGCAGGGCCCGGGACGTGGCCGTCCTGCGCCCGACGAGCGAGCGGCGGAGCTAAAGACGCTGCTGAAGTTGTCGGACGAACAGACGACAACGGTGAAGAGGATCTTCGAGCAGCAGGACAAGGAAGTGCGCAAGCTGTTCGAGTCTGCCGCCGGTGATCGGGCTGCCATGCGCGAGGCGATGCAGAAGAATGCCCGAGAGACAGACGAAAAGATTCTCGCTCTGTTGAATGGGGAGCAGCAGACTAAGTACAAGCAGTGGGTGGACGAGCGGCGGGCGCGCTTCGAGCAGCGTCGTTCACGGCGGGAGTGATGGAGGCTCACGGGCGCAAATTCCCATAAATATGGTATTGCGACTGTACGCGTTGTTGGGTTAATTGTTTGCCGATGGCGGTGAGTCCTTTGTCTCAGCAGCAAAGGATCAGAATCCCGACGGGCGAGTTCCCGCAGACCCCTCGCCCGGCTCACCGCCTGCATTATTTCCCGAGACGCTTCGCTTCTCTCTTCCACTTGTTTTTCCATCCCTACTCCGCTACATTGAGATAGCGTATTCGTTGTTGCGATGGTCAGAACCATTCGTACAAAAATCATCTGGGCTTTCGGGCTGCTGGTGTCGCTTAATCTCGCGGCGGGGTTCCTTTCTATCTACAAATACTACGAGCTGGGGACAACGGTGGCGACGATCCTGCGTGAGAACTACCTGAGCGTGTTGGCCGCCGAAAACCTGGTGAAGTATCTTGAAGGTCAGGATAACGCGCTTCTCGTTGCGAGCCAGGGCGAGGAGGCCGGCGTGAGCGGGACGTTTGAGGATAACAAGATGTCCTTCTACTACTGGTACGAGCAAGCGTTTCGGGCGATGCCGGAAGGGCAACTGCTGGGCGTTCGAGACTCGCTCCAGAGTGTGCGCAAGAAGTACCTTGCCGTGACGGACACAATGCGCGGCATGATCCAGCAAGGCGCCTTCACCCAGGCGAAGAACTACTACTACGAAGCGGTGCGTCCCGTCTCCGAGGAGTTGCGAACGTTGTGTTTCCGCCTCTTCGAGTACAACCAGGCCGCCATGTACAAACTCGAAAGCAAAACACACGTCATTGCCAACCAATCCGCTTACGGGATGATTGTTGCCTCCATCATCTCGCTGGCGCTCAGCGTCATAGCCACCGTGTGGTTGACGAAGGTGTTGATCAAGCCGGCGGAAGCGTTGACCGAGCGCGTGAAGCAAATCGGCGCGGGGCAACTGGATCTCAAGATCGACGTGCTGTCGAATGACGAGATCGGGGCGCTGAGCCGGGAGTTCAACAAGATGACCGAACGCCTTCGCCGCTTCGAGCAGATGAACATCGATAAGATCCTTGCCGAGAAGCGGAAGTCGGAGGCGATCGTGGACAGCATCTCCGATGGCATCATCGTGACCGATGCCCAGATGAATATCCTCCACATCAACAACCTTGTGGCGGAGCTGTTTGGGTACAAGGATGTTGAAGCAATCGGCAAGCCGGTTGCGTCGGTGATCAAGGATGAGAGAATCATGAATCTGATCGAGTCGGCGTCGAGCGACAGCGGCGGGAACGGGGCGGAAGAGCCGGCGCCAACCGACAAAGTGAACCTGCTGCAATTTGCCCACGGCGAGAGGCAGGTGTATTTCCGGCCCAAACTCACCCGTGTGTTCGACAGCGAAGGGAGGTTATATGGTGTGTTGACGATCCTGCAGGACGTCACACAGTTCAAGGAGTTGGACCGGTTGAAATCCGATTTCATCGCCACGCTTTCGCATGAATTCCGTACGCCGCTGACGTCCGTGAACATGAGTGTCGACATTTTGAACCAGGAACTGTTAGGCCCGCTCAACGAGCGGCAGAAGGAATTGATTCGCTCGACAAAGGAAGATGTCCAGCGGCTGACCAAGCTGGCGCGTGAATTACTGCAGCTCTCCAAACTCGAATCGGGAAGGCTGCAGTTCAAGAACGAGGAACTGAACGTTCGCTCGCTTATCGAGGCAACGACCAAGACACTGCAGATCCAGTTTCAAGAAAAAAACGTTCGGCTGCTGACCGAAATTCCCGAAGACCTCCCGACTCTCATCGCGGACGAGCAGCAGCTCTCCTGGGTCATCAACAATCTTGTCACCAACGCATTGAAGCATACCGACGACGGCGGACGGGTGACCGTGCGTGTGAAGCACCGTTTCACGGACATGCTCTTCGAAGTGGAGGATACCGGGCACGGCATCCCGCGGGATTATCTCGACAAAATCTTTGATAAGTTTGTGCAGATAAAAAGCGTCTCCGCTTCAACGCCCGGCAGTGTGGGATTGGGCCTGGCCATTGCCAAGGAGATTGTGGAGACATACGGCGGGCGCATCTGGGTAACGAGTGAAGTGGGGAAGGGCAGCACGTTCTCGTTCACACTGCCGCTTCAGCCCGCTGTGGTGCCCGCAATTCAGTAAGCCTTATGTCCGACAAAGCCACCGTTCTGCTGGTTGATGACGAGCAGAACATTCTGAAAACCGTCACCATCGGCCTCGAAGCCGTCGGCTTTGCTGTCACCGCCTACGCCGATCCGCTGAAGGCTCTCGATGCTCTGCACGAGACGTCCTTCGATCTCGCCTTTTACGATCTCAAGATGGCGCCCGTTGACGGCATGGAGCTGTTGAAACAGACGCGAAAGCTTTCGCCTGCCACCACGGTGATTCTCATGACGGCACACGGGAGTATTGATTCGGCGGTGGAGGCGATGAAGCTGGGTGCCGCTGATTACATCCAGAAGCCGTTTGAGTTTTCGGAACTGAAGCTGTTTGTCGAAAAGGTGTACGAACACCACAAGCTCAAGCGGGAGCTTGCGGACCTGCGCGAGGAGCTGCAGCGCTTCCAGGGCGTGGGCGAGATTGTCACGCGCAGCGGACAAATGCGCGCTGTCGTCAATCTTGCGCTGCAAGTAGCACCCGGCAACATCACGGTGCTTCTGCAGGGCGAAAGCGGTACAGGCAAAGAGTTGCTGGCCCATCTCATCCACGATAACAGTCCCCGACGCGAGAAGCCGTTCATCGTTGTCAACTGTGCGGCGCTTGCTGAGCAACTCCTGGAAAGCGAACTGTTCGGACATGTGAAGGGTGCGTTCACCGGTGCAACGAAGGATCGGCAGGGACGCTTTGAAGCGGCCGATGGCGGAACGGTGTTCCTCGATGAAATCGGAGAAGTTGCCCCTTCGACGCAGGTGAAGCTGCTGCGCTTTCTGCAGAGCAAAGAATTCGAGCGCGTCGGCGAAACCGAAACACGCAAAGTTGATGTGCGCGTGATTGCAGCGACGAACAAGAACCTCGAGGAGGCAGTACAGGCGGGAACGTTTCGCGAAGATCTCTACTACCGGCTGAATGCCGTCACATTGAAACTTCCGCCGCTGCGGGAGCGCATGGAAGACATTCCTCTGCTGGTGACGCATTTCCTGAGGAAGTTCGGCAGCAATAGCGAGCTTTCGAAGGAGGCGTTCACAGCCCTGCGCGCCTATACGTGGAAGGGAAACGTGCGTGAGTTAGAGAATGTCATTGAGCGCGCTGTTTTGCTTGCACGTGATGGAGAGATCCGACTCGAGCATTTGCCGGAGCAGTTTCAGCAGCTTGCGGCGCCCTCGGCCGGTCCGCTGTCCCTCGAAGAAGCCGAGCGTCAGCACATTATCAAAGTCCTTCGGATTGCGCGAGACCTCGAAGAAGCTGCCGCGATTCTCAACATTGATCCTGCAACACTCTGGCGGAAGCGAAAAAAGTTTCAACTGTGAGCCGGAGGAGCGGCGTCGTTGCGCCTCCTACATCCAAAGTCAAGACCTCGCTCGAAAAACCTCCTCGCCCGAACGTTTGACTTACACCCTTGCGACCGTCTCGCGGGGTCCATTGTCGCGTCATGCCGAGAGCGAGTTCGGCAAGGAATCCTTTCTTCCTTTCAATATCGGTTCTGTCCTACGCAGGCACGCTCACATCCCGGGAATCAAAGTCCACCAAGATGTTTCTCGATATCGAATGAATACTCGGGGAACTTCGTCTTTAAGAACGACATGATCTGCGGCTTGTCTCGAACAAGAGCTTTGAATTGATCTGTGTCTAAACCAAGTTGGCGAGTGCACTTGTCTCGCACTGTGTTGGGATGGACGTCTTTGTGTCTGGCAACTTCGTTTACAGCGCTGACAAAATCACGACCTTTTACCATGAGTCCGCTAACTTCCAGAATCTGGCTTAGCGCGGCGCTTCCGGGAACGATGTCAGGAGTTGCGGAAACACCACCTAGCGGACGCGGAGTAGGCGGGACAGGAGAGACCGGCGAGGGTTTCTCAGCTGGTTTGTAACTCTTGATGAACTCAATTGCCTCATCAAGCGTGACCTTGTGGCCAGCCTTTTGGACCAACTCGACAAGTGCTTGTGGGAGACTTGGAAAGGGTGGCTCATCCACCATTCGACGGGCTTGTGGCAGAGCGTCATCCATCGCCCTTTGTTTAAGTGTGAACTTTAGGTAATTCTTTGCCTCCTGTTCAGCAGTTCCGTTCTCAATCTCAGACTTTGACAAGAACGCTTTCAGAAATACTTCCGTGTCTGCGACATCATCGGTGAGCAAATCTACCACTTTGAAAACCTTCTGATTGAAGGCGCCGCTTGTTTGGGGATAGTAGAACCTCCATTTCCTGCCATCCGTGATTATTGAGAACATAGCTGTTAGATTGGTGTTGTAGTCACGCATCTGAGTCTCAATTGCGGGTAGATTTGTATCGACAAGCCCGACAGCTTTGACCTCAATGAAGACCCATGGAATGTCTGAGCTTGTAAAGAGTGCATAATCCACTCTGGATTGATTCTCGTTCGGGATTGGCTTGTATTCAGTGAATACTTCCTTGGGATTCCATACGTCCCATCCAAGCGCCTGCAAGATCCTGCCAACGAGTGCGAACCTGACATGTTCCTCGTTCTGATAGACATTGGTGCGCAGCTTCGATTGGATGTCTGTGATGATTTCCTTCATTGAGTACCCTCGCTAGTGTTGTGAGCGTGCTTGCGCATAACGTTTGGCAGCGCAACGCAGTGGCACGCCGAACTATAATAAATCAATTTCTCGTGAAGGCGTGCCATTGAGCGACCTCTTTATTCCTTTTCAAATGTGGGAGCGTCGTTGCGCTGCCTGTTATGCGCCGCTTGCCCGTGAATTATGCGTTGAGTTTGTACGACTGACGGACGAGTGAAACGATATACTCCAATTCGTCGTCGGACGTTATTTGAATTTGATAATCGCCGTTGCCCCAATGTCCCACGGAAGAAACATCGCGGGCGAGCTTTTTGGGATCATCGAGCTTGCCCTTCGCTAGGTTGAGATAAATCTTGAGCGACTTCTGGAGAACGACAACATCCGTGATATTGGTCTTGGAACGAAAGGCGATGTACTGTTTCATCGGACGGACGGTAATGTCTGGACCGATTGACAGCACAAGTTCTTTGAATCGGTTGTACAGCTCCGCAATCTTGGGTTCAGCAATCTTGAGATGGCCCTCTTCCGTGTAAGTCTTCACTTCCTTGCTGATCTTCTCTACGACCGCACCTTTCTTTGAGACAGTCTTGATCGATGCACTCGCCTGAGATGGCTTGTGCTGGTCGAATCGCACGGTATTGTTGGCGTATCGGTGGACTTCCCACAGTTCAATGGGCAAGTCCTTGAAGTTGATTGCATCGAGTTGGAAGTTTGTGAAAGAAGGGGAGATGAACATAACTTTGGACTGCGACCAATCGACATCGTCTCGCTTGAGTGAAGCATTGCAACGCTCGTTGTACTCAAGAATGAACTCTGCTTTATTGTTGAGCATCAGTCCGAGATAACTCATACCCTGATCGACAACAGAGAAGTTACGGTCTTTCTTGTATTCGATGATGACGAAGGATTTCGCTTCCTTGTCGAATGCCAACGTGTCGATTCGCAGGCCGTTGAGTGAGAATTCGCCCCGGACAAGCTGCAATCCAAAAAGCGAGCCCAGATTGGTCTCGACAATTTCTTGAATCTCCTTCTCAACTTTAAAGGGATTCTCTTTGATCGGTTCGACTTTGTTCTCAGACAGCTTGAATAGTGGCATTGGGGCAACGTTCCTTATTCAGTTCGGGCAAATGGCGCATAACGTGTGCGGGCACTATGCCGCCCCGCCGACTATGCTTTTCTATCAACTGACGGCGGGGTGGAACGAGTACAACCGATGGAGCCAAACCGAGAATGAACATTTCCTTACCAAATGAATCGAGTGTCATAGTGCCCGCTGTTATACGTTCGTGGCCGCCATCAATCGCGGTGACTCCTTTGGGTTGTGGCACACCAAAGGCGCGGAAATACTGGCTATGATTCTGTCGGCGGTGGTTCGTCGTGTTGGTCCAACGGAAGCTGGTCCTCGGTTCTATCATGTGCCATGCGTCTACTCATGCAAGCTATGCACATACATTGCGAGTTTACCTTCTGCTTGTGGGCAAGACCATGAACGACATTCTGATGCGAATAGAATTTGTGAGCAATCACGTCAAAGTAATTTGTGTCCGAGGCATTGTACCTACGAAAGACGGCATATGCTATCGCGTCGGCAACTTGAACTAAGCGTGAAGCTGTCGATGTTACAAACAGTGGTGTTTCTGCCAAATTGCGAATGAACCCCCATTGTGTTCCAAGCGTTCTGAAATCTCTCGCCATTCTCTGGAGGGTAGTTTCGTGAGCGCTTTCATCGAGAATCAAGATGCCTCGTTGGCGGTCGCCTTGCTCTTGGAGACGAGAGAGATAGCGGTCGAAGCGGCTACACAAATCCTCAAATGCCAGTTGCATCACATCCGTACCCGGGTAGGAGGCCTTGTGAATTGCACATGCGAATACCTTGGCACTATCATAGGATCGCTTGACGACATCGAGAACTGCCTTGATTACTCCTTGGGCTTCTTCACGGCGCATAGAATCCCATGGGGCAATTCGGCGTGAGTAGATTTCCGACGCATGAAATTCGATAGCATGGGGATTTGCAGGATCTATGGTTGAAGCCAACTTATCGAGTTCTTGAACAAACCAATTAGCTTGTGCTTCATAGACAGAGATCCCGCCAAGCACCAAATATTGCTCAGCAACGTTGGCAGCGGATCCTGCATCGTCAAGATAAAGGAGGTGCATAGGAGGTCATTTGGTGGTGGGGACAAAAAAAATGCAGCCGGGTGGAGTTGCCTCCAACGGACCGCCTAACAGCAGCCCTCCCAACCGCAGGTAAAAGGTATCGAATGGTCATACGAATGTCAAGAAGAAAATCTGAATTGTGAGGTTACTCAATACATACATGGGTGTGCCACAATCCTACTGCGACATATTTGTCGGTTTTGTTTTCAGTGGCGGCCATGACGTATAACGTATCGGCAAACAACGCCGTTGCTTTTGGCGCTATGAACAACTAATTCTCTCGCGCCAAAAGCAATGGAACGAGCACAACTGGTTTTCTTACTGAGCTTCACCATAGCCATATCAAATGAGCGAGTGTCGTTGTTTGCCGTGTTATGCGCAGTGCCAACACTATCTATGTGTTGGTTCTGATGGCGATGTACGCCTTTGTGAAGAAAAGGAACCTTTCCTTGAAGATGACGCAATCAGGAAAGAGTGTTGTCATTTCCTTATATGTAAGAAGACGAATTTCATTGAGAAATTGCTCAACTTGGGCTTGAGAGGGTCGGGTGATCAAACCCCACACGGTGAAATTCCTGATAAGATGCTTCTGCCACTTTTTCGGAAGAAAATGAACAAACGGCGTTATGAGATGCGGTTCGACGAAAAATTCCCTCGCAGGTGTCTGCACCCAAATATTTCTTGAGACTCTCCGTATTTCGTTTGCAAAGCGAACCTGGTTCTCCCAAGAGAACAAATGTTCGATGACGGAATTCGAGTAAGCAATATCAAATGAGTCGTCGGGATAGTCTAGGGAAGTTCCGTCGCCTTTGACAAACGTGAAATGTGGTGAGAATGAAGTTGTGTCTGTTGGAACTGACAAATTGAGTATCGTAATCTGGCAGTTAGCGTCGATGAGATTCCAGTTTAACACTCCACCTCCAATATCAAGTATTCGCGTGTTAGGCTTGGGCTTGAACGTGCGAAGAAAATGTCTCATCCTCTTTCGGCGGAAAAATGGCAAGAACAGTAAGTAGACTTTATGTATGTTCATCTATAAGTTCTCCATGGTGTTGGCATTGCGCATAACGTCTCGCCGCACCACGCAGCGGCGAGCACTATGCTTTTCTATGAATGTGCGAGCCGTTGAGCGCACTCAACTTATCACGCCAAACATTGCTTCAACCCCGCCTTTGCAAATGTGTGCGCGACGTGGTGCGGCGTGTTAGCTGCCGTTTGCGCCCGTAGCTCAAGCTTGCGAATCCAAGCTATCGAGATTCATCAGCCCCTCAAAAGAAACATCTGCGTGCCAAACAATATCAGACCAGTTTCCAATTTGGTAACGTTTTGCACCTTCTGCGAAACGATTGATTAGGTCGGCCTTGTCCTTTACGTTGAGCAATTTGGCCAGTTCGACAAAATACGAATGCGAAGACGCTCGAATAAACAGCTCGAATGACTTGGAGTAGCCTGCATAGATTAAGCTCGACGGATACCAAGGACGGCGATCCGTCTGATTTAGGAGACTGAACAACATCAGAAGAAAGTCGGCCTGCATAAACTGGTCAAATGATATTTCCTTAATAGTGGCCCGTTGGTGAAGCAGATCCGCCTTTACGCTAAGACGATTCAATTTGAGTCGATCGTTGCGATGTCTAAGTGTCGGCATAGGTGCGAATAGTGCTCTGAATCCTATGAGACCGTCTCGTCCAGACCTGATATTGTCAGGCATTAGGTACTGTTGCTCAGTGAATTGCTTTATCTCAGAAAATCTTTTGTATTTGACAAGAACGGCAATGAGATAGATGAAGAGTTCATTGACGAAGAAGTCAAGATGATCGGCCCAAGCATCGTTCCACGTGCCTGCTCGTTCTTTGGGACCTTTGAATTTGAGACACTGCTCGAAAAAGAGAAAAATGTGGTTGTAAACTTCTGGATCGTTCTTGTATTTCGCTTGGTAAACAAAGAATTCGATAACCTCATCCCGAAGCGGCAGCAAATCAGCGATTGAAGTGAAAATAAACTCATCCAACTCGATTCCATCAGGTGGCTTGGAGATTCGTAGTTCGTCAAGGTGTGAGATTACAGAATCAAGGTAGTCCAACGCCAAGCCTCGATAGGAAGGTTTATCGTTGCTCACAGCGCTCTTAAAGAGCTCCAGCTTAGCTGTCGTTGGAAGAGATAGCTTGGTTGCATCGGAGATGAACTTTGGTGGAGCACCTATTTTCGGTTTCTTGAAGAGCGGTTTGTCAAAGATGATGCGTAAGAGTTGCTCGTAGTTTTCGTGGTACTTCTCTGGCGAAGAAAAGTCTACGAATATACGACTGGCAAGAAAAACGGGAACGCAGGGTTTCCCCTCTGAGTCGAATTCAAGAACGATCGGGATGAACTTTTCCTGTTTGACTTTGGCATATATCTCGGCGGAAATAATCTGGGATTCAGTACCGACTCCACCTTTGCGTTCGTCCGCCTTCTGTGCATAGACAGCATCGGAAAAGATCAGAACTTTTGACACCGATGGGTCGGTCACCATCTGTTCCATAAAGGCATATTTGTCGTGGCCTTCCTTCAGTTCCCACTTATCAAGAACGACATCAACACCGTCTCCAACCAGCCGCTCAGCCCAGGCGACAATGCGATTGACGTGTTCTGGAGAAGTCCAGCTGTATGAGATGAATGCTCGTGGTGCTTGCTGGTTTTCGTTTGTCATATGACTTCTGATTAATGATCAAGGGCGCAAATGGCAGCTAACTCCCGTAACTACGCAACGCCTATTGCGTCTATTATCCCAAAACGGCATGATAGACGCAATGCGTTTATTTCTCTCTTGGTGCTCTGCGGCAAGCT
>JBBIRR010000050.1:0-26665 GCA_037441705.1 Ignavibacteriales bacterium
AGCATCCATTCGGCATTCTGCTTTCCGTACGCGGAGCCGATATGATGCGGCCGGGCCGAGAGCAGCTTCATGTATTCACGAATGCGGCCAGGCTCGGGAATCGCGCGGAATTTCTCCTCCCAAACCTTTCCTTCGGGTTGAGCCGTTGTCCAATAAAGAGGTATGATGAGAAAGAAGAGGACAAAACGAATACAGGGCGCTGCCATAGAGTTTCGGACCGTGATATGAAATGCCGTGGGTGTTTTGAGGTTGGATGAATATCGGCAGAACGCTTCTCACAATCAACTCACCGCATGAGAAAAGAAGCAACCTTGCTTGTTCCTCCGCTTCAAACCCATTATCTTCCATCGATATTCCGAATCTCGAACTCTCAGGTCCTCATCATGCAACCATCACTTCCCCGCGTCCGACCGGCAACGCCGGCAGATGCTGAGACTATCCTGATGCTGGTGGACGCGCTTGCCGATTACGAGAAGCTGCTGCGTCCGGATAGCGACGCGAAGCAGCGACTCATTCGCGACATGTTTGGCGAGCGGCGCCGCATCGAAGCGTACTTAGGAGAAGACGAGGGCAAACCTGTCGGCTATGCGTTCGTGTTCGAAACCTACTCAAGCTTCCTCGCTCTGCCCACGTTGTACCTCGAAGATCTTTTTGTGCTTCCGGACCATCGCAGCAAGAAAGTGGGGTATGCCCTGTTCATGGCCATGGTGGCGGAAGCGTACCGCCGCGGCTGTGGTCGCATGGAATGGACCGTGCTCGACTGGAACACGCTTGCCATTGATTTCTACCGACGGCTCGGCGCCACGCACATGAAGGAGTGGCAATTGTACAGATTGCTGCGCTCGGATATGGAAAAACTTCTCGCACACGGAACGGCGCGCGGCTAAGCGCTCCGCTTGCTTTGTAATTTTTTCTCTCTCTCCGCGCGGCCCATCCCTTCAAATCCGCCCGCTCGCTCTACTCCCGTCCACCGAAGTTAGCTCATCGGTGTGTTGCCCTGTGTTATGAGTTACGCTCTTCGGCGTGAATGTTGTTTATACTGAGACTACTTCCACTACCAACAACGAGGACAGTCATGGATATTCTCTTAGTTGATGACAACGAAGACTATCTGATGCTGATGAAGGACTTGCTGTACGCCAACGGTTACTCCGTCATCACCGCTGCCAACGGCGCCGAAGCCTGTGAGATACTCGAGTCATCGAGCGTAGACCTCATTATCTCCGACATCAAGATGCCAAAACTTGACGGCATCAAGCTTCATGCGTATGCGCGCGAGCTCGAGGAATACCGCGACACGAAATTCATCTTCATTTCCGGCTACAAGGACGTATACGCAGACCTGATGACGCTCGAGCCGGGAAAAGATTTCTTGCTGGACAAGACCACGCCTGCCACGGAGATCGTGAAGCTGGTCAATGACCTGATGTTCGGGAAATTTCTCAACAACACCGGCGAACAACCGCTGGCTGAGAAGCTCGGCTCCTGACGGCCCGGATCCGCTTCACTTCAAGAAGGCCAAAGCCCGAGAAACACCGTGCTTCCCCTGTACATTTCTACAATCTGCTCTCACTTCCGGCGTATTCCTCGCCTTTGCTGGTCAATTCTTTACGTAAAGGCTATACCTTTTTTTGGCAAGCCTTTCGCATGTCTCTACCGCGTTGAACGGAGCAAGGAACGAACATGGAAATCCTCATCGTAGATGATAACACCGATTTCCTTCAGGCAATGAAAGAGGCATTGTACGAAAACGGATATGCCGTGTACACGGCAAACGATGGTCTGGAAGCGAGCAAGTTTCTCAGCGTCGCGTTCGTCGATCTGATCATTTCCGATATCAAAATGCCACGTCTGGACGGTATCAAGTTGCATCAATGGGTGAGAAGCCTGAAACAGTATGCGCGAACGAAATTCGTCTTCATCTCCGGTTACCGGAACGAGTACGGTGATGCCCTTCGCCTGAATCCTGAGAGAGATTTCTTTCTGGATAAGACGACGCCCCCGGGGCAGATCATGCGGTTCGTTGACCGGCTCATGTTCGGGAAGTTCGCCGAAGCGTGGATGTGAACCACCAAAGGCGAGGAGAAGCGCTATGAACGTACTTCTGGTTGACGACAATACCGACTATCTGAACTTCATGAAGGAAGCGTTGTTCCTGAACGGATACACGGTGTTCACGGCAACGGATGGCTCCCAGGCATGCGACATGCTCGAGCAGAGCGATCTCCAGATCGACTTGATTATCTCGGATATCAAGATGCCGACGCTGGACGGGATCATGCTGCACGCGTTCGCCCGCGAGATGGAGCGATACAAGCGAACCAAATTCATCTTCGTCTCAGGCTACGGGGACGCCTATGCCGACATTCTTGCCCTGGATCCTGAAGTTGATTTCTTCTTTGACAAGACGACGCCGATTACCGATTTGTTGAAGTTTATTGATAATCTGATGTTCGGTGAATTTGCTGGCAAGTGGGTGTGAGGGGGACACACCTGCTTGTGAGCATCATGAAGACGCGAGGCGCTGCCTCGCGTTTTCTTTTTGTCAAATGCGAGAAGCCTACAGCTTCGCCGCCACAACTACGGCGGCTTTGCTTGTTTCGACAACGCCCCCGCGGTCGTCGATCGCTTCGAGCAGGATGACGTAGACGCCGACGCGGGCCTTCCTCTTTTCATCGTCCAATCCATCCCACACGAGGGCGCCTCGTGCACCCGCGGGTTCATTGGTCGCCAATGTCCGAATGTGTCTTCCGACCGCATCATAGATGCGCACGCGTATCATCGCCACGCTGAGCGGCAGCTCGTACTGAATCACGGCAAAATCTTCCCACCCGTCGCCGTCGGGAGAGAACGGATTCGGCGCCACGGACAGCTTTGAAACGCCGGGCAGCATGGACGCAAACACACTGTTCTGCGCCCCCGGCGTTCCGCCAGAACGGTGTGTACACGTCGACCAGTTGCGTGGATCGTTGGACGAAAGATTCGGATTGATTTTTTCCAATGAGCGGCCCATAACGTCGTGTACGTTCGGGTTGTGCCACGAGGGAGCGAAGGCCACGCTATCAATCACCAGTCCTGTCGGATCAACCAACACAAGATCGTCGCCGTCGTTATTGAGGCTCAGGCTCGATTGATTCACAATGGCAAGGCGGAGCGTGTCGAGTGTCGGAAACCGATGAAGGATACTCGAATCGGAGGCGAGAACGAACATCTCCCCCTGCTGAAGCATTGCGCTGCGCGAAGAAAGCCAGAATATATTTGCCCCGCCGGCGGTTGGGCGGTCACGCACCGTCCACTGCTTGAGATCAACGGGCGATGGGCTGATGTTGAGAAACTCCACGTATTCTGCGGAGCCGGTCAGTGGGGCGTACATGATTTCATTGATCACGACCGTCCCCCGAGGAAAGCCGACGCGGAGCGCCGCGAACAAACGATTGTTCGAGAGACGCTGGTCCGGCGCATAGCTCACGTCCGCCAGCACCGTGTGGATGCCGCTCGAAGGTGCTTGCCAGCCGAGTGTGACCACAAGCGATTCGCGGCGTGCGAGCGTTTGTGTAATCGTTTGCTGAGCAATACGTTCTTCGGCACTTCCCAGAGAATCTCCGTTCACATCATCATACAGAAGGACATCGAACGACGATGAGGGAAGTCTGCCGACATTTTGCAGAACGATTGTAATGCTTGCGTCCGTTCCGGGCATGACCGTGTCGGCGTTGACGCGCACGACGCGCAGATCGTGCTCCAGCACAACATGAGAATTGGGGCGCGAGGGTGTGGCGCCGAGCGAGTCTGAGGACGAAGCCCAATTCATCGGATCATTGGTGATGTCCAGGGGATCGATCCGCTCGAGCGACGTGCCGCCCACCCCTCCCCAACTCGACGAGTACATTAGAGAATCCATCACCACGCGCCGCTGATCCAGAACCACAACGGCATCACCGCTGTTGCTCCACAGAAACGTCGGGAAGGATGAAACTTGCACAATGTTGCCGATGACGTTCGGATACGCCTGAGCGAAGAGCGCGGTGTCTTTCGTCAGCACCACATACGCCCCGGGACCCAGAAACAGGCGTTGAGCGGAAAGCTCGTAGCGTGAGCTTTGCGAGCGGTTGCCTACAAGCCACCGGGTGATCTCCACCGTATCCGCACGGGTGTTGAACAACTCCACCCATTCCGGGACGCCACTCGGCGGGGCGTACATCAATTCATTGATAACCACCGAGCCGGCCGGGAAACCCACGTGCACACTTCTGGCACGAACGTTATTCGTTGTATCCTCATCTCCACCGGCATCAATCCTCACAATAAACAGATGCGCGCCCGCCCCTGGATTCGGAACCGGAAGGGCCAACAGGAGCGAATCGAGCGGCTGAAGAGGCGTCGTATGCACAACAGTTCGGAGCAGTTCCTGCGGCTGCGGAAGTGAATCTCCATTCACATCTTCATACAGTTTGGTAAAGAACGACGTGACGACCTCTCGCCCGGGGTTGCGTACCCATCCCATCAGCCGGACTGTATCGCCGACAACCGGCAGCAGCGGCATTGCGGTCAGCGTATCGAGTGCGAGGTCGCGGTCCTTGCGCGCAAGCGTGTTGCGCGCAGCCGGTGTCCCCCGTGCCGGGCTGCGGGACGTCCCCCAATTCGACTGCAGTAAGGAAGGCGCCAGTGGATCGATCCGTTCCAGCGAGTAGCCATTACTCCCACCCCACGAGGCAGCATAGAAAACCGAATCCATTATCCCTCTGTGTGCGTCCAGCAGCACCACAGCGTCGGCAGAATTATTCCAGAGAAACGTCGGGAGCGACGAAACCTGAATCGCATTCGCCGCCAGCTGTGGATACGCTTGTCGCAGCAGAGCAGTGTCCTTCGTGATCACCAGGTAGCTCAGCGGTCCTATCGGTAAGCGAGTTGCCGCAAGCTCGTACCGCGACGAAGTCGAGCGGTTTCCGAGTTGCCACCTGCTGCAATCAACGGTATCCGTTCGCGTGTTGTAGAGTTCTACCCATTCGGGCATGCCCCCCGTTGGGGCGTACATGATTTCGTTGATGCGCACCGTTCCGGCAGGATAGCCAACAATGACTCGTCCCACGCGGAGATTGTTCGATGTATCCTCGTCCGCGGTGAAGCCGACACGGGCAATCAGTTGATAGGTTCCCGCAGCAATGGCATCGAGATCGAACGTGAACAACATCGAATCTCGCGGCAGCAACGGAGACGTGTTCTGCAACGACGACATCAATTCCGCAGGTTGCGGCAGCGAGTCGGCATTAGCATCGTTGAAGAGCTGAACGAGAAACACCGCCGCAGTTTCGCGTCCCGGATTCTTCACCGACACCAGAATCCGGACACTGTCGCCGATGATCGGCAGCGGCGGAAGAGAACGCAGAGAGTCCACGGCAAGGTCGCGATCCTTACGCGAAAGCGAGTTGCGTTCGCCCGGTGTGCTTCGATCGACGCTGCGGCTTGTGCCCCAATTGCCCGGCAGCGTGGACGGTGCGGCATGATCAATCCGCTCCAGCGAGCGTCCGCCCGTATTCCCTCCCCAGCTGGCAAGGTAGCGCACGCTGTCCATCGCCCGGCCGCGACTGTCGTAGAGGATGACTGCATCTCCGGAGTTGTTGAGACTGGGGAAACTTGATACGCCGATGATTGTTGATGTGATGGAGGGATGAATGTTGAGAAGCGCCGATGGGTTGCCCGTTAGAACCGCAAAACCTCCGGGCGGAATCTTCAGGTCTTGCGTCGTGATTCTTCGCTGAACTCGACCGCTGTCGGCGATGAACCAATTCTTGAGACTGATCGAGTCCGATCTCGTGTTGTACAGCTCCACCCACTCCGGCTCGGGACTTGTCGGTGCGTACATGATTTCGTTGACGACAACGCTTCCCTCCCGATATCCCACATTCACCGATGCAAGGCGCTGATTGTTGGAAAGATTCTGGTCGGGACCGTAGACGACTTTGACAATGATGAGATGAGAGCCGGCGGCAAACGAACCGATGGACGCAGCAAGTTCTACGGAGTCGCCGGCAGCAAGCACGCCGCTGCTCGGCACAGCGGCGCGAAGCTCGGACGGCTGGGGGATCGAGTCGTTGTTCGCGTCGACGTAGAACTCCGCAGAAAAATTTTGTGCGCTTTGTTGCCCGACATTTATTATCTTTGCAGTAGTGAAAATGGAATCCCCTTCTACGGGTGCCTGCGGCTGAACTCTGACCGATGACAATGCCAGATCGTGTGAGAGTAATGCGGTGATCAGAACGTCGTCGATACGCAAAGCTGCCGTCGACCCTGCCGTTGGATCGCCCACAATGCGCCAACGGAATTTGACGGACGGCTGCGCAGCGAGTGTCGGAGGCAAGCCGAGCGCAACAAGAATGTATGATGTCGTCCCGGGATATCGGAGCGAATCCCCCAACTGCATCGGAAACGTTGCTCCGCCGTCGGTCGAGACTTCGACTAACATCCGTGCAGTATGCGTTGACGTGCGTGCAACGCGGAAGGAGAGCGTCTCCGGAATTGCAGACGAAAAATCTACCAGCGCAGAGAAGAGTGTTTGCGAGATCCGAGCGTTCGTGGAACTGACGGCATGAGGAGGCGAAGCAGGATTGGTCGTAGTCGTCACGAAATCGTTCGCACTCGTGTCGCGATTGCGGCTCGAACTCCATCCCGGCGGCAATGCCGGAACTTGAACCGAATCAAAATTCTGGAGGTACGGAAAAATGGAAATCTGTGCACGACTGTCGGCGGCCAGGCCCCCCACACTTGCCACGACAACGAGCATGAGGAGTCGTTGTTTCATGGCACTGCGTCTCAGGAGATGGGACAGAAAAACGCTTGTAATGTACAACTCCCGTTGAGAAAAGCAACAAGAATCTTTCAGACACTATGAACACGGAAACATCCACGGAGAAACAAAAGCGCATTCTGGTGGTAGAAGATGAGCCGGCGCTGCGCATCGTCATGGAATCCGAAATTGCGCGCGCGGGCTACGCCGTAGAATCCATTTCCAACGGTCTGGATGCGATTGCCAGACTCTCGCGAGATAAATTCGATCTCGCCATTCTCGATATCAACCTGCCCGGAAAAACGGGCATCGAAGTCCTTCAATTCATTCGTGACAAACGCCTCCCCACGAGGACGTTGATGATCACGGGGTTCGACACACTCCCGACCGCCATCAAAGCGGTGCGCATGGGGGCGGACGACTACGTCCCCAAACCCTTTGACGGAGGCTATCTTGTTGCCTGCGTCAGGACGGTATTGAGGAAAGGATAAAAAGAAAGGCGGCCCGTGCGGGTCGCCTTTTTTCGCGGGCGATCATAAAATCCCCTCGTTACGTCCCCGCGCTGTAATCCTCCATATATTTCTTCTGTTCGGGGGTGAGTTTGTCGATCGAGTAGCCCATGGTCTTCAACTTCACAGCGGCGATTTCCTGATCCTGCTCTGCCGGGATTTCATGCACGCCGTTCGGAAGTCTGTGCCCCTTCTTGTGTGCCGTTGCGAGACGGATCTGCGAGAGGAACTGGTTCGCAAACGACATGTCCATTACCTCCGACGGATGGCCTTCCGCTGCCGCAAGATTGACCAATCGCCCCTGAGCGAGCAGGTAGATGCGTTTACCGTCCTTCAGCGTGTACTCTTCATTGTTATCGCGAATCAGCCGCTTGGACTTCGTCATCTTTGCGAGGTGGTTGAGGTTGATTTCGCAATCGTAGTGGCCCGTGTTGCAGACGATGGCTCCGTCCTTCATCTTTTCAAAATGCCGCTGGACGATCACGTCCTTCACGCCTGTCGCCGTGATGAAGATATCGCCAACCTTCACGGCCTCGTCCATTTTCATCACCTGCATGCCGTCGAGCGTTGCCTTGAGTGCGGCGGTTGGTTTGACTTCGGTGACGATCACGTTGGCGCCCAGGCCTTTTGCGCGTAAGGCAACACCTTTGCCGCAGTGCCCGTAACCGGCAACGACCACATTCTTTCCCGCCAGCAGCACGCTGGTGGCGCGCAGCACGCCGTCAATCGTTGATTGGCCCGTGCCGTACACGTTGTCGAAGTCCCATTTGGTTTCGGCATCATTCACGGCAATAACGGGATACTTGAGTGCGCCGTCGGCAGCCATCGCACGCAAGCGGTGCACGCCGGTGGTGGTCTCTTCCGTGCCGCCGATAACGAACTTCTCGGCAAAGTCCGGATGATTCTTGTGAATTGTGAAGATGAGATCGGCGCCGTCATCCAGCGTGAGGTTGGGTTTGAACTTCAACGTCTCTTCGATGCACCAGTAGAACTCCTTCACATTCATGCCGTGCCATGCAAAGATGGAAATGCCCTGCCGGGCGAGCGACGCGGCAACGGCATCGTTTGTTGAAAGCGGATTGCAGCCGCTCCAGCTCACCTCAGCCCCTGCTGCAACCAGCGTCTTCACCAACACCGCCGTCTCTTTCGTCACGTGCAAGCATCCGGCTATGCGATAGCCTTTCAGCGGCTTCGTTCTGCTGTACTTTTCGCGCAGAGCCATCAACACCGGCATGCGTGACTCGGCCCAATCAATCAGTCTGTCGCCTTCTCGCGCGAGTTTCAGATCGCGCACCTTATACTTCCCTGCTTTGTAATCCATGGAGTCCTTCAGTTTTGTATGGTTAGAAATAAACAGTGGTATTGATCGAAGTTATCGCACCGCTCGCTTGAGGAGACCGACGAGGTCGAGTCTTTCCCACGTGAACTCCTTTTCCTCGCGCCCGAAGTGTCCGTACGCTGCGGTTTTCCGATAGATCGGCCGCTTCAAATTCAAACGACGGATGAGACCCGCGGGCGTCAGATCGATCTCTTTCTTCACGATGCGCTCAAGTTCCGCGTCAGGAATGCGACCGGTGCCGTGCGTGTTCACGTGCACCGAGACCGGCTCAGCAACGCCGATGGCATAGGCAACCTGAATCAGGCATTCGTCGGCCAGACCGGCGGCAACGATGTTCTTCGCGACGTGACGAGCGCCGTAGGCTGCGCTGCGATCCACCTTCGATGGGTCCTTGCCGGAGAAGGCGCCGCCGCCATGCGGGGCGCGCCCGCCGTAGGTGTCAACAATGATCTTTCGGCCTGTCAGGCCGCTGTCGCCGTGCGGCCCGCCGATCTCGAACCGGCCGGTGGGGTTCACGTGAACGACAAGCTTCTTATCCCGCAACTCTTCCGGGATGACGTAGTTGATGACATGCTCGATGACATCTTCTCGAATACGTTTCTGCGAGACTCCCCCGTTATGCTGCGTGGAAACCACCACGGTGTGCACACGCACGGGGCGCGCACCGTCGTACTCAATGGTCACCTGAGACTTGGCATCGGGGCGGAGGTAGGGCATCAGGCGCGGATGATTCTTGCGGATATCTGACAGCCGCTTGACAAGCTTATGCGCGAACAGTATCGCCATCGGCATGTACTCAGGCGTCTCGTTCGTGGCGTAGCCGAACATCATGCCCTGGTCGCCTGCGCCCTGCTTCTTCTTCTTGCTGCTGTTGACGCCGCGGGCGATATCGGGCGACTGAGCATGCAGCGCCGTCAGGATGCCGCACGAATGCGCCTCAAACATATACTCCGCCTTCGTGTATCCGATTTCCCCAATCACTCTCCGCACAACATCCGGAATGTTCACCCACGCCTTGGTGGTTACTTCGCCGGCAACAACAACCTGTCCCGTTGTTACCAGCGTCTCACACGCAACGCGGGAGTCCGGGTCTTGCTTCAACATCTCGTCGAGGATCGCGTCCGAAATCTGATCGGCAACTTTGTCGGGATGTCCTTCGGAAACAGATTCAGAGGTAAACAGATACGACATGATGCACCTTTCTCAATCAGGAAACGAATTATGGCAACACAACACTCGGCGTAAACGCATACGCGGAACGCAATGGCAGCAAGCGACGGATGAGCGTGGAGGTATGGGGACGTGTGAGATCAGTAGAAATCAATTTCCGACGAACCGCCAACATTGATGCGCTTGTAATTCCCCTTTACGATAGAACCGTTCCCCACAATCGAATTGTCGAGCAAGGCACGATGCACCTGCGCTTCCTCGCTGATGATCGAATTCCGAACAACCGATTCTGTCACAATTGCTCGATCGCCGACCGTCGTGTACGGCCCGATGACGCAGTTTTTGAGTTGGGCTGTCCGGGCGATATAGACCGGCTCGTTGATGACGACGCCGGGCAGCGACCGGGGGACGGAATGTTTTTCCAGCAGGGCACGATTGGTCGAGAGCAGCGTTTCAGGCTTCCCGCAATCGTACCACCCCTCCACAGGAAACGTAGTCATCTTTTCTCCGCGGGAGAGCATCATCTGCAACGCGTCGGTAAGCTGATATTCTCCTCTGGTGCGGATGTCCTTCTCCACAAGGTCACGCAAGCAGGAAACGAGCAACGGCGTGTTCTTGATAAAATACAAACCCACCAGCGCAAGGTTCGTGGTGGGCTGCTCCGGCTTTTCCACCAATCGCGTCACGTACCCATTGCTCGTCTCTGCCACACCAAACCGCCGTGGGTCTTCAACCACCTTCACGCCGATCGAGGAGGTCGGCGATGTGAGAACGGGGCCCAGCTCCACATCAAAAATTGTGTCGCCGAGAACGATCAGGACGGAGTCCGTCCCCATCGTTTCGCGCGCGAGATAAATCGCATGGCCCAGTCCCAGCGTTTCTTCCTGCTCAACGAAATCAAACCGAAAGTTCGGATACGACCTGAGCAAATGCTCGCGAATCATCTCCCCCATATGCCCGATGACAATCGTCGCTTCGTTGATCCCCTCGTGACGAATCTTGTCCAGAATGTGGTACAGAATGGGCTTGCCGGCGACATTCAGGAGAACTTTCGGGATGGCGTAGGTATGAGGTCGTAGTCTCGTTCCTATTCCCGCAACAGGAATGATTGCGCGCATGCTGGGCTGTCGTTGGCAAGAATGATGGCTGCTTCGATTTTTGTGCGTTCAAAGTTACGCAACAATGGTTAGAGAATCAAGGAATGGTGCTGCGCGGATGGTCTCAACCAACATCACTCCTTCCTCCTGACTGCCTCCTCGTGCGAGATGACCCGCGGATTGTTGTAGAGTCCCCTGATCTGCTCGGGAGTGTTGTGCATATCCACCGAACGATACCACATCATGAACCATGTCCACATCGGTTGTTGTGAGAGGATTGTAGCGGACGGCGCTTCGCCAATCTCTCCCATTGCTATGGGTTTGCCCTGCGATAATTCCAGCAGGCGGTCATGATGAATCTGCCGGTAATCATTGTGGTAAATATCCGCTGCCAGCACGTCAACGCAATCGAGACCCGGGAAATAGTCGTCATACGCATAGGCTTCGTCATCAATCAACTGTCGCGGGGCATTGGCATTCCATACCCAGAGAAGATTGTCGAGGTGATGGTCATTCACGTAGCGCTCGAACATCATTCTGAAGAGTTTTGCCGAGCCGTTGCCTCCTTTTCTGTTGCCCCACCAAAACCAAACGCCATTGGACTCGTGATACGGCCGCCACAGAACCGGAACGCGAAGGCGTTTCAGCTTCATCAGGATCTCGGCGATCCTGTCAACCTCTTCCAGCCAGCGTCGGTGCAGCAGCGTGCCCGGAGTTGTCAGCTCTTGCCATTCTGCATCGGAGAGCTTGCCCTGAATGCTTTCCTTCCAGTCGTAGGGCGGATCGTCCTTGGGACGACCCTGGTGCCACATCAACGTAATGAGGTATCCCGCCTTGTGCTTCGCATAGGCTTCCTGGACAATCGAGTCGGCATTGCCCGGGGTTCGGTAGTAGTCGATCAGGTCGCAGCCCCAGAGTGCGGGAAGCTTCCCCGTCAGCTCCTGCACTCGACGCGCGTCTTCATCGGCGGTTTGGATGAAGTTCATGTACCCGCTGATGATCTTCTTGCCTTGAACGGTGTACAGATAGTCCAGCACGGCTTTCGCCTCATGCGTCGCGTTCGGGTTAACCGGTTCGTACCGACGCAACCCTTCCATGACAGTCCTGCGCTTGAGCGCGTTGATGCAGTTGATCAGTGCCCTGGATGTGTGGTAGTTTGCCTTCCAGAGCGATGCCTTGGGCGAGTGAACATTCTCCGGGGCAGCATCGGTGCCGCCCCAATACCAGCCGCCGCGTTCGTTATCAATCACATATCTCTTACAATACTCCCATTGCGCGCGGAATCTCTCAAAGTAGCGACGGCCATCCGTCGGAAACAGATCGGAGAGCAGGAGCAGCGCATTCAATGCTTCTGCCTGTATCCACCACTGTTTTGTCCCGCGCACGAGAAGCGGCTTCGTTGCATCCGAAACATCATGCGCGGCGTCGAGGAAACCTCCGTGCTGATGATCCCACCCATTATCTAACGCATAGTTCACCAGCTTCCTTGCATCCGAAACATCATGCGCGGCGTCGAGGAAACCTCCGTGCTGATGATCCCACCCATTATCTAACGCATAGTTCACCAGGTTCCTTGCAGCATGAAGAGTCGTGGAATCGTTCTTCAGCCCGAGAGCCTCTGCTGCTTCTATCATCAGATACGCGGCTTCGATACAGTGTCCGAAGGAAATCAAACCGCTCGTAGTATTTTCTGCGCGGGCGTCTGGTGTCGCCACAGGAGAGAACGCCGGACGCCAGTCTCGATGAAACGACGGAATGAGGTATCCCTTCTCCGCAATCATCCTCTCCTGCATGATTCGCAACAACGAGGAGAGTCGTTGTCGCAGCACAGGATCGGGCCACACACGAAACAATTCCGTCAAGCCTTCGAGAAGATGCATGCAGGAACTTGCATCTTTGGGCGGAGACCTGTCCACGCCTTCTTCAAATGCATGACCATCCTCGGCCATGTACTGAAAATAGCCGTCGTATGTAGGATCGTAGCTGTGCTTCTCGAGCCAGCGAAACGTCTGGCGTGCAAGGCTGAGCGCGGCAGTGTCGCCGGAGACGCGATAATACATTGCGAGAGCGTAGATGGCGTAGGCATTACCATCCGCACGTTTGATGAAGCGGCCGCTCTCCTGGAGTGGTTCTCCGCAGCGATCAACCAACGTCCAGAAGCCGCCGTGTTGGTTATCCCACATCGTACTTCTCAAAAACTCAACGCCGTGCGCTGCGATGCGACGCAACGTGTTGTCCTTCTCATAAAAAGCTGCTGCATTCGCCGCAGCCCAGATGTGACGTGCCTGGGTTACGATCATCTTGTGCTGCTTGCCCTCCACCTCCCAATGCTCGTTGATGTCGCTGAAGAGTCCTCCGCACGCCGTATCGAGCGCACGGGGATACCAGCGACCCATCTCGTGGTCGAGAGCCTGACGCATTTCACGGGCGATTGTTCTTCGCTCCATCACCGAGTCCGTTTGCGCCATCTGTGCAAGACTCAAGGCTGAGAAGAATGAGAGAGGAAAAAACACGAGTGCTACAAGAGTTCGGGGCATGACAGGCATTTCCGATAATGAGTCTGAACGCCACGAGACAATTCCGGCAAGATGGATTCTCTCACCAGGGTCGCGCTCGCATCAGTTCCAGAGCGCGTTCACAATCCACACCGAGGCAAGAATGCTTGCAACGTCGGCAACAATTCCCGCCGGCACCGCATGGCGTGTTTTGCTGATGGAGACCGAGCCGAAATACACCGCCAGGACGTAGAACGTCGTCTCGCCGCTTCCCATCATCACGCTTACCATCCGCCCGATAAGGGAATCGGGACCGTGGGCTGTGATAATCTCGGACATCACGCCGAGCGCACCGCTGCCCGAGAGCGGGCGCATCAACGCCATCGGAATTGTCTCCGCCGGCATGCCGATGAGCGAGGTGACGGGCGAAAGCAAAGCGCTCAGGATGCTCATGGCACCGCCTGCGCGGAACACCCCGATGGCGACGAGCATCGCAACCAGATAGGGAATGATCCGGACCGCAACATTGAAGCCTTCCTTTGCACCTTCCACGAACGCCTCGTACACGTTCACCTTCCTGATTGCCCCATAGATGATCACAAACACGACAAGCGCCGGAATGGCAAAGATCGAGATTGCCTGAACAAGATTGAGCACTGCCGTCATGCAACCTCCGCTTGCCGTTTGTACACAGGAAGTTTTGCCAGAAGCTTCACCACCACAATGCCTATGACGGTGGAGATGGTAGTGGCAAGAACGGCAGGACCGAGAATCTCCGTAGGGTTGCTCGACCCCGCAGCAGCGCGCACAGCAATCACCGTTGCCGGTATGATCTGCACGTTGCTGGTGTTGATGACAAGGAACGTACACATGGCATCCGTGGCAGTGCCGACCTTCTTGTTCAGCTTGTTCAACTCTTCCATTGCTTTGAGTCCCAGCGGTGTTGCTGCGTTGGACAGTCCCAGCATGTTGGCCGAGATGTTCATGATCATCGCTCCCATGGCCGGATGCTCGGCGGGAACGTCGGGAAAGAGTCGCGTGGTGATCGGCTTCAACGCTGCAGCGAGCGCTTTGATCAGCCCGGCTTGCTCGGCAATCTTCATGATGCCCAACCACAAGGCCATGATGCCGATGAGACCGATGCTGATGGTTACGGCAGTTTTAGCCGAACCGATGATGCCCTCGTTGGTAACCTTGCTAAGCGTGGGATATGCGGCAGTGTTCGGGTCGGCAGGCAGTGTCACATCGTTGTACACCGCCACGCCCACACCAATCAGAATAAGCGCAAGCCAGATGTAGTTGAGCATGGGACGTCTCTGAAGATGATGTTGATTGTGTCCTGCAGGAGTTGTGTATGATGCTGCTGCGTTTAGAACCTCACTCGCAGCGAGAGACCCACGCCGGCGCGGGGCGGCGGCGACATCTGCGGCAGCACGCGCAGGGACAGGTCATCTCCCACATTGAAGTCGTACAGACTCGCATCCACGTATGCATCGACGAGATTCACAAGGTAGTAGATGAAGATGTACCATGAGAATGTGTCGCGCTGATCCTTGTAGAACTCACGTAGCTGGAGATACCTCCCGTCGCCGTTGGGGGATTGCGGGGTGACGCTCTCGGCGAACAGCCTTCTGTAGTGCCGGGTGCTGTCGTTCAACTCGATCCAGTTCGACGCAAAGTAATATCCGAAGCCGAGCACGATGGGAATCTTCCAGTACGACTCATTATAGAATTGGCCCGCGCCCGGCAGCGCGGCAGAAAGAAGAAGTGCGAGCAAGGGCGACTTCGTCTCCCGGTAGCCACCCGCAAGCGTATCCTTCTTTTGGGCTGCGGCGAGAAGGGTGACGACGGAGGAATCCTCGTGTGCAGCAGGGCCAACGATGTGGAGAGAATCGAGGCGGAGGCGCGACACCGTGTCGGGCTGCGCCTGCGACAGAGCAGTGCCGCCAAGCAGGACAAGCGTCACGCATGTCACCGCTGCGCGCTTCATCGCGGTGTTATGATTGTTCGGGCGTCTCGACCAAAGCAATCGCTTCGATCTCGACGCGCACATCCCGCGGCAGACGTGCAACTTCCACCGTCGAGCGTGCCGGCGGGCTTTCGTTGAAGTACTCGCCGTACACCTCGTTCATCATTACAAACTCATTCATGTCCTTCAGGAACACCGTGGTCTTGACGACATGCCGCAGGTCGGTACCTGCTGCTTCGAGGATCGCCTTGAGGTTCTCGATCGCGCGCCGGGTTTGCACTTTGATGTCGCCTTCAACGACCTGCCCGGTTGCAGGATCAATCGCTATCTGCCCTGCAGTGAAGAGCAAGCGATCGTTACCCAGCACAGCCTGGCTGTACGGACCGATTGCAGCAGGCGCCTTCGGTGTACTGATAACTTTTTTCTTCATGGACCTTCGTATTAGGGAGTGATGGTAGAGATCAACTCCAGGAGGCGATCCAAATCGTCAAGCGAATAGTATTCGATCACGATCTGCCCTTTCCCATCGGCCATGTTGCGAACTTCGACTTTTGTGCCCAGCTTCTGGCGGAGCTGTTCTTCGATCGTGGTGAGCGAACTGCTCGCTGCGCTGCGCGCCGCAGGTTTGCCTCGGCCCGCTTTCGCCGAGAGGGTGCGTACAGCGCTTTCCACCTGCCGTACCGAAAGCCCTTTGGCAATGATGCGTTCGAAGATGCGCATCTGCACCGCGGGGTCTTCGATCGTGATGAGCGCCCGCGCATGACCGGCACTCACCTCGCCTTTCCGCACCGCAGCTTGAATCCGCTCGGGCAGTTTGAGCAAGCGGAGGAAATTCACGATGGTGGATCGGTCTTTGCCCGTCTTCTGTGCAACCTGATCGATCGAATAATGCAATTCCTCGGTCAACCGTCTGTAGGAAATGGCGATTTCGATCGGGTTGAGATTGGATCGCTGGAGGTTCTCGATCAACGCGAGTTCGAGAAGCTCCTCCCGCGAGTGAATGCGAATGATGAATGCAGGGATTTGGGTCAGGCCCGCCTCTTTCGCGGCACGCAGGCGCCGCTCGCCCGAAATCAGTTGATACCCGCCCTCCACGCGGCATACGGTGATCGGCTGGATGATGCCCTTTTCCTGAATCGAGCGCTTGAGTTCATCCAGCTCAACGGGATCGAAGTCGGCCCGAGGCTGATAGGGATTTGGCTTGATCTTGTCGATGTCGATGCGGGCAATCGTATCGTGCGAGACGCCGTCATCCTGCCTGCCTGCGATGGATACCGGCGGCGTTGCACGGGGAATCAGCGACGCGAGGCCGCGACCGAGTACCGGTTTGCCTTTGGTGCTCATGCGTTCTTCACTCCATTCTGCACCGGGATAGCGTGAACACGGTGCTTGTTCTTCTGTAACAGTTCGTGTGCAAGATCCATGTAGTTGCGCGCCCCTTGCGAAAGCGCATCGTACAGGATGACGGGCTTGCCGTGACTCGGCGCTTCGCTCAAACGCACGTTCCGGCTGATGATGGTGCGAAACACTTTCTCGCCGAAGTACTTCTTCACTTCTTCAATCACCTGATTCGAGAGCCGCAAACGGCTGTCGTACATCGTCATGAGGACGCCTTCAATATCGAGCCGCTCGTTCAACTGCTTCTTCACCATGTTGATGGTGTTGAGAAGCTGGCCCAACCCTTCGAGTGCGAAGTACTCGCACTGCACCGGAATGAGCACGGAGTCGGCTACCGTCAGCGCATTGAGCGTGATGAGTCCCAGCGACGGCGGGCAGTCAATGAACACGAAATCAAACTGCTCACGAATCGGATCGAGCGCTGCCCTCAGCCGCTTCTCCCGATCGTCTACCTCGACCATCTCCAACTCTGCTCCGACCAGATTGATGTGGGAAGGAATGAGCTGGAGAAACTCCATTTGCGTCGGCACGATGGCAGCGGTGGCAGGAAGGTTGCCCAGCATCAGCTCGTACGTGCTGCGGCCCTCGGCCGAGCCGTCGAACCCCAGCCCGCTCGTGGCGTTGGATTGCGGATCGATATCAACAAGCAGCGTGCGCCGCTCCGCTGCGGCAATGCAGGCAGCAAGGTTGACCGCCGTGGTGGTTTTGCCCACGCCGCCTTTCTGGTTTGCTATGGTTATGATTTTTCCCAAGTGATCTGCTTTCCTTCCGTTACGTCATACCGGCTGCCATGAGCACGGCAATAAGACCCAGCCCGACCGTCACTTTGCCAAGACGCAGCATCTGTCGGTAATACGGCAGCACATCCTTTTCGTCTTTCCCCTGCCGGAGGAACTCATCCACGCGAGTAAACATGCGCGCCGTGCCGTAGGCACACACCACCATCGCAACGAACACAAGTTGCTTCAACCCTAACAACACCGACCACACATCCTGATATCGAAAAAAGACAAACCGGGGACTGAAGAGCATCAACGCTACGCCGGTCACGAGTATCGTCCACACACTCATCCACACCAACGGACGAGCCGAAGCGATGGATTTTCGCGTTATCGCATCGGGAAGGCTCGCTTCATCTCCGCGCAGTGTTGCCGTCTGATACATCATTCCCCCCAACCAGGCAATCACGGCAACAAGATGCAAGCTTCGTACAGCCCACAGCAAAAAATCCATGCAATGGCAGCGATATGAAACAACGTGAAACCTTTGGACGGGAACAAGATACGCCTTTCGCCTCTGCTTTGCAATGCAGCCGCGTTTTCTTTCTCCGCGCCCGCGTCCGTCAGCCAAACTTCTCTCCCGAACGAATACGGTACCCTCGCAGAAATTCCTCCACCCGCATTCTTTTTCTGCCCTCTTGCTGCAGTTCTTCGATCGAGATCAATGTGTCCGCTGTGGAGACAAGCAGCTGGTGTTCGGTAACATGAACGGTTCCTGGCTGGTCTCGCGCAGGCTCGTCCACAACTCTCGTACGAAAGAGCTTGATCACCCTGCCGTTGTGCATGGTGAATGCCGTAGGAGAGGGCGACAGGCCGCGCACGCGGTTGTGAATGTTCACCGCGGGCGTGTTCCAGACGATTCGACAATCCTCTTTGAAAAGTTTTGGCGCCGCCGAGGCGTGCGATTCTTCCTGCTCGCGCGGCATCGCCTTGCCGTGTTCGATCAGGCGGATGGTGTGCAACAAAACCTCGGCGCCGATGGCAGCGAGTCGGTCGTGCAGCGTTCCCGCGTCGTCCTCCGGCAGGATCGGCGTGCGTGCCTGAAGCAGCACGCTGCCCGTGTCCACCTGTTCCTTCAAGAAGAATGTCGTGACGCCGGTTTCGGTCTCGCCGTTGATGATTGCCCAGTTGATGGGCGCGGCGCCGCGATATTTTGGCAGAAGTGACGCATGCAGATTGATGGAGCCAAGACGCGGAATCGTAAACACCTCCTTCGGCAGGATGCGGAACGCAACAACAACAATCAGGTCGGGCGCAAGCGACGCGATCTGCTGAACGAACGCCGGGTCTTTTAACGACGCGGGCTGAAGAACGGGCAGGCGATGTCGGAGGGCAACAGTCTTGATGGGTGTCGGACGCACCTCCATCCCCCTTCCGCGCGGCTTGTCGGGCGCGGTGACGACTGCTTGAATGGGGTAGTTGGTGTTGATCAGGATTTCGAGGCTGGGCACCGCGAACTCCGGCGTGCCCATGAAAACAATGGTCGCAGCGACGGGCCGTTCCTCCGAGATTATTTCGCAACCGCGGCGGGTGCCGCGTTGCTCACGATGGGGTATTTGGTTTCCACCTCGCCCCGGACGATCTTGTTCAAGCGGCCGCGCAGCAACTTCTGCTTGACGGCGCCGAGATGGTCGATGAACAGGACACCGTTGAGGTGGTCGATTTCATGCAGGATCACGCGACCCAGCAGACCGTCGGCGTCCAGTTCCTGCTCTCGAAAATCCAGGTCGCGATAGCGCACGCGTATGGTCTCGGCGCGCGTTACCTCGTCCCGGATGTCCGGAATGCTCAGGCATCCCTCCTCCATTTTCCACGAGCCGGACGAAGAGACGACTTCGGGATTCAGCAGCACGAGTTGCTTCGGCTGTTCCGGCGAAAGCGATGCAGCGGTTGCCGCCTCGCCCACGCCTTCGTGCGGTTTGTCGTCAACATCAGAAATGTCAACGACGATCACGCGCTCCAGCGCACCAACCTGATTGGCCGCAAGGCCGATACCGCTGGCATGATGCATCGTCTCGAACATGTCGGCGACAAACTTCTTGAGTTCATCCGTCACCTGCTTGATCGGTCTGGCGCGCTTGCGCAGGACCGGCTGACCGTATGTGTAGATGGGAAGAATTGCCACGGGGCTTTCTCGTTCGATGACTCCAATATAGGACGAGTTGGGGATTTAATCCAGCACGCGCCGCGCGCCGACGAAGCGACGCTTGTAGTACGTACTTTCTAAGGACGACAGCGTAACGCCCTCCACCACGCTGGCGTGCGCAAACACGTCGTCTTCAAGATAAATGCCGACATGCGATGGAGACTCGCCGGTCGTGTTAAAGAAGACAAGATCGCCGAAGCGCAGGTCCTCTTTCGAGACGCGTCTGCCCGTGCGGTACTGTTCGATGGTCGAGCGTGGGATTTCTCTCTGTGCGCCGTTCTTGAAAACCTGACAGGTGAACCCGGAGCAATCCATGCCATCGGCAGACGAGCCGCCGTAGTCGTAGCGAACGCCGAGGTAGCGGACCACCTCCAGAAGAAACTGATCTCGATTGATGCCCGCAGGTATTTCGTCGCGACTGCCCCGGCGAGCACGGAGGGACTTAAGATCGACGCGCTTATCGTCTTCTCGCTCTTTCTCGCGTTTGATTTTTGCGAGGTAGATGAATTCGTTCACATCCTGAACAACCACCGTCGGCTTCGCCGCACGATCTTCGTCGCGTGTTGCTCGCGACGTGGAACATCCGCCGACGATAAGCCCGACCACGACGGCTGCCAGGACTGCCGCCCCGGAGGCCTGCGTTCGATCAATCGTACCGGACATACGCATCAATCTGTTCGGAAGAATAGAACGGCGAAGCCTCCACAAGGGGAGGCTTCTTCGCTCAGCCAAGATAGGCTCGCAGTTGCTTACTGCGCGAGGCGTGCCGCAGCCGCCGGATCGCTTTTTCCTTGATCTGGCGGACGCGCTCACGCGTCAGTTTGAATTTTTCGCCGATCTCCTCCAGCGTCAGCGAGTGCTCGCGGCCGAGGCCAAAGTAGAGACGGATCACCTCCGCCTCACGCTCGCTCAGCGTGGAAAGTGCCCGCTCGACTTCCTTGCTCAGCGACTCCTTCATCAGCTCGGAATCCGGCGCGGGCTGCCGTTCGTCCTGGATGACATCCAGCAGGCGATTGTCCTCGCCCTGGGCAAACGGCGCGTCCATCGAAAGATGGCGGCCGGAGATCTTGAGCGTATCGGAGACTTCGAAGAGCGACATGTCCAGCTCTTCGGCAAGCTCGCTTGCGCTCGGCTCGCGTTCGAACTCCTGCTCCAGCGTGCTGAAGGCTTTGCCGATCTTGTTCAGCGCGCCGACGCGGTTGAGCGGCAGGCGCACAATGCGCGACTGCTCGGCCAGCGCCTGAAGGATGGACTGACGAATCCACCAGACGGCGTAGGAGATGAACTTGAACCCGCGGGTCTCGTCGAATCGCTTCGCCGCTTTGATAAGACCGAGGTTTCCCTCGTTAATCAAATCGCCCAGCGAGAGCCCCTGGTTCTGGTACTGTTTTGCCACGCTGACCACGAAGCGCAGATTCGCTTTGGTCAGCTTCTCCAACGCTCGCTGGTCGCCTTTCTTGATGCGCTGTGCGAGTTCGATCTCTTCATCCGACTTCAGGAGATCCACTTTGCCAATCTCCTGCAGGTATTTGTCAAGAGATTGGCTTTCGCGGTTGTTGTATTGTTTTGATGCTTTACCCATTCTTCACCTGATGTTCAACAAACTCATCTAAACAATCAGAGCCGAAGCTCGTGATCTATCCTGTCAACAATTCCTACGATGCTCGCGTCCACGGGAGCCATCTCCACCGGCAGCGGTATTGTTGCTTCGCGCGCGGTGATGTAGATGACGGTTTCACCCGGGCCGGCGCCGACCGTATCCACGGCGACGATGGGGTCGCCGGCCTTTTCCCGCATGCCGTTCAGCGGTTGGATGAACTGGAGCTTGAAGCTCTCCAGATGCTCATCCTTCCGCGTTGCCCAGACGGTTCCTATGACCCGTGCAAAGAACATCGCCAGGTTCAGTCCGCAATATCGATCTTGTCTACGACAGCCATGATGACCGCATCCACCGGCTTGTTCTTTGTGAGCGCGGTCTGCCGGGCAGAACTCCCGCTGCACAGAAGAACAATGTCGCCGACGCCGGCTTGCACCGTATCCACGGCAACGACGAACGTGTCCTTCAGTGTATAGTCGAGGTCAACGTGCTTGACGATTTGAAATTTCATCCCCACAAGCTCTTCGTCCTTCCGCGTCGCCCACACGGTTCCGACGACTTTGCCAAGTATCATGCTCGCTTCTCGGTTTTGTTTATCCGCGTTTCTGCCGTGCCGTACGCAGGATTGCCTCGCCCGAACGCTCGCTGCGCAGCAAGTGGGTCGGCACGATCGTGATGCCCTCGATGCCTGCGAAATCACTGCGCCGGTCGGTCAGGATCGGCAAGCGACTCTCGATGCATAACCCGGCGATCAGCACATGCCATCGGTCACGTCTCGCGTTCGCAGCGACAAGCTTTCCGTATCGTTGAGCGGCTTTCGGATTCAGGCCCAACACCTTCATTGCGGCCATCGCATTCTCAACGGCTGCCGCTTCTTCATCCGACTGAGCAAGCGAAAACAGCTCTATCGCTTGAAAGACGGTCGTGTAACAGAAGAACTTGCTCATCGCCAGGCGGAGAACCGACGGCCGCCGGGTCCCCGACAGATGATCAAGTACGACATCCGTGTGCACGAGGATTTTGGAAACGCTCATCGGCGCGTCGCCTTCGCTGCGCCGGGGGTGAGGTTCGCTCGCCGCCTGAACGCGCGGCTCGCCGTCAAACTTCCTTCGGACATCAGGAACTTGATCACCTGGTCTCGTGATTCTCGTTGCAGCGCAGCGATCCGTTCTACCTCAGGCTCGGTCACTCCCCTTGCTTTCAGCGCTGAAGAAATCTCGTTGCTCATCAAACGAACGTGCAGCTTCTTTCCCCCAAGCTCCTTTGCCGCATGCTCGGGAACAGCAATCTTCCCATCATGATCAATCACTGCGACGAACTCGATGGCTGTTACGGTTCGGAGCATGCCTCACGCATTCTCCGAAAAGAAAGCTCGTGCTGCCACGCCGTCAATGCCGAAGTTGCCCGTGCGAGTCTCGCCTCCGCAAGAAAGCGTCGCGGTTTGGTTCGCTTTCTGTGGGCAGGGCGACATCCCATATCCCCTTAAATAATAAGCACTTAGCGTCTCAGCGTTTTCGTCGCCTGCCGTAAATGTCAACACGTCATCGCTCCGCAGTGTTTCAACGATACAGAGGCGAACGTTTGTTCCACCGATTCAATCATGAAACCAACCAGTTGCTTGTACGGACAAATGCGCCGCCAGTTCCAACGATCGGTCGAGCATACATGCCCGCATGTCGTTAAGACAGGAGTCCGGCTCTTCTCTCGCGCACCGAGTACACCGGTACGTGCGCGCTATGCGTACACCGTTTTCTCGTTACATTTGCACACAAGCACCCTGCGTTCGTTGAATTTCCATGAGCCGGACTGCTTGGAGAATTCCGACGATACCGTGAGCAGTGGTTGATAAATCGTGCCGCACACCGGACACTTAGCGCCTTTGATTTGTGCTGCCTTCGTCGCCTTGTCGGCGAAGGTTTGTTGCTTTGCCATAAGGATTCCTTCTGCGATCTATTATTGTAATGCGAAAAACTTCTTCGGTTCAGAACACGAGCACACGGTTACCTCCACTCTCGATCGCTTTCTGCAGAACCTGCGAGGCTCTCGTGATCAGGTCGTCTGCATTCATGCCATCCGTCAATCCGCACACACCTCCACTCAGCGTCACCGCGCAGCCTTCGCCATTGATCGAGAAGACCGTGCTGGCGATTTGCTTGCATACTTTTTCGGCCCAGAGGTACGCATCGCTCGCCGCCATGTTGATGAGCAGGACACTCAACGCTGCACTGTCCGTTCTTCCCATGACGTCATACGAATGGATTGAAGAACGAATGATTCCCGCGACGCGATGCAACAAGCTCTCGAACCCTTCGCCCCCCATACGCCCGATATGCTCCGGCGTTCCATCGATAGCAAAATGGACGAGCGACAGCTCCGCACCGAAGTCCTCCGCACGAACAACTTCCTCCTCCAGCTTCTTGCGAAAGTGTCTTCGGTTCAGCGAACCGGTCAACTGATCGACGGCAATGTGTTCCTTCACGAGATCGTTCATGTACAGGACTTCGAGCAGCTCCGCAGCGTTTTCCACCAACCGATAAAGCGTCTCCGTTTCGCTGGGAGAAAAGTGATACTTACCCGCGCTTTCGACCGTCACCGCACCGTAGCAGCGGCTCAGCGAGCTCATGGGCACACACAGGAATGAGCCGCGCATCGTAATTAATTCGTCGCGCGAAAACCGCATCGCCGGTTCGCCATCCATATCGCCGACATGGACCACGGTGTTTGTGCGGATAGCCTTACCCACCAGACTCTCCGCAAAATCAACAGAGGCACCGAGCGGAGGATACAGCGTGTTGGTCCGATTCACAAGTTTCTGGATTGCCCATCCGTGCTGCTGCTCGGAGTACATGGTCACCGTCAGCACATCCCAGTTCACCAGCTTCACGGCTTCGTCGGCGAGAGCGCCGAGAACGGCCTCCTCACTCCGCTCGGATTTCACGCGATCCTGCAAGCGTCGGATGGAGGCTAAGAGTTCCGACTCCAGCAGCAGATCATACTTGTTCGTATAGCTCTTGATGAGCGCCGAGATCACCTTCGTGAACTGTCCCATCAGCGAGAGGGTCTCCGGACCGAACGCGTCCTCTGCTTTACTATCGGCCACAAGAACGCCTTCAGGAAGCTGCTGGCCGCTCGATGTTTCCGTCAGGTAATACACCGGCACAACGACTAACGACTTGATGCCTTCCTTCACGACGTAGTGAGCAATCAGTTCCGCTTCGGCCAGCGGGCTGATGCGTCCCAACACCTGTGGCTTGCCGGTGCGCGCCACCTGGCTCACCACATCGTCGCCAAACGGATAGCGCTTCACCAGCATGAAGTTCTGGCTCATTGTGGCACGCGCTTCCAGCACCATCTGCTGCTTCTCTCTGTTGGCCCAGAAAAACGCGACCGAATGCGCGAAGAGAACCTCCTTCATTGCCGCCAGCAGCTTGTTCATCACAAAATTGAATTCGCTGCGCGGTTCCAGATCGTTGCGGAAGACATCCGAATCCAAATCGAAGAAATCCCCGATCTCGAACTCTTTCACCTTCTCTTCCGGAACAGCCGCAACACGCTGCGCCGATTTGGTGGACGGGACAACCGTCTCCTGCTCCGTTACTTCCTTCACCACATATCCATGAGAGGATGGCGGTTGGAAATCATCGAAGAGCAGTGTTTTCATGTCGTGCCGACTGTGTTGTGAATACAATTCCTCTTGGTGGTCGTCCGATTGCCGTTTGCCGCGCTGCGGCCGATCGGGAGAGAACACGCCGTCGCGTCGAAGAACGATCAACAGATATCCACCCAGCGCAACGACTCCGACTCCGCAAACGATCCGCCCCACCGGCGAACCAAGAAAAAGACCAATGATGAGCGTGATAAACAGAGCCAACGCAATGGTTCCTTGGACGGTGCGAATCTTCTTCCAGATACGATGTGCCATTGCGGGCAACGCCACCATCGGTCGTTTACTTTTTGGATAGGCTGCGGCAATCTAAAAAGCCGTTGAAAAGTAAGGAATTAGCAAAGGAAAGTCAACAAAATGATGAGGGTGGGTTGCATCCCAAAAAGTGTGGTAATTAGGCACAGGAAACCGACGAGCAAAGGCGTGATTGAGCTAACGAACGCTGGACATCAGGATTGTAAAAAAGTCACAGGACAGCTGTAACGGACTGGTACATGATCCGCCAGATTCATTCCGAAGAACGTCTGCCCATCATTCGGTTGTGCCATGTGTTGGATATCAGCAGGAGTCAGTTCTACCGACAGGTCAAATCCATGCGGGATTACCGCGTGCGTGAGCATGCTCGGCAAACGCTTCGCTCCTTTGCCGAGCGAGCGGAGGGTTTGGCCCGGAAATACCCGCTGTATGGGCATCGCAAAATCCATGCGTTGCTCTAGCGTGAAGGGTATGGTGTGAGTCGTTATCAAGTCTACATGTTCTTGAAGGGCAAGCAGTTATCTCTCCCCTCGATCTGGAGAAAGGATCTCCGTCAGAGGAGCAGAGCGTTACAGCAGTATTTGGTCAAGCCGGAACGACCCCTGGAACTCCTGCAAGCCGACATCACCGACGTGCCGGTGGAAAACTTCGGGACGTATTATGTTATTGACCTGATCGACTACTCCTCGAAATATTGCCTGGTGACATTCTGGTCCCAGACCAAGGACACTGCTGCACTCATGCGGGCCTGTGACCTTGCCTTGGAGGAAGCGCGTCGTTTGGAATTACCGATCCCGGAGAAGATTAAGCTTCTGACCGACAATGGACCAGCCATGATCTCCAGGCGTTTTCGAGACTACATTGCCACAAGTCCATTCCTGCATCTGCGCGCCAGGAGTCATCACCCACAGACCATCGGCTGTATTGAACGCTTTCACCAAACCCTGAAGTACGAGGAGGTCTGGGGAGCAATGTACGAGAATCCCTTCGTCGCAAAGGATCGAATCGAAGCATTCAGAATTCTGTACAATACTGAACGCATTCACCAGACGCTTGACTACAAAACGCCATTGGAAGTCATCCAAGAATTCAAACTCAAAATCACCTACTCAAGCGTCGCCTAAACTGTTCCGAAGGAACCAAACATCACAGTACACCATGTGAACCTCTGATGCCTCGAAACGCTTCAGCGTGGCAATCAACCGCTCCGGCTCCGGAGTGATCGTGCTGGGGTACAGCTCTTGTCCTTGGCAAAGAACGTCTACTGTCCAATCACGCTTGTGGACATCAATGCCGACAAACATCGGCTTGCCTTTTCCGAAATCTCTTGTTACGGTTGCCATAGAACCTCCTCGATCGCGTTGCCGGAATATACCGGCTTTGGGCTTCGAGCCCGTCTGATTAATGGAACCTCGTGTTCCTAATATAATCTGCGACGAGGAGGTTTTCTCTTGCTCCTTCAT
>JBBIRR010000051.1:0-25777 GCA_037441705.1 Ignavibacteriales bacterium
GTCCAGCTTCGGCGGCGATGATCATGCGATAGGCATCGACCGGAAGAATGAGCGATCCGACGGCGTTGGTGTCGGCGTACCAGTCGCGAGTGGCAACCGTTTGATCCACATTCAGCACAAAGGGTTGTCCGCCGATCAGTCCGCCGAGCGTGTCGTAGAACCAGAACTTCAGTTGCCAGCGGGCCTGATCGTTGGCGGGATTGATGTTGACGCCGCTGGTTTTGACGTAGGCGCCGACTTTGATGTCCACGTTGCGGGGAATCTTATCCACCCAGTACCGCACCTGATTGCCGCTGATCCATCGGGACATCGAGCCGGTGGTGGTTTTGACGATCTTCAATGAACGCGGGCTTCCGCCGTAGGTCTGATCGGTGGCCCAGCTGAGCGTGGCTCCTCCGGGTTCCGGAAACCACAACGAGGGCTTCCCACTCTCAAACCCACCGTTTGGAAGCAGGTTGGTCGTCTGTCCCAACGCAACGACGGCGAGGGACAGAAAGGCGATCGGCACAAAAGAAAGTATGCCGTATCTCATCGTACACCTCCTTACTTGGTTGTTGATGGATGTTGTTGTTTATGAGTTCCGTCCGGTCCACATAGGAGTGGACTATGAAGTACCGGAAGAAATCTACTTTATGTCTTATCCTGTCGAGGCTCATGCACCGGGACTTGCCGCGGCGAGCTGGCACGTCGAGCCGCGTACCACAAGTTCGACCGGAACATGCACGGTCATCGTCGTGGCAGATTTTGCCTTCACTGCTTCCACCAGTGTGCGAACGGCTGCAGCGCCCAGTTCCTCTTTGAGAACCCGGATCGTTGTAAGTGGAGGCTCGAGGTGCGCACTGGTTTCAATGTCGTCGAAGCCAACGAGGGAAAGGTCCTCCGGGATGCGAACGCCGCGCTGCCGTGCAAGCTGCATGCACCCGATCGCCATGGCATCGTTGGCGGCAAAGAGTGCCGTAGGACGGCTGCCGCGATCGAGCAGTACTTTCATTCCTTCGGCACCATCCTGGACGGCAGTGCCCGGCATGTCGGCGACGATCAGGTCCGGCTTGAGCGGAATGGCATGATCAACAAGGCAGTCCTTGAATGCATCGAAGCGTTCAGCGATACTCGGGTGTGAAATGTCGCCCCCAACGAAGCCGATCGCGCGGTGGCCGAGGCTCAGAAGATGTTCGACGGCGAGGCACGCACCTTTGCGATTATCAATTTGCACGGATGAATAGTGCTTCTTCGGGACGGCGAAATCCACCAACGCAAGAGGCAAGCCCAGGCGGTCAACGTAGGCAACAAGCTTCTCGTTGACGCGTCCGGCGATGATCACGCCATCAACATTATGCTCGAGCAGAAAGCGAGGAACGTCGGTCGGTTCGCGAAACTTTGCACCGACGGTCGTCATCAAGATGTAATAGTTGTGCTTGCGCGCTTCGAACTCCGTCCCCAAAAATATTTTGGTGTAGAACGGTTCGGCAAGCGAGAAGTGATCTTCCGACAGAATGAAACCAATGTTGCCGCTGGTTCGTGAGGCGAGACCGCGTGCAGCTCTGCTGGGATGATAGCCAAGTTCCTCGATCGCTTGCAGAACTTTCTTGCGAGCTTCCGCGCTCACGTAACCGCTGTTATTGATGACAAGCGAAACGGTCGAAAGCGCAAGCCCGGCTTTGCGCGCGACATCCTTAATGGTGGGACGTTTTTTCATTCCAAGAGGTCTCCGGTCTCGAATCGTTTTCTGGATAGAACTTTGAAATAGATTGAAATAGTGAAAGAAATGAGAGGAACATTCCGTATGACCTCGAAACGTTTCGATATTAGAACCTTTTTTCCAAAAAGTCAAGCCCCCCACGACGAGCGGCAGCAGTCTGTCCATCAAAGCACCATGCTTGCCCACTCTGGCGCCAGATTGTTGCCAACCACATCGTGCCAATCCGGGTGGCGAATGAAACATATGCTTGACCTTTCAAAAAGAGCATCTGCTGCACGTGCAGTATGATGTGTTCGTATACACATGCTTGTATCACGAGTGTGCACACAGGTAGTAGGGAGGGATTGGAAGTTCTGGACTTATCAAGAAATGATGAGCGAACGAGAGTTGGAATTAAGGCGGGAATGCGTTGCATCTCTCCGCTTCATGGTCTATATTGGCAAAGACCAATCGACAGCCAATCTTCGATCATTATGCAAAGCATTCGAGTTCCCATCGTCCGCACGGAGGCCGCGCAAGAGCTACCTCTGCCGCAGTATGCAACCGAGCATTCAGCAGGGATGGACATCTATGCGGCCGTTGAAGATGAATACGTGCTGCGTGCCGGTGAAACGGCGCTTCTTCCTACCGGCTTTGCCATTGCACTGCCCGAGGGCTATGAGGCGCAGATCAGGCCGCGCAGCGGGCTTGCCCTCAAGCATCACATCACCGTGCTGAATTCCCCCGGTACCATCGACGCGGACTATCGCGGCGAGGTGAAGGTGATCCTCACCAATCTCGGCAAGCAGGATTTTGTCATCCGCCGAGGCGATCGGATCGCGCAGATGGTGATTGCCCGCTACGAACGCGCAGTATGGCAGGAGCAAGATGCGCTTGATGAAACTGCTCGCGGTGCCGGCGGCTTCGGACACACAGGAAGATAAAGGCAACAACATTATCGCGGCGATGGACGACGAGCGTTCGCACACCCTTTTTACTATCCTCACCATTGTTCTGGCCGGAGCGCTGCTGTTTGCGCTGGGCGTGAGTATCGAATCCATTCTCTCGCCGTTCGTCTTTGTCGCCGCGCTTGTCTACATCCTCTATCCCTTCCGAACGAATCCGCTTGCGCGAAGGACGATTGCTGTTTCGCTGGCGCTCTTTGGCGTCTGGTTCATGTATTCCCTGCTTGGAATTCTTTTTCCGTTCATCGCCGCGTTTCTGCTGGCGTATCTGTTCAACCCACTCGTTGTCCGACTTGAGCGCAAACGCATCGCTCGCTGGGTAGGGTCACTTTTTGTCACACTCGGCGGTCTGGCGGTTGTTGTTGCGGTTGTGCTGTTCCTTCTCCCGATAGCAGTTGTGCAGTTTCAGGGACTGATCAACGCGGTAAGCGCGATCGCACAGAGTGTCGTGGACGTGATGCGGTCGGGAAGAGTCTTCGATCTCCTGGCCGATTGGGGCTTGCCCGCCGACCAGGCGCGGCGGATTCTTGCTGAAGAACTCTCGCCGAGATTGGAAGGTATCCTGACGCAACTGTTCAAGAGCGTGTTAGGATTCCTGACCGGCTTCTCCTCGCTCATCCTGCAGATCATCAATGCCATCATCATTCCATTCCTCTTCTTTTACATGCTCAAGGACTTCCCGCGCATGAAAGAGACCTTCGCCGCCTTCCTTCCCGATGCGGCCAGGCCGAACGTGCTGGCGTTCGTGGCTTCCGTTGACGATCTCCTCGGACGTTATCTGCGCGGGGCGTTGGTGGTTGCGCTTATTCAAGGCGCCCTCTCGGCGATCGTTCTCACCCTCATCGGCGTGGATTACGCACTCGTGCTCGGAGTGATGACAGCAATTCTGAATTTCATTCCGTACGTCGGGTTGATCACAAGTCTGGTTGTAGCGAGCATCGTAGCGCTCTTCAGCGGGGGCGCCGTTGGGGCTAAAGTGATCGGGGTGATTGTTCTGTACCTTTCCCAAAAACTTCTTGAGGCCACCGTCCTTGCGCCCAAGATCATCGGCAGCAAGGTGGGACTCCATCCCGTCGTCCTCATTCTGTGCCTGATGGTGTTTGGGTATTTTCTCGGATTCGTCGGCATGCTGATCGCCGTGCCGACAACCGCGCTGCTCATCTCGCTGGCAAAGGAGTGGCGCCGTGTCCGACAGGCTCCGGCGGTGGAAACCCCCATCGAGGTGTAGCGCATGGCCGGAGTGCTTTATCTGGTTGCGACCCCCATCGGCAACTACGACGACATGACCTTCCGCGCGCTGCAGGTGTTGAAGTCGGTGGACCTTGTGGTGTACGAAGAACGGCGCGAAGGAGAGCGCCTGCTGCGTCACTTTCAGATTCAGAAACCGGTGGAGTCGCTCAACGAACACAACGAAGCGGCGGCGTCCCACCACATTCTTGATTGCCTCCAAGCCGGCAAGACTGTTGCGCTGATCTCGGACTGTGGCACGCCGGTGTTCTCCGATCCCGGCCAGCTTCTTGTTCGCAAAGCCATCGAGCACGGCATCCGCATCGTTCCCATTCCGGGCGCGTCATCACTCCTTCCTGCCTTGACCGTATCGGGCTTTTCCATTGATCAGTTTCTCTTTTACGGCTGGCTTTCGCCCAAGAAGGAACGTCGCCGGGCAGAACTGAAACAGTTGATGCAGGAACGTCGCACCATCGTGTTGATGGATACGCCCTACCGATTGGTGCCCTTGCTGCGCGATCTCGCGGAAACGTTCGGCACCACGCGCCGCATCTGCATCGCTCTTAATCTCACAATGCCGGACGAGCAGATGTTCTACGGTACCGCGGTGGAACTGTACAAGCGCTTCTCATCGAAAGAAATTAAAGGGGAGTATGTTCTCGTTATCGAAGGCAGGCCGACCGGGCGCAAGAAATAGCCGCAGGGTGAGCGACGCTGCGTTTCATGACAACGGATAGCATGATGACTATGGTTCTGCTTGTCGGAGTTCTTGCATTGCTCGGTCTCCATCCGGCGAATGTGCTGGTGGGTGACGACGCGTTCGTTCGTCTTGATTATCCCTCCGCTATCGCCGCCTACGAAGGCGAGTACACACGTTTTCCGGACGACACGGAGTTGCTCTGGCGGCTTGCGCGCGTGTACGTCTGTGCAGGAGAAGTTAAAGAGGAAGAGGATGCCGCTCGGGACTTCCGAAGAGCTGAACAGTACGCTCGCCGCTGCATCGAACTCGACTCTGCAACCGTCGAAGGGCATACCTGGCTTGCAGCGTCACTCGGCTACCAGGCGCTGCATGCAGGTCTCGTGGAAAAGATCGAGCTGACAGCCGAGATGCATCGAGAGTTAGATCGGGTTCTCGCCCTCGACCCGCAGAATGATGCCGCCTACTCCATGCGCGGCTCCTACTTCCGCGCGTTTGCCAATGCAAGCTGGGTCGAACGTCGGATCGCCGTTCTGCTGTTTCCCTCCTTGCCTGAGGGCGGATATGAAGAAGCAGAAGCCGCCCTGAAGAAGGCCATCGCACTGGCGCCGGAAGTGATGCGCCATCACTACGAGCTGGGAATTCTGTATCTGGACTGGGGGAGAATCGCCGATGCGAAGGTCGCACTCGAACATGCAGCAACACTCCCGGTCCGCGTCGCCATTGATATCCCGCGCCTCGCGAAGATTCAGAAGCTCCTTGCCTCACTCACCTACACGCGGGAGCGTGAATGACGAAGCAGCACGGCATGCGCGGAACTTTCCGGCGGATTGCCTCCCTTCTCGCGCTCGTTGCCGTTCTCTACGCGGGGGTTGTTGGATGGTTCGCGTGGAAGGAGGACTCGTACGTCTATTTCCCCCGCAAAGGCTTGCATGATGCCGAGAGACTCAACATGAGAATAGAGACGGTGGCGCTGATGACGCCCGATAGCGTTCGACTCGTCTGCTGGATCATTCCCGCGCGGGATTCGTCGGATGTGTGGGTGTTGTACTTTCAGGGCAACGGAGGAAACATCTCCTCCCGTGGATACGTCGAGCACTATGAAGCGCTTACGCGCCAGGGCCTCAATATTTTTGCGCTTGGGTATCGTGGATACGGAGATAGTGAAGGTTCCCCGAGTGAGGAAGGATTCTACAGGGACGCGCGCGCGGCTTATGACTATCTTGTTCACGAGCGCGGCATTTCTCCCGCGCGCATCATCCTGTTCGGCTACTCGCTCGGCTCCGCTGTCGCCGTCGAGCTTGCAGCGAATGTCGCGACAGCAGCCGTCATTCTCGAAGGAGCATTCATGTCCGCACACCGGCTCGGACAAGACTACTACCCGTTCCTGCCGGTGGCGCTCGTCATGAAGAATCGCTACGACTCCATCAGCAAGATTCAGCGTGTGGCCGAGCCGAAACTTTTTCTCCATGCCGTGGATGACGAAGTTGTTCCCATCGAGCACGGAAGGAGCCTGTTCGAGGCGGCATCTGAACCGAAAGCGTTCGTGGAACTTTCAGGAGGCCACAACACTGCGCATGCCGCCGACTCTGCGCGTTTCTACGGCAGCATTACGGCTTTCCTGCAGCAACTCAACCTTGTGAAATAGCTTATCTCATAAAGAGAGGATAAAAAGAATGGAATGGCTTACCACTCCCGAATCGTGGATTGCGCTTGTTACGCTGACAGTGTTGGAGATTGTGCTGGGCATAGATAACATCATCTTCATTTCCATTCTGTCGGGAAAACTCCCCGAGCATCAGCAGGCGAAGGCGCGCACAACGGGGCTGGCACTTGCCACCATCACGCGTGTACTGCTTCTGCTCTCGCTGACGTGGGTCATGCGGCTTACAGCGCCGCTGTTCTCCGTCTTCGAGAACGAAATCTCGGGCCGGGACTTGATTCTGATTCTCGGCGGGTTGTTTCTCATCGGCAAGAGCACGCATGAGATTCACGACAAGTTGGAGGGTTCGGAGGGCAGGGTTTCGGCAAAGGTGAAGGCGAGATTTTCCAGCATCATCGTTCAAATTCTTCTGCTCGACATCGTGTTCTCTTTGGATTCGGTGATTACAGCGGTGGGGATGGCGCGGCACATCGAGATCATGGTTGCGGCCGTCCTCATTGCTGTCGGCGTTATGATGCTGGCTGCCGGCGCAATCAGCAGGTTTGTCGAACGCCATCCGACGGTGAAGATTCTCGCGCTCAGCTTTCTGCTGCTCATCGGTGTTACACTCATCGCCGAAGGATTCGACCAGCACATCTCCAAAGGATACGTCTATTTTGCCATGGCCTTTTCGGTGTTCGTGGAGATGCTCAACCTGCGGCTGCGCGCGAAGGAGGCTCAGCCCGTCAAACTGCATGCCCCGTACGTGCAGGAGGCGAAAGCACAGTCGAAAGTGTGATCAGCCTCGAGAAGCATTCAGCGTGTGAACCTCCACCACGTGTACGACACGGTCAGAATGGCGAACGATGGACAACGAGCAATTTGTGCGATTGAGGTTTTTGTGGTAGATTGCCGTTGTCCATGAAACGCGTCTACCTCGACCATACCGCCACCACACCGCTGGACGAACGCGTCTTCGAAGCAATGCGTCCATACTTTTCGGAGACGTTCGGAAATGCCTCCTCGATTCATTCTTTCGGTCGGGAAGCGAAGGCGGCGTTAGAGAAGGCGCGAGAGACCATTGCTAAGGCCATCGGCGCGCAGAGCGGCGAGCTGTTCTTCACCAGCGGCGGAACGGAATCCGACAACTTTGCCATCCGAGGCGTTGCACTTGCCGCACGAAAGAAAGGCAAGACGCACATCATCACATCGGCAGCGGAGCATCATGCCGTGCTCGAGCCGTGCGAGGGACTCACGGAGGAGGGATTCGACGTCACGGTGCTGCCGGTGGACAGCCACGGACTCGTCACCCCCGAACAGGTGCGGACTGCCATCACCGATCGGACCTGTCTCGTTTCCATCATGCATGCCAACAACGAAGTTGGGACGATCTATCCGATCAAAGAAATCGCCGCAATGGCCCACGAGCAAGGCGTGCTTGTTCACACCGATGCCGTTCAGACGCTGGGCAAGATCCCTGTGGACGTGAGAGAGTTAGAGATTGATCTGATGACGATCTCTGCGCATAAGTTGTATGGCCCGAAAGGCATCGGTGCGCTGTACGTGAAAAAGGGGACCGAACTTGAGCCGCTTCTGTATGGTGGGGGACAGGAGCGCGGCAAGCGTCCCGGCACGGAAAACGTTCCTCTGGTAGTAGGCTTCGCGCGGGCGGTTGATCTTGCTCTTGCAGAAATGTCCACCGAAATGCAGCGGCTTGCCCTGCTGCGGCAGAGTCTCGAATCCAGAATACGCGACGAGTTTCCTGCCGCAATCATCAACGGTCATCCGACACACCGCCTGCCCAACATCCTCAACATCTCGTTCGACAGCTCGAAGTTGAACATTGATGGTGATGTGTTGGTGTTGAATATGGATTTACACGGCGTCGCCGTGACCAGCGGCTCGGCGTGCACATCCGGCAGTATGCAACCCTCGCATGTTCTTCTCGCGATGGGACGCGATGTGAAGACCGCAAAAGCAACGTTGCGCTTCGCGTTCGGGAAGTGCAACGCCGAAGACGACGTCGCTGCGGTTGTACAACGCTTGCAGGACGTGATTGGGCAAATGACCCGCCGGGGATAGTTGCGTGTGAAAGTCTGACCAAGGCAACAACTGAAAGCAGCCCGGAGCCTGAACGTACATGGGAGACAGCGCGTGTAGTTTTGTAAGATTGTGAAGTAAGAATAACATTATCGCTTCCGAACAGCCCGCGGAAATGCCGAGCGTTGAGCGACGGGTGCTTCTGGCGCGCATCTTGGAGCAGAAGGAGTGCATTGGTTCCACATTCACGAAGGGGAAAGAAAGCATTATGGTTCGAGTTCTTGTTGCGTGCATACTCGTTCTTGGCCTGGTGGGCTGCGGCCTCGGGAACGATGATGGGTCACAAACGGCAGTCAGAATGGTGCAAGATTTCAAACCGACCGGAGGCGGAAGCACGCTCGCCCAGATGGTGGCCTCGGCGTTTCCTGCCGGCGAGTGGGATGTCACGAAGACTTCCGAAAGTTTGTATCGCGTCATCTTCCGTCCGTCTTCCGGAGAGAGCAAGGAATTGGTCTTCGGTGTCAGCATCAACAAGCATCACGTGATGGCACTGAACCGCGACGCGCTTGCCTTCACCAACCCCCGCTGAGTTTGCGCAACCCCGATGAACAAAAAAAGCCCGACCGGATCGTCGGGCTTCATGGGTTGTGTTGAGAATCGTCAGTTCAGCTTTTGCAGAAGTTCCTCCAGAAATTTCTTCACCTCCAGTACATCGTTGCGCAGCTGCTCATCTTTGATCTTCGTTCGAAGCCTCGGCGAGTCGATCAACTCCAGCTGTTCGCCTGAGTCGCTATCGGGGGTGTAGTTCTTCAGGACCTGCTTGGCGCCTTCGATCGTGTAGCGTTCGTCGCGCAGAAGCTTCTTGATGTAGAGGATGAGCTTGATATCGCGGTTGGTATAGATGCGGTTGCCGGCTCGGTTCTTCTGCGGCTTCAGCTCGTCGAATTCCGACTCCCAGTATCGCAGAACATACTGCTCGAGGTCGGTAATCTTGCTCACCTCGCTGATGGAGTAATAGAGCTTCTTGATGCCGGTGGCTTTCATGGCCTCACATCCGATGATGACTGAAACGCTGAGAGAAGCTAACGAATTGCATCATGAATTGCAACGTTCCTACTTGCCGCCCTTGCGCCGGTTGATGCGCACATCCACCTCACGCAGGCGTTCAAGCTCCACTGTCGTTTTCTTGAGTTCCGCTTCCAGTTCCTGCACGCGTTTGGCTCGCGCCGCAAGGTCGCCGGATTGTTTGCGGGTGATCGCCTGAAGGCTGTCGACTGCTGCCGCGCGGCGGTTCAGTTCCCTGCGCAGGTCGTTGATCCGTTTCAGCATCGTCACGTAGATCTCCGCCTTCACGCGTTCGTCGCGAGAGATCGGCAGGGTCAGGTAGGTCTGGAACCATTGAAGCGACAGGCTGTCGTCCACCGCGGGGTTTGCGGGATTGCTGTACAGCAGCGCCGTATTCCGCACTGCCGCGGGGTAGTAACTGGTGGTGGGATACAACTCCGCCACAAGCTTGTACTCCAAAGCCGCTTCTTTCAGCATCTGGACAGACTCGAGGCTATCGGCAAGTCTCATGTGATACTCTGCGCGCGCCTCAGCAACATTCTCGATGGTTGAACCCGGCCGGCAGGATGCCAGAAGGAGCATCAAGCCGGTTGCGGCAATGTGCCACGTGCGCATCAGGTTGTCCCCTCCGTTACGACATGTGGTGTGTGCTGTGCATGTTGGCTTTCGGGTGGCGCAGCGGGCAGCTCTACGGTGAATGTTGTCCCCTTTCCCAATTCGCTCTGCACATACACGCGCCCCTTGTGCGCGTCCACCAAATGTTTGACGAGCGCCAGCCCGATGCCCGTCCCCTTCTTCGCGTTCTTTGCCTGATAAAATTTCGTGAAAATTCTCGGCAGGTCTTCTTTCGGTATCCCGGCTCCCGTGTCGGTGACGCTGATGGTGACCCCGCCGGGCATTTTCGCGGCACGGACAGTAATCGTTCCGTCGGCCTCGGTGTACTTGACGGCGTTGCTCAGGAGGTTGCTGAAGACCTGAGAAATCCTCTCGGCATCCGCCATCAGCTCCGGGAGATCGTCATCAATCGAACATTCGAGCCGGATCTCCTTCTGTGCAGCGTAGATCTGTGCATCCTCGACAACCGGCGTCAGAATCTCTCGCAGGTTGACACGCGCGAAATGATACTCTAACGATCCGTGCTCGATTTTTTGTATGTCGAGAAACTGATTGCTGAAAATCGTGAGCTTCTTGATTCCTTCTTTCATGGAATTGAGCAGCCGCATCTGTTCGGCATTCAACGGGCCGCGCTTCTGCTCGGAAAGCAGGTACTGTGCCGACAGCATCGTCTGCAGCGGTGTTCTCAGCTCATGCGAGATGTGATGCAGCATCTCGGTCTTGAGGTCGTTGATGTGTTTGAGCTTCTGGCTCATGTCGTTGACCGCCGCGGCGAGCCAGGCCATCTCGTCGTTGGAACGGACGGCGATCGGATCGAACACGCCGCGGGCAATGCGTTCCATCCCTTTGACCAGCGTGCGCATGGGCGACACGATTGTTCTCGAGATCAGGAGGGCAACGGCCAGGGCGACGAGGAACGTTCCACCCGTCACCAGCCACGCAACGTTCGATGAACGGATCATCGCTTCGCTGATGGCGGCGATGGACTCGCTCACATCCAATTCGTTCGAGCGGATGATGCGATCAATCGTTGCGTGCAGCATATCGAGTGTATCCTTGCGTGCGCCAGCTATGCGGAGGGGTTCCTCCGGTTTCGGCGCGCGCGGCGAACGCACCTCCCGCTCCATGCTTGCCGACAGCCACCGGTGACCGTTCCGCAGTCGATAGATCAACCCCACCTCGTGCGGATTGGGCGACATGCTGTAGAGCGAGTCCGTGTAGAGGTCGAACAGCTCTGCCTGATCCTTGAAAATCATAAAGTACATCGTATCGCGCGAGATCAGATACTTCTCGGCGGCGCGTTCTTCATCGAACAGAATCGTCTCAAGCTGTTTCGCAAGATTGATCGAACGGGCGTCCGAGCGGAAGGTGGCACTCGTCGTCTTGCTGACCGCGTTCAACTGGATCAAAACGTAGACGTTGGCCACCACCATCAGCACAATGATGCCGGCGAAACTGACCAACAGTTTTCTGTAGATCGGAAACGTCACCTTGTGGTATCCTCGATAACGACCATGGCAACGACGTGGGAATCGGAATGCGAGAGCGACACGAGCACCGAGCAATCAGCGAGCTTCTCGCGAAGCCTGCCGTGCAGTTCCACGCGCGGCTGCCCCGAAGGCTCGTTGAAAATCTCGACGTCCTTCCATCGGAACTCGCCCGCCCACCCCGTGGAGAGGGCCTTGCTCAGAGCCTCTTTGGCGGCGTAGCGCGCTGCAAAATGCTGCGCTGCGGTAGATTTGGCCGAACAATAGGCTATTTCCCCCGGGGTGAAAATCTTGTGAAGGAACCGTTCCCCTAACTCCTCGATGCTGCGGTGAATTCGATCAATCTCGATGATATCAACGCCGATGCCTCGAACCATGCCCTTCCCCATCGTCATCCGGATGCATTCTCACGTTCGATGACGTGCAACAGCTCCGAAACATCATTGATATCATACTTGGCATTGCTTTCGATCGTGCCGAAGGTGTCACCGTAGCGGGCGAACACCGTAATCATGCCGACCTGTGCCGCCCCGACCACATCCCGCTCGGCCCAATCTCCCACCATAATTGCTTCATGCGGCTGTACCTGCAAAAGCTCCAGCGCTTTGAGGAAGGGGATGGGGCTGGGTTTGCGTTCGCCCGTGTCGTCGAACGTTATCACATGGTCGAAGATGTGATGGAAATTGAGATAACACAGGCGCAGCCAGGCTTCCCTTCCCGGTGCGTCGGAGATGACTGCGAGCTTGATGCCTCGCTTCAGCAGCGACACCAGCGTCATGTTCACGTGCGGGTAGGGAACGAGCGCTGCCTCGCGCGCCCGGCGATACGCGATGATGCCTGCCGAGAGAATCTTGTAATCGACTTTCTGAAACACGTCGTACAACAATTGGTCGAACACGTTTTGAAACTCGATCCCGCGCTCCTGATAGATAGCGTCAATACGCTCCTGCGCTTCCTCGCGGGTCAGGCCCAAACCGGCGTCAATCATGGAGTCGATCGCCGCCGCGATCGCCTGGCGCTTCATCGCCATGAAGTCCACGAGCGTGTTGTCGAGATCGAAGATGACGGCTTTGATCATGGCGGCTAACTGCTTTGTGCCGAGCGGAATGCCTTCGCCACTTCATCTTCGATAAACTCGCGCACGGCGGGCTTGATAAAAATCGCATCCAGCCCGAGCTCCGCCAGCGCCACGGCCAGCACCGATGCCTTTCTGTTCGGAACCAGCTTTCGGTTGATGAGTATAATTTTCTGATCCTTCAGGATGCAAAACCCTCCCTCAAAATCTCCTTTCTCATACCTGATCGTTACACCGAGCTGACGGGCAATCTCTTCGAGTTCTGCTATGCGATCTTCGGGCTTCATCCTGCGGGTATTTTTTTCATGGGTTGAAACACTGCCAGACCGATGATGGTGAAATAGCACAACGATGCGATCGTGGGCGCGCCGGCCAGCGCCCCAACGCGTGCAAGGAACAATTCCTGAAAACGCTCCAATCCCTCGGTCGTAAAAAACTCCAGGTAGATCATCTCACCATCAAGATACAGTGTCCACGCTTCCACGGGGACGAACAGATAGAACAGGATGGCACTCATCATCAGCCAGCCGTGCTGTTTGAGGCGGAACGGTGAGATGGCAAGAAACACAATGCTGCTGACGAGCGTGACGATGTACGCTCCGAGAATGACGACGGAGCAGATGCTGAGCAGACGAAACACCTCCCGCTGCGCTTCGGGGGAAAGATCGTCATTGATACTCAGCATGAGAGTTTCCGCGTCCGTTCGGAGGAGATCGTTGCCGATCAGCGCTCGCGTGACGGTAGCCCCCAGCCAGATGATTGCCGAGACAACCAAGAAGAACAACGCCACACGCCACGCGTTCGGATGCTGATCGAGGGGAGAGTGCCTCATGGTCATGGCAAAAGGTAAGAGATTTCCCGGGTGTTTTCAACCGAGAGGGACAAACCCGGTTGCCTCACGCATGCGTTGGATTCAGTTCAGAGATTTGGCAACAAAGGAATCACCCGCGCTCTTTTCGTTCATCAATCAGCTTATTCTTGTACCAGGAAAGGTCGGCAAAGAGGTTCAGGAGATTGGCGAGCGCCTCGGGCGTGACCGCCAGAAACTGCTCGGCAAACGTGCGGCGTACTTCATCCGGGGCGGCGCCGACGAGATTGGTCAACAGGGTCTTGCACTGCTGCAGGTTTGCGGAAAACTCTTGCGCAAGCTTTTCGTATCCCTCAGCGCCCGGGCCAATTCGCGCCATGATGCCGTATGTCTTGTGGCAGAACTTGGCGTAAAAGCTCAAGTCCTCCAGGAGCCGTTCCAATCCGTGTTGGGATGCGGTCTCGATCAAGATTCCCATCTCCGTGCAACAGAGGAGGGGCTTGCGGGCAAGCTGCTCGATAGACCGCAGCAACTCTGAGGTTGTTGGACTGATTTCCATATCTGCGAGGCCGGAACTGGATGCAATATAGAGCATCGTGTTCGCGGAAACAAGGCCATGCAACTTTTTGCTCCCCTCAGCAACTTTATGCTAATGAATGCGGATTGATTCTCTGGAAGTGAATGGGTAAGTTTTTGTGTGAGACACCAACCGCACACGCAGGTGTAACCCAACGCCGACGACGAAGATGTTCACCTTTCACACATGGTCAATCTCCCGCAAGATTCTGTTTGGGATTTTGCCGCTGTTCCTTCTGTTCATAGCATTGAGTGTGGCTATCAACAACCGCTTTCAGGAACAGGAGATGATGGAACAGGCGCAGATTGCTGCACACACCTACGGCGAGATCATCCGAGAAGCGCTCGTGAGCATGATGGTGAACAATCTGGAGGTGGATGAGAGTTTTCTCAATCGCGCCGGTTTGTTGCAGCCCTTTGACTCGCTTCATATTCTGGTCAACGATCTCAAGCTGCGCCCGGAAGTCCTGACGCCGAAGAACGTCAAACGGGTCGACACGCGGCACAAGGTTCTCGCCCCGCACGACGACGTCGAGCGCGACGTGCTGCGCACGGGGCACCCGCGATTCATCCGCGACGGCGATAAGTTCCGCGGCGTGGTTCCGTTCAACGCTACCGAGGTATGCCAGAAGTGCCACGCCGTGCCGGTGGGGTACACGCTCGGCGCGACGGACCTGCACATCTCGCTCTCGCAAATCTCCGCTGCGGCGCAGGGAAACTGGAAACGGTCGTTCATTCTCTTGGTGGGGTTTTCCATCGTTGCCGTCATTGTTGCCGGCATGATGTTCAACCGGTTCGTCTCGCGACCGGTGGAGAAGCTGGTCAAGGCAACAACGGCGATCAGCGGCGGCAACCTGGATTATGATGTGGTGGAAGGAGATGAAGGCACGGTCGGCCATTCCAACGACGAGCTTGCCTTTCTCTCGCTAAAATTCGACGCGATGCGCCGTTCGCTCAAAGAGAAGATCGAACAGCTGGACGAGGCGAACAGAAGTCTGGCCGAACGAAACGCCGAAATCGAGCAAGCACTCGCGCGCCTCAAGCAGGCACAGGAGGAGCTTGTGCGAAGCGAGCGCCTCGCTGCGACGGGGAAGATGACGGCGCAGCTTTCGCATGAGATCAACAATCCCATTCACAACATCCAGAGTCTGCTCGAGTCCTCGCTGCGGAAGGTGGATGGGTCGACGCGGGAGCTTCTCGCTCTGGCGCTCGAGGAGGTGACGCGGATGGCGAAGTTGACGCGCCAGATGCTGGAATTCTATCGCGGCTCCGTCGTCGAGATTGAACGTGTGCCGGTTGATGTGAAGGAAATACTGAACAATCTTGTGCGAGAGAATGGGGCCGTGCTCGAGCAGCACGGCATCCAAACCGTTCTCGACGTTGCTGACGGCAAATCCTGTGTGCTCGGTTCGCGCGACAAGCTGAAGCAGGTGTTCCTCAACCTCATCCTCAACGCGCGGGATGCAATGCCGCACGGGGGAACACTCACCCTGCGGGTCCGGCATGCCAACGGCCGCGTGCAGATTGATGTTGCCGACACGGGAGTCGGCATACCGCCGGAGAATCTCGGAAGAATCTTCGATGCCTTCTTTACCACGAAAAAAGAAGTCAGCGGTGTAGGGTTGGGCCTGTCGGTAACGTACGGGATTATTCAGCAGCACAACGGCACCATCACGGTCTCCAGCACGCCCGGCAAGGGGGCCACATTTCATATCGCACTACCAGCAGCAGAGGAAACGCATGTCGAAAGGACCTGAACGGAACAACGAAAGCATCCTCGTCGTTGACGACGACAAAGCATTTCGTGTTGCAACACGGACGGTGCTTGAAGACGAAGGCTACAGCGTGCTGCTGGCCGCCACGCCGGAGGAAGCGCTGGCGACTCTGGCGTCCTCGGAGGTCGATCTGCTTCTGTCGGATCTCGTGATGGCGAAGATGACCGGCATGGAGCTTCTTGAAACCGTCAAGACACAGTATCCCGACCTTACGGTCATCATGGTCACAGGCTTCGGTTCGATCAACACGGCGGTGGAGGCCATGCGATTGGGGGCGGAAGACTATCTGACCAAGCCGTGCAACAATGCCGAGCTTCTCTTCAAGATTCGCCGCGCGCTGGACGTTCGCCGCAAGGATCGTGAGTTGAAGCATCTGCGCGAGGAACTCCGATCCACCTACAGCTTCGGGAACTTGCTGACGCGCAGCGACAAGATGAAGCACGTCATTCAATCCATCCGGCAGGTTGCGGACACCGACGTGACGATTCTGATTCAGGGCGAGAGCGGGACGGGTAAGGAGCTGGTTGCTCGGGCACTGCACTACAACAGCAACCGCAAAGCCAAGCCATTCATTGCCGTGAACTGCTCGGCCATTCCCGAGAATCTCCTGGAAAGCGAGCTGTTCGGCCACGAAAAAGGCGCATTCACGGGCGCCCTCAGGCAGAAGATCGGAAAGTTCGAGGAAGCAAACGGCGGCACGCTCTTCCTCGATGAGATCGGCGATCTTGCCCCTTCCATCCAAACAAAACTCCTCCGCGTGCTTCAGGAGAAGACCTTCGAGCGCGTAGGAGGCAATGCGCCGATCACGGTTGACATCCGCATCATTGCGGCGACCAACCGCGACCTGGAAGCGATGAGCAAGCAGGGAGATTTCCGTGAGGACTTGTTCTTCCGCCTGAACGTGTTTCCCATTTACCTTCCGCCCCTGCGCGAACGCCTGGAGGATATCCCGCTGCTGGCGGAACATTTTCTGCAGCGCCACGCCGATCTTGTGAACAACCGCGTGAAGTATATTTCTCCCAAAGTCATCACCGACATGATGAATTACCGCTGGCGCGGCAACGTGCGTGAGTTAGAGAATTTGATCAAACGCGCAATGATCAAGACTCCCGGCGATACGATTATGAGCATCGAGCTGCCGACGAACGAAGCGGTTCAACAGGCGCCGCCTAAAGACGCCGCGCCCGATGTGGATTTGAACACGCCGTTCAAAGACTACATCAACGCCATCGTGCGCGACGCCGAGGAAAAATATCTCCTGAGAATGCTGCGCTTGTACCGAGGCAACATCAACCAGATTGCCCGGCTCATGGACATTGATCGCAAGACGGTGTACCGGAAGATGGCGGAGTATTCCATCGATCCGGGGACGTTCCGCGAGGCGTGATGGCGCCTACAATGCGCGGAGCTCTCCACTCACCCGGATTTCAACCTCGATCCCTTCAACCTCCTGGGGAATGGAGGCTCGGATCGTCTCCGGGTTTTCCTTCACGGACACGATCACGCCCACGTTGCCCGATGCGGTTGTGCCGATGCCGACGGCAACGACTCCCGCAAGCGCCAGCCATTGCTGTTCGTACCTGTGCTTGATCTGTTTGACGCGATCTAAATCCACATCACTCATGGCAGCGTAACGCCCAAGGCCGTAAACACGTTTTGAATTCGATTGATAATGGTTGAGGTATTACTTCCGGCGAACAGCAGCCCGACAAGCCGGTTCTGATCGTCCAGCACCGCTGAACCGCTATCACCTCCCTGACTCATTGCCCCGGCCATGAGTTGATCACTGAACGTCGCCACCTTGTTCGAACCGTAACTGACGCTTGCCGTCACATCAATTTGCTGGATGGAGCCGGTCGTCAGTCCCGTCGTACGCCCGCTTTTCTTGACGGACATGCCGAGCGTTCCTTCGGCAACGCCGGTGATTGTGCCGATTTCCAGAATCTGGGCCGTCACATCCGACGGGTTGATCGGCTGAGCAATGGCGCAGTCCACAAGATTTTCCTGCGCTACAGCCGCTGCCTGCAGCCGTGTGCTGCTGCCAACGGCGGCGGCGAGACCGTTCAGCACGGAAGCAACCGCACTTCCGATGGGGCAGGGGATGGTACCCGTGGTGAAGTTGATGGGAACAAACTCGCTCAAGCGTGCAATCGTATCGTTCTGCTGCGTCCCACCGTCGTACGGTCCGGGCTGCAGAATCGGATCGCCGACAGATGCTTCATTGCTGTTGGCAAGTACGTGATTGTTGGAGAGAATGTAGATCGTGTTGTTCTTCTTGACCAAACATCCCAGCGTGCCGGCGGTGATGAGATAGTGTCCGATGCTGACGCCGCCGGGCGCTGGTCGGTGACGCTCCGTGCGGCTCTGCTGTGCAAAGATGACACCCGTCGAATTCACGTCCGTGGGAATGCCTTGCACGCTCTCGGGAATCATCTCGGCTGCCGTCAGAGACACCTTCGCCGCTTTCACCTCCACCGAACAGATCAATGCGAGTTGACCGGTTTTCTTGCCTTGCACCGTTTTGTATCCAACGCCGACCGCGACGACGTTGCGTCGCCGCAGCAGTTCGCGGCGCGCTGAGCGCAGAACGTTTCTGCAATCTTCCAACTGGACCGCCATAACCGCCTCCTTGCGTTATGTGTGGGGAATGTCCGTCAGTGTTGTGTGCGTAGACGGAGGTTAACGTACAACGACTGTCTTCTCCAATCCCTTGTGTGCAGATGAACCGAACCTGAGCGTGTAAATGCCCGGCTGCTTTGGCAGGAGTGTGGACTTCACATTCAGCGTGCCTATGGTCTGGATGCAGGGCCGCCCATCATATCGGGCGTAGATGGTAATCTCGTATGTAAAGCCGATCGTGTTCACGACGACGCGCTCGAGTTCCCAGCAGGGATTCGCGGTGCTGCAGACTGCTTCGAATCGGATCGGTTCGCCGAGTGTCACGGTATCGGGCAGCGATGCCGAAACAACAGCAACGGGAGATGTTTGTATGGCGGTCGGTCGTTCCGCACATGAAAGCATTGTGCACACACAGACCAGCGCAGGAATGTAGGTCAATCGGCTCAGCATCCGCATCACTCTCGAGGCCGCTGGATAGAAGTTGAGCGGGCGAAAACACCGGACGGTGGTTCCGGAATCGTGCTGCCGCAATGTACTTCAAAAAAAGAGTTGACGCAAGGCGAATTCTCTCCGGCGCATGCATCGGGAAGAGTTCAGCGTGTCTTCGCTCGTTGAATGCCGTGCGTGCGCCGTATTGAATGACAGAACCAATTCCCCTATCTTAGTCGGGCATCGGTAGAACATAATTCACCAACAAAGGAGAATAGTCATGCGTTGGTTCGTTTTGCTTGTCGTTCTCGGCATTGCTGCGGCATCGCGTGCAGCCATCAAGGGGGAAGAAGTGCAATACGCCGCCGACGGCGTTACCTTGAAAGGCTATCTTGCCTATGATGATGCGGTGAAAGGAAAGCGTCCGGGCATTCTCGTGGTCCATGAATGGTGGGGACACAACGAATACGCTCGTAAACGGGCACGCATGCTCGCCGAACTGGGCTACACTGCGTTGACCTGAAAGGCGTTGTCAGCTTTCACGGGAGTTTGGGAACCCAACACCCGGCACGGGCCGGAGAGGTGAAGGCGAAGGTGTTGGTCTGCAACGGCGCCGCGGACCCGTTCGTCTCGAAAGAAGACATCGAGAGCATCAAGAAGGAAATGAAAGAAGCGAAGGTTGATTTCACCTTCAAGAACTATCCCGGCGCGAAGCACTCGTTCACCAATCCCGAAGCGGATGCGAACGGGAAGAAGTTCAATCTTCCATTGGCCTATAACAAGAAAGCCGACGAAGCCTCGTGGAACGACATGAAGGCGTTCTTCAAGAGATGCTTTGCCTCGAGGTAACGCTCTAGCACTCGATGAACTCCAAGCATTTTCACAACTCCGTTACCGAAAAGAAGGCCGTCGCCCTCACGTCCGTGGGGGCGGCGCTGTTCCTCACCGCCATCAAACTCGTTGTCGGCTTGCAAACCAACAGCCTCGGGATTCTCTCGGAAGCCGCACACTCGGCGCTGGACCTGATTGCCGCGCTGTTGACCTACGGTGCCGTGGCCGTGGCGGACAAGCCGCCCGACGAAGAACATCAGTACGGACATGGAAAAATCGAAAACGTCTCTGCGTTCGCTCAAACCATTCTCCTCGTTTTTACGTGCGCGTGGATTATCTACGAAGCGGTGAGCCGGCTCCTCTCGCATGAAACACATATCGAAGCCAACGTGTGGGCCTTTGTTGTGATGGGTACGGCGATCGTTGTGGACCTCGGCCGCTCACGCGCCCTCACGACGATTGCACGCAGGCATCACAGCCAGGCGCTGGAGGCGGACGCCCTTCATTTTTCGAGCGACGTATGGACGTCAGCCGTTGTCATCCTCGGATTAGTCTCTGTCTCTCTCGGCTATCCGATGGTGGATGCCGTTGCCGCGATTATGGTGGCATTCCTCGTTCTGTTCGTCAGCTATAAGCTCGGGAAGCGAACGGTGGATGCATTGATGGACAGGGTGCCGCGGGGCTTGTATGAGGAGATCGTACGGGCAATCCGGCAGGTGGAGGGTGTGGAAGAAGTCCGCAGCATTCGCTTGCGCCCTTCGGGCGCGAAGGTGTTTGTTGATACCACCATCGCCGTCCGACGAACGATTCCCTTCGAGCGCGCTCACGCAATCATGGATAGCGTCGAGCGGGCCATTCACTCGCTTCATCCTCATATCGATGTCGTAGTGCACGCCGAGCCGTTGACGAGTCCCGACGAAACAGTGGGCGACAAGGTACGGATGATTGTTCTGAAGAAGGGCTTGCGTGCGCCGCACAACCTTGAAGTTCAGAACGTGGACGGAAAGTATTTTATCGACTTCGACCTCGAATACCAGAAGGGGAAGAGTTTCATCGAAGCGCATGCCCTAGCACATGAGGTCGAGGAGGCGATCCGGCGTGATGTACGCTCGGTGGACAAGGTTACGATTCACATGGAGGAATACGAGCCGGGTGAAGGACGGTTTGCAGACGTGAGCGACGAGGAGCGGAGTCTGTGCGATGAGATTCGGGACGTCCTTCGCTCCGATCCTCGCGTGCTCGATTGCTCCGAGATCACGTTGCTGAAGTTCGGCCAGGCGTACAATCTGACGGTAAGCTGCCACGTGGATAAGACGAAGACCCTCGACGAGGTCCACTCCATCATTGCCGACGTGGAAAGTCGGCTCTATCAGCAATTCAAGCAGTTGCGGCGGATTACCATTCACGCTGAGCCGATTTAAGCTTAGCGTCCTGATGCTCGCGGCTGCCTGCAAGAGGCTGTAGCACCACATCCCCACCATCTCACCAAAACTCTCCCCGTATTGTTGCCCGCAATCCGCAGCGCTTCAATCATTCGTTCGTCAAATCACCGAAATCCGACCGCGTTGCTGCACAAGCGATCGTGGCATGCCCTTTGGCTGTAGAGAAGCCGGCACGCACCTCGAGAACGCTTCAATCAAACACACACGGTGGCTTTATGGGAAACGATACGATGTTTCATCAGGCATTGACCCTCGAATACGAAGGTCGGTTTGCCGATGCGTTGGAGTTGTTCGAGCGATGCCTCGACGATCCGACGTTCGATGAAGGAGACCTCCATTTCCATTGCGCGTGGTGTTTGGAGAATGAGAAGCGTACGCGCGAGGCCCTGCTGCGGTATGCACGCGCGGCGGATCTGACCCGTATTCCTTCCTGCAAGATCAATTGCTTTTTCCGTTCCGGCTGGATTCTGATGCACGAGAAGGACATGGTTCAGGCGGCAGAAATGTTTCGGAACGCCGTTGACTACGGCGAGCTTGTTGGGCTGAAGAACGAGACGTACCGCCAGGGGCTGTACTGGTACGCCGTCTGTCTGGAAGCGCAGGGACGCTGCCTGGAGGCGCTCACCTGGTATCGTCTCGCACAGGCATCATCACCCCAACTTGATCCGGAGAGCCGACGGCGTCAGCTCGCGTGTCTTGTTCACGTGGGACTGTACGACGAGGCGCTTGATGTGTGCCGCACATTCGATGCCCCGTGTCCGGAGGAGTTCGATGCGGAGCGCTATGCCGTCCTCCGGACGGAAGTGGAGAACGAACGAGCGATCCTTGAAGCATGTCTGACACCATCTCCCACTCATCACTCCACCATGGCCTATGCAAGCCGCTGAGCGAACAGAAACGCTTCGGGCATTCCCGCCCGATCCCGTTGAACCGCGCGAACTTGAGCATATTGCCTTCATCGGGCAAAGCGAGATTGCGCACGGGATTTTCCGCAGCATCCCCGTCGAACGGCGCGAAGCCTTTGCCAATAAGTTTGTGTTGAGTGAAGTGATCGGCGGCGGCATCAGAAAACTGCGGACTTTCCTCGCTGCGTCGGCAGAGGAGGCCGCCAACGACGAAAAGGAATTCATCCGCCAGACGGTGGAGCTTTTCATTGCGACGGCGGGCCGAAACGGCCCTACCCCGCGCGAGCTGTTCGAGTCGCTGCTTCTCTGGTCCGATGAGCTGACGAACCTCTCGCTGCTGCGCGAAGCGCTGCACTACTACGACACGGCGCTTGCGCTCGGCATCAATAGGTTTCCCGACCTGTACATCCGCTGCATGATGGCGAAAGCGAAAGTCCTGAATCTTACAGGGAAGTATCGCGAAACGGAATCATTGCTTTCTTCGCTCGCCCAACGTCCGTACATCATCACCGATCGGAATCTTGTGCCGCAGCTCTTGTTCGATCTCGGTCAGGAATCGCTGCTGCGTGGGAACGCGTCGGCGTACAAATCGCTGCTGTTCCGGAGCCTCCGGCATTTCTACACGCGAATGGAAACACGGCGGCAGATCGTTGATCAAATTCGGAAGACCTACCGCCGCGTGTACTCGATGATGATCGATCGAGAAGTCAGCTTCGCGGACAAGCTTCTCTTCATCCTGCATCGTGCATTCTTTCGTCTGCAGAATCGTCGGCTTGTGCGTGTGTTTGGCGTGGCCCGGCTCATGAAGCTGATCCTGCTGGGATACGTCTATGCACTCAACTACGGTCTGCGAACCTCCACGGCGTTTCCCCGTGAGTTGAACAGAACCCCTCGAGCCGGCCGCGCTTCCGCGGGCGAGAGCATTCTCATCACGCGAGCGATGGGCGGCATCGGCGACCTGCTGATGATGACGCCGGGTATTCACGCGTTGAAGAAAAAATATCCCCGTCGGGAGATTCATCTTGCGATCCCTCAACGATACTTTCCTCTCTTTCAGGGAAACGCGGATGTCTGCCTCATCGACATCGAACAGGAGGAACTTGATCCGACATCCTACAAGAAGTGGTTCAACCTCACGGATTGTCCTGCTGCTCGGGTGGAAGCGAGGACTGCGCCGAAGGTCAAGCGGACACGCATCGAGTTGTTTGCGCGCAGTATGGGGATCGGACCGTGGCGGGCGAAAAGAATGGACAAGCGTCCGCGGTATTTCGTCACCCCTGAGGACAGGGCGTTTCAGCAAAGCTTCTGGCGCGACCATCACCTCGTTGGCAGGACGGTCATCGGCGTCCAGCTTCATGCCGATGAAGTGTACCGCGATTATCCGCACATGAGGCAGCTTATCGAACATCTTGCGCGTCGGTATCACGTGCTCGTGTTCGACACGGAGACAATCGAGGGGCTGGACGGCGAGCGCGTGGTGAAGGTGGAGGGATTCCCGATGCGCAAAGCCTTTTCGCTCGCTGCCGCGTGCGATGCCATCGTCGCTCCCGATTCCTCGTTCGTGCATCTTGCAGCCGCGCTGGATGTTCCGTGCGTCGCTCTCTACGGTCCGGTGGATGGCGCGGTTCGAACGAAGAACTATCCGCGATGCGTCTTTCTCGACGTGCGCAAGAGGCTGGGCTGTCTGCCTTGCTGGCGCAACGACAAGATTCCATGCAAGCTCACCAACCTGCGCACGAGCGCCTGCCTCGCCGACATCAGCGTGCAGGACATCCTCACGACATTGGACAGAATCCTTCAGAAGGGAAAATGGCTATGAACGTTCACAGCAAGCTCTGCGATGCCGCCGACTGGTTCCATCCGGAGATTCAGCAGATCATCCAGCACGAATTGCGCGAAGTGCCGCGCTTTCATCGCAAGCAATGGGAATTTGCTATGATCTTCCACGCGCTGCAGCGGCTCGGAAAGCTTCGTGAAGACACCCTCGGGCTTTCGATGGGCGGCGGCAGAGAACTCGTCGCGTACGCTCTTGCCCAACATGTGCGGCAGCTGATCATTACAGATCTGTATGAGACGAACACGACATGGGACTGCGCCCGCACGGAAGATCCCGACGAGTTCATTCGGCGCAACAAGCCGTTTCCGGTCGACGATGCAAAACTGAAAGCTCTGCGGATGGATATGCGCAAGCTTCATTTTCCGGACGGAACGTTCGACTTCTGCTATTCGACCTGTGCTGTCGAACATATCGGCGGGCGGGAAGATTTCGTGCAACATTTCAACGAAGTGGCGCGCGTGCTGAAGGATGACGGCGTGTATGTGTTCACGACGGAGGTTCTCTTTGAGGAAGAGACGATTCGTGATGACCACAACTATGTCTTCTCGCTTCCGTTCCTGTATGACATTTTTCTGGAATGCGACCTGGTGCCGGAGGAACGCTTCGACGCGACCATCGCCCCTCACAAGACAAACTACCCGCAACCTTCAACTTTGAAGCAGCTGACGAATTTCATTCCCGATAATCTTGCCCAGGCACTTCTGCAGGAGGCGCCGCACATTCAGCTCTTGCGCGGCAAGCATCCCTTCACGTGTGCCCTCTTCATCATGAGGAAGAGAAAGGGAAAACACACGCATCAGAACGTAACGATAGAGGGTTTACAGGAAACGCGGCAGTTCACACAGCGAGGGGTACGGGAGTATGAGGCGATGCTCGCGAAAAGCCGCGTTTCCATCCATCCCTTCTCGCTGCTGCCGGGCAGTCGATCGAGATTCTTTGTTGATCATGCGGCATTTTTCGCGGAGAGCCGGCAGGAAGCGGATCGGGAGACGGCTTTCCATACCGACTACTTCTGGTTCGGGAAGGGCAAGCGCGTGTTCGATGTCGCCTTGCGCGTGGATAGCTCCGAGCGGACAGGAAAACCCGTCGTCGAACTCCGTGTGCATCGGTACAAGACACTCGACTCCCACACGGTGGAGTGCATTGCTGCCGTGAGCCATGCCGTTCCGAGCGTTGGTTGGATGATGCGTCGGCTGGAGGTAGAAACACACGACGATTACTGTTATGCCGTGCTGGCGAAGGTGCGCAACGGGACGTGTGTGTTCGACCGGATCGAAATCAAAAGTGCCCTGTCGCGCGTCGTGGCAGAAGGAAGCGACACAGGCAAACAGAACAACCACATACTCGCAGCATAAAATCATGGTCGGTGCTCTTTCCCATCGCTTCGTCTGGTTCTACACAAAGAGCCAACTAAAACTCAAATACCGCTATACTGCACTCGGCTTTCTGTGGAATTTTCTTGAGCCTGCAATGTTCCTTCTGGTGTTGAGCGTGGTCTTTTCGGTTGTAAACGGAATGGACGTTGCGGACTATGCGGTGTTCCTGTTCGGTGCGCTTTTGCCCTGGCGCTACTTCGAAAAAACGGTGAACAGCTGCATGGATGCGTTCGTCGGCGGAGAGTGGTTGTTGAAGAAGCTGTACGTCTCGCCGTATGCCTTGCCCCTCACGCGCTGGGCAATTGCCGGCATCGAGTTCCTGTTCTCGCTGTCGGTTGCCTTCATTTTCTTTTCGCTCTGGAACCACGCGTTTACACCTCATCTTCTTATCATTCCGCTCGCCATCGTGCCATGGGCGATGTTAGGACTGGGTGTTGGACTGAGCGCTGCCGTGTTGTTCATCTTCTTCCGAGATGTGCGAACCATCGTGCAGATGCTGATGATGCTGGCATTCTTTTCGTCGCCCATTCTGTTCCGCGCGGATACACTCCCGCCGGGTTCGCTGCAAGCGCGTTTGATCGCGTTCCATCCGATCACGTACTTCGCCGCGCTGTTTCAGAAGCCGATCTACCACGCGGCGTGGCCGGGCCCGACGGATTGGGCGGTGTCGTTCGTCGTTGCTGCTCTT
>JBBIRR010000052.1:0-25074 GCA_037441705.1 Ignavibacteriales bacterium
CCAGCGCGTGTATCGTGATAACAGCATCATCATTACTTACGGGAACCTCGTTGAGGACATTGTACAAAAGCTGAATCACGAAACGGTCACCGAACCATCACGCCGCTCGGCGTGACGCGCCGGCTCCTTCACCATCGCACCCCCGCAACTGCTTCCCGCTCCGGCGGTGCAGCCGTAGCAATGCGACCCGAAGACAATGCTGCGCCGAAGAAGCTTCTCAAAATCAAAATTCCAGATGGTGTCCGGCGCTCCGTGGTTGACACGCCATCGAAGCATCTGATTGAAGTCGCAATCGTACAACATCCCGTCATATCCCACACTGATCATACTTCGGCACATCACGCCCTCTGCCGCTGTCGGGTTGAAGGCGTTGATCAACTTGCTCATGTACAACTCGTATAGCTCTGCCCGTTCGAGAAAATGTTTGAAGCGATTGATCGGCATGTTGGTAATGACGTAGAGCCGGTTGAAGACGATGCCGTATCGTTTCCACAGCTCGGCCCTGAATTGTTTCTCCATCGCACTCTGCTCCGGCGGAAGATACGCCCCGACAGGATTGTACACCAAGTCCAACAGCAGCCCACTTCCCTCTTTTCCGTATCCAAGGGCGTTCAGTCTTCGCAGCGACTCCAAGCTTTTCGCAAACACACCCTGACCACGCTGCGCATCCGTTTCGTGTTCCTGGAAATAGGGCAGCGAGGAGATGACCTCACACTGATGCGCACGAAAGAACTCAGGAAGGTACTCCATGTTCTTCCCGCTGAGGGGATGCGGGTCCAACGTGACGGTGAGGTTATGTCTGACCATCACGTGTGTGTTCAGTGACCTTGCTTGTCTCACGAAGTAATCGAAGTGCTCATTCAACTCAGGTGCGCCGCCCGTGATGTCGAGATTCTTGATTTGCGGGTGGCGGGCGAGGATTTCCAGACACCGTTCAACGGTATCACGCGTCATCATCTCGGTGCGCTTCGGTCCCGCATCCACATGGCAATGCTTGCAGGCCTGATTGCACAGCTTGCCAAGATTCACTTGCATCGTCTCGATGCCGACCGGGTTTATCTTGAGATTGTGGTGAGCAAGTGTCGCTTCGAAATCCATGAGCGTTGCCTTTCGTTGAACATTGTCAAATGAACATTGAGCATTGACACGTGATCATTACCTCTTCACCTCAGCAACATCCTTCCGGTCCGCAGACGTCATGGTCGGCAAATTCCGTCTTGTTGTATTCCAGACCTTTGGTTTCTCGTGCATGGCGGACCGCGCTCTTCCTGCAATCGAACTCCGCAGCAGATTCAAGGGGTACAGGAATGTATGGTTCGATGCCGATGAGGTCTTGTGCGTAGGGGCCTGCCGGGTTTGTGTAGAGGTTGTAGGTCTTGTCGCACACGGCCATGCGAATGCCCCGATGCAATGTGTGCCCGTCGTCGTCGGTAACGGTTTTCCACGGACCTTTGTAGATGACCGCTTGCTTCCGCTCGATGCATTTCCCTTGCTTCCCTTTGTACGCAAGAACGGTCACCGAACGAAATTCTATCCCATTGACGGTCTGCCAGGGTTTGTCATCTCTCTTCACAATCTGCATTCCGTAGAAGCCGGCATCTTCGAACGCCTCGAGCAAGCCGGTTTCTGTGAATGCACCGGAAATGCAACCGCTCCAAAGTCCCGGGTCGTTCTTCATCTCGTCGGGCACTTCCTCATCGCTGACGATATCCGCAATGGCGGCGCGCCCACCGCGCTTGAGCACACGAAAGATTTCCTTGAAGAGCTGAGTCCTGTCTTCTTCCTTGACAAGGTTGAGGACGCAATTGGAGACGACAACATCAATGGAGTCATCGGCAATCATCGGTTCGGTGCGCCGAAGAACATCAACAAACTCATTCAGCCTCTGAAGGTCGGCAACCGTCGCAACAGGATTGCGCGTCAGATATTCTTCTACCCTGTCGAGGTCAACGGCAAGGTTCTGAATTTTTCCTTTGTGAAACTGGATACGGACTCCGCCAAACTTTTTCTGCATGGCGTCTTTGTACTTTCGGGCAAGAGCAAGCATCTCGTCGTTCATGTCAACACCGATCACAGCACCTCGTGGCCCGACGATCTGCGCGGCGATATAACAGATCTTGCCCCCTCCGCTCCCGAGATCGAGCACCACGTCTCCTTCCCGAACGAAGCGTGATGGATCGCCGCACCCATAATCCCGTTCAATAATTTCTTCGGGCAAGGCTTCAAGATACTTCCTATCGTATTCCACCGGACAACAGAGTGCCGGCTCTTTTCGTCGCGCTCCCTGCGAGTAGCGTTCTCGAACAGACTGCTCGACAGCCAACGGAAGGACGTCCCGGGTTCTTTGACCCATGCTTTTCTCCTATGAATTGATGCTGTTACACACTGTTCTGTTGTCACTCGTGCTATGAGGCCAGGAATTCAATCTTCAACGACCGCCTGATGGCGAAAGAGGTAATACCGGAACTCGGCAGGCGTGAATTCTCCATGGAACGCCGCCCGTCTGTTCACATAGGTCGCCGGAGTGCGTGTAACGTTCCGCGTCGCAAAGAGAGAGTCGTCTCTACCTTTCTGATAGATCCTCAGAACGATCAGTCCGTTCTCGGCAAACGGCTTCAGACTCCGTACAACAGCCTCACACGACGAACAATGATCCTCAACGAAGACTTCAATGAACGGTCTCTCCTTCATGATACGAATATTCGAGAGATGTTTCGAGAGTCTTCTCTACGAGCTGACTTTCCCGAACCTTCCTGTCAATCCTGTTCATCCTGTCAAGAAAATAGACAGGATAAACTGGATGAACAGGATGGAGAACTTAACCTCAGCGAACGGCAAGAGATTCCACACTACGGCGTCCGTACACTCCTCCGAGCACGGCACCGTACACGAGATGTCCGATGAGACTTCCCATCACCATCGCTGCCGGCGCGGGGGTGTTCACAGCAAACACGCCGGCGCCCATCATGGGATTCACAACGACTTGTGCCATGAACCAGGGGATCAGACCGAAAAGCATACCTTTCATCAGGGCAGAACCCGGAAGCCGCGCCGCAAACACGGCGGCGTAGATGACAGCAAGCACCGTTCCGATCATAAAGTGCGCTGCCCAACCAATCGGCACCGGGATGCCCATGAATCCTGCCAGCATTCTGCCGATGTTCATCTCCGGCATCCCCATCAGCGGCCCCATCAACATCATCACGGTCATGGCGGCCGTGCCTGCAAGTCCGGCGATAATGGCTTTTGTTAGATTGAAGTGTTGCATGTGTACCTCCTTGTGAAATTGAAGTTGTGGTGATCATTCGCTCGACTCTTCACGAGCGCATGTGCTTGCTCGCGTCTTCATCAAACTTTCCATGAACAGGAAGCGGTATCGAGTGATGTGGTTTCAGTCGGGACAATCTACACACTGCCTTACTCTTCCGATGTCAGCGAGGTGACACCTGAAAATGGACGGGGTGCTGCGACATCGGGTTCCCGTTTTGACTCAGCCTATAGTTTGCATCGCCGATCATCTCAGCGATGCAAGCATCAAGCGTGAAACGAGCGCAGCACCCCTTGATCAAGGCTCAGGCACCCTTCCTATCGAATATGAGATACTCTTAGTTGTTGTGAAATTTGTCAATCTCATGGATGAGTGCGTGCATAGACGGATTGTGAAGGATTACCCTTGAGCCGGTACTCGGTCTCTCAAGAACGATTGTCGGGATAACTCTCCTGCCACCCGACGATTCGATAACCTGCCGGGCGGCTGCCTCGTTTCGATCGATATCAATCTCCTGATACGGAATGTTCCGTTCGCGCAGAACGCGTTTTGCATTTCTACAGTCGCCGCACCATTGTGTTGAGTAGATTGTAACTGTTTTCAATGTGTTCCCTTGGCTTTGTTGCCGTTTTCAAGGCTGTTCCTATGGAACGCAGGTAAGGTAATCGCATTGCCGTTGAAACGCTGTCCGCTGGCCGACATTTTGCTCATGGGCCGCCTTGACAGCAGAAGGCAATCAGGTGTGAGATCTCATGCGTGATGGAAAAGAGGAACACCGTAACGATTGTCGAACGGCGAGGTGTAGTGCACTCCGATTCTTTGATACACGATTTGAGGAATGCCGATGTCGGCAAGGAACAACTCGCCCGTCCTTTCCGGAAGCAACCCTGTTTTCGGCAATGCAAGAGTCAGCGTACGTTGCGCTTTCACAAACAAACCGGGAGCATCACCGGAGGTGGAATCGATCCCGGAGGGCACATCCAATGCCAACACCGGTACGGCGGTCTCGTTCGTCCACTGAATCAGTTCCAAAGCATGCCCGCGGGGGGCCGATTGAAGCCTGTATCCGATAATCGCATCAATGATCAAGTCGGCGTGTTCATCGTCGAGGTTTCCCAACGCCACTTCTGATCCTGACGTCGAGCGAAATATCTTACGTTGAAACGAAGCGACTTCACCCATACGATCGGGAGTCGCGATACAGAGCCTGACCTTGACGCCAAGATTCGCAAGATGACGAGCTGCACAAATGCCGCCGCCGCCGTTTCCTCCTGCTCCTGCCAGAACAATTATTTTCGACGTTCTCCATTCTCGCCCGAGCATGTCGATTGCACAGAGAGCAAGATTGCGGCCCGCGTTCTCCATCATCTGGAAAAGGTTCGGACCGGTTTCTTCCATCGCAATGCGATCGACTTCACGCATTTGCGCTGCGGTGATCGCAGGGACTTCGGCCCCGGAGTCACTTGAGAAAACAGTTATCATAAGCGGTCACATGAACAAATTTGTCCGGTTGTTCCTCTTATTCGATGTTAGGCGAACCGCGAGACAAGCGCAAGCTTTTCACAAGAAGAAAAGCGACGATCGAAAGTCCGACAACTGTTGCATACTTCTTCCAATTGTGTCTCAACCCGGACTGTTCTCTATCGTCCAATTCCGTCTTCCATGGCAGCTGCGTTCCTTTTGCATCCTGCTCACCACTTTCCTGCGGCAAGCAGGAGGGGAGCGTGTCATCTGTTCCGATGCGACACTCTTGTGCGGGTTCTTCAATCGTGAACCCTTCATGCGGCAAAGGGTTCTTAAAGAATTCGTCAAACTGCCATTCATGCAGCGTCATGTCATCCTCCAGAAGCTGATTGATAGTGTCGCCTGTGCTGCAACAAGATATGGTGCGCCCGGGGGAAAACTCTGTCCGCTGAAGGACAAAAGGGAAGTCAATCATTCAAGAAAATTCTTTACGGGGAGACCTGGTGTTGTGAGAAGATGCCTGCCGAATACGAATTACGTGAAGCGGCGAGAAGGAGAGAATACTACTTTGCGAGGCGCTGAAGCTGGTCAAACTGCTTGATGGTAATTCCCTGCCGCGAGAAATCAATCAGTCCCTGCGATCGGAACTCGTTGAGTGTTGTGGTGATGGTTTGGCGGGCGGCACCGGTTAGCAACGCGATCTCTTGATGCGAGAGATGCATCTTGATGCTGACAACGCCCTGTTTCATTTTTCCGAAATCTTCCGCGTAGCGTACAAGAAAGCTGGCGATGCGTTTCCTCGCATCCTTGAACACCAGGTCTGTGACTCGCTCCTCAAACTTGCGTAAGCGCAGGCCAATGCGCTTCGTGATCTTCATATTGAGTTCGGGGTTCCCCTTCATGAGGGATTCGAAATCTTCAATCTTCATTGCGCAAATCAGCGCGTCATCAAGCGCTTGAGCCATTTCATTGGATTGTTCGCCTTCTTCAATGAGAGCCAACTCGCCAAAGATTTCGCCGGGACCGACAACGTCGAGAATGACTTCTCTCCCGTCGCGATGAATGCGGGAGATCTTGACGTGCCCACGTTTCAGAAAGAATATCGAGCGCGAGGGTTGATCGGGAAAATAAATGGGATCATGCGGCTTCAAGGTGCTCATCGAGGTCATCTTTTCCACGCGCTTCATCATAGCCTCATCCATCCCCTCGAGGATGTTGAAGTGTTTTAGATACCAGAGTTTCGATTGTTCTGCCATAGGTCAGCATGAAGTTACTGAGATGGAACAACGAAAAATGTCTGCAGGACGACAGTTTTCTATTAAGAGTCTCCATAGCATTCTACCGAATAAACATGAAAAAAGGCAGAGCGGTTGTTCTGATTCTCCTCATGCAGATAGGAACACCTTACATAGGGTGGTCGCAGGCATGCTGCTCGGCGGGAACGCCGCTCCTCAGCTCATTGGAGCTTCCATCCACCTCGGCGGGTACGCTCCAATTGGCACTCACGTATGAATACAACACGCTGCACGATGTTCTCGCGGGATCGTCCACATTGAATGATGATTCGCGAAGGCGCACCACACACTCGTTGTTGCTTGAAACAAGCTACGGCTTCACTGCATCCTTCTCAGCAAGCATCTTGCTTGCAATGGTCCAGCAAGAACGAAGTATTCGCCCCTCCTTAGAGGGGACCGAGTCGTTCTTGAAAACTCGCGGCCTCGGTGATGCAATTGTTCTGCTGAAGTACAATCTCATTCAGGCAAACATTATCAATCAGATTGACCTTTCCGTGGGGGCTGGCGTCAAGATTCCTCTCGGAAGATCCAATCTTACGGCCGACGGTATTCTGCTACCAGCAGATATGCAGCCCGGCACAGGAGCGTGGGATGGAATTCTCTGGGGATATGTCTCTCAGGGCTTCGTGCCCGCGCCTCCCCTCAATGTCTTTGCATCGGTATCGTATCGCTATACCGGCAGCAATGCGCGCTTTGGAAACAATCAGGAAGGCTATACATTCGGTAACGAGCTCGTCGCTAATGTGGGCGCAGGTTTTCGAACGGATGCGAGCCTGGATTTTTCACTTGTCCTTCGGTTTCGACAAACGACCAGTGACCGATTCGCAGGTTCCGACATCCCGAACACGGGGGGACTGTGGCTCTCAGCAGTTCCCGGCGTGAATGTAAAGGTGTTGGACAATCTTGCCGTGCGCGTATCGGGACAGATTCCTTTGTATCGAAACTTGGACGGTACGCAGCTCACAACAAGCTATACGGCGTCGGCCACGGTGTTCTACACCATGAACCTGTTCGAAGAGAAGATGCAATGAACTTCACCTTTATCCAACAACCAAAAGGAGGGCGAGCTATGCAACGCGAACGGAGACTGTGGAAGGCGGTGTTCTTACTTCTACTCTTCTTCACCGCATGCGACAAGCCATCAAGCTCTGAGGCACTTGAAGGCGACTGGCTGATTCCCAAGGATCAGATCCTTGACGGCGGGCCCGGCAAAGACGGCATTCCTGCACTGAGCAATCCTGCATTCGTGAGCAGTTCTGACGCCACATATCTTCGCGATGAGGATCTCATCATCGGTGTACAATTTGGCGATGTAGTGCGCGCATACCCTCACCCGATTCTTGACTGGCATGAGATCATTAATGATGAGATTGGTTCTGCGCGATTTGCCATCACATACTGTCCCCTGACAGGTTCTGGCGTCTCATGGAACAGGGTGCTCAACGGCAATGCAACGACATTTGGTGTCTCGGGCTTGTTGTACAATACGAATCTTATTCCCTATGACCGCGCGACAAACAGCAACTGGTCACAAATGAAACTTCAGTGCGTGAACGGCCCGCTGATGGGAGCAGCCATTGCCATATACCCCATCGTCGAAACAACCTGGCGAACGTGGAAGCAGATGTATCCACAGACAGTAGTTGTCTCGCGCAACACAGGTTACTCGCGTTCGTACGGAACGTATCCGTACGGCGACTACCGGACCAGCAACACGACAATATTCCCGATCAGCAATCGCGACGACAGGTTGCCGATGAAAGAGCGCGTTCACGGTGTGATCGTTGGAGACAAAGCGCGCGTGTACCGCATTGCGACGCTCACCGATAGTGTTCGAATCATCAATGACGTCTTGAACGGCACTTCGATTGTCGTGGCGGGAAGCCGCTCACAAAATTATGCTGTGGCATTTGAACGGCGGCTTACGGATGGAACCGAGCTATCGTTCTCTCCCGTTGCTGGTGCGCTGCCTGTTGTCATGCAGGATAACGAAGGAACGAAATGGGATATCTTTGGCAACGCTGTTCAAGGCCCACGCGCAGGAACAACCTTGAAGCAGGCACGCTCATATACCGCGTACTGGTTTGCGTGGGGAACGTTTTTCCCGGGCGTGGAGATTTATCAGTAGGCCAGTCGCTCCGAGCGCCAGATTTCGTCAACGGTGGTTCCGTTCACTTGAGAGCAGCTCTGGCTGCCTCCAGCATGACATGAGGGTCAAGACGGACTTTATAGTTCGGATTCACGTACGAGAACTTGATGATGCCATCGGTTCCGACTATAAACACGGAAGGGACAGGCAGGAGATGATGTTTCTCGCCGGAGGCATCCTCCAAATCAATGTTGTAGTCCTTGTACTTGTGAACGAGTTGCTCTTCCACTTTGAATGCAATACCGAACGCAGAGCACCCGACCATTTTGCTGTCCGACAGAAGCGTGTAGTTGAGATTATCCTTCGTGAGGGTTTCCTGAAGTTTTTCAGGCTTGTCTGTACATATCGCAAGGAGTTGATAGCCGAGAGCGAGCAATTGTGGCTCAACCTCCACCAACTGCTTCAGTTGTGCGTTGCAATACGGACACCATCCGCCGCGGTAGAAAACGAGTACCGTCGGCTTCTGTCGAATTGCTTCGCCGACATCAAACGGCCGTCCTTCCGACGTTGTGAGTATCAACGGCGGCACACGCATGCCCACTTTGATTGGACACACAGCTTCTGCCGAGGGTGCTGCATTGTCAACCAAACGTTGACTGAGAATCTTCTCAGGCATAAGAAGTCCGATCATGGCAAAAAGGGAAAGAACACGAGAGTGCATCGGCATGCAGTTGTACCTTTCGTTGAATTCAATACCGATAATAACTCTCCGCGGAGTTCATATGCTCAACCATTTCTTTCAGCGTCAGTGGATTCACGTATGATGGCAGCTTTGTCTTGCCCTTGAGTTCTTTCTCAACGCTGGTGAGCACATTCCATGTACCGTTGACGGTGATGTCCGCCCCTTTCTTCGAGAGGAGTTCCAAGAATCCCCCAAAGTCTTTTACAGCCTGCAGGTCTTTTTCCTTGAGCTGAGCAATGACCAGCTGTTTCAAGTCGGCGGGTACTTCATAGCGGTCGAAATCGTTCTTTCCATCCGCGTCAGTTCTTTTCAGGTTCCATGCTGCCTCAGAATCGAAGAGGAGCTCCACCCGATTTCCTGCTACGAGGTTCGCGTAAGCGATATCAAAGGCAACGCATGGCGGCCCGTCGTCTTTCTTGATGTTGCTGACCACATGGATGAGAACCTTGTGTCCTTTCGGATGTGACCGGGTGAGCTCGGCATGCCACACGATCCCGGTCAAGAGGAGAGCTACGATTGCGAGATACTGCTTTTTCATTGTGATTCCTTTGAGTGGTCATTGATGGGGTCGGTCAAGCACTTCCGGGAGTGCCTTCCCGTGTAATTATGAATATCTCACGTAATGATAATGATGAAGAGTCTCTTAGGCAACAGTAAGCCTACGCGAGTTTGTGATGTGTCACGGGTACAATCGTATAGACTCATGCTTTCACACCATCACGTGCCCTTGCTCGCATTTCAAGTCCGAACCGATCAAGCACGGTGTGGTAGCGTAAGAGTATCTGCCAAACGAACTTATCAAGAGAGTGCGAAATAGATACGCGTCGGGCGTGCGTACCGTCCTCGCTTCTCTCAAGAGGAAGTTGATCCGGATAAAAGACAACAGTCTCAATTGTGCCAACACCTTCGAATGTTTCCTGTCGGTGTTCGGGCTGCAATCCAAAAAAATCCTTTATCGCATTCAACATCGGCTTCGTCATCAAGACATACTCTTTAGTCGGAATGGAGTTCTTCAGCAAACGATGAATAATGATAACATCAAGTCCAAAGAGTTGTTGGAACCGGCCAACCTGTTCGATGTCGGCCCGGCCAAGATGGATGACCTCCTTCAACTGAAGGTCGTGGATATGGTCGCAGGCATCACATCCGCACGTCGTCAGCGCGTCGATTGCTTGAAGTTCCGCCTTGAACGCGGAAAACAGATCTACTAGTTGTTCCTTCACGCGGTCTGCAACCTCGGTGATACTGTTATTTGAGGCACGGGCATAGAAGAACACAGCATCTCCTTCGAGTTCAGCCACCCTCAAAGGTGGTTTCGCACTCTTCATTAGCGCCTTCAGCAATCGGACGATGATTTGCTTTCCATGACTGCCGGCAACCGTGTGTGCATGCTCTTTCGTGAAGCGCGTGTAGCCGCTGATATCGGCAATCAGGAGAATAGTGTTGCTGTCCTCTTGTTCTTCCACTTGCGCTAACCAAGAATGTCGAGAGATGCCGGAGATAACCCAGCGAGGAACGAAATCAAACCGGAGAGACCGCAGAGAAAGCCTGTGTTTCTTCCAAAGGGATTCTTGCTCATTACGCCGCCAGACCCTCGGCGGTCTCCGCGATGGAACATGTGCACTACGCTCTTAGCTTGTTTTATTCAATTCAAGATTGAGAACAATGTTCACAGTCTCGCCGGCAATCAACCCGCCCGACTCGATTGCCATATTCCACTTCAAACCGAAGTCGAACCGGTTAATGGCAGTGGTTGCTTTCCAGGCGTACAGCGTGCCCATCGGCGTTTTCATCGAGCCGTTCAATGTAGCATCGAATACCACCTTCCTGGTTATGCCACGAATCGTGAGGTCGCCGATGATCTTGTATTGGTCCTTGCCAACCCTTTCAAATTTTGTGCTCTTGAAGGTAATTTCGGGATACTTCTCGGCATTGAAGAAGTCATCTGATTTCAGGTGCGTGTCGCGTTTCTCATTGTCGGTGCTGATACTCGACACCATGATCTTTGCCGAGACCATTGCATCGGAGAAATCGTCCTTCGTTGCTGAGAAGTCTATCGCGAAGTCCTTGAACTTCCCGGTCACGTCGGAGATGACAAGGTGTTTGACCGAAAACATTACTGCCGAATGCGCAGGGTCAATGCTCCATCCCTTCGACATCTTGCCGCAGGGATTGCAGGGGTTCTCGGCTTTCTTCCCGCAGGGATTGCAGGGGTTTTCTTTCGTCATCTCCTTTTTCTTCCCGCAGGGGTTGCACGGATTCTCCTTGTTCTGCGAGTACCCGGCTGCCGTAGTCAGCACTAACGCTGCGACGACGAACAACTTCTGGAACGTGTACATTGGTGTTGCTCCTTTTGTACTGTGATGAATATTATGGATTGGTTGATGAAATGGACTTCGCGCATCGGAAGCCGACATTGTTGAAGCTGGACGCCTTCGGACTTCGTCCACGAAACGCATTGCGATAACCGCCGCAGTATGCCTCACTGCAAAACCATGAGCCGCCGCGGGCGACTTTGTATTTGCCGCTCGCTGCACCGACAGGATTCGCAATCGGTGAGACCTTGTAGTAGTTCTCGTCGTACCAGTCGGCACACCACTCCCACACGTTGCCGACTATATCGTACAGGCCGAAATCATTCGGCGGAAAACTTCCGACGGGCGACGTGTAGTAGTAGCCGTCATAGAGACGATTGGTGTCCGGCCAGGTGCCTTGCCAGAAATTGGCGTGTGGCTTACCATCGGGCATCAACTCGTTTCCCCAGGGGAAGGTTTGCTGTTTCCTCCCGCCGCGTGCCGCGTATTCCCATTCGGCTTCTGTCGGCAAACGTTTGCCTGCCCACGAGGCAAACGCCCGTGCATCGTTCCAGGAGACCTGCACAACAGGATGATTCATTCTGTCTTTGATATCGGAATCCGGTCCTTCCGGATGCCGCCAATCTGCTCCCGCAATCCTTTCCCAATCGGTAGCGCCTTTTCGAAATACCCAGCCCCACCCCTTTCGCTCGGCATCGGTGACATAGTTAGTTGCACGAACAAAGTCGTCGAACTGCTCGTTTGTTACCAGGTACCGATCAATCTGAAAGGGGCGAAGCGATACATCATGTGTTGGTGTTTCATCAGTGTAGCGGGAGCCTGTTCCTCCCATCGTAAACATCCCTCCGGAGAGAGTGACCATGTCGCCGGATGGCGAGTGTGAACACTGAACGCCGGCAATCATCAACGATACGATTGCAACAAATCCAGAGAGAAGATTTCGAATGAATTGCAACCATGAAGCCTTGCGTGGCGATTTCGCTTTCAACACTGGAACGGCGCCCGCTACGGTCTCCTTTTTGGAGACGTACTCTTGAAGTTCGTTCATCGAAAACTCTCCATAGAATGCCAGCGTGCCGTTGACGACCGTTGCCGGGCAGATAACCACGCTTCGTTCATAGAACATTTCAATATCGTTCGTTCTCTCATAGACGCGCACCATCGTCTCTCCATCGCTCGCAAAGCGCGTGACCAGAGCGACGACGCGTTCGCAGGACTCGCAGCCATTTTCTACGAAAACCTCGATAAGGTGCATGATCCATCCTTGTGGCTTAACGGTAATGAAGATAGCTTGACGATCAGGAAATTGTTGTCCGCTGGCGGACAAAGCCACGACTCTCGCGACCCATGTCGGGCAACGGAGCGCCGGTCATCGAGGAAGCGTTCTGTTCTCTCTTCACGCCGACACGCCGCCTCCATCGAATGTGTTTGAATTGCTAGAACCGTGTTTCCGTGATGGGCAACTCTGGGACGGCACATTCCTGTTGGCTTCGGTGAACGCCGATTCCTCCTGCGCTTTCATGCGTTCTTCACGCACATGGACGGGGTGCTGCGACATCGGGTTCCCGTATTGACTCAGCCTATAGTTCTCTTCGCCGATCATCTCAGCGATGCGAGCATCAAGCGTGAAGCGAGCGCAGCACCCCATGATCGAGGCCCAATCCGAGACGGACTTAGTGCGTCTTGCCGAGCGCAGCAAACTGTTTGTCGGCCATTGCAATGGTCGCTTCGGGATTCTTGTCGAACTCCGCCTTCGCTTCCTTGCTTGAGAACAGATAGGTCGCACCCTCATGGATCGTGAAGATCGCCGGATCAGACTCGAGTTTCTGTCCCATTGCCACCCCCGTGGCACAATAGCCGTCATACTTGGGCAGATACTTTTCCGGGTCCGCGTCGAACATTTTCTTCGCGTCGGCATTGAGCAAGTAGTATTTCTTTCCCTTGAAGGTTGACACAAACTTTGCATTACCCTTCAGTGCCTTCCCCATCGCAATGTACGCAACGGGGCAATACTGCTTGAGCGCCACGTTCTTCGCCGCTTTCGAAGTCTGGGCGTGCCCGAAGATGCTGAAGCTTACCATCAGGGCAAGCGCAAACGCAATGGGACGGATACGGTATCGCATAGGTGACTCCTTTGATTATTGTGCATGTGAGTAACGGTCCCGAGATCGAGAGTCTTCGGGACGTGAAGCTGATGTATGATACGTCAGGCTGGGAAGGAATGATGTCAGGAAGGTGACAAATGAAGCCGAAGAGCAGGAGAGCCGCGCGCAGCCTATGCCGGAGCAGCGGCTCGAGGCTCTCGCCGGGCAAGACGCCGATAGGCGAAAAGAGTTACTGCGAGATTTCTTTCAGCTTGTGGAACTGCTTGATGGTGATCCCTTCGCGAGAGAAGTCGATGAGTCCGGCACTACGGAATTCATTCAGTGTCGTCGTAACCGTTTGTCGTGACGAACCAGTGAGGAACGCAATCTCCTGATGGGACAGATGCATCTTGATGCTCACAACGCCATGTTTCATCTTTCCGAATTCTTCGGCATAGCCGACCAGAAAACTCGCAACGCGCTTCCGCACATCCTTGAAGACAAGGTCCGTCACCCGTTCTTCAAACTTTCGCATCCTCAGTCCGATGCGCTTCATCACCCTGAGGTTCAGCTCCGGGTTCATGGTGATCATCCGCTCGAAGTCCTGCTTCTTGACGGCACAGATGAGAACATCATCCAGCGCCTGCGCAATCTCGTTCCTTTGCGCGTCTTCGTCGAGCAGCGACAGCTCACCAAAAATTTCGCCCGGACCAATGATCTCGAGAATCACTTCTTTCCCGTCGGGATTGAGACGGGAGATTTTTACATGACCTTTCTTGAGCAGGAAAACCGATTGCGACGGTTCGTCCGGGAAATAGATGGGCTGGTGAGGCTTTACATGACTCATGGAGGCAATGCGGTCAATTTCCGCCATGGACTTCTCATCCATCCCCTCAAACAAGTTGAAGTGGTTCAGATACCAGAATTTTGTTTGCTCAGCCATGACAGTCGAGAAACCAATCGGCAGTATGCCTGCACATGAACGTCAACTCTTGAAGCGCGGTTTGGGATGGCGTTATCCTCCTGCGATCGCTCCCAGGATGATGAACGGTTCGGCACCTGAAACAACGGCGCTCGGAAGCGGAGTATCTCCCGGCTCAAGCGAGAGGTCTTGCTCGCACGCAAAGTAACGCAGAAACGGTCGGCGCTGCTTCGTGATGTGGTCGCGAATCGTTCCGCGCAGCACCGGATAGCGCGCTTCGAGCGCGTCGAGAATGGATGCAAGTGTTACGGGACCCTCCACCTCAAGCTCCACCTCCGCACCGACACGCGCGAGATTCCGCAGATGATATGGCAGGACGACGCGAATCATCGTTCGACGTCAGCTCGTTGCTTGTTTCAACAGCGCGCGTATCTTCTCTTCTTCAGTCGCTGTGAGTTTCTTCAGAGCGAAGGCGGTCGGCCACATGGCGCCGTCATCTAAGTTTGCCGCATCGGTGAAGCCAAAGGTGGCGTACCGTGTTTTGAACTTTCCGGCATTCTGGAAAAAACAAACCACCTTGCCGTCTGAGTTCGCATAGGCCGGCATCCCGTACCAGGTTTTCGGCACGAGCGTCGGTGCGCTGGCTTTGACGATGGTGTGGAGCCGCGTCGCCATGGAACGGTCGGGTTCGTTCATCGCGGCAATCGCTGCGAGCACAGCCTTTTCTCCTACTGCCTTATCTTTTGCGAAACGCGCTTCTGCCTTCAGTTCACGTGCGCGTTCTTTCATCGCCGCTCGTTCCTCTTCTGTGAACCCCCTGACGGAGTTGGCGGAGCTTCTCTTGCGCTTGTTCACGCTCATCAGAATCTGCTCATTCGAACGTGGGTTGAACCTCATGCAGCAAGTCGTGGCGAATCATTTCAGCGTTTGAACTTCTACAGACAACACAGCCGGCAAGTCATGCACGATCGCCTGCCAGTGGTCGCCGCCGTCGGGGGACACGTACACCTGTCCGCCCGTGGTGCCGAAGTAAACCCCGCACGGATCGAGCGTGTCCACCGCCATCGCATCGCGCAGGACGTTCACGAAACAATCGCGCTGTGGCAAGCCCTTCGTGAGCGCCTCCCACTTCTCGCCGCCTTTGCGGCTGCGATAGACGCGCAGTTTTCCATCGGGCGGGAAGTGTTCAGAGTCGGACTTGATCGGAATGACATAGACAGTCTCCGGCTCGCGCGCGTGAACGTCAACGACAAAGCCGAAGTCGCTGGGCAGGTTGCCGCTGATCTCGTACCAGTTCTCGCCCGCGTCGTCGCTGCGCATTACGTCCCAGTGCTTCTGCATGAACAGAACATCCGGTCGCTCGGGATGGAACGCGATGCGGTGAACGCAGTGGCCGATCTCGGCATCCTCCTTGGGAATGTAGAGCGAGCGGAGTCCTCTCGTAATCGCTTTCCAGGTTTTGCCGCCGTCGTCCGTGCGAAATGTGCCCGCCGCCGAGATGGCGACATACATGCGGTTCTCGTTCTTCGGATCGATGAGTATCGTGTGCAGTCCCATTCCACCGGCTCCGGGCGCCCATTGGGGACCCGTTCCGTGTCCACGCAGACCAGCCAGCTCGTGCCACGTTTTGCCGCCGTCGGTCGTGCGGAACAGCGCCGCGTCTTCAACGCCCGCATACACCGTGTCGGGGTCCGACGGTGAAGGCTCGAGGTGCCACACGCGCTTGAACTCCCACGGATGCTGCGTGCCGTCGTACCATTGATGTGTGGTGAGGGGCGCGCCGGTGTCGGGAGAAGTGTCGTACACGAACATGTTGCTCATACCTTTCGGCATGCCGTCCGCGCCGACGAGGTCTTCGGGTTTCGTGCCCGGAGGATTCCACGTCCTGCCGCCGTCATCGGAGCGCTGGATGATTTGCCCGAACCACCCGGATGTCTGCGACGCGTAGATGCGATCGGGATCAGCCGGCGAGCCTTTCATGTGGTAGATCTCCCATCCGGCGAAGAACGGACCGTTCACTTTCCAGTTCTTGCGCTTCCCGTCGGATGTCAGAATGAACGCGCCTTTCCGTGTGCCGACGAGGACGCGTACCTGTTCGGCTTTCTTCGGGCGTGGGTGGGATCGGCGGGTTTGCCTGCCCGACTTTGCACTGGTTTTTTTGCGACGTTTTGCGGTTGGCATGGACGGGTCTCCTTATGAAGTTCGTGTCAATATACGAAGTCGTGAACCCGTTTGCCACTGCGTTTTTGTGCGGCGCGGGAATGCTGCTCGGAATGCTTGCCGCAATCAGAAGTTGATACACACCGAAGCGATGGGTATATTTCTTCGGCCCGGATAACCTGCCAGAGAACAATCAATGCAGCCACAACACAGAGGCCCGTCATGCCGGACGATAGTCGAATAGCTGCCTCATCGGGGAACGAAAGTACAAAGGCGTTCGGCAGCCAAGAAATGAAACCGCGCTCGCTCGTTGCTGCTACGATATTTCTTCAGGCAGTGATTGTGCTCATGGGCATGGGGGCGCTTGCGTTCATGCTCTGGGAACCTCACCTCGAAGGCAGAAACGCTCACGCTACCCTGTTCGAGATCTATTTCAAGGATCCATTCTTAGCGTATGCATACGTTGGGTCCATTCCATTCTTCGTGGCGCTCTATCAAGCATTCAAGGTCTTGCGCTCCATCAGACAGAAGAGAACATTCTCGAAGCCAACCCTGAAAGCCCTGCGAACGATCAAGCTCTGCGCGTTAGCGATCATCGGATTCGTTGCAGGCGGAGAAGTGTTCATCATGGTGAACGAGACTGATGATCGTGCGGGTGGGGTTTTCATGGGCATCCTCGTTGCGTTCTGCTCACTCGTCGCCGCCGCCGGGGCGGAGCTGTTCGAACGGATTGTTCAGAATGCCGCGGATACGCAAGCCGCGAAGGAGGGAAGCGGGGAATGAGAAAACAACGCTTGAAACTCTCATAAGCATTTACTATCCTTAAGCCGTACGCCGCTTCCCCAGCGGCACCGCGACACAGGCGGTTCTGGCCAGAGCTTACTGTGGTTCTCTCCACCCGCAACGACGAGGTCATCGTCGTGCGCCGCGGCATGTACGCAATCCCCAGGCACGTGTCTCCAGGGTACTCAGACATGTGTGTGCACAGACCACTTCGGGAGTTCGGAACCTCCAGCCGATGATGAATCGGCGGATCTTCGTTCAGACGAAAAAGGAAAGAGCCGTGCGCTTGCGTCTTGCCCTTCGGTCCGAAAGATCCCGCGGTAGCATCACGCTGATCTCCAGGTACCACCCCTCGTCAGCTCTGCACCGCTGGATAAGAGTGTCCTCTCCGCCGTACTCCGTTTTTCCTCATCGAAAAATTGTTGACGAAGAGAGAAGCAAAATCAGTCGCAGCCGCCGTCACGCAAGAATGCTGAGCGGCGTTTTGCCTTTGGGGTTAGTCCTGGAGCCGAGACAAAACAACGAGACTCCTCAGGGACGGCGAGCTGCTCAACCGGGACACGTCGCCGAGAAACCGGAGAAACAAGTTCATTTGTTGAATGCGATCACATAAACGGAAAGGAGGAAGAAGATGAGACTGGCGATCGAGTATGAGGTGGGGAGAGGAATTTTCCCGAAGGATTATCGAAGTGGAATACTCTCTCTGATAAAGAAAGCGATAACGCACACTCGTCCCGAATTGTATGAAGTGTACTACTCACGATGGCGATTGAAGCCATTCACGTTTGCGGTGTATTTTCCGGAAATGAAAGGTTCGCACAACGGCGGGTTCGATGTTGGATCAAAACTTCGTCTGACAATTTCGACGTCTTCATTGGAATTGGGAACACATCTCTACAACGGTTTTCTAAGCCCGGCGCTCAAGAACTATCAGCTCTTTCAGACGCAGTCTGAGTATGCAACAACCCTTGAAAGGAAACGGATCTCGTTACTTCCAGCGACAAGAATACACTCGACGGACGTTGTCTTTAAGACGGCGTCGCCCGTGTTGGTGAACCAGAAGCGCGAGAACAAAACAGACTGGTATCTCCTTCCATGGGACGATGGATTCCTGGACTCACTTCGATTCATAGTGAATGAAACGGCAAAAGAGTTTCTCCGCGGCTATAACGATGTTTCCGTTGAGTTCGATCCGATGGGAGAAGAAGCCAAAAAGTCCATCAAGCGAAAAGTGATCACGCACTATAATCAGAGCATGTCCACAATGGTTGGCGTTTTCAAACTCAAGAGCGATCCCGAAGTGCTACAACTCATTTACGATGTCGGTCTTGGCGTGCGGCGGAGCCAAGGCTTCGGGATGCTGGAGGTGGTAAAACAATGAATGCGATGATAACACTCTATCCCTCGAACTGGTTGTATAATGCTGGGGTGGTTGGATTTCTCCGCTCTCTTATAGAGGTGGAGGAGGTTGATATTAAAGACGGAATGCTGTCGCAAAGCGGCGAATTGCATATTCCAATGCCGTTCTTTTCGCAACTACAGGTTAAAGATCGTTACTTTGGTGAAAAGAAAATCGCTTCGATAGTGGGAAAGAGCACTTTGTATAGGAATTATCTTCAGGCCAACCAAAAAGAGTTCTTTGCTGACTTTGTTAAATCACTTGATTCTGTGGCTCCATCTAATCAATGCAATATGTGCGGAATGGGGTGGTCGTTGGAAGCCCATGAGGTTGCGAAACTGAAGAAGGGAGATCCGGGTACTGCCAAGTTTCTTGACAGGATCAAGAACTTTAACATAGTTCATAACTCTTTGATTGGTCCATCAATAAACGAGTTCCCAAATGCCTTTTGGAGTTTGAGGCAGAGTGCAGCAGTATGCTATCTATGTAGCTTTCTGATCATCCACCACCATCTCGCCCTCACTCGTCTTTCCGACAATTCTGAAATCTTCATCAATGCTCCATCCTTCAAGGTTATGTATCATCTCAACGAATTCGCGAAAGAAACTTTTGGCGCAACGTCCTCGCAAGAGGCACGCGGGAAGAGAGAGATTCTGGCTATGTCGGTAATCGAGTATGCCACAAAGCTCCAAACGAGTCTAGGCGTTTGGACAGGAATGAATATCGAGGTCGTAACCCGGCGCGGCGGAGAGATCGAATTCTTCAGCCTGCCTTATGAGGTCATTGAGCTTCTTGCGGACCGGCGACTCGCTTCGCTCCTCAGCCAGATCGGGGAGTTCGCCATCTTGAATTTTGTCCTCAATCAGGATTTCTCGCGCCTTGTTGAGTTGGGCTATCGCCTCCTGCGCATTGGACTTAAAACGTACGGGGAGTGGGGAAAGGCAGAGAGAGACTTCGTCAACCAGGAACTGAGACTGGGCAAAAACAGGCAAAACCCAGCACGGGTGGCAGAGCAGATCTTTCAGCTCTCCGCCCTCATCGAAGAACAACGTAAAAGGAGGGAAACCCATGAACGCATTGGCCTCATCCGAAGTTAATCTGGAGCAGAGACTCCAAGAACTGGAAGAGCAATTAAAAGCGGGCATTGTTAATGCCGAGCAATTTCGCCAAGCTCACCAGAAGCTGAGGGAGTCGAGTCGCAGGCTTCAAGAACTGCTGCAGTGGGCTGCGGAACAGCATAGAGACGATAATGAGCTTAAGAGTTTGTATCGCCAGGTAGCCGGCTGGAACGCTTCCGATCTCATTGAGAGTTTGAAGAGAACTGGGTTCGCCCTCAAGCAAGATCGAGACTTCATAGATGATAAAGATGCTTTTGATCGTCAGGGATACCGGATATTGGAGCTTGTGCGGGCGGGAAAACGGGATGAAGCCTTTCACGCCATCCTGCGCATCTTCGTATCGGCAAAAAAGGAATTTCCGGTTCATCTCGTGGAGACCTTTAAGCCCATCTATTCCGATGAACTCTTCAAGGTTTTTCTGTTCTCGTTCCTCAGCGGCATTTTAGGAAAAGAGCAAGAGAGCGAGCAATAACCAATGGAGGTAAACATGACTACCAGCGACATCAAAAAGGAGGGAGCTATGAATACCAACAACATCAAGAACGTCACCGTCACCATCATCTTTGACGGTTCCGCCCTGAACCGCGATGAAAAGGTCGGTGGGAACATTCTGTCAATCAAGAAGCTCAACGTCAACGGCGAGGTGAGGTCGTTTATTGGCAAACCAGCAATCAGGCATTATTTGTTTGAGACACTGTGCAAGGCATACAATTGGAGCACCGCTAAAGTATTTCACGGTCAGAAGGATGTCATCCAGTTCAAGATTCACGAAGATGACATACTGACCTGTGCCGAATTGGATGCTTTTGGGTATATGTTCACCATTTCAGAGGAAGCTGCAATCACGAGAAAGGCACCAATTGGCATTACGAAAGCCATCGCTCTTTCGCCCTATGAAGCGGACCTCGCTTTCTACGCCAATCATGACTTGGTTCGAAGAGCATACCAGCAGGGAGAGAAAAAAGCTAACGGTAAAGATCCATCACCGGATCCCTACAACAAGGAAGAACATAATTCTTTTTTTAAGGCTAGCTTTACAATTGATGCTGCCATACTGGGCGAGGACTCTTGGATGTTAAACCAAAAACCTGAGTATAAGACCAACAAGCTGATTATCCATATTGGAGACAAAATTAAGGAAGTTGAGTGCAAGAAACTGAATGCCAAAGAATTTGAGCATGAAAACGGAATCATCAAGATCGAAGAAAGAAAAGAGAAGTTCGTTGTGCGATATGTACTCAAACCAGAACTTAAAAACACTCGCATCCGGGAATTGCTGAGTGCAATCAAGCATGGCCTTTACGCCCAATCCAGCGGCGAAGCGAATTCGATTGTCCCGCTCTTTCTGGTTGCTGGTGCGGTGAAAGTGCCTTCCCCTGTATTTCACCCATTTCTCGACGTGAAAAAGGAAAATGGGCATTGGAAAGTGGTCGGGGTCAGTGATGCGCTGAAGAATTCGTGGTTGGAAAAGAAGAACCCGAACGATAAAGATCCAATTGTTTACATTGAAGATTGTGAGCGATTGGAAGTGGAAAGTTCAATCAAAGCCGGAAAGGACGACTGGGATGGGTTCCTGCAGGCTTTGGGGGTGAAAGCTGAAATCCAAGCAGAGTGAGGAATAGTAAAATGAACGCCCTTCGAATTCGCATCTACCAACCTCAAGCGCATTATCGGATTCCTTTCACCTATCAACGGCGGCACACGTATCCCATTCCGCCATACTCCACTGTGATCGGTTTTCTGTGCAATGTGCTTGGCATTGATGATCAATCAAAGCCCGAATACAAAAAGCTCAGAGGGATCAAAATCTCCATCGCCGGTCGCTTTGAAAGCAAGACCACCGAGTACATCTGGTTCCGAAATCTTTCAAAGACCGCTCATGTAGGCCGTTTCGGATATGTTGAAAATCGGAGTGTGGGCGGGCATGTCGAGCACATCGGTGGACAAGTCCCCGTTCTCATTGATGTCCTCGATAACGTACGGCTTATGATTCATCTGGCGCATGAAGATGAGACATTTTTGGGGTTCATGAAATCTTCGCTGGAAAATCCGGTTCGTAGGCTTGAGGTTCTCCATGTCGGTCGTGCCGAGGACTGGATCGTTATTGAGGAGCTGAGCGAAGTCTTTGATCTGAGAAAATTACAGCCTCGAAGGCGGGATGCCAATTATAGGCACTTTTTCTGGATACCGCAGAGAATGTTGCTCTCAAACGGCAATTCGAACGGTGTGAGCGGCTTCGACGAGCATGACGGGCTTCTCTACAATCTGACCACGTTCTGGGAAGTGGCTGACTTCGCAACAACAAAAAATCGGCACGGGCAACGTCAGTTTGAATATCTGCGCACGAAACTCAATGATGGACTCATCGCTGGGCAAACAATACTGTTTGATGAGGAAGTTCAACTACCTGTATTCTTGGCGGAATTATGAACGCAAAAGAAACGACTATTCTGGCAAAGAGTGCCTCAAAGAGCAAAGGTGGCCCCGTCACGCTTTCAGAGCATACAAACCACTTGCTGGAGGCGTTCGAATATCTTCGAGCACAGTCGCTGAATGATAAACTGCGGGCATATATTCGGCTGGCAATTCATTGTCACGACCTGGGCAAGGCGTTGCCTGCCTTTCAAATCCGAACGCTCGGCAACAAGCTCTATCTGCCATTCGATGTCAGCCACAACATTCCTCATTCCCTCGTCTCTGTACTGCTTGTTAATCAGGATGCGCTTAAAAATAAGATCAAGGAAGTCAATGGTGACCATGATGGCAGTGCGAAGCAGTTCATTCTTTCGGCAGTGGCATATCATCATTGGAGGGACAACTTCGCCGATTTGATTCAAGTCTACGATACCGAGTTTCGATTGCTGTGTGAGAAGATGCTAAACAACAAACACGATTTCACCGAAGCACTTGTTCGCAACTTGGCTCGGGAGTCGAAGAGCATCAACGGCTTCGATGAAGCTTTGCTCAGATTCAACGCTGAAATGGCTGAGGGAATACTCAACGGTGTTGCTTTTGCTAACTACGCCATTCCCCCATACCAATTGTACTGGTTGCCCAGGCGGGCCCAGATGCCTGAGCAGAGAACGAAAGAATGGATACTGATTTCCGGCTTCTTGATGCGCTGCGATCACTATGCCTCATTCTACGAAAAAGAAGGGGGAGAATTATCAGCGATCGACATGCCGATTGTGGAATTCAATTCTGTAAAGACAAATATCAAGAATAGGATCGAACAACAGGATGAACGAAAGGTATGGCAGCTTCAAGTCTGTACTGATAGGAAAAACAAGAACACAATCCTTATAGCACCAACTGGATTCGGCAAAACGGAGTTTGCATTCCTTTGGGGTTCCGACCAAAAGCTGTTCTACTCTCTACCCCTTTGCTCCGCTGTGAATCAGATATTCGATCGGGCGCGGAGTATCTTTTCCGCAAACTCTGTTGGCTTACTACACTCTGACGCCGACGTTTACTTGCTCGGCGATGGTGGAGAGTCTGAACAACTCAAGCTGTATGATTTAGCCAGACAACTATCGAATCCAGTGATCGTCTCTACCGGAGACCAGTTCTTCCCATATGCACTTCGCCCGCCTGGTTACGAGAAGATCTATGCAACATTTTCGTATTCAAAGTTGGTTATCGACGAAGTGCAAGCTTATGATCCAAGGGCCGCAGCGATCATCATTAAGTTCATGAGAGATATTGATCGCATGGGTGGAAAGTTTCTTTTGATGACAGCTACACTCCCCAACTTCGTGCGCCAACAAATTCACGTTGATGTAGACGAGCTAAACATCTACAAAGAAAAAGAGACTCAACTGAGTGGCTTAGTCAAGAATAAGATAGAACTGAGACTTCTGGACAAAAAGTCGGTGGAAAACAAACCATCGTTTGAACTTGGAGATGAAGAACTTACGCCTGTTATTAAGGAGGCAACGAAAAATGGGGGACAGCGCGTCCTCGTGATTCTCAACACTGTGAGGCAAGCGCAAAGCGTCTATTCCAAGTTGAAAAAGATGGTTGACGAATCTGACAACAAGTTGCTTTCAAACAACATTTGGTTGCTACATTCTCGCTTCACACTCAGCGACAGGCGTGACCGCGAAGTGAAGATGTGCGGAGATAGAAAAACCAGTACGAAAGGCGAATTTCAGAACCCGAAACCCCAGGATGAAAGGGTGCCCAAAATTCTTGTGGCAACTCAAGTGGTTGAAGCTTCATTGGATCTCGATGCGGATGTTCTTTTTACTGAACTAGCCCCAATGGATGCACTCGTGCAACGCATGGGAAGGGTGCTACGCCGGATTCGAATGACTGATGAAGGCGACATCATCGAGTCACGCGGGATCGGAAAAGAAGAAGAAAGCATATCACACGGCAAGAGCTATACTCACCCAGAACCGAATGTCTTTGTGTGGGTTTTCAAGGACGGATTCGAGTCTGGCAATTCACACGTGTATGAAAGAGAACTACTGGGCATTACACTGAAACTCCTCAGCATGACCAGTGAAGGAACGAACGAGGCAACCCCTGAAGATCTCTTATCGAAGTTACAAACATGGATTGGTGATACTGACTGGAAGGAGATCACAATTGGTGACAATGCTTTTGACATGGAAATTGAATCAAAGGGCAGGAAGGGTCGAAGCACCAAAATGCAGTCTAAGGAGAAAGCTACTGACAAGTCGCTTACGATTCCTGCCGGTTCTTTCCCGATATCAGAATTCGAGAAGTACAAACTCGTTGCTGTCCTCTATCAGGCTCTCAGCCCGAACGGCGAGTATCTCAAGAAGTTCTACGAGACACTTGACATCTTGGAAGCAGGTTATATGTCGGATAGGAGAGAGGACGCACATCGAATCTTCAGGGAGATTTCAAGTCTCAGTGTGATTCCACTCGGAAAGGACGAGGATAGCACTAAGAAAGCGTTGAAAGAAGATATTCTGCAGTTCTTTTCGAAAAATAAAGATAAGGAACACCTGTACACGCGGTTCAAGAATCAAATCCTTGCGAAGTATGTCGTATGTATCCCAATGAATGCAAGGAAATTTCAACGCGTGAGTCGCTATCTTCCTGAACTCTGGGTGGAGGAGTTCGCTGATGAACAGCAGCGGGCTCAATTAGCGAGGTGGTTGCGGGGCATTTATTTCGTTGGGTATGAGTACAGACAAACGGAAGGAATCACGTGCGAGGGTACTTCTGACGCCAATGACCATGTGTTTCTATAACTATGTAAGAAGAACGTCTGCCGCACCCATGCTCTACGTTGAATCCCAGGTAACCTTCATCCAATAATTTACAAGACTGGTGTCGCGTCCTACATTAGCGCCAGTGCCTCTGAGGCAGGCGCGGCGGTTCAGAATCAAACCGCCGGGTTGTAAATCGGAATGATATTCCGACCAGCCGGCTACGAAGTTGGATTGGCAATTATTGTC
>JBBIRR010000053.1:0-24672 GCA_037441705.1 Ignavibacteriales bacterium
CCGAGGCTTTCTGCGACTGCCGTGGTGCAGGGCGATGAGGTGTTTGTGCCCCTGGAGGGCATCATCGACATTGAAGTGGAGAAGGCTCGACTGCGAAAGGAGATCGAGCGTGTCTCGAGCCTGCTCAAGAGTGTTCAGGCCAAACTCTCCAACGAAAACTTCGTGGCTAAAGCGCCAAAAGAAGTTGTGGAGAAGGAGCAAGAAAAACTGAACACATTTTCAGAAACGTTGGAAAAACTGCAGCGTAACTACGCAGCCCTGAGCTGACGCAGGAGCGGCATCGCAGCCGCTCCGCGATCGTCGTCACTTGACAAGCATCATCCGCTTCGACTCCACCCGATCTCCCACGCGAAGTCGGTAGTAATACACGCCGCTGGCAAGCCCGCTTGCATCAAACGTCCGCCGATGCGTTCCTGCGCTCAGCACTTCGTTCACGAGTGAAGCAACCTCGCGGCCGGTCACATCAAAAACGGTGAGCGTCGCCAATCCTCCTTCGTTCATCGTAAACGTAATCGTCGTCGCTGGATTGAACGGGTTGGGGTAGTTCTGCTCGAGACGGAACGCTGCAGCGCGCGCGTCTTCCCTGACATCGGTCGGCGTTGTGCGTGTGACGACGATGCGATCGCTGAAGTGGCTGGTTCCGTCGAGGTCTACCTGGCGAAGGCGATAGTAATACGTTCCTGCAGGCGCAGCAGTATAGGTCCACGCATAGTCCTGCGGTATCAGCGTCGTGCCGTGCCCCGGCACGAAACTGTCGGGCACATCTTCAAACACCGAACTCGTCGTATCCGCGCGCTGGAGGTAAAAACCGTAGTTGTTCACTTCCGAAATCGTTCTCCACCGAAACTCCACTCCACCCCCCTGCGGAAGGACCGTTGCCGTGAAACTTGCGAGCTGCACCGGCAGCGGACCCTGAGCAAAGGTAATGGATGTCTTCGGATCGCCAACGACAACATCCATCCACGATACCAGCAGCGAAGCCATGAAGTAGCTCTCGGCCAGATTGTAGCCGGAGGTGTAGCGATCGTACAGGATGTATGCGTGCGCCATCGCGTTCGAGAACGGTTCATACACATACCCTTTTGCTCCGCTGACGCCTTCGGCGAGCAAATCTACAATCAGCGACTGGCCGTAGTGCGGCGGATTCTCGAACGAGCGTCCGGAGGTGGAAACATACGTTTCGGCGATTGCTCCGGGCGCGTACGTGTTGTACGGAATTGCATACTGCGTATAGAGATGTTGATAGTGGTCGTTACTGCCCCAACTCATGTAGCCCAGCAGGTTCTGTCTGTTGGTTAGATACACGGACGTCGAATCGAGTGTGACGACTTTACCTTTGTTCACCAGCGTGTTACGTGCACGCGCCATATACGTATTGAGCGGCGAGGTCCAGGCCGGATCCTGATCGAAGAGAAACGGCGCCGCCGGGTCCACAAGCACGTTGGGTCCGCTCCGGTCGATCAAAGCAATGACATCCTGAACCGTGTAGGCATCGAGCCGCGTGACGAGATAGATGCCGTACGCCGCACGCGAGAAACTTGTCGTCTGATAGAAATAGGGATTCATCTGGGGACCTGCGCCGCCGATATAAGAACTGTAACTCCCCAGGATCAACATCAGCTCGCTTTCGACGGACGACGACGGCGACGTGGTGGAATAGGTAGAACCCCGATTCACTTTCAGCGGCACGCCCTTCGTGGTAACAAGATAGTTGATGCTGTTCTGCAAATTGTTTGCGACGAGGTGGTTTTCTATCTGTGCCCGCAATTGATTGAATTGCGTGCTATCAATCTCCTCGACCGTGTCCGCTTGAACATAAATCATGTTCGCAGCGGGGATATTTCGCCTCAGCTTGAAGTAATTCCCGATCGTTTGCGACGCTGCGCTGTTGGTATTCACAATCACCGCCACGTCATTGTACGACACCTGTCCCGCCGCTATCGCCGGAACGAGCAGACACCATACGACGGGAACGAACAGTATGCGTTTCATGTCTTGATCCCTCACCTCAAATGTTTTGTCTCTGACCTCTTTGTTCACCCCGTATGCCATGCGTGCCGTTCGTCGTACGACAAACGTCGTACACCGTAAACAAAAGGGACTTCATGGGTTACAGGCGAATGATGGGTGAGAAGAATAGTGAGGAGAGAAATGGTAGGCGAGTTTGGAGTTACCACCGTGATGCAGAATTTGATTTGTAGAAACTACAATCCCGCGAGAACCGGACCACATGAAACTCCATGCGAAGTTCACAGCCGGTTGTGGCCTCCGCGTTCACACACACCGAACTCGTTCCGGAGTTCGACGTTCCTTCGCGCGTCGCAGGGTAATTCAATCTTGTGCAGGGGCGGCCAACCGGAAGCCGGATCCCGCCAGGAGTTCACGTCAGCAACGCATTCTCGTGCGCAGCATGTCCGAGAGGGTTGTATTGCATGCACAAGCATTTTTTTACATATTGAGCACGACATGGTAAGCATGACCTCTGCCTCGCCCTCTTGCGCACCCTGGCGAGGCTCTTTCATCTTTGTTCCATGAGTAAGATCGTACTCGGACTCCACATCGCGGAGCACAGCTCCCAGGCACTGCTGCTTGAATCGGATCGAGGCCGGTGGACGTTACACGCGGCCCTCGAGTGGCAGAGCGAGCTGTTCAAGCAGGCGGGAGACGACACACCGGGCGTGGATGATTTCGTTGAACGCTTATCCGCGTTTCTTTTCCAGCAGCACCTCGGAGTTCAGGAGGCTGCCGTCGCCCTCGATACCGCACGCCTCTTTGTGAATATCATTCCTGTTGACGTTGCAACCGAGAACGTGATTGAAGAACAGATCGCATGGGAGCTGAGTGAGTACTTCCCCGGCTCGCCCAAACAGGCTTTCATTTCCGACTATCATGTTCTGCCCAATGCGAACTCGCGCGAGTACAGCAACGTGCTCGCGGTATCGGTGCGACGCGATGTTGTGCAGAAGATCCAACGGGCGATGGGCCGGCTGAAGCTCCAACTGGCCGGTGTCGACGGTGATCATTTTGCAGCGGAGACGGTTCTTCGAGCCGGCTATCCGGACACGAAAACAAAACTGGTTGGTCTGGCTGGCGTAAAAGCCGAACGCCTCGATATGAGTATTCTGCACAACTGGGATGTGGAGTCCTACAGCTACAGGCTCGTCACGCAGGACGAGAATATCGTTCAGGAGCTTGTCTTGTTCACCCAACGCCACAAGGAGCTGGAGTGTTTGATGGTGTTTGGAAAATCGTTGGACGAAGGGCTGATCGGAGAACTTCGGGCGGCGTTGCCGGTGCCGGTCGAAGTCCTGAACCCCTTCCGCACGGTCACGGTTGCCACAAAGCTCCGCCTCAACAACGATCTTACCGCGCGAGCGTTTCGGTATGCCGCAGCCGTCGGCATTGCGCTGCGCCAGAAGTGACCTTGCCCATCAGTGGAAAATCCCAACCGAATTCTCTACCTTATTGCTGCAATGCGTGTCATCAGCGGAATGTACAGAGGACGAATCCTTACGACGGTCAAGAATCTCTCGGTTCGTCCTGCCACCGACCGCGTGAAGCAGACGATATTCGATGTTCTCAGCAACAGAATTGACCTCGAAGGAACCCACGTGCTGGATCTGTTCGCGGGCAGCGGGAGCCTTGGCATCGAGGCGCTGAGTCGGGGGGCCGCACACGCAACATTCGTGGAAAGCGACCGCGAAGCGGTTCGTTCCATCGAGAAGAATCTTAAGACACTTGCGTGCGAAGACCGTGCAGACGTGCTGCAGGAAGATGCCCTCTGGTTTGTTCGCGGATGCCAGGAATCCTTCGATGTGATCTTTGCCGATCCGCCGTATGCGTTCGAGGCTACGCTGACGATTCCGGAGCTGATCTTTCGCACCGGGGTACTGAAGCCGCACGGATACCTACTCATTGAGCATACGCGGCAGAAGCAGTTCGCTTCCACGGAGGAATATGAAACCGGGCCGACCAAAAAGTTCGGTCGCACTGTTGTAACGTTCTTTCGGCATAACCAGAAAGCGTAGCGTGCACATGGCCAAGAAACCGATTGCCGTTTATCCCGGCACGTTCGATCCGATTACAAACGGACACATTGATGTGGTACAGCGGGCAACCGAGTTGTTCCCGAAAGTGATTGTACTGGTGGCCCGCAATCCGGCCAAGACGCCGATGTTTTCGGATGAGGAGCGGGTGGAAATGATCAAGGAGATCTTCCGCCATAACAAACGCGTCAGCGTTGATGTGTTCGATGGGCTGCTAGTCGACTATGCACGGAAACATCGTGCAAGCGTTCTTGTGCGGGGGTTGCGCGCCGTATCGGACTTTGAGTACGAGTTCCAGATGGCGCTCACCAATCGCAAGCTCGATTCCGGCATTGATACGGTGTTTCTCATGCCTCATGCACGCTACACCTACCTGAACTCGTCCATCGTGCGCGAGGTTGCCCGCTTCGGAGGCGACGTGTCGGCGTTCGTTCCAAATAATGTCCGCCGTCGTTTACTGGAGAAGGTGAAAGCGAGCAAAGCACGATAGGAGTTATGCCCACCCTTTCGACCAAGCTGCGCACCATCGAGGAGTCCCAGACGCTGCGGCTTGCAGCAATAGCCCGCCGGATGAAAGCCGACGGCCTCGATGTGGCCGATCTCACCGCAGGAGAACCGGATTTTCCGACACCGCGCCATGTGAAGGAGGCGGCAATCAAAGCGATCGAAGCAAACTTCACCAAGTACACTCCCAACACCGGGACACCCGAATTGATCGACGCCATCATCCGCAAATTCTCCACCGACAACGATCTTCACTTCGAGCGCGATCAAATTGTCGTCTCCGCCGGGGCGAAGCAATCCATCTTTAACGTGCTGCAGGCAATCTGCAACAAGGGCGACGAGGTTGTTTTGTTCAGCCCGTACTGGGTCAGCTATCCCGAAATGGTCAAGATGGCGGATGCGAAGCCGGTGATTGTGCCGACCCGGATCGAAGACGGCTTCCGGCCGAACATCCGCAAGCTGCGGCAGGCCATCAACGCAAAGACCAAAGCGCTGATCCTTAACTCGCCCTCGAACCCGACCGGTGTTACATTCACGCGCAGCGAGCTGGAGGACATTGGCGAAGTTGTTCGCCAAACAGGCATTTTTGTGATCAGCGATGAGATTTACGAAAAGGTGACATACGATGGGCACAAGCCCTTCAGCATCGGCTCGATCCGATCGCTCCGCGATCTGGTCATCACCGTGAACGGAGTGTCGAAGGCCTACTCCATGACGGGCTGGAGAATCGGCTATGCAGGCGGCCCGCGCGCGGTGATGGAGGCTGCTGCGAAAGTCCAGAGTCAGGTAACCTCCGGCGCAAACTCGATTGCTCAGAAAGCTACGCTTGCCGCGCTGACCGGACCTTCGAGTGACATCTATTCGATGGTGGACGAGTTCGCGCGGCGGCGCGATTTCGTGCACGGCAAGCTTTCCCGAGTGCCGCACGTGACCGTGCCGCTCCCCGGCGGTGCCTTCTACGTCTTCTTCGACGTCAGCAAGTACTACGGCCGACAGTTCAAGGGCCGGCGCATTCTCGGTTCGACAGCAATGGCAACGTATTTGTTGGAGAAGCACCACGTTGCCCTGGTCCCCGGGGAGGCCTTCGGTGAAGACGCGTGCCTGCGCGCTTCATATGCCTGTTCGATGAGCGAACTGGAAGCGGGAGTGGAGAGGATTGCACGAGGGCTTGAAGCTCTCGACTGAAGACGATGTTCAACAAGCGAGGAACGAAACCATGCCCACATACCAATATGTGTGCAAGAACTGCAACAACGAACTCGAAGAACTACAGTCCATCAACGACCCACCACTGGTCAGGTGCCCCCAATGCGGAACCGGCAGTCTTGCACGGGTCGTCGGCTCGGGCGCAGGACTGATTTTCAAAGGAAGCGGATTCTATCTTACCGACTACGTCAAGAGTGAGGCTAAGAAATCAGCTTCCTCCGATACGAAGAAGGAGGAAACGGGAAAGGAAGGAAAAAAGAAGGAGACGGCGAGCAGTCCGGACAAAAAACCCTGACGTCGATAAACTCCTGCCGGCGTCTGTGTACAAAAAGAGAAAGTCCCATTGCCACCGGGCAATGGGACTTCAAGGCAAACGACGCTGCGCCTACTTGTGGTCGTGATCGTGCTTGTGTTCTTCTTTCTTCGCAGGCTTCTTCATTTCGTCGGTGGCCATCTTTGATTCAACGAGCGAGGCAACGACAAATTTCTCTCCGCTCATCTCGCCCGTGACATCCGCCATGAGATCCTTGTCCTTTTTGCTGCTCTCGATCATGGCCTTCGCGAGTTTGTCGCCGTTCTCGTCGAATTTCACCCACTTGCCGTTCTCATAAAAGAGACCGAAACCGCTGGCGGCACATGCCTCTTCGAGCGCACACTCCTTGGTGTGTTTTGCGGCCAGCTCCATGGGGTTGGACTTCTTCGCCATGTTCTTGGCGCACATTTGGTCAACAACATACCCGTGCAGCATCGTACCTTTTGCCTTTGCCTCCGCTTTGGGAGCCTCGGCCTTTTTCTCTTGCGCAAAGAGCGCCGACGATGCGAGTATGAGGAAAGCGACTGCGAGGTGTTTCATAGGGGATCCTCCTTTGTGTGTTGTTTGATGGATTATAATGTCAGGAACGCTACCGCTTTGTTGAACGCTCAGACCCCTGCAAAGAGTTCCGAACCTCACCGGTAACGATCGAGCTTAAATTTCTCGCCGAGATAGAGTTTGCGGGCCTCGGGGTCGTTGGCCAACATCTCCGCCGTTCCCGCCATCAAAATCTTTCCTTCAAACAACAAATAGGCCCGATCGGTAATGGAGAGTGTCTCGTGCACGTTGTGGTCGGTGACGAGCACGCCGATGCCGCGCTCCTTGAGGTGCGCGACAATGCGCATAATGTCTTCAACGGCGATCGGGTCGATGCCGGCAAACGGTTCATCGAGAAGAATAAACTTCGGGTCAGAAGCCAATGCGCGCGCAATCTCTGTCCGCCTGCGCTCGCCGCCGGAGAGCATGTAGCCCTTGCTGCGTGCAATATGGGTGATGCTGAAATCGTGCATCAGTTCTTCGCACCGCATGCGTCGCTCGGCACTGCTCATCTCCCGTGTCTCCAGCACCGCCAGAATGTTCTCCTCCACCGTCATCTTGCGGAAGACCGACGCCTCCTGCGGCAGGTAGCCCAATCCCATGCGTGCACGTTTGTACATCGCCAGATGGGTCAGCTCCGTGTCGTCGAGAAACACGCGGCCGCCGTCGGGACGAATCATGCCGATGGTCATGTAGAACGTTGTGGTCTTGCCGGCACCGTTGGGCCCGAGCAGGCCCACGACCTCGCCCTGTTTGACCTCGATGCTTACGTTGTTGACGACGACGCGCTTCTTGTATGCCTTCAAGAGATTCTCCGCGCGCAGAGTCATCACCGGCGTTTGTGTGTTCGCTTCTTGTGTCATCGTCCCGTCGAAAGAGTTTGCCGAACGTCGTTCCGTCCAAAATCCGAGGGGCGCTTTTGCGGCCTATCGGTTCGCCACCGAAATCCCGGTAACGCATACTCCATCTCCTTCCCCGCGAGCAGGTTCTCGGGTACGTACGTGCCCTCGACGCCGCCGAAGATCTTGATGGTGCTCAGTTTCTTCTCCGCCCACTCCATCACAATACGATCGCCGCTGGTTTTGTTCAACCCGTTCGCGACGGTATCTTCATAGAGATGATACAGCGAAATCGCGCGTGTGTTCACTTCCATCCGTTCCATGCCATTCTCGCCAAAGAACATCTTCATCTCCTCGCCGGTCAGCTGATCGAATTTTTCGGAGCGCAGTGTGTCGCTTTGCGAGGCGGCGAACGCGTTGCCCATCACGTGCACGACGTCAAGCTTTCTTTTCTTCAGATAGACGTTAATGGAATCGCCCCACACCTGCGTACGCTCATACCACACCACGGGCGAGGAGCGCAGATGAATGCTGTCCCCCTGCGTATAGAACCGCGCGACTCCCGCCACCGATGCTAAGTCGGAACGGATAATCTCCACGCTATCGCTCGCAACCAACCGCTTCAGTGTGTCGCCGCGAAACGCCTCCATCACTTTGCTGCGAACAACCAGCGTGTCGATTCTGAAAGGATTCGTGGAGGTATCAAATTGTACCAACACCGGATTGACCGTCATGCGGCTGTAATCGTTCTTCCGGAAGGAATGAAACTCCCCTCCCCGAATCGTGAGGTGGTCGGGGAAGCTTTCAATCTGAACGTTGCTGCGCGCGATGGTAAGTTCCTCGGTACGGAAATAGGTGAGCGAGTCAGCCTCCAGCCTCGAATCCCTATCGCGTGCCACGACTCTTGTCCGAAAGAATGCCTTCCGAGGCTCAACATAATATTCACCGTAGCGAGCCGTCAGCACCACGTGGCCGTCGTCCAGGCGAACGCTATCGTATGCGACGGCGATCCGGTTTTCACGCAGGTACATGCCGCGCGGGAAGGTCATCGTCAGGCTATCTTCTACGATCACGACGTTGCCCTCAAGCTGTACGTTACCGGTCTGAAGAAACTGGATGGCCCGATTGCAGCTGACGCGTACGCGATCCTGCGTGAAGCGAACGTTGCCGATCAATTCCCGCGCCTCCTCTCCTTCAATTGTGCGGGCGACAAGACTATCGGCATTCTCGATGACGATGAGCTTTCCGGTCTGGCCCCTCCCAATATCAACTCTCAGAAGCGCTGCGGCAAGGACAGCGACAGGTACAGCCCAGACGGACGTCCTCATTCCTTCGTCACCGCACTGCCTGTGACGCGGAAGATTTTGTAGTTCTTCAAATTCTGGTCGCTCTCCAGTCCGTGGCCCATGATGTGTTCGGTCGGCGAAACAATATCCACGAATGCCTGTGTGTATACCTTGCGCGTCGAGTTATTCCAGAAGAGCGAGTCGGTGCGCAGTGTCGTCCCGCTATCGGACGTGACAACAACATTGTCGTAGGCGACAAAATCCTGTGTCGCGTCGTTGACCTTGCCGCGTTTGGCAGTCAGGACGGACGTGTGTTGTTGGTCTGCATCGAAGAAATCGACGCGCACGCTGTCCTCCAGAATCGTGTAGCGCTGCACTGCAAAGCGAGCAATATGCCCCGCCCACAGGATGGCTTTGATGCGCGCCGAGTCCGAGAACGTAATCGTGCTATTCCAGCTCTCCTGTGAAGGCAGTTCCGTGTCGGGAAGGGCAACGACGGAAGGTTTGATTTTTTCCTCACACGCCGAGAACACCAGCGCGGCAGCGAACAACGCGGCGCCTGCGACCAGCGAAGTTTTCGTGCTCATCCTATCGCCTCATCTCCTCCCAAACCGGCTTTCACGAGGTCATGCAAATGGACGACGCCGACGGGAAGGTTCTTCTCATCCATCACAACGATTTGTGTAATGTTATATGCTTCCATTTCTTGCAGCGCTACAACAGCGAGTGTACCCTGCGGAACGGTTTTAGGTTTTCGCGTCATCACATCGCCTGCCTTGATCGTCGAGATGTCGCTGGTTTTTTGCAACAGCCGGCGCAGGTCACCGTCGGTGATGAGGCCCGCGAGGCTGCCGTCGGCATTCAGCACGCATGTGCAGCCAAGCCGCTTTGACGTGATCTCGATGATGGCCTCGCGCAAGTAGACATCGACACCCACACGAGGAATGGCGTCGCCCTTCACCATGAGTTCATCCACCTTCAGCAGGAGACGTTTGCCCAACACTCCGCCCGGATGGAACAAGGCAAAATCTTCTTCGGAGAATTGCCGCTTGCGCAGCAGTGCGATGGCGAGCGCATCACCCAACACCAGCGTTGCCGTTGTTGATGAGGTTGGGGCAAGATTATGGGGACAGGCTTCTTCCACAACCGAAGCATCTAACACGACCGTGGATTCACTGGCGAGTGTCGAGCGAAGACTTCCTAACAGCGACACGATGGGCACGCCCAATCGTTTGAACATCGGGAGAAGGTTGCTCAGTTCTTCCGTGTTGCCGCTCTTTGAGATGCACACCACCACGTCGCCCCTCCGCACCATGCCGAGGTCACCGTGCACGGCATCGGATGGATGAAGGAAAACGGCAGGGGTTCCGGTAGAATTCATCGTCGCCACGATCTTGCGCGCGATGATGCCGGACTTGCCGACGCCGGTCACGATCACCCGTCCCTTGCATTCAGACAGCAGCTCGACGGCGCGCGCAAAGTCTTCGCCGATGCGTGACTCCAGTTGGGAAACTGCATGAGCCTCGATTCGGACGACACGCTTTCCTTCTTCAATGATGTCCAGGGTTTTCGACGTGTCACTCATCGCTTGAACATTCTCCTGAAGAAGGCCGTCCATCCGCTTTGAGCTGCATGAGGTTCGTCCACAACGAGAGTAACCTTCTTCCACACGGCGTTGTAGGAAATAAACGCGCCTCGCAAATCGGCATCGGAATACCTGTGCAGATCGGTGTAGAACAGCTGCGCCTGCAGGGCGACGTTCGGGTCCCGAATGCCTTTGTGGAGCATCAGCTCATTGTAGAAATTGGTAATAGGAATGAGATGGTTCATTCCGGTTGTTGCATCATATAACCACACACGGCGATCGTGCACGGCAATGACAAGAGTAAGAGTTGAAGTAACCTTTACTTCACGCACCGGTGTTTCCGTTGCCGGCGAGGGCATTCCCGGTCGCCACGCCGAGTAGGTCCACCGCCTCTTCTCCTCAAAATGATCGGGAATTTCTCTCCCGTGTGAAGAAACAATCTCGATGTCGATCTGGTCGCCGACATGTTCTCGGACTGTAATCGTGTAGGTGTCCTGCGTCGTCTCGACGGCGCCGTAGGCAATCACGGACGCGAGAGGAGAGATCGTGTCCGCCTGGTCTCCCTTCTTGCCGAGGACCAGATTTCCCGTTCCTCGACGGCCTTCTGCCAGAACGACCATGCCCGCAATACGCCGACGGTATTCGGCATAGCCGGGGCTTTCCTCAGGAAGAACAAACTCCAACAGATCTCGTTCTTTTTCCCGCAACGGACGGGGATAGATATCGCTTCGCGATTTCATCACGCGACCGAATGTCATCATCGTTTTTGCGCGGCGAGGATGAAATCAATCAGTTCCCGAACGGCTCCCTCACCGCCTCGCGCACGGCACACGAAATGCACGCGCCGTCTTACTTCGTCGCGGGCATTGGCCGGCGCAGCCGAAAATCCGACAGCGGAAAGCAGCGGCAAATCGAACAGATCATCTCCCATAAAACAACACTCGCTGTCGGTGAGGCGGTGGCGGCGTTTGATATCCTCGAACACCGCAAGCTTGTCGTCGCTGCCCTGATGCACCTCCCGGATCTTCAGGTCTTTTGCCCGCCGCGTCACGACGGGCGTATCGCGCCCGCTGATGATGCCGAGGGCAAGCCCGTGTTCGCGCGCCCGAGCAATGCCGTAGCCATCCTGCGCGTTGAAGCGTTTCATCTCCGCGCCCGACGCTGTGTAATAGATTCCGCCATCCGTCATCACGCCGTCCACATCCAGCAGAATGAGCTTGATGCGCCGCGCTTTCGCGATGAGTGCTCGCTGCGTCAGCACGAGGCGACGACCTCCTTCTGCTGCCCGCCGCTCACGCACGCTCCCACGTTTTGATGAGCCGATCAATCTCGGTCACCTGCCGCAGCAGATCGTCCAGCAAATCCAGCCGCAGTTGACTCGCAGCATCGCTCAGAGCCTCAGGCGGATGGGGATGGACTTCGACAAACAGTCCGTCAATGCCGACTGCGGCCCCGGCGCGTGCCAGCGGTGCAATGAACTCCGGTTGCCCCGCTGTCTGCGCCGTGCGTGTGTCGCCGGCCGGCAGCTGCACCGAATGCGTCGCGTCGAGGACAACGGGGTAGCCCAGATCGCGCATGATCTTCAACGAACGCATATCCACCACGAGATTGTGGTAGCCGAATGTTGTGCCGCGTTCGGTGAAGAGTATGCGGGTGTTTCCGGTTTCTTCAATTTTTGCTGCCGCGTGCTTCATGTCTTCCGGCGCCAGAAACTGTCCCTTCTTGATGTTCACCACGCGACCCGTCCGACCGGCAGCGCGCAGTAACTCCGTCTGACGGCAGAGGAAAGCCGGGATCTGGAGAACATCGGCCACTTCTGCGGCAACGGCAGCTTCAGCTTCCGCGTGGATGTCGGTAAGAATCGGAAGGTCGAACGCCTTCTTCGCTTCCTCCAAAATTTTCAGCGCTTCATCCATTCCGATGCCAACGAATGACCTGCCGCTCGTGCGATTCGCCTTCTTGTACGAGGACTTGAACACAACGGGCGTCGAAAACCTTTCGGCAGCGCGCTTGACACCCTCGGCCGTGCGCAGGACAAGGTCACGATTTTCGACCACACACGGGCCGGCGAACAGAACCAGACGCTCTCCTCCGCCAATCAGGATATTTCTTATCGGCACCAATGTTGCGCGCTCCATGGGAAGCTTCTCATACCGCATCGGGGTTGGCGACGCCGAGCACTTTCTCCTGCTTTGCCATGATAACGGAGACTACTGCATCGCCAGAAACATTTAACACCGTCCGGCACATGTCGAGAAATCTATCGACTCCGAGAATAAGGGCGATGCCCTCCTCGGGCACATGCACCGACCGCAGTACGATGATGAGCATGACAATGCCGACGCCCGGCACGGGAGCGGTACCGATGGAGGCCAGCACCGCTGTGAGAATGATCGTAAGCTGCGCACCAAGATTCAAGTCAATCCCGTACACCTGCGCAATGAACACTGTGGCTACGGCCTGGTACATCGAGGTGCCGTCCATGTTGATTGTGGCGCCGAGGGGCAGAACAAAGCTCGTGATTTGCTTGGGGACGCCGAGATTCTTCTCGCATGCGTCCATGTTGACGGGCAGTGTCGCGGCGCTCGAGCTGGAGCTGAAGGCGATCAGCATCACCTCCTTGATGCCCCGGAAGAAGGTCATCGGGTTCATGCCGCCCAGTGTTCGAACCAGGATGCCGAGTGTGACGAACTGATGCAGTGTGTACGCCACCAAAAGCGTGATCACATACCAGCCGAGCGTCTGAAGGATATCGAAACCGAATTCTCCGACCACCGCCGAGATGAGGGCAAACACGCCGTACGGCGCGATCACCAGAATCATCTCCACCATCCGAATCATCGTCTCGCTCAGGCCGTCGAAAAAGGAAATGACCGGCCCGCTCTTATTCTGCGGAACGAGCGTCAGCGACACGCCCACCATCAACGCAAAGAAAATGATCGCAAGCATGTCGGCTCGTGCCAATGCTTCCATCGGGTTCGTCGGCACGATGCGCAGGATGGTATCCACCAAATCGACGGAAGTTTCTTGTTGGATTTTCTCGGCGATGTTGTGCTCGTAATTCACCATCAACTTCTCCCGCGCCTCGGCACTGAGACGCGTGCCGGGCTGCAGGGCGTTGACCATCACCAAACCCAGCGTAATCGCCGAAACAATCGTGACAAGATAGAACATCACTGTCTTGCCACCAATCCGGCCTACCTTCCGGATGTCACCGAGACTTGCAGCCCCCACCAACAACGACGAGAGAACAAGTGGAATTGCAACAAACATCAGGAGACGAATGAAGATGGTGCCGACAGGCTTGATGAGAACGGCGATCGTCTTGACTTTCTCGATGTTCGTGACATCCGTGAAGCTGCGCTGCTCGGCGTTTTCCAGCCCGGCCAGCACACGGAGCTTGGACCTCTCGGCGGGCGAAAGCCTGCCGAAGAAAGTGAGGATTTTCAATTGATCCTCAGGCCCGAACGACGCGCGCACCTCGTTCGTCTCTCGATCAACGAATGCAAACGAGCGCCATCGCTCCACGACCGCCGCCTGTGTTTCATGCCTGTCGATGCGCGAAATGACTTCCAGTTTGTACTTGCTGATGTTGAACACCGCGCCGAACACGGCGCCCAGAACCAACGCGAGGAGAATCTTGTGGTGAAGCTTCAAGGTTGGCATGCAGCAGGCTCGCGCCTCATGGGATGTACGGATCGTTGTTGGACTGACAAACGCGGTGATATGATACGAAAAAGGTGATTGAATGAAAAGGGCTTACCTGTACTCTGTCATCGGATTTCGCTATACTGTTGCGTGGACGAACTATGAGCGATTCCTCGAAGACGATATTCCCAGCGTACGCGAAGATCAACCTCGGCCTCAGGATTGTTTCGCGCCGTCCCGACGGCTTCCACAACATCGAAACAGTGTTCCATCGCATCAATCTGTATGATGAGATCGAGTTCCTGCCCTCGCCGGACATACAGGTTGAAAGCTCGACGCGCGAAGTACCCGGCGACGTTTCCAACTTATGCCACCGTGCTGCGAAATATCTGCAGGACGTACTCAAGCCCGACACCGGCGTTCACATCCGTTTGCTCAAGAGAATCCCGACCGGTGCGGGCCTCGGCGGCGGAAGTTCCGACGCTGCTGCGGTACTTTCGAAGCTGCCGTCGTTCTGGAACCGCACGGCAGATAGCAAGACCCTTCACGAGTTGGCCGTGCTTCTTGGGGCCGACGTTCCCTTCTTTCTCGGTACAGGATCGGCGTTAGGGAAAGGACGCGGCGAGGTGTTAGAATTCTTCTCGCTCGATATACCTTACTGGATTCTGCTCTGCAATCCCCGAATCCATATCTCCACCGCTTGGGCCTTCCGCCAAGTCCATGTTCGCACGCGCAGCGACGCACGCGACCTGCGGGAGATTCTCAGCGAGGGACTTCACACACCCGACGTGCTTGGCAAGGAGCTGATGAACGATTTCGAACCTGTGGTATTTCCCCTGTACCCGATGCTGCGGGAGATAAAGGAGGAGATGCTGCGCGGCGGGGCAGTCTATGCGGCAATGTCGGGGAGCGGATCATCAATGTACGGGTTCTATCGGACGGAGGCAGAAGCGCGCGCAGCCGCCGACGCCTTTACAGCGCGAGGCTACTTAGCGTGCCTCACGGCGCCGCATTTTCAGGTGCAGCCATAGCGCATCAAGCCGACACGGCGTCGGCCTCTGCTGCAAGCACTTCGCGTACGCGATTGAGAATCTCATCAGGCATGTACGGCTTCTGGACCAGATCCAGCGCTCCGCCGTTTATCAGATTCTCGCGCAGCGTTTGGTCAATGTAGCCGCTGGCAAAAATCACTTTCACATTGGGATTGATCTCGCGCATGTGTTGGAATGCCTCCCATCCATCGATCTTGGGAAGGCCGAGATCGATAAGGACCAGATCGATGTCTCGCCAATGCTGCGCGTACGCATCAAGCGCGTGCCGGCCGTCGGTGGCGGTCAGCACCGTGTAGCCTCTGCCCGCCAGCAGATCTCGCACAAGGTCAAGCAACATCTCCTCATCTTCAACAACGAGAACTGTCCCCTTCAGTGAAGTCTGCGCGTCAGTCGTGTTGCCTGAACTCGATTCCATGTCCATTTCCTCTCGACGAATTGGAAAATACAAGCCGAAACTCGTTCCCGCACCCACCTGGCTCTCGACCTCGACGAATCCCTTGTGACTTCTCGTGACTCCGTAAACCACGGCCAACCCCAGACCCGTCCCCTTGCCGATTTCCTTCGTCGTGAAGAACGGCTCGAACATACGATTGAGAACTTCGGGCGGCATGCCCGTCCCGGTATCCGACACACGGATGCACGCATACAGGTGGTCATGCGCTTCGGGGTGGCGTTCACGCAGGAACTGTCCGCGCACGAGTTTGCTCTCGATGGTCAGCGTGCCGCCGTTGGGCATGGCATCGCGGGAGTTCACACACAGGTTGAGAATCGCTTGATGTACCTGGCTCTGATCGGCAATGGTGGTAGGAAGAGCAGGGTCAAGCTTCAGCACAAAATCGATGGTACGCGGGAACGTCTCCACCAGCATCTTGTGCAGATCTTCAATGACGTGATTGAGATTCACGGCTTCGAACACGACCTCATTGCGCCGTGCAAACGTGAGGATTTGTTCGACCAGCTTCGAACCGCGTTGCGCTGCGCGATTGATCGTCTCGACGCTTCTTGCCTGCTTGATCAACTCCGGTTCCCCGCGCATCAGAATCTGCGCATGCCCCATGATGATGGCGAGGATGTTGTTGAAATCGTGAGCAATGCCACCCGCAAGCGTACCGATACTTTCCATCTTCTGAGCCTGCCGCAGCTGTTCTTCTAACATCTTATGCCGCGTGTTATCGAACACATATCCCTTGATCTCGACAAGCTGCCCTTGCGGATCGAACCTTCCGATAAGATTCTGGATGATGTAGACCGGCGACCCATCGAACCGCCGGAGCTGGATCTCATGATGCTCCAGCTTGGAATTCAAATGCACGAGGTCGCGCACCTCGGCAAAGACGCGGGATTTCGGATACAGAGCCACCAGGTTGTACCGGAGCGCGTCTTCGACCGAACCGAAGCCGAAGATGCGAGCAAACGAAGGGTTGCACGCAAGCAGTTTCCCATCGGGTCGTGCGATGAAGGCGCCTGCCAGATCCTCGTCGAAGAACTGACGATATTTCTCTTCGCTCGCGCGCAGCGCTTCCTCGGCAGCTTTCTTCTCTGTGATATCACGAGCAACCGCAACAACGCCGGTCATTTCGCCGTTGGAGTCTCGCACAAAAGACTTCGAGAGGGAGACGTAGAACCATGAGCCGTCCTTGCGCCACTGCTTGCATTCTCCACTCTCACGCTCTTCACCGAGCATCGAGGCCGGCTTGCCAATCACCTCTTCGGCAGCAAATCCGTAGGTGTGTTGAAATGCTTGATTCACGAATCGGATGATGCCCTGCGTGTCCGTTATGTACACGCTGTCGTTGATGTGCATGACGGCGTGCAGGAGCATTTTCATCTGCTTATCCGCCCGATAGCTCTGGACGGCTTTGTCCACCGTGAGGGGAAGAACCTTGAGATAGTTCCGTTCGGCATCCTTGATGATATAGTCGTACGCGCCGGACTTCAAGGCCTTCACGGCAATCTCCTCATTGCCTGCGCCGGTAATAACGATGAGGGGAGTTCCTTTCGCAGCCGCACACACATCGAGGGCGGTGCCGTCTCCCAGGTTGTAATCGGAGATGATGATGTCGAATTCCTGACTCTTCAGTGCGGCAAGCGCGCCGGCGAGCGACCTGACCATTTCGTATTTGTAAGGGAGCTTTTCCTGGTCCAGGTGCCGCTTGAACGCGAGTTGGTCGATCCTGTCGTCCTCAATCAACAATATGCGGATCGGTTCCATCATGTTTGCCTCTGAGTGTTCATTCGGGCAGTTCGCTCAGCGTCCAATACAGGTTGATGCTGCGAACAACCTCGACGAACTGCGGGTACTCCACCGGCTTGATCATGTAACCCGCGACGGAAAGGTTGAACGTTTCGAGACGATCCTGCTCATCCCGGGATGTGGTGAGAACAACCGCAGGAATGCGGCGGAGGCGTGCATCCTGCTTGAGGCTGCGCAGCAATTCGATGCCGTTCATTCGGGGCATGTTGAGGTCCAGAAGAATGATGCAGGGTAAGCTTCGTGCCTCTTCGCGCAAGTACACGAGCGCTTCCTCGCCGTTTCGTTTGACAATCAGGGCGTTCGTGACGTTCAGATCCTTCAAGGCTCGCTTCACCGTCATCGCATCCACAACATCGTCTTCGACGAGAAGAATTGCCTGCTCCGATTTCATGTCCATTGATTCTCCGTTTCAGTTCTGTTGTTCCGCGGGCAGCGTAAAATAAAATGTCGTGCCTGTCCCCACTTCCGACTCGACCCAGATGCGCCCGCCGTACATCTCGACAATCTTTTTGACAATCGTCAGTCCAATTCCTGTACTCTCATAGTCATCACGTGAGGAAAGGGTTTGGAAAATCTGAAAGATCTTTTGGAAGTGGCGCTGCTCAATGCCGGGCCCATTGTCCGCAATGCTGAACTTCCAGTGACCATTCTCACGCGTACATCCCACCTCCACAACACCGGTCGGCTTGTCCATGAATTTGACGGCGTTGGCAATCAGGTTCTGAAACACCTGTTGAATCCTTGTTGCCTCCCCCTGTATCATCGGCAAAGGATGATGAATCTTCACACGAATATGTTCCGGCGGCGCAATCGAATCCACAATCTCAGGAAGAAGTTTGTCGAGATCGACGGGGGCGACGGCTTCCACCGTTCGTCCGATGCGCGAGTAGCGCAGGATCCCTTCAATCAGATCGTGCATGCGTTTTGTCCTGCCCAGGAGAACCTGCAGAAGCTCCTTTCCGTCGTCTCCAAGTTTGTCGCCGTAATCCTCCGCCAGCCAGTTGACCAGCGAGCCGATGGCGCGCAGAGGAGCTTTGAGATCGTGAGAAACGATGTAGGCGAAGTCATTTAACTCTTTGTTGATGTTCTCGAGGTCACGGAGAAGTTTCATCCGCTGCTCTTCGGCGCGCTTGCGTTCGGTGATGTCCACGTACATCCCGAACACTCCTACAGCAACACCGGCAATGCGGATGGGTATGCCGTAGATTTCAACGTTGACTTCTTTGCCGTCTTTTGCAATGCGAGTGCTTTCGACGTGGAGGGATTCACCCAGCAACACCCGCTGCGAAAGCTCGTTGCCCTCGTTGCGGAGCGACGGGGGCACGATCGTGTCGTTAACTCTACGTCCACATAACTCCTGCAGCGAGTAGCCGAACAATTTCTGGAACGTACCGTTGGCATGCAGAATGCGCTCGTTGTTATCAGCGAGAATGATTCCGATCGGCGCGTTTTCGAAGAGTTGCTCGAACCGAGCCTTCTCAAGGCGGATCGCTTCCTCGGCGCGCCTGCGCTCGGTGATGTCCACGTACATCGCAAACATACCGAGAGGTTTCCCTCCTGCCATCACAGGAACGCCGTAGAGTTCCACGTACAGCGTGCTGCCGTCCTTGCGCCGACGCAGCGCCTCCACGTGCACGCAATCTCCTTGTAGTATCTGGCTGGAATAGCGGTCCCCCTCGGCGCGCAGTTCGTCAGGAATCACGACGTGGTTGATGGACTTTCCGGCAATATCATCGATCGTGAAGCCGAACATCCGTTCGAATGCTTTGTTGATGCGGATAATTCTTTCGCCCTCATCGGTCAGGACAACGCCTGCGGGAACATTTTCGAACAGTTGCTCGAAGCGCGCTTTTTCCTGAAGAATTGCCGCCTCATTCTGGCGACGTTCCGTGATGTCGCGGAAGATACCGCGAATGGATACGGAGTGCTGCTCGTCATCGTAGCTTCGGGAAAGGCTGCCTTCGACCACAACCTCGCGGCCCGCACGCGTGGCGAAGACGGTTTCTATCCGCTTGGCCACATCACCTTCCAGGGCTCGCTGGAAAGCGATCTTGAAGGAGGAAAGGTATTCATCCGCAACGATGTCGTAGATGTGGAGATGAACGACTTCGGTATCGGTGTAGCCCAGGGTTTCCCTGAAGGAACGGTTGACGAATTCAAATCTCCCTTCACTGTCCAGACTCAGAATGAGATCACTGGCACTTTCGAACAGGTCTCGATAGTTCTTCTCGCTCTGCTGTACGCGCGCATACGCATGAGAGAGATCGTCCACCATGGTATTGAATGCCCTGGCGAGATGGCCGATCTCGTCCCGCGCGTTAGTGGACACGCGCTGGTTCCAGTCTCCCTGCGCCAGGCGATCGGCTGCCTTTGCGATCCGTTCCAGCGGCCGCGTCACCACCGTGCTGAGAAGTATGGTAAGGAGTATCCCAGCTAACCAGATGCAGGCGCTGACTAGCGCAATGGTGGATCGGCTCTGCTGGATCTCGGCATGCACTTCGTCCAGGCTCAAGCCGACATAGACCCGACCGAGCAGCTTGTCATGGGCAATGACCGGAAGGGAGGTTTGAAACGTCAGGCCATCAGCCGAAATCCTGTCAACGATATCGTTCTGCGCGTATTCGAGGGAGTCGGCGCGGAGGGAATCATACGTCGCAATGACGTTTCCTTCCGCGTCTACCACCATCACGTAGTCCAGACCGGGATTCCGTTTGGCGCTTATGACGGCGGCACAGACTGATGGACGATCATCGTTTTGCAGCGCAAGGCTGACGTTGTACGCCATCATGGCACTGATGCTTCGTGCGCGCTCGGCAATCTCACGTTTCGACTTCGTTTCGAGCTGACGGGGTACATACCAATAGATGAAGGTCGCAATCAGCGCGAGCAGCAGCCCCGTAAGCGCGGCGAATTTCATACGAACAGAGAAAAGCCATTGCGGCATGCGTAGAACCTTCAGGATGCCCGTGGGTGTACTCATCAAGAATCGAGTCTAACGGTTAATTGGTGGTCTGCCCGGCGCATTCTTGCTTCTCGGCGACGTTCTGGATATATTTCCGCACACAATGCAGCGCCAGGACAGAGCTTGTCACACTCCCCCATCCTCCATCGTGTATTTCTCATCATTGTAATCATCGGCAGTTTTCATTCCTCTCTTTGTTCACAAATCCCTCCACCATCACAATCCGCGCCCGCCGACCCAACCGGCCTCTCCTCCTCAATCGGTGATTCAACTTATGTCGCGGGGACTGATACTCTTTATCGCAAGGTGAATGCCGACTCTGCTGCTGTGCTCGACACCACGCGGATGAGCACGCCTGCGCTCGTGGGGACGTATGACCGCTCACTCGATTCTACAAACTTCCTTACCACGGAAGACCTGGCCTTCCTGGATTACCGCTACCTTGGCGGCATTCTCGAAACGATGCCCGGCGTCTTCATTCGGGATCAGCAAAGCGAGGGACAGTATAACCAGCTCAACCTGCGCGGCGCCGATTGGCGTGCTATCGCTGTCACCGCAAACGGTAGACTCTTGAACGATCCTGCTTCAGGCATCTACAATCTCTATCATTTTACAACGGAATATGCCGATCGCATTGAGCTGATCACCGGGCCACGCGCGTTCCTCTACGGCGTGAACAGCACCGGCGGGGCCGTGAACCTCGTGACAAAGAATTACAACAGCAATCGCCCGTTCTCCAAAATCAACTACACCGAAACGGCATACAACTACGCCTACAGCGACGGCACGTTCAGCCAGAACATCTCGCGGAAGGTGAATTTCACGTTCGGCTTCCAGCACCAGAGCACGGACGGAAAATTCCTGGCGAGTATTCACGATGCCTGGAACATGCGTGTGAAGCTGCGGTACAATCTGTCTCGGAACTTCAATATCATTCTCTCCGAGTACCTGACCCACACGCAAACAGACTTGAACGGCGGCGTGGATCCGGCGAAGACCGGCATTCCCACATTTGCATTCGATCGCATTCGCGCGGTGATGCGCAACTACGACAGCTACGAAAAGATCAACCGCCACGATGTCGACCTCTCGCTCGTCGGGACGATCCTGGGCGATACAACCAACGTGTCCATGCTCTCCCTCTACTACTCCACAAACTTCCGCGAGTATCGCGATGGACCGCAGCGGGCGACGTTCCCATCGAACGACGTCATCATCAACTCCGATCATCGTTCGTCGTGGATGGGGCTGTTGTTCACACAAGACTATCACACGCAGCTCCAACGATTCAACCTCGGAGCGAATATCGAACTACGCCAGATTGAGGGAAGCCCAAACCTCGGCAGAAGGAGAAACACCATCGGCAGCCTCTGGGCGAAGGAAGAAATTCTTGTTGGTCCGTTCCTCACCGTTGCCGTTTTCGGAAGGTACGACCGGTACCTGAAAGAATCGGCTCTCGGCTTCGGTGCCGATGTGGCGTTCGAACTGAGCACGATGCTTAAACTCTTCGGCGGCTTTTCCACGTCCAGGCGCTTCCCCACGTACCAGGAACTTTTTTGGACCGATAGCACCGTCAATCGGATCGCCCCCATCATACCCGAGCGCCACCAGACGATTGAACTGGGCAGCAGGCTGCGCGTCGGCGCTGTGCTCGATCTCCATGTAGCATACTTCCACCGCACAATCGAGCATCCGATTCTCCTCCGGCCGTTCGGCAGCAACGCCATCTTTCCCGGCATCGAATTCGCAAACGGTGACAAGCTCATCACCAACGGTATCGAGGCACGACTCCGTGCCCGTGTATGGGTCCTGGTGGCCGAAGCGACCGGCATGTTCATCACGCAGCAGAATGAAGCAGGAACATCTCTCACGCGGTATCCACGCTTCACCACCAGCGGCGGACTCTACTTCTGGCAGCGCCTGCTGAACGACAATCTCGAACTCAAGGTGGGTTTTCGCGGGCGCTTCGTATCGAGTTCCCTGGGCGAACAATTCAACCCGGAAGTGCTCGCGTACGTCCAGAACACCGGCACTCCTCTGGGCTTCGGCTCGTCGGTGGACGGGTTCCTGATTGCGGCGATCGGCAACGCGTACGTCCATTTCATGTGGGAGAATCTCTCGAACGCTCGTTACTACATTACGCCGTACTATCCCGTGCTTGATCGTGCAATCAAGTTCGGCATCTCCTGGCAGTTCCTTGATTAGATGTCGCCCGCCGATCGGCGGACGCCGCACGTGCCCAGCATTATGGCCCAACCGACAAAGAGGATCATCGTTTCCGTCTTCGGCAGTTCTCATCCGCGCGAAGGCGATGCTGACTATGCGTTCGCCTACGACCTCGGCGCATTGCTTGCCAGACAGGGATACACCGTATGCAACGGCGGCTACGGAGGTGTCATGGAAGCTTCGGCACGCGGGGCGAAGTCGGCAGGAGGAATGACGATCGGCGTTACCTTCCGCGCTTCGGGTGGAAGGGCTGCGAATCCATGGATTGATGAAGTGATCGAGATGGAGACGTTGATGGAACGCCTGCACAAGCTCATTTCGTTGGGTGACGCGTACGCGGTGCTGCGCGGCGGGACGGGAACGATGCTGGAGCTGGCTGCCGTGTGGGAGTTCCTGAACAAGCGTATGATGCCGCCGAAGCCGGTGGTCGCGCTCGGCACGTTCTGGGCCGACGTTGTGCATACACTGCGTGAGCAACTACGTGCCGAAAACTCGGCAGCAGCAGAGGCCGTTGTCCTTGCACACTCGCCGCAACAGTTCGTAGATGTTTTGCGTACACGCCTTTCGACAACAACCACAAAAGGAGCCTAGCATGTCGCACGAGATCTCACTCCTTCTTGCTCTCATCGATGAGGCGTACGAACAAAAAACCTGGCATGGCCCGAACCTCAAAGGTTCCCTACGCGGCATCTCCGCGGAAGAAGCGGCGTGGCGACCCTCGTCCGGACGTCACAACATCTGGGAGGTCGCCGTGCATGCAGCGTACTGGAAGTACACCGTGAAGCGGCGACTGTTAGGCGAGAAGCGCGGCATGTTTCCTCTGAAAGGCAGCAATTGGTTCCACCTGCCTCAGACGAAAAGCGACGCAGCGTGGAAAGAACATCTTCGGCTGCTGGACGAGACGCACCGGGCTATGCGCAAAGCCATCGCATCTTTGCCGGCTTCGAGACTTCACAACACTCCTCCGCGCAGCAAACATACCAACATCGCAGTCATCTACGGCATCGCCTTTCACGACGTCTATCATGCCGGACAGATTCAACTCTTGAAACGCTTGATGCGAGCATGACCACACCTCCGACAACGACCAGCGATACAACGATCTCGTTTCGCGTTGCGCTGGCGTACCTCAGCGTGTTCATCATCTGGGGTTCGACGTATCTCGCGATTCGCGTCGGCGTACAGGATTTGCCGCCGGCACTGTTTGCGGGCTTGCGCTTTCTCTGTGCAGGCACGTTGATGCTGGCGTACGGAAAACTCCGAGGCTTTCCGCTCCCCAACCGACGCGGCATACGCGATCTCTCCATCACCGGTTTGTTCCTTCTCGTCGGCGGCAACCTGTTGGTGGTCTGGTCGGAGAAAACAATTCCCTCCGGACTTGCCGCGCTTATCATCGCCATCGTGCCGCTGTTCATGTCCACCATCGATTCGTTCATGCCGAAGGGGCAGACGCTCTCCTTGTTGGGATGGATCGGGATTGTTGTCGGGATTGCGGGCACCTTCATTCTCGTCTCGCCGAGCCTGGGATGGGCGCCTGGAGAGCATCTTGACCCGCTGGGCATTGGAGGTCTGCTGCTGGCATGCCTCCTCTGGTCTATCGGTTCGGTCTATTCACGTCATCATCATGTGGAAGGAAACATCTTCGTCAATTCCGGTGTTCAGAATCTTGTACCGGGACTTCTGCTGGTGGTGCTGGGCGCGCTTGCCGGAGAGTTTTCGGAACTGCATCTGACGCAGAACGGCACGCTCGCTCTCCTCTATTTGATTGTGTTTGGATCGATTCTGGGCTACACTTCCTATGTCTATTTGCTGCGACATCAGCCGCCGGCGAAAGCTTCGACGTATGCGTACGTCAATCCTATCGTGGCGATCTTCCTCGGCTGGTTGATTCTGGATGAGCCTGTTACACTCCGAACGGGAATTGCGGCGCTGGTGATTCTCACAGGCGTTGCCATCGTTCAACTGTCAAAGATGAAGAAGACGTAGCGCGTACACATGGAACACTCGTCTGCACCGATACGGATCGCCGTGCGCGAAGCGGGACTTCTTCTCCTCGCGTCCGCCCTTCTGGGGTTTGCATACACGTTCGTCATGAAGAAGGGATTTTTCGGCCCGGCACAACAACCCCCGCCACCGACGGCAGCGGTTCCACCCGAGTTCATTTCGTTTGAAGAAGCCGTCCAACTCTACAACGCCGGCACCGCCCTTTTTGTC
>JBBIRR010000054.1:0-23705 GCA_037441705.1 Ignavibacteriales bacterium
GTTCTTCCACCGTCTGGGTTCAGGCGGCAGCAAACGAGATCGGCAACATTCTCATCGGCTATCTGGATTATCGAGAGTCGGACCGAACGCTTGCCGTCGGTACGCATGCACGCGGCGTGTTCACGACGCAGATTCCGAGCGGTCCGACGGACGTAGGAGAGCCGGCTGCACAGCCTGAGACATTTGTGTTAGAACAAAACTTCCCGAACCCGTTCAATCCCATAACCACGATTGGGTTCAAGCTTCCGGTTTCAGGTCATGTTACACTCAACGTGTTCGATGTAACGGGTCGAGAGGTCGCGAGGTTGGTGGATGAAGTGAAGCAGCCGGGCGAATACCGTGTGCGGTTTGAGGCCGAGAATCTTGCAAGCGGAATGTATTTGTATCGCTTGACTGCCGGAGAGTTTTCTCACACGCGCAAGATGGTACTCGTTCGTTAGCTGAGCCCTTGATGCGCTTTCTTTTTCCTGTCCTGTTCCTGCGGCTGATGCTGGAGCTGTCCGTTGCCCAGATCAGCCGCAATGTTTCACTCTTTGGTAGGCTTGCTCCCAATCCGTTCCGCTACTCGGGAAGCTGGAGTTACGTTGCGCCTGACGGAACCGAGTACGGCGTGCTTGGCGGCTACACGGGTACACATGTCATTGCCATCACCGACTCGACCTCGTTGCAAGAAGTGGGGTTCGTTGCAGGTCCGCAATCCAACTGGCGCGAGGTTACCGTTGTCGGACACCATGCGTACGTGGTGACGGAAGGTTCGGGCGCTGGTCAAGGTATGCAGGTGATTGATCTCTCGCCGCTGCCGGACTCGGTTCATCTCGTGACGACGTACACCGTCACGTTCACGCGAGGGCACATCATCGGGCGGGATGTGTACAGCGACTCAGCGTGCGTGTACGTCAGCGGCACATCAACAACAGGGGGCGTGCACATTCTCGATGTGTCCAACCCTCGCGTGCCGGTGGAGGTGGGACTGTATGATCCTCCATATTACATTCACGATGCTCACGTGCGCGGCAACCGACTCTACGCGGCAGCCGGCGGATTGCGAACGATGGACGTCGTAGATATCTCCAACAAGCGCGCTCCGGTTCTGCTGACGCGCATTCAGTACGCGGGGGCGTACACGCATAGCTCCTGGACGACGGACGATCATCGGTTTCTTTTCGTGGCGGATGAGCAGGATGGACAACCCGGACGCATTTTCAACATCGAAAACCTCAGCGCTGTTCATGAGGTAGCACAGTACTCGGCCAACCGCCAGAGTCTCGTACACAATCCCTACATCCGCGGACGTTACGCCTTCATCTCCCACAACACCGAAGGACTGCGTGTTGTTGATATTGCCGATCCTTCACTGCCGGTGGAGGTTGGGTATTACGACACTTGGACAGGTCCCAGCGGTGGATTCAACGGATTGTGGTCTGCATGTCCGTTTCTCCCATCCGGAAAGATTATTGGGGGAGATAGAGTCGGTGGCCTGTATGTTTGGCGCTTCAACGATGCTCGCGCGGTCCGAGTCTATGGTTTGGTGAAGGACACGATGAGCAACATTGTGCCGTTTGCGCAGATTGCAATCGTCCAAACCGGCCGAACAGCGATTGCGGACTCCGCGGGAAGATTCAAGATCGGCGAGGAGCGTCCGGCGGGGTCTGAACCTATTACGTTCACGCTCCGCGCCACGGCGCCGGGCTTCCTTCCCGAAAGTACGAATGTGCAGTTTACCGTTCGCGATTCGGCTGTGCTGAATCTGATCCTTCGCTCTGCGTCCACCGGAGCGCCCGAAAGCGCAGCCGGGTCATCGGGGTTCAGACTTCATCAGAATACTCCCAATCCGTTCAACCCCACGACGACAATCCGGTACTCGCTTTCTTCTGATGACGTGAGCGGAATGAAGTCGCCTGTCACCCTGAAGGTGTTCGACGTGTTGGGCAGAGAAGTCGCAACGCTGGTTGCCGCGCCGATGGAAGCCGGGACGCATGCCGTAGAATTCAACGCCGCCGGTCTCGCAAGCAGCGTGTATGTCTATCGCTTGAGCGTGAACGGTCGTTCCGAAACCCGCACCATGGTGATGCTTCGATGAAGAGTTTCAGTCTGCGACTTGTGTTTCGTCGGGCATCGCCGTACCTTCGGGTACACAGCACACGGCGATTCATGGTTCGCATCTCATTCTCATCAAGCTGATGTCGGCACATTCGATTAGACTTCTCCTGCACAATGCGATTGATTACGCGGGCTTGTTTCCGCCCGCCGCGCTGGACATGGCAGAGGCGGTAGCCAACTACGCGCAGTACAGGAACGATCCGAACGCCTGGGCGCTGGGGCGCTTCATTGTTCCTGTTGCTCGCCTGCGCGAGTTTGAAGACGAAGCCATGAAACTCGTCGGCGACGGGTCGTGGAAACTCAGTGCACTTGGCGGGCCGAACATCTCTCTGGAGCAACGAATCATCGCGGAATTCAACGTCAAGCATGGCGGACGGTTCATGATTGACACACTTGAGGTGAAGGCAGCGACAGCCAGTGAGATTCACTCGTTGCTCTCGCTCGCTGTGGCCCCGTTGCATGTATTCGTCGAGATTCCCATCGTCGAGGACCCGCTCCCGCTTCTTGCGATCCTGCGCGGAACAAAGTATCGCGCCAAGGTACGCACCGGAGGCGTTACGCCGGACGCGTTTCCTGAGAGCGATCATCTTGCTCGGTTTCTTCTTGCGTGTGTTCAGGTGGGCGTTTCCTGCAAGGCAACGGCGGGGCTGCATCATCCTCTTCGGGCCATCTACCGTCTCACGTACAAGCCCGATAGTGTAAAGGGAAAAATGTACGGCTACCTCAACCTCCTGCTTGCCGCTGCATGTGCGTGGCAGGGATTGGCGCGCGACGAGATCAGACACGTGTTGGAAGAAGAAGCGATCGAAGCGTTTGAGTTTCTGGACACGGGAGTGACGTGGCGAACGCATCACATTTCCAATGATGTGCTGCGCGAAACACGCGAGCATTTCCTTCTTTCCTTCGGCTCGTGCTCGTTTCGCGAGCCTGTCGATGAGTTACACCAGCTTCACCTGTTATAGAACCCGGCATTCGTATGATGAACGAAACCCACGACCCGAAACGTACGTCCTGGGTCGAGTCTGCCAACCGGCCCGACAGTGATTTTCCCATCCAGAATCTTCCGTTCGGTGTTTTCAGGAAAAAAGCATCCGGATTGCGACACGTCGGCGTTGCCATCGGCGACATGATTGTGGATGTGACGGCTGCGCGCAACGAAGGACTCTTTTCGGGTATTGCGGAAGAGGCAGCGGAGGCATGCTCGGCCGAAACGCTCAATCGCTTCCTCGCATTGGGCAGGGGCCACTGGTCGGCATTGCGACACCGGCTGAGTGTGTTGCTCTCGGAGACAACAGAACGAAGCCGCGTTGAGCGATGCCTTGTCGGCGTGAATGAAGTGGAGATGCAGATGCCTGTGGACGTGGGCGATTACTCAGATTTCTACGCGTCCATTCATCACGCCACAAATGTCGGCAGCATGTTTCGGCCCGACAATCCTCTCCTTCCGAACTACAAGTATGTGCCGATTGGATATCATGGCCGCGCGTCGTCTATCGTCGTCAGCGGAACCGCAATTCGGCGTCCCGTTGGACAAACCAAGGGGGATGCCGACCCCGCGCCGATCTTCGGTCCCACCAAACAACTCGATTATGAAGTCGAGGTAGGATTTTTCGTCGGTCCCGGCAACGCATTGGGCAAAGCGATCCCCCTTGCGAAGGCGGAAGACCACATCTTCGGCTTGTGTATCGTCAATGATTGGTCGGCGCGGGACATTCAACGCTGGGAGTATCAACCGCTGGGACCGTTTCTCTCGAAGAGCTTTGCGACGAGTATCTCGCCGTGGGTTGTTACACTCGAAGCGTTGGAGCCGTATCGCTGCCCGGCGTTTGCGCGTCCGCCCGGGGACCCGCCGCCGCTTCCGTATCTCGATGCAGCCGCGAACGTCATGCGCGGCGGACTCGACCTGACGTTGGAGGTGTGGCTCTCTTCCGAGCGCATGCGGAAGGAAGGCATGCCGCGCGTGCTGGTGAGCCGCGGCAGTTTTCGTGAGATGTACTGGACGCTTGCGCAGATGCTCACGCATCATGCAAGCAACGGCTGTAATCTGCGTCCCGGCGATTTGCTCGCCAGCGGCACCGTGAGCGGGCCCACGAAAGAATCACGCGGGTGCCTCCTCGAACGCACGTGGCGCGGCACGGAACCGCTGCATCTGCCAACAGGCGAGACGAGAACATTTCTGGAAGATGGCGATGAAGTGACGATCCGCGCTTACTGCGAGACGCGAGACCGATCGGCGCGTATCGGTTTCGGTGAATGCACTGGCCTCGTGCTGCCCCCGTTGTGACGACTCACGTTCGTGTTCGCAATTCCATTACAATCTCGTTCTGCGCGCTCGCCCTGCGCTGTCCGAAGATAGAGAGGTTGAAGCGGAGCGTGCGACTTCCGTATGCCGTCACGGATCAATGCGACGCACGACCGAATGAATTGCTTCACAGTTTCAGACGAAAACCAGCCCTCGTTGCGGACGGCGCGACGCAGGCGCCAGAGTTCCTTTCCTACTCGATGCTGGAGGGATTCCCAGAGAACCACCGCGTCGCGCAGGCGATGGGTGCTCAGGAACCACTTCCTTCGTGCAGCATACAACGTCAGTGTCCAGTTCGGTTCGTCGTGTGCTGCGAGTGCATATTTATAGTGTTCTACGCCGCGCATGAAATCGAACACCCGCCGTCCCTCTTCGATTGCCTGACGGATGTTGTAGCAACACATGACGATGCCGGGACTCAAAGAGCGGGCACAATGTCTGCCGCTCATCCCCAATAAGTAGAGTGCGTGGGTTGCCCCATAGACGAACGCGTACGTGCCGGCGACGCGCTGACCGGCAAGGCGTAAGAATCCCAACCGAACATACCCGCGCCGAAAGAGTTCGCCGATCACCTCACGATGGAATGCCAGTGTTGCGCTCTCGGCGAACACGCCCGGCTCGCCTCGATCGCTCCAGCCTTGTTGATGCAGTGCCACGAAGTCCTCGAAGGCGTGCCCAAGCTCGCGTTCATCCGTGATGGTTTCGAACTCGGCTTGAAAGCGCTCGCGCAGCTTGCGCTCACGCCGCCGGCACTCGTGCCGCTCCTTCTTTGAGAGGCGGTGTACATACTGCTCGCGCAGCTTGCGCTCACGCCGCCGGCACTCGTGCCGCTCCTTCTTTGAGAGGCGGCGTACATACTCCTCCCAACTTTGCGGTAAAATGATGGAGGGGCATTGCTCGTTGACCTCTGCTGTGCCGTTCAGACCGACTCGATGCGCTGCCTCGAGCAGCATCGTGAGCGAAGCCGATCGGTGCGGGATGTCCTCGAGCAGAGCAAAATCCCACTGTCGGCGAATCACGACAAGATGCCGGGCGAGTTGCGCATACACTTCGTCCTTCTCCGCACCGTGTCGGATGATGACATCGAGGTAGTCGGAATGTCGGCGACCGAGGAACCGCAGGCACGTCAGCGGCACGAAGCCGAACAGCCGCACGCGCTCGATGTAAAAGGGAGCAATCGCCACAACGTTGCCGTCGCGTGCGATGACCACGATATGCAAGCGTGTCTCCTTCGCTCGGGCATGGTGTCTCCACCACGTACGCAGCCAAACGAAGTCTTGAAAAACCGTGCAGGCCGAGTGCTGCACAAGCTCGTTCCAGCTCTCTTCTAATTGATCGAAATCCGCCTCGCGCGTGATGACGCGGAGACTCCAGTCCGCCTCATCGAACGCTTGCTGCGTTGGAAGAGAGGTGCGGAGATGTCCTATTGCTCCTTCGATGAAGTGTGCTTCGTGCATGATGAGCGGCGCGTCAATCAAGTTCATAGTTGCTTCTTCTATGCCAGCACGCACCTCTGCCCATTCGTGCCGGACAAGTTCGATGATGAGAAAGCAGAATATCAGGTTGGGAACTTTGGTAGGGAGATTTGTAGATTTTGCACGCCGGTGGGCGAAGAGCGCATGAGGCACGTTGGTTGGAATCGCACTATTTCGTTATATTTGCTGGCGCTGAAGTACACTCCTGCATCGACGCGATTGCTGCAGCGATTTGATTCGTTGAGAGAACGTCCCAACACAACCTCATGAGCGAGAACAAGATTATTTTTTCGATGGTCGGTGTCGGTAAGGTGGTCAAGCCCAACCGACAGATTCTGAAGGACATTTACCTGTCGTTCTTCTACGGTGCGAAGATCGGCGTGCTGGGACCGAACGGCGCGGGCAAGAGTACGCTGCTGAAGCTCATCGCAGGAGCTGACACAGATTATCTTGGCACCATCACGGCTCAGAAAGGAATCACCTTCGGCTATCTCCCGCAGGAACCCGAGCTCGATCCCACGAAGACGGTGAGAGAAATTGTCGAAGAGGGTGTTGCCGACACAGTGAAGCTCTTGAAGGAGTATGAGCAGGTGAGCGCCCGGTTTTCCGAACCCGATGCCGATTACGACGCGCTGTTAGAGAAGCAAGCGAGTCTTCAAGAGAAGATTGATCATCGGAACGCGTGGGATCTTGACAGCAAACTGGAGCAAGCAATGGATGCACTCCGCTGCCCGCCCGGCGACACGCCCGTGCGCGTTCTGTCGGGAGGCGAGCGCCGCCGTGTGGCACTCTGCCGCTTGTTGCTGCAGGAACCTGACGTGCTGCTGTTGGACGAACCGACCAACCATCTCGATGCAGAGACCGTTGCGTGGTTGGAACAGCATCTCGCCCAGTACAGAGGCACCGTCCTCGCCGTCACGCACGATCGCTACTTCCTCGACAACGTTGCAGGATGGATTCTGGAGTTGGATCGGGGCGAAGGCATTCCGTTCGAGGGGAACTATTCGGCGTGGCTCGAACAGAAGCGTCAGCGTCTTGCAATCGAGGAGAAGCAGGAATCGAAACGGCAGAAGGCGCTGGCAGAGGAGTTGGAATGGGTTCGCATGAATCCCAAGGGCCGGCATGCCAAGAGCAAGGCGCGCATCGCCGCCTACGAAAAGATGCTCGCGGAACAACGGGAGCGGCGCGACGAGGAGTTGGAGATCTACATCCCTCCGGGTCCCCGCCTCGGCAATGTGGTGATCGAAGCGGAAAACCTGACGAAGGCGTATGGCGACAGGCTCCTGTTCGAAGACATGAACTTCTCACTGCCTCCCGGCGGGATCATCGGCATCATCGGTCCGAACGGTGCAGGCAAGACGACGCTGTTCAAGATGATCGTCGGTCAGGAGCGTCCCGATGCGGGCACGATCCGCATCGGCGAGACGGTGAAGTTAGGCTACGTGGATCAGAATCGGCCGCTGGATCCGAACAAGACAATCTGGGAAGAGATTTCCGGCGGCGAGGACATCATCATGCTCGGCAATCGTGAAGTGAACTCGCGAGCGTACGTCGCGCGCTTCAATTTTACCGGCACGGATCAACAGAAGAAGGTGGGCGTGCTTTCCGGGGGAGAGCGCAACCGCGTGCATCTGGCAAAAGTCCTGCGCGAAGGCGCCAACGTGTTGCTGTTAGACGAGCCGACGAACGATCTCGATGTCAACACGCTGCGCGCCTTAGAGGAGGCGTTGATGAACTTTGCCGGCTGTGCTGTTGTCATCTCGCACGACCGCTGGTTTCTCGATCGCGTTGCGACGCACATCCTGGCGTTCGAAGGGGATAGCAAGGTGGTGTGGTTCGACGGCAATTACTCCGAGTATCATGCCGACATGCTAAAACGCTACGGCATCGAAGCGGAGCGCCCGCATCGCATCAGATACAAGAAGCTCACGAGGTCATAACGAATTATGGCAAAGATAACTTTCGGTTGTGGCATTGCGCTGATTCTGGTCGGCGTGATCGGTTATGCAGCGGCCGGCGCTCCGTTAATTCCCGCGGCTATCGGTTTTCTGTTCTTGAGCTTTGCCATCATGGCAAGGAATGAACAATTACGCAAGCACGCTATGCACGCGGCGGCGGTCGTCGGGCTCTTGGGATTGTTCGGCTCGATGGGTGGCATCTGGGAGGTTTTCAAGGCGATGGGAGACGGAGCGGTTGACAATCCGGAAGCAGCAATTGCGCGTGCACTCACGGCGCTCATCTGCCTGACGTTTGTTCTTCTGGCCGTCAAATCGTTTGCCGCAGCCCGGCTACTCAAGAAAGACGAGCAGGCACGTTAATCGCTCGGCTTACTTCCAAGGGTGGAGATTCATCGCCGAGCGTGTCAACGCGCAACGGCGTTCATCGGCGCAATGCCGCTGTTCTTTCTTATCACACTTGACGGAGGCCACTCCATGACGACTCGCCGCGAATTCCTTCAGCAAACCGCCGTTCTTTCGGCCGGCGTCCTGTTATCCGACCCACTCCGCTCGCAGCCGAAGCGCAAGAAGCCTCGTGTTGTCGTCCTCGGCGCGGGACTGTCGGGGCTTGCCGGTGCATACGAGCTGAGCAAACACGGAAGCGAAGTAGTTGTGCTCGAAGCCCGCAACAGAATCGGCGGCAGAGTCCTCTCCCACGAAATTGATCCCGACAAGAAACTCACCATCGAACTCGGCGCGGAATGGGTCGGCAACTCCCACGAACGGATCATTGCGCTGTGCAAAGAGTTCAATCTCGACCTCTTCAACAATCAATTCGATACACATCTCATCTACAAAAATGAATACGCTGCAAGCGGGAAGTGGGGATACTCGGACGAATGGCAGGCGACGTTTGAAAAACTCCTCGCCGATTTCGGCAAGATGTCCGAAGCGCAGAAGCGGGCGCTCGACAAAACGGATTGGTGGCGCTACCTCATCAACCACGGCATCAGCGAGCGCGACGTAGATTTGCGTGAGCTGGCGGACAGTACCGACTTCGGCGAAAGCATTCGGCATGTGTCCGGCTATTCGGCTATAACCGAATATGCCGAGTCCAGTCCCAAGAACGAAATGGATATGAAGATTCGCGGCGGCAACAGCAGACTGCCGCATGCCCTTGCGGATCGGATCGGGCGTGAGAGAATCAAGCTGCAGCACAAGGTCGTTGCTGTGAGGCAGGAGCAGACCTCTATCACCGTTACATGCGAGAACGGTTCGACGTTCGAATGTGATTTTGTTCTGTGCACGATTCCAACATTTGCAATCGGCAAGATTCGCTGGCTGCCCGGGCTGTCGAAAGACAGGGTGATGGCACTGAATGCCCTGCAGTATTGCCGCATCAACAAACATGCGGTGTTGTTCCGCGAGCGTTTCTGGCAGGAAGAAGCGTTCGATCTCCTCACCGACTCGAACGCCCATTACTTCTATCATGCGACCAAGAACCAGGCAGCGCCGCAGGGCGTTCTGATCTCCTATTCCATCGGCGACAAGGCCGATGTGATTGCGCGACAGAACAACGAGTATCGCAAGCGCATCGTCGTGGACGCGCTGCAGCCGGGCTTCGGCGATGTGTCCGATAAAATCGTCCGACAGGTGAACTACTACTGGGGCAACGATCCGCATTCGATGGGGGCGTACGCGATCTACGCAAAAGATCAATGGTTCACGCTGCGACCGATTCTTGCCAAACCGCACGGACGAGTCTTCTTCGCCGGCGAGCATCTCGCGGACTGGCAGGGATTCATGGAAGGGGCCGTGGTGAGCGGCGAAGAGGCTGCGCGAGCCATACTCGGTGTTTGAACGCGCGGCGTGTTGACTCTCTCCACCATCCGCCATATATTACAAGCGAAACCGTTAGGGGTGTCCCGACAAAAACACAGCGGGACTGAGATCACACCCTAGGAACCTGATCTGGATCATACCAGCGTAGGGAAACGGGACGAGTCGTTGCGCACGCGTTCTCTCCTCTGTGAGCCGTTTTCCTCTCTGGGTGATGCCGGATGAGGGAAACGGCTCAAGTGTTTCAAAGCATAAGGAGGAGAAGTCATGAAGCAAGTGCTTGCAGTGATCCTCTTGATTCTCGTTCCAGTTGCCGACGCGCTGAGTCAGGCAAGCAGCGGCATCAGAGGGCATGTGACCGATGCGGCCACAGGCAAGCCGATCGCCGGCGCGAACGTGATCGTCGAGCGAACCGGTCTCGGTGCATCAACCAATGCCGAAGGCGAGTATGTGATTACGGGACTGAAGGACACGACCTACATTGTCCGGGCTTCGCATGTCGGCTATGCGACGCAGCGCTTTCGGGCGGTTCTTGCAAAGGAGGGACTCGTGCAAGTGGATTTCGCGCTGCGTCTTTCGGAAATTCTCGGTCAGCCCATTGTTGTGACCGCGACGCGGGGTCGAGAGCGCGAAACACCGGCAACATTCTCGACGCTCGAGCGAGAACAGATTCGTGAACGCTACACAACGCAGGACATTCCCGTGCTGCTCTCGGAGCTTCCTTCCATCACGTACTATTCCGAAGCGGGCAACAACATTGGCTACACGTACTTGAACATCCGCGGGTTCGATGCGCGGCGGATTGCGGTGATGGTCAACGGTATTCCGCAAAACGATCCCGAAGATCACAACGTGTACTGGCTGGACATGCCCGACCTTGCGGCGAGTGTGGAGGATATTCAAGTGCAGCGCGGGGCAGGCAGCGCCTTCTACGGGCCGCCGGCCATCGGAGGGTCGGTCAATCTGGTGACGAGCAACTTCGGCCGCGAACGCGCCTTTCGCTTTGCAGCAGGCGTCGGCAGCTACAACACCCGACGCTATGCGGCCTCGTTCAGCTCCGGCCTGATCGAAAACCAATATGCCGTGCACGCACGGCTCGCGAAAATTCTCAGCGACGGATATCGCGAGCGTTCATGGGTGGACTTCAACAGCTACTTCCTCGGCCTCATCCGCTACGATGAGGACATGACGACGCAGGTGAACTTCTACGGCGGCCCCGTGGCCGACCATCTTGCCTACTACGGCATCCCGAAAGCGGACGTGAAGGATCGAACGAAACGTCGTGCGAACCCGATCATGCGCGACGAGGAGATCGAAAACTTTTCTCAACCCCACTACGAACTCTTCCACGAGTGGCGGTTAAGCCCGACGCTGACGCTCAATAACACACTCTTCCTCGTGTTCGGAGAAGGGTTCTTCGACTACGACGGCTCCTGGGCGCCCTTCTCGTACTATCGCCTGACGCCGGCAAATGGATTTCCGGTCGTCGGCGATCCCGACACGCTCTACTTGCGCAACGCATTGATCCGCGCATGGGTGGGAAACAAACAGTGGGGGTGGCTGCCGCGCCTGACGCTTAAGCACGATAACGGCGAGCTTGTTGCCGGAGCCGAACTGCGCATTCATCGGTCCGAGCACTGGGGCAAAATCCGCCGCGCTGACGAGCTGCCCATCGCCGTCCCCGAAAACTATCGCTACTACGAGTATCGTGGCGCGAAGGACATCCTCTCGCTCTACGCTCAGGAGCTGTACCGCCTGCGTCCCGATCTTACGGCGATGGCAAGTCTGCAGTACGTGTACAACCGATATCGGCTGTATGACGAGAAATATGTTGGAACGGACTTTTCTGTTCCGTACCATTTCATTAACCCGCGTGTAGGGCTGAATTACAACATTGATGACCACTGGAACGCGTACGTGAGCGCGGCCTATACCTCACGCGAGCCGCGACTGAAGAACCTGTACGATGCGGCTGAGGCGAGCACGCCGGCCTCGTGGGGTGCGGTGCTGCCGCAGTTTGCCGTTGATGCAAACGGGCGCTTCGATTACAGCAAGCCGCTCGTCAAGCCCGAATCGTTGTTCGGCATCGAACTGGGCGGCGGTTTCTCCGACGACAGGCTGCGCGCTGTTGCCAATCTCTTCTGGATGGAATTCTCGAACGAGATTGTCAAGAGCGGACAGGTGGATCGCTTCGGCCAGCCCATCACCGGGAATGCGGACAGAACGCGTCACATGGGCATCGAGCTGAGTGTGCGGGCACGTCCGGTCGAATGGCTTGAGGTGACGGGCAACGCAACGTTCAGCCGCAACCGTTTCGTCCGTCACACGGATTACTCGACCGGTTCGCCGGTGTCGCTGAACGATAATCCCATTGCCGGCTTCCCCGATGTGTTGGGTAACCTTCGAGTGACGTACCGGGCGAACAATTTTGCCGCGTCGCTCAGCGGCCGCTACGTCGGCAAGCAGTACACGGACAACTTCCGCAACGAGGCGAACACGGTTGATCCGTATTTCGTGAGTGATTTTCTGATCATGTACACTCTCGACAATCTCGTCGATAATATCGGCGTCGAATTGAAGCTCGCGGTGAACAATCTTTTTGATCATCTCTATGCAACCTACGGGGAGGGAAAGGATTTCTTTGTCGGTGCGGAGCGAAACGCCTTTTTCAATCTTACACTTAATCTCTAATGCCCGGTGCCAACGAAGCGGAATGCTGAGAACCAGGTGAAGAAACGTCGCCGCGCGTATCAACAGTCGGGGAGAGAACGCATTGATGCGTTGGTCATCTGCAACGGCGAGCCTCCCGCGAGAACACTCGTGCGTAAACTTGCCGCGCGATCGGGGATCGTCGTCGCTGCCGATGGGGGAGCGAACATCGCGCGGCAATGCGGCACGCGGCTCGATCTGATCGTTGGGGATCTCGATTCCATCAGCCCGGCGGTCAGGAAGTTCTACTCGTCTGCTCGAAACGAACGGCCGGAATTGATTCATGTGCAGCGCCAGGACAATACCGATCTTGAGAAGACGCTCGACGTACTACAGGAAAGAGGCGTCAGGAGGGTGACTCTTGTCGCGGCAACGGGCAAGAGAATCGACCATACGCTCGGCAATCTCTCCGTTCTCTGGAACTACACGCATGCGATGGACCTCCTGCTCGTTGGCGACGGGTGGACAGCCGTGCCCGTGGGAACGAAGAAGCGTGTGCGTGCAAAGGCAGGCACCATTGTAAGCCTCATTCCGTTCGGCGCCTGCTCCGGCATCACGCTGAGGGGCTTGCAGTACCCGCTGCTTGACGCATCAATGCGTGTCGGCGAAATTGGTCTCAGCAACGTTGTCGTGAAGTCGCCTTGTACCGTTCGCGTGAACGACGGCAACTTGCTGATGATCATTCAGGCAAACCTTTTCACCATCTCGATCGAGCAGTGATGGTGACGTTCGCGCCCGCTGATCTTGTTCTCATCGCAGGCTACTTTCTTGCCGTTCTCCTCATCGGATTTCTTTCATCTGCAAAGAGCGAAGCAGCGGACTATCTTCTCGCCGGCCGTTCGCTGACTCTTCCGCTGTTCGTGATGACGTTAGTCTCCACCTGGTACGGAGGAATCCTCGGGGTGGGGGAGTTTTCCTATCTCTACGGCATCTCCAACTGGGTTGTGCAGGGCGTGCCGTACTACATCTTTGCCGTTGTGTTTGCATTCCTGTTGGCGAAGAAGATTCGTGCGTCGAATCTCATGACCATCCCCGACAAGCTCCACGCTGCGTATGATCTGAAAACTGCCGTGCTCGGTTCGTTCCTCACATTCATTCTCATGACGCCGGCGCCGTACGTGTTGATGCTTGCCGTGCTGTTGCAGGTGGTGACGGGCTGGAGTTTGCTTGCATGCCTTCTTTTGGGAACGGCGGCCACAACGGTCTATCTCTTCTTCGGCGGCTTCCGCTCGGATGTGAACACGGACGTGTTTGAGTTCATCCTGATGTTCCTGGGTTTCAGCGTCATTCTTCCGTTCGCGTATGAAAAGTTTGGAGGGTTGGAGTTCATTCGGCAGAATGTGCCGCCGCTGCATCTGACGTGGAACGGCGGCAACTCGATCCAGTTCGTATTGGTGTGGTTTTTCATCGCGCTGTGGACGCTCGTTGATCCGGCCTTTCACCAACGATGCTACGCGGCAAAGTCGGGTGAGGTTGCACAGAAGGGAATTCTTCTCTCGATTATCTTCTGGTTCGTCTTCGATGCGATGACGGCTACGGCGGGACTGTATGCCCGCGCGGCGCTGCCAAATCTCTCTCAGCCGGTGATGGCCTTCCCCATGCTCGCCGAGGTAACTCTTCCGCCGATTGCGAAAGGGTTGTTCTACATCGGCATGCTGGCAACCATCATGTCCACGCTGAACACGCTCGCGTTTGTTTCGGCAACCACGCTCGGCAGGGACATTGTCTGGCGTGTGCAGCAGGCGCGGGACGAGTCGTCTGTAAGTCGGTACACGCAATGGGGCCTTGCCATTACTGCCGTGTTCTCGATCGCGATAGCGCTCGCGATTCCCTCGGTCATCAAGCAGTGGTACACGATCGGCACGGTGGTGATTCCCGGTTTGCTGGTGCCGTTAGTGACGAGCTACTTCGAGCGCTGGAAGGTGAGTGCACGCTACGCCTTTGCAGCGATGCTCTTCGGCTGGCTGACGTCATTAGCGTGGCTCGTCGCGGGCTGGACGCAGCGCATCGGAAGCTCGGAGTTCTATCCGCTCGGCATCGAGCCGATGTACCCGGGACTTGCCGTCTCGCTGATGGTTTGGGGATGGGGGTGGAAAGAAGGAAGAAGACTGTAGGTCCTCTCTATGGAAAGAATCTGTAAATATCCTTTCGATGCCTAACTCGTTCAAGCACAACCGTGTCACCTTCAACTTTGATCCCGACGCGGTAGTCGCCGAATCGTATTTTGTAATAGCCCTTGTACCCCTTCATCCTCTCAATCTTTCCGCTTTCTTCCAATGCATTGAACTTCGGAATCTCCTCGAAAGCAAATGCCTCAATGGCGAGTCGGATGGACGAGGGAACATCTGCAAGCTCCCGGAGAAACCGTTTTTGGTAATAGACTTTCACTCACTCTTCTTCAGACCTGAGTAGAGCGATTGTGCTTCATGGATAGTGAGCGGCGTCTCATCCTCAACTTCACGGATCAGTTGAACAAGGCCATAGTTCTCAATAACTTCCTCGATTTTCTCGTACGTCTCTATATCCAACTGAACTGCAATGCGCCGGTTCTCCTCATCAACAATGTACTTCGGGTGGAGAAAGTCCATCCAAGCCTCCAGTGTTTTGATGAAGTTTACAGATTTTGTGAGCAACTGTCAATCTGGTTCTCTTCGTCCTCGCGTTCCCATTGGTATTCAGGCTACGAATTCTTCCTGCTGAAGTTGAGCAAAACTGTTAGCAAGAATCAGCACCGTCATGTCAACTTGCTTGCATCAGGAGATTATCGTTTGCCGATACGGAGGCTCCAGAGAGCGACTTCTATCCGCTCGGCATCGAGCCGATGTACCCGGGGCTTGCCGTCTCGCTGATGATTTGGGGATGGGGGTGGAAAGAAGGAAGAAGACTGTCAACGTAAGCTGCCGGCGTGAGCCTGTCGAACGCATGTTTGGATTGAACAGAAATCATACCCGGGAGACTTCGCGTCCTCCTTTGACGTCATGTGCGAAGCGCTACAGGATCACTACGGCCTGACCAGAGGACATGCGGCCACACATCGCGAAGTACGACGGCTATCGCAGCATCGCTGTCACTCAATCAGAAACGGAACTATGCAAAACTCCAAACTTGTCCGTGACTTTGAGCAAGCAGGTTTGCGGCTAGGCGTTCGAGCGGGATTTAGCACTACAGCAAATTTAGCAATTACTTTCATACGGAGCATGTCAGCCCGCCTGACGCCAAACTGCTGTTACCTGCGGTTTTTATTTGTCGATTTTTATGTTCCACGTTATGCAGTTTAGTATCCCTCCGTCATAAGCTATTTCGTTACTATCAATGGTTTTGATGCTTTGTCCTGCAAAAATTCTTTCAAGTTGTCTTACTGCTAAACTGTCCTCTTTGATTCCAAAGGTCGGAACGATCACTGTGTTTTCCATTTGCAAATAATTGATATAGGCACCATTTGCGTGGTCAATTCTTTTTTATGTTTGTAATCGTTAACAACAACCGTATTTTCGTCTATAAATCGAACCATTCCGTCCGAATGACCTGTGAAGTCGCCAGGTTGTTCGGGAACAAAATAGATTTTGTCAACCTGCAAAAGGTTCGTGAAGTTCTTTAATTAAATTCTTGCGTTCATAGGCAGGGTTGTCCTTGAAAAACACGGTCAGTCATAATCACTTTATTTGTCCAACGTGTTACGTTGCCACCGTCAAGAATGATCTTCGTTTTAGAAGTGCTTATGCCAATTTTGTTACAGATTGTGTCAACGTCCGAAATGGTCTTCAAGAGTTTCTTGGTCTGTAAGTATGATGGATTGTAAACGAACTGAACAAATCTGTTCAAGTCAGTTTGAATAGGCATATAATCAGCTGCCCAAACGTCCTTGGTGTTTGGAAGTAATGCAAATTCAATATTGCACTCTTTCAATACCTTTTCAAACCGTTTGTAAAAGTCGGGATACTTAGTTGGTAGAGTGTCTGCTAAATATAGGAAGTTGGTTTGGCTGTCTGTTATCATTGAGGCAATTTGCTCGTATAGTAATTGATTCTATGAGCTTTTTTCATTCGTGGATATCTCGGAGAGGGTCAGCCTTACAAAGCAATTCCGTTTGATATACTGCTGAAGTTGTTTTCCAAAACCGATTTCGTTTTGCTCTGTCGATGAAGTCTCACGTTACGTGAAACAGCATTGGAAATCCCCCTGCTATGAGAATTGTGAACTCAGTCCTTTCGGTTGACTGCTACGTCCGTTATAGGTCTGGCTAACGGCTTGCGTCAGCCGCCGAGCGAAGCGAGGTCGGCTGCACGCTTTTGTTAGGCATTGGGCCATAGTTAGTTAGAAGCAAAGCGCTGCTTCAAGCCCTTAAAAAGCCGCCCGTAAGTTGCAATTGCGTCACTCTGCCTACCTGCTTTGATCTCTTGCACAGCTTGCTCGACCTGAAGGAAGATTTCTTCAAAAATGCGGTCAGAGTCGGGCTGTTGTTCGATATTCTGAACAATGACCGGCGCAAAACGATAGTATTCTTGGACAAGCTGGCGTCCGTTTGGAAGCATAGACACGTACTCATCGCGAAAACGCCGGAGAATGACAAGTTGCTCGCAGTGGTCGGGCAGTCCTCTAGCGCGAGCGCATGCTGTGGTGATGAAACACCAAGATGATGAGGAACCGGAGTCCTTTTCTGGTTCCTTTCCGCGAAAGCCAGTCCCTTCGTGTTCAGTGTAATCTCCAAAGAAGCCTTCCCTTTTGCGCGACTCCCCCGTCTTCTTACCGGACGAATCCGTGTGTTCGACGTATTTTCCAAAAAAGCCCTCTCTCTCCCGAGACTCGCCAGTTTTCCTGCCTGACGTGTCAGTATGCTCCGTGTACGCACCAAAGAACCCTTCTCGGTCACGAGATTCACCGATCTTGTTGCCGTGAGCGTCATAATGCTCTACGTACTTTCCGAAGAACCCTTCTCTTTCACGCGACTCGCCGATCTTGTTGCCTTGATCGTCGTAGTGCTCGGTGTACTTCCCAAAGAATCCCTCGCGTTCGTATGACTTCGGCATGACTACCTCCTTCGGCTATATGCCTAACGACCAAGCTCAGCGGCGGGCGAAGCCCGTCCGCTGGAGTGCCTTGTTGGGCCTTTCTCACAAGACGATGATTACAAGAACATCCCGCCTGAAGCCTCGATTCGCTGCGCATTTACCCATCGTCCCTCCTCTGAGCACAAGAAGGCTACGAGTCCACCGATGTCATCAGGCAACCCGACGCGACCCAAGGCGGTTTGTGATGCAATAAACCCCTTCAACTGCGGGTTATGCTCGAATGCACCACGCGTGAAGTCAGTTTCAATCGCACCGGGCGCAATGACATTTGCCGCTATTCTTCTTGGGCCAAGTTCCTTGGCGAGATATTTTACGAACACTTCGATGGCGCCCTTCATCGAGGCGTAGGCCGCATATCCCGGGATTGCGAAGCGAGTCAGCCCGGTTGAAACGCAAATGATTCTGCCGCCGTCTGCAACTTGAGGCAGGAGCGTTTGCGTCAAGAAATAGACCCCTTTGAAATGGACGTTGAGCAAGTCGTCGAATTGCTTCTCGGTCGTTTGCCCAAACGGCGAATGAACATCAATGCCAGCATTGTTGATCAAGAAGTCGAAGTCCTTGCGATACCACGTGCCCCTCAATCGGGTTTCGAGTTCAGATGCGAAAGACGGAAATGAGGAAATGACTGAAGCATTCAATTGCAAATGAGCCGATCGTCGACCAAGCGCTTCAATCTCGGCACAGACGGCTGCCGCTTCATCCTTTCCCTCCCGATAGGTAACTACTACATCCGCTCCATTGCGCGCAAGCTGCAAGGCCATATTCCGTCCCAGTCCGCGGCTACCGCCAGTTATCAGAGCGATCTTGTTGCCAATGTTCATACACACTCCTTCGTTAGAAATGCTGCTGAAGCCCAACGACAGAACTGAGCGACAGCCGCCCCGCCGTGATAACGCCCGTGACGCTCGACAACCAGAGCGCATCGCCGAAGCCCGCGACTCTCGAACGGCAAAGCGGGGCGGCTGTTCGCTCCAGTGATCTTGTTGGGCCATTCGTTCATACTGGTGTTCCAGCAATCCATGCCTCGTTCACCGCTCTGATAAGGGCATCACGGTTGCGCGCATCCTCAACGATGCTGATCATGAAGGCTCTGGACCCCGCATGGTTGAGGGACGCGCCGATATGCACGCAAACAGACTGGTCCACGACCAAGAATCGGTCGTGAAAGTCCGAAGATGTCCGCAACTCGATCCGCACCTCCGGATGTTGTGCGACAAACGTCTGGGCTTCTGCTTTGAGCCCGCTTGGATTGTTTCGGCAGAGCAAGCGGATAGTCATCGGACGGAGGCCAGACGACTCCAGAATACCGAACAGGGCACGATCACAATAGGGGTCAACAACCAGTAAATCCTTCTCTGCCTTGTCGATGACCTTACGAACTGCAACAAACGCATCCCATTGCGAATCGCGAGGGAAGAACATCTCCCTGATCTGTGGGTCGAGTGTAACCAGTCGGTCCTCTTGAAAGCCCCAGCCGATCTTGGCGAGCGCAGCCAGCAGGGCTTCTCGTGATTGCTGTCTGATGGCCATGAACCGTCCCAGGGCAGCACTCGCAGCCGCCAACCGCCCTGCCGCAGACAACGCATCGTATGCTGCCAGAACTCGGGGACGCAAAGCTCGGATCCTGGTGCTGTGAGAGAAGTCTGCGCTGCTCGAAAGAGCAAGATCGAACGCGAGGCCATCACTGGTGAATGTCTCAATGAACAAATCGGCGCTGTTTGCCTCTGAGGCGAAGCTGACGAGAACCCGAAACGGGTCGAACTCACTGGAAATGTGCTTGTCCATCGCCACCATGCCCGGAGCATCACTCCCCGATCTCATTCTGCTCCCTTCAAGAAGAACGCCTTGCCGGGAATCCGTGACCAGTCCCTCGAAAACCGTGGCTTTAACGGTTTCAGTTCCTTCAAGCTTTTCAGCGGACGCAACTGCTTTAAGCTCTTGAGTGGTGCTGTGTCGACCGGAGTGCGAAAATTCTCGGCCAATGCGGCTACAACACGCCCATCGTGGTCATAAACAACGCCTGATTGAAACCATCCAAGGTGCTTCCCGTTGAATCCGTAAATGTCCTCGTCATCCAAATACGCTGATGGCTTGCCTGACCAAAGGTAAATGGTCATGTCTTGGTCTGGTGCAATGTAGGCGACTGCGCTGCCAGTGGAATCGTAAAGGTCGATGTCGCTATCGCGTGCTGCAACCTTAGATGCGCCACGAGTCCCGGTGACCAGCTTTGCCTCGGCTGTACCGCGCTCCCCCACCAGCTTAAACGGATACTGCGGGTTGCCGCTCTCAACAACCACGACATTGTCTGTTGGCAACCAGAGCATCGTATTGATCTTGTCGAGTGGAGAAATCTGCCAAAGCGAGCCGTCCTCCAACTGAATGAAGGCTCCACCGTCGGCTTTACTCTTGACCCAGTGCTTCTGTCCAGTGGCAGCGTAAGCCGCGGCCTTCGGGACAGTCGTGGACTCAGCGGAAGCCTTCGTAGCGACGGTGATGGCAAAGCCCGTGAGCCATTGCTCAAGCGCCGCCTTCTCCTTTGGTGAGAGCTTGGATACCCCTGTCCTCTGCTGCTCTGCCTTGGTCATGATCGTGTCGAGCGAAAGACCTTGCGGCGGTGTATCGGCTGCGAGAGCAGCCGATCCTGAGACAGCCACTAAAACGATCAGTTGTCGCAGGAGTGTGTTCATAGCGAGACTCGCTTTGCTGTCGCCCAACGACAGAACTGAGCGACAGCCGCCCCGCCGTGATAACGCCCGTGACTCCCGACAACCAGAGCGCGCCGCCGAAGCCCGCGACTCTCAAACTGCGAAGCGGGGCGGCTGTTCGCTCCAGTGATTTTGTTAGCCCAGTTCTTCACTGAAGTAATCGTTGTCAATCCGCTTCACCTCGTATGTGGCGGTCGTGGAGACCCCGATGCCAAAATCAATCATCAGATTCCACAACTGCTCGCCGTCGATCAGGACGATCTTGCTGTCGATGCGTGATGCATACTCAACCGCCTCTTTCGAGAAGTCGGAGGTGGTGATGAAAATACCCTTGCGGGCGCGGACGCCCTGCAATGCACCGGCGAACTTCTGAATCTCCGGCCTGCTCACCGTCTGCTCCCACTTCTTCGCTTGGATATAAATCGTGTCGAGTCCAAGCCGATCCTCCTTGATGATGCCATCAATGCCCTCATCGCCGCTCTTGCCTATGGCCTGCCCCGCATCCTTGCGCGTGCCGCCATAGCCCATCCGGACAAGTAACTCGACCACCAGTCTCTCGAAAAATGCTGGCGATGCCGACTTCAGCTTGGCGAGTATCTCACGGCCCAAACTCTCGCGCAGAGCCTCGAATGACTGCTCCATCATCTCTTCGGGGGTCTGATCGGCGTCAGAAGTAACAAGCTCTCCGTTTCCCTCTAGCTTGTCTCGCTTCCGGTCTCGCGCTTCCAAATAACCGGGCTGCCTTCGGAGAAGGCGCAAATCAATGCGCTCGTGCGTCGTCTTCAGAAGCTCCAGCCCTCGTGCCGTGATCTTGAACACACCTCTGCCAGTTGGCTCGATGAGACCGGCCATGCGCAAGTGTGTCTTCGCCCAGGCAACACGGTTCGTAAACACTTCCTGGCGTCCACTCGGCAAGAGCCGCTTCCGCTCCTCATCGGTCAGCTCGAAATGGTCGCCGAGTCGATCAAGGGTTTCGCGAACCGAATGCTCCTTGCTGTCGCTGATGACGTCCATCAGTGGCCGCATGACCGACTGGAAATCAGGTATGGGCATGTGCGTTCAGGGCTAACGCTAAGGTCAGCGACGGGAGCCAGCCGCCGATGACGTTCGATTTGTCTCTGAGCGAATCGGCTGGCTCCCGTTCGCTGGACCGTCTGGTTCGGAGTTCACTTTCGTAAACCTCAAAATCCTCCTCCCCTATCCTCCTCCCCTCGGGCAACGACTCCAACTCGAGCTCTAACCGCAGATCACGCCTCAGCTCGTCGAGAAGCTCATCGAACGACAAGCCTCCTCCGGCTGCAGCTTTGCCAACCACATCGCTGGCCAGAGCAACCTGCTTGCTCGTGCCGAAAAGCTGGATGTCGCTGATTGCGCACTCAATCTTCTTGAACGCCTCCGGCATCTCACTGGGCGGTCGGTTGCTGGAATACTCTATCTGCCGATACGCCTCGATCAGAAACTGAAGCCGAATCTCGCGTTTCTTGGCGTCCCTGTCCTGGCGCTTCAGATCGCGCGCTGACAAGTAATACACGGCAATGGCCGCGATGGCGCCAATGAATGCTGCAACAACCTCGGTCATGCGCAATTACTCCGAACGACTAAGCTCACCGACGCCGGACCTATGACTTTCGATTGTCAACCGAGACGCGATCCCGGCGTTCGGTGCAGCCGGTTTGTTCGGCATGGTCATTGTGTCTTCAATCGCGGTGTCAAACTCACCATCATGCTGCCAACGGAAATGGCGCATTCCTGACCGGGTCGTGCGGTGAGCTGCGACTGGCCCAAACGCTGAACCTTCCCGCCGCCGGTCTTCGTCTCGACAACCAACTCCATCTGGAGATTACCGTCGGGTAAAACGGTCGGTGTGATAACGCAGTCCTTCCCTTCGTCAAGGCTGACACGCTTCTGTGTGGATGCTGTCAACTCGACCTGACCCAAATCTACTGTCGGCATGTCCGCAGGGAGGGATGACACCTGCCGCACGTTGGTCGCCTGTCCGGTCGGCTCGCTCGGACTCTTCGAGCAACTGACCCCGATCATTGTGACCAGAACCGCGGCGCTTGTGGTGATGATGTGTGGTGTTTTCATAGTATGTGGTGTGTAGATGCCGAACGCTCCGGTTCAGCGGCGGCGCGCAGCGGGCCGTCCGCTGCAACCGGTTGTTGGGCGGCCCCCCTTGCGGATGACCATCACGTCGACGCCCGCGATAGTGGGACCCATGCGTGGGTTTCCGGATCGAACCGCTCAAGCCTGGAAGCTGACGCGATTTCCAGGAACCGACGCGCAATCGCGATTGCCGGCGCCTTCTTCGGTTCCTCGAAGCCGGGCGGGAGTCGTGGCGGGACCAAACAGCTCGGGCACCCGTGTCTGCACGGGCACCTTTCTGCGATGCCGATCGCCGTCTCGATCACCGTCGGCCACACCTCAAGGGCCTTTTCCGCGACCCCGATGCCGCCCGGCACGGTCTCGTAAAGGTGGACCGTTGCTGGGGGCCTGAGACTCGTCAGCGTGCCCAGGTCGTGCCTGTCGCACGGCACGACGAATGGCGCGCCGATTCGCAGGAGTTGCTCGAGACCGAACAGATCTCGTACGTCCGAATGATTTCCAAGGATCGACGCATCCGCCAGCTCGAGCCAGAAGCCTCTCACGTTCGACGGGCGCGCGAGCTGGGTTCGCTGTTCGTCGACAACCTCCCCTGAGCGCGTGTCAATCAGCCGGAAGCCCCCGAAGTTCTCGAAGACAGTTAGTCTGCCGTAGCAGGCGGCAAGGTTCTCCGCATACCGGATGCCGGAAAGGATCTCGGCGCCCTGTGTGACCGTCCAGAAGATGCCCTCAGTGCGAAGATGCGGCTCGGCGTCCTCCAATTGCACCTCGCCTGCGGCGTGCGCGGTCACACGGTACGGCTTCCCGAAGTGGTTGTAGATCGCGCCGACGTACGCTTCCCGGAAAAGATGAACGTCGGAGATGTCCCCGACCTCCTTGCCCTTGTACATCAGGCGATATGTCGTGCCAGAGCCGCCGCGGATGCTCAGCCTCTGGTAGCTCGGTCCGTGACTCTTGACAGGCTCTTTCCCGTCCATCGCTTTGCGGGCGAAGTCGAAGAACGGGCTTCCCAAGTGCTCGGCGAGTTCGGGCGTGAACTCGGCGCCGCACTCGTGCACCAGGTACGGTACGTGCCTGGCCATCAGTTCCTCGTTGTCGACGCCGATCAGGATCTCGTCGAGTGGCTTGTCCAGGAACGCGTCGATATTGCTCGCAAAGAACCGGTCGAAGGGGTTGTTGAACGCGTAGAAGAGGACATAGGCCTTCTTGTCCCAACTGCGCCCGACGCGGCCGATCCGCTGCCAGGCCGAGAGGACGCTGTCGGGAAACCCGGCGAGGATGCACACGTCGAGCCGACCGATGTCCACCCCGATCTCCAAGGCGTTGGTGCTGAAGACGGCCTTGTAGCGGCCAGCGCGGAGTCCGTCCTCGATCTCCCGGCGCAGCTCCGCCTCGTACCCGCTTCGATAGGGCGCGATCGTATCAGGGTCGATCCCGTGCTCGCCTGCGTCGCGTTTGGCTCGGAT
>JBBIRR010000055.1:0-22657 GCA_037441705.1 Ignavibacteriales bacterium
GACCGGCATGGTGCGCCGCTCCAGCACGGAAAATTTCGAGCGGGTCGAACACCTCCGGGACAAAATCACGATTCGGCAGGCCGACCTTCTTGATCAACTTTCATTGATTGATTTGATCGAAGAAACAGAGCCGGATGAGATTTACAATCTTGCCGCACAGTCCTTTGTGCCGACCTCATGGATCCAGCCGGCGTTGACGGGCGAGTTCACAGCGTTGGGCGTGACGAAGATGCTGGAGGCGATCCGGCTGGTCAACAAGAAGATCAAGTTCTATCAGGCAAGCTCCAGCGAAATGTTCGGCAAGGTGCTGGAAATACCGCAGAACGAGAAGACGCCGTTCTATCCGCGCAGTCCCTACGGCGTCGCGAAAGTCTACGGGCATTTTATCACGGTCAACTATCGCGAAAGCTACGATATCTTCGCCGTGTCGGGCATTCTCTTCAATCACGAATCCCCACGGCGCGGTTTGGAGTTTGTGACGCGTAAGATCTCCGACGGCGTTGCGCGCATCAAGTTGGGCCTTGCCCACGAACTGCGGCTGGGCAACCTCGACGCCAAGCGCGACTGGGGTTTTGCGGGCGACTACGTCGAAGCGATGTGGATGATGCTGCAGCAGAAACAGGCGCAGGACTTCGTCATTGCAACGGGAGAGACGCACAGCGTGCGGGAGTTTGCCGAGATCGCCTTTGAGCATGTGGGATTGAACTGGAAGAAGTACGTGAAGGTGGACAAGAGCCTCTTCCGTCCGGCAGAAGTAGAACAGTTGGTCGGCGACGCATCCAAAGCGCGCCGCATCCTTGGCTGGAAGCCACGTGTCGGCTTCACGGAATTGGTGCACATGATGGTTGACGCCGACCTTGCCCGCCTGCAGAAACAAAAAGGCTCGCGCTGAGAATCATGCGAGCTCTCATTACGGGCATCAACGGGTTTGTGGGCAGTCATCTTGCCGACCTTCTGGTCTCCCTCGGCAGCGTTGAGACGCATGGGACGATTCTCCGTTCTGACGAGCCGCTGAACAACATCGCGCATCTTCTCAACCGCCTTACCCTTCATCAGGCGGATATTACAGATGTCGAGCGCATCGCAGCACTCGTCGAGACCATTCGTCCCGATCGCATTCTGCATATTGCAGGGCAAGCCTTTGTGCCCACGTCGCTGCGAGATCCACTGGGAACATTTCGAGCCAATCTCCTCGGCGGTCTCGCTGTGCTTGAGGCGGCGCGCAGGGTTTACACACAAACCGGCACAGGCCCGAGCGTGCTGGTGGTCAGCAGCGGCGAGGTGTACGGTGTTGTCTCCCCACAACAACTCCCCATCATCGAGGAGATGCCCATCAACCCGAACAATCCCTATGCGGCAAGCAAGGCCGGCCTCGACCTGATCGCACAGCAATATGCACGCGCTTTTGGTGTTGACGTCGTTATCGTCCGGCCGTTCAACCACGCGGGGCCGCGACAGAACCCGGCTTTTGTTGTGTCGGACTTTGCCCGGCAGGTTGCTCTGATTGCGCTGCACCAACAGGAGCCGGTCATTCATGTTGGCAACGTTGATGTGCAGCGGGATTTCACGGACGTGCGCGACGTTGTGCGCGCGTACTGGATGCTGTTCGAACGGCAGACCGATGAGATCGTGTTCAACGTTGCCTCGAACCGCCCCGTGCAGATTCGGGAAATCCTCACACAGCTTGCTGCCATCAGCGGCCTCGATGTGGAGATTCGCCAGGAACCCGATCGGGTGCGGGCGTATGATGCTCCTGCAATCAGCGCGAGCTACGAACGCTTGAACAAAGCGACAGGCTGGGTTCCTTCGATTCCTTTCCGCAAGACGCTCGAAGACGTGTACAGCTATTGGCTTGAGGCGCTCCGCGTCGCACAGACTCCGGCAGTTCCTCGTACCGCATGAAGATCCTCATCGTCAACTGGCAGGATATCAAGAATCCTCTTGCCGGTGGAGCTGAAGTCCATTTGCACGAAGTGTTTTCGCGCATCGCGCGCAGGGGACACGCCGTGACGCTGGTGTGTTCTTCCTTTCCCGGCGCTCCATCGGAAGAAACCATCAATGGGATTCGCGTCCTTCGCCGGGGAGGGCGGTACCTGTTCAATTTCCGCTTTGCATTCGAGTATCTTGTTCGGCTGCGCAAGATGGACTTCGATATTGTCGTAGACGACATGAACAAGATTCCGTTCTTCACACCGCTCTATGTCCGTACGCCGATTTATGGTGTGACGCATCATCTCTTCGGCAGAAGCATTTTTCTCGAGACCAACTTCCTCCTCGCTTCCTACGTGTACTGGATGGAACGGCTCGCCGTGTCGCTCTACAAGCGGAAGCGCATCCCCTTTATTGTTGGGTCTCCAAGCACCGTGCGGGAGTTGCATCAGGCAGGCTTCGAACCGGAATCGGTTGCGCTCATCAACTACGGCGTTGATCATACAACGCACCACCGGCGCAACGCCGTCAAAAGCTCAACCCCCTTTGTAGGCTATTTCGGCAGGCTCAAGAAATACAAATGCGTTGATCATTTCTTGCACGCCCTCCCGACGGTTCTTCGATCCGTCCCCGAGCTGAAGGTTGTTATCGTGGGAGACGGCGATGACAGGCCGCGGCTGGAACGCATTGCGCAGCAATTGAACGTGCACCACGTTGTGGAGTTCACCGGCTTCGTGTCTGAGGAGAGAAAGATTCAGCTCTTGCAGCAGATGTGGTGCAAAGTGACGACGTCGTCCAAGGAAGGATGGGGCCTCACCGTCATCGAAGCAAACGCATGCGGCACCCCGGTCATTGCGAGCAATGTGGAAGGCCTGCGAGATGCAGTGAGAGATGGAGAGACAGGCCTCTTGTATGAGTTTGGGAATGTAAGCGACCTCGCAGCGAAATTGACACACGTGCTGATGGATACGGACCTGCGCGAGAAGCTCACACGCGGCGCGATCGAGTGGTCCAGGAAGTTTGATTGGGAAAGAGCAGCGGAGGAAACAATCGTACTTCTGAAGAAACGCGTTGAGGAATACAGCCCTACTCTTTCTTCTCCTCCTTTCGGGTGATCCCATAAATTGTTTCGCCTTCCCGCACCTGAATCGAGACGTTATCATTCGTCCATATCACCCGTGTGGAGAGGAGCTTCTTGATCTCCTGCAGCTCATAGCGTACGTCGGAAAACCCCTGCGTCAGGACTTGCACGGATGCGTGCAGTCCGTCGAACCGGTGTCCCAAGGATTCAAGCCTCCGCTCTAACGACTCAAGTCTCTCGTTGGTTTCAGCAAAGCGCTCGTTCGTCGTCCGCTCTAACGACTCGAGTCTCGCGTTGGTTTCGGTAAAGCGCTGATTCGTCTCCTCCTGTCCTCGACGGATGCCTTTCAGCTCGTCAAGAATTTCACGCAGAATTTGCTCGTCCATTGGTTGCTCTGCCGGTGCAGGCGTATATACGTAAGATCATTGTTGGAAGCAACCCCTCCGCACAGAACCAACAGCCCTGCTGCTCGTACTGAACAGCAGGGCTGGAAAGGAATGGTTAATGTCTCGCTTTACTTAGTTAAATGTGTACCGAATGCCGAACTGGACTCTGAACACATCGGTGATTTCCGTCGTTTGTTCGAGCGGATCGGTCAGGAGCTGGTTGCCTGTATTGCGGAAGCGGAACACCGGTACGCCGGCGCTTGTTACGCGCATGTATTGCAGCGGTTGCACGCTGTTGTTGCTGGTAAAGCGATAGCGTTTGCCGACACCCCACTTCTTATTCAGCAAGTTGCCGACATTCAAGAGGTCAACCCGCAATTCCAGCGCATTTCTCTTCTCGAGGAGATTTGTAAAAATCTCCTGTGCAATGCTCAGGTCCGCGCGGAAGACCATCGGCAACATTGCAGCGCCGCGTTCGGCATAGCCGCCGCGATGCTTCCTGAGGTAGGAATCGTTGTTGATGTATTGATTGAACGCATCGATCTGCTGTTGGACGGTGAACGTGGTACCGCTGGCCGTGTACTGTTCGAACGTTAACTCGCTTGCGTCACGCGGTATGTAAATCAGATCGTTCGTGCCGCCATCGCCGTTCATGTCGTTGCTGTAGGCAAAACTGAAGTTACCAAATCCGAGGTACGTGTTTCTCGATCCTTCCCAGAACAGCGATATCGTCGTCGCGCCGAAGTCGAAGTACTCCGCGCGATACGAAGCGGCAAGGAAAACCCGATGACCTGGCGAGCCTCCGGCGAATGCCGACGAGAATCCCAGTCCCGGATTGTTCGGATCGCCCGAGTGCTGATTCGTTGCCCATGAACCGAACGCGATCGATCCGGGATCCACGGTGTTCTTGGAGACACCATAGCTGTATGCCGCCTTGAGGAAGAGTCCGTCGCGCCACGGTTTTTCGATCGTTGCGGCAACACTCCATGAATATCCCTTGCTCTCGTTCTTGAGCACGATCGCGTTGGCGATTTGGTTCCCCGGGGTATTGTTAATCCGATTGCTCGTCCAGCGGGGACGATTATCCGGCCCTGCGAAGCGGGTTTGCGCTGCAGGGAGGTTCGCGTTGATGTAGTAGATGCCGTTCACATCGCGGGCGTATACCAACTCAGCCGTTCCGATCAAGCCCCACGGAAGTTGCTGATCGATCGCCAGGTTGCTCTTCCACAACTGGGGGAATCGGAAGTTCGGATCGGTCAACGCCAATTCATAGCTCGAAGCGGGGGCACCGGTTACGTTCGTCGGCTTGTAGCGATTCGGATCAGGATTGAAGGGCCTTCGTCGCGTATTGCTCACGCTCTCGAAACCCGTGAGAACGCCCGTGTTGCCGATTTGGTTGGAAATCCAGACGTATGCGGGTCGCCCGGTGAAGATTCCCGTACCGCCGCGAATCTGTGTGCTGCGGTCGCCTGTCACATCCCAGTTGAAACCGAGGCGTGGCGAGAACAGAGGATTGGGATCCGGTAGCTTATCCGACTGGTACTTCACCGGCGCTCCGGTTTCGTCTCTGAATGTCGTGGTGTCTGCATTCGCGTTCCTGTAGCCCGTCTTCTGGAAATACGGAACGTCGACCCTCAATCCCAGCGTCAACTTCAATCGATCGGTGGCTTGCCATTCGTCTTGCGCATACAGACCGCCGTACCATACCTTCAGAGGCTGGATAGGCTTGTTCAGTCCGGGAATGTTCATCCAGCGGACCTGGAAGAGAGCCAGCGTCACCGTGGAGGTGTCTCTGTTAGGATTGGCAAGATAGCCGTTGGCATCCGTGTAGAAATCGGCGAGCGAGTTGTACACGTACACGCTTTGCGAGCCGGGGAAGAACACGTTTTCCGACTCGTAGCGTTCCAAACTCAGGCCGAAAGTAAAGGTATGACTCTCTTTGAAGATCGAGAGGTTGTTTTGTAACTGGTAGCTTTTGTACCGCAGTTCGTTGTTCGGTGTGAACGGCTCGAACCCGAACGTCGTGTACACGCTGCCGCTCTCACGAATATCCACCATCGGGAAGAACGTCCCTCGCGGGCTTCGGCTCTCATCGTGGAAGGAGTACCCGACCATCAGGTTGTTCGCCAGGTCTTCACTCAGCACCGAATTCCATTCGCCGACGATCGAGCGAATGTTTTCAAGAATGCCGTAGTTCGAATTGGCGAAGTTCAACCCATTGGTGTTGCTCCGACGGCTGCCGGCACCGAGTGAAGATGAGTTTGAAACCAACACGTCGGTTTCGGAATCGAGATGGTTGTACCGGAGGGTGAACTTGTTGTTTTCGTCGAGATTGAAGTTGAGCTTGGCGATGAATCGGCGTGCCGGTGTCTTGAAATCGTATCCCTGATACGGCCCGGTATCGTAGTTGAAATTCGTCTTCAGGAAACTGCTCAGCCGATCGAGGTCCGAGGCCAGCACGCGTGTGGTATTTCCCCCCACAGGAGTGGAAGTATCCGGCCGGGCTTTGAAGGTCGTACCCGGCTGCGTGAGACGCTCGTCCTCAAAGCTTCCGAAGAAGAAGAGCCTGTCCGGAATGATCGCGCCGCCGATTCTCACACCCACCTGCCGGTAGCTGAAGGTCCCGGGATCGCGGGTCAAATCGCCCGCCTTCGTACCCACCAATCCCTGATGACGAAAGATATAGTACGCCGAACCAGAAATCTCATTGGTACCACTTTTTGTAACCGTGTTGACGCCGGCCCCGACAAAATTGCCCTGGCGGACATCGTACGGAGCGATGTTCACCTCGACTTGCTCGATGGCGTCAAGCGAAATCGGGGCAACGCCCGTTCGGTCTCCGGGCTGCCCCGCCAATCCGAAGGAGTTGTTGAAGTAGGATCCGTCAACCGTCACGTTGTTGAGGCGGTTGTCGATACCGCCGTAGGAGTTGGGGCCACTGGCTTGTGGGGTAAGCCGGGTGAAGTCGCCGATAACGCGGCTAATGGTTGGCAATTTCGCGATAGCATCTGTTGCGACGGACGTGGCTGCACCGGTGCGCGAGGCATTCAGCACCGTTGGGCGTTCTGCAACGATCACGACTTCCTCTCCAGCAACTGCTTCCTCGGCAAGGGAGAAATCCAAATTCAATGTCTGCGCCAGTTGAAGATAGATCTCTTCCTTTGACTGTTTTTGATAACCAACGATGGAGGCCGTCACCGTGTACGGTCCACCGACGCGCATGTTGGGCACGGTATAGCGTCCGTCGGAGCGCGTCGTCGTTCCATACTTCGTGCCGCTCGGCTCGTGGACGGCGATGATGTTCACGCCGGGCAGGGCCTCACCCGTCTTGCTGGTTACCTTTCCGTTGAGCGCTGCCGTGGTCACTCCTTGTGCGAGCACAACGGAGCTTACCAACACGCACTGCAACACCAACGTAGCAAGAAGGTGCAGTGGGGTAAACAAAGTCCTCATAGGGGATCTCCTATATGGTGAGTATGAGTACTTGAATGTGAGTTTGGGTACAGCAATGATCGTTGAAGAACACATTGGCGCACCGGAACGGTGCCGGACGGGTTGCATCAGAAGCTAATCCAACTTAACGAACGGCAGATTGAAAAACAAGAAAAACTTTTGTTACCGTGGTGTCAACGCGATGTAAAGGACGCCTTGCAATTCTATAGGGTTTTCAATTTATTACCACGCGATAATCGGCAGTTCTTTTCCATGCTACTTCCACAGGAGTGCCATTCATGACGAACGAAGCGACCCAGCCTGCCCCGGTCAAAGCAAAGAAGCGTCCACGCGAACTTGCCGTCGTCAATCAAGCCGGATGCACAGGCTGCGAAGTGTGCATCGAGTTCTGTCCCGTGGATTGCATTCTCACGGTTCCCGGTCCCGAGTACGACCAACATAAGAAGCTCGTCGAGATTGATCTCGACATTTGCATCGGCTGCAAACTCTGTGTGAAGTACTGCCCGTGGGAGACGATCGAGATGATCCCGAGCGGCGAAGCGCTGGAAGTTGCTGCTGCGTGGACACAACGCTCCGTTCTGCCGGAAGCCGACTGGATCCGCAATTCAGCGGCCGAGATCGTCGAGCGAGGGCCGCTGCCCCTGCCCGGAAGCAAAGTGGACCTTTCGTAGTTCATGCCCGCATCGAGTTTCAGGACTGCTTCGCACGCTGAGTCACTTCGTTGATTCTCGTTCGATTTTTTGATATTCTATAGCGGAATTTTTTGCTGGAGTAGCTCAGCGGTAGAGCAGCGGTTTCGTAAACCGCAGGTCATGGGTTCAAATCCCATCTCCAGCTCGAGTAGCATTGGAATTCTCAACAGCGTATCTGGCTAATAGTAGAGACGTTCCCCTGAACGTCTCTACGTGTTTTTGGAGATGGGTGAATGTTTGATGTCTTAATCATCGGCGCCGGACCTTCAGGTCTTTCGTGTGCCATCGAAGCGCGGCGGGCGGGACTCTCTGCCGTGGTGCTGGAGAAGGGGAGTGTCGTTGATGCTATCCGCCGCTTCCCGACCGGTCTGATATGGTTTTCCACACCGGAGCTTCTCGAGATCGGAAACATTCCCTTTGTCATCCCGACCACGCGGCCTACACGCGTTGATGCCATCAACTACTATCAGCGCGTTGCAGCCCACTTCACGCTGGACATCCGAACGCATGACGGCGTGCAGGACGTGCAGAAGAACGGCGATCATTTCCTCGTTACCACCCACAAGAAAAAGCAGTATCGGGCGAAGAACGTCGTCGTTGCAACGGGCTACTACGATCATCCCAACAGACTCGGTGTGCCAGGCGAGGACTTGCCGAACGTTGCTCATCACTATCGTGAACCGTTTGAGTTTTTCGGTTGCGATGTTGCGGTTGTCGGAGGGAGGAATTCGGCGGTCGAGGCGGCGTTGGATTTGTTTCGACATGGCGCTCGCGTCACGCTCATTCACCGTGGGTCGGAGCTGAGTAAAGGCGTCAAGTATTGGATTCTCCCCGATATCGAAAACCGTATCAAGAATGGAGAGATCAAGGCCCTGTTCAATTCCGTCGTGAAGGAAATCCGTGAAGCAAGTATCCTCGTTCACACAGCGCAGGGGTTGGTCGAAGTGAAAAACGACTTTACGTTTGTGCTCATCGGTTTCCATCCTGATACCGACCATCTGCGCAGCTACGGTGTGGAAATCAACCCCGACACACTGGCTCCCGTTCACGATGAGAGCACCCTCGAAACGAACGTCCCCGGGTTGTACGTGTGCGGCTCAATCGTTGCCGGAAAGAACAACAACAAGATTTTTGTGGAGAATGGGAGGCTGCACGGCTCGGTGATCGTCTCGGCCATCCTCGGGAAGCGCGCTCGGTAGTGCGAGCATTGTTGGTTGCGTTGATTCTCAGTGCCAATTTGGGTATTTTACTGCCCAAGAAATTTGGCCAACCGAACGTATCTTCACCAGAAAGGAACTGAATGAACGAAGGAAAGATCGTCCAGATCATCGGACCCGTCGTTGATATTGACTTTTCCGGCGGCACGCTGCCGGCCATCCTCAATGCAATCCGCATTCCCCGCCCATCAACCGACAGCAAGAAAGCAGAAGATCTGATTGTCGAAGTCCAGCAACATCTCGGCGACAACATTGTCAGAACCGTTGCGATGGACTCCACCGATGGCCTGGCGCGCGGCGAACGGGCCTACGATACTGGCGGACCCATCACCGTCCCGGTCGGACCGAGTGCGCTGGGCAGGCTCATCAACGTGATTGGTGAGGGGATCGACGAGTTAGGCCCGATTCAGTCAGAGAAGCGGTACCCCATTCATCGCCCCGCCCCGAAGTTCTCCGACCTTTCTACGAAAAAAGAACTTTTCGAAACAGGCATCAAGGTCATCGATCTGTTAGAGCCGTACTCCAAGGGTGGCAAGACGGGCCTGTTCGGTGGAGCGGGCGTGGGCAAGACGGTCATCATCATGGAGCTGATTCACAACATTGCAAAGCAGCACGGCGGCTTCTCCGTGTTCGGCGGCGTCGGCGAGCGCACGCGCGAAGGCAACGACCTGTGGCTGGAGATGAAAGAGTCCGGCGTTTTGAACAAAACCGCACTTGTGTTTGGTCAGATGAACGAACCGCCGGGCGCCCGGGCGCGCGTGGCGCTGACGGCGTTAACAATCGCAGAGTATTTCCGAGATGAAGAGGGAAAGGACGTCCTTCTGTTCATCGACAATATCTTCCGCTTCGTGCAGGCAGGCTCCGAGGTTTCTGCGTTGCTGGGACGCATGCCCTCCGCCGTGGGGTACCAGCCAACGCTCGGCTCCGAGATGGGTGAGTTGCAAGAGCGGATCACCTCTACCAAACGAGGCTCGATAACATCCGTGCAGGCGATCTACGTTCCGGCCGATGACCTGACGGATCCCGCACCCGCCACCACGTTCTCGCACCTCGATGCAACAACCGTCTTGAGCCGGCAGATTGCGGAACTGGGAATCTATCCCGCCGTAGATCCACTGGACTCGACGTCTCGCATTCTCGAACCCCATATCGTCGGCGAGGAGCATTATCAAGTGGCCAAAAAGGTGAAGGAGATTCTTCAGGCCTACAAGGACCTGCAGGACATTATCAACATCCTGGGGATGGACGAACTTTCGGACGAGGATAAGGTGACCGTTGCTCGAGCGCGTCGAATCCAGAAGTTCCTCTCGCAGCCGTTCCATGTTGCGGAACAGTTTACCGGCTATCCCGGCAAGTATGTAAAACTCGAGGATACGATCCGCAGTTTCAAAGGCATCATCAACGGCGAATACGATCATCTGCCGGAGCAGGCCTTCCACATGGTGGGCACAATCGAGGAAGCGGTGGAAAAAGCGAAGGCGATGCAGAACTGAGTATGTACGAGAAGCCGTTCCATCTGGAAATCATCACGCCAACCCGCGTGGTGTTCAGAGACGAAGCAACAAGTCTCAGCGCTCCCGGTGTAGAGGGAGGCTTTCAAGTGCTGTACAACCATGCGCCCTTCCTTACGACGCTGCAACCGGGCGAGCTGAAGGTGAAAGACAAGGATGGTAATGACACTCTCTTTGCTGCGTCAGGCGGGTTTGTGGAGGTGAATGCCAATCGCGTCGTCGTGCTTGCCGATGCAGTGGAGAAGGCATCGGAGATTGATCCGGCGCGGGCAGAAGCAGCAAAAGCGCGAGCGGAGGAGCGATTGCAGAGACGCGATGCTGACCTCGACGTAGAACGCGCCCACGCGGCATTGGCTCGGGCGTTGAATCGCTTGCGTGTGGCTCGAAAAGGATAACGTGTTGCGTAGGCAAACCACATCCCCGCCCTATTCCGCTCACAACGGAATGGGGTTTTTTGTCGCAGCAGCACTGGAGGAATCGGGTTCATGAAGACGTGCGCGCACGACGCGCATGAATGCTTTGTGGCGGACGTGTACTTCACTGCAGAGAAATGATGATGAATATGACGGACGTGTATCCGGTTATCATGGCCGGAGGGGTCGGCACACGATTCTGGCCGCGGAGTCGCGAGAAATCTCCGAAACAGTTACTGGAAATCATCGGCAAGGGCACGCTGATTCAGAACACGGTCAAACGCCTCGCCGGATTTTTGGATGTCCGAAATTGCTTTGTCGTAACGAGCAGGGCGCAGAAGCCGCTGGCAAGTAAACAGCTGGAGGTGCTGCATGTGGACGAGGAGAAAATCCTTGTCGAACCGATGGGGCGGAACACCGCGCCCTGCATAGGCCTTGCTGCGCTGCACATCCGCCGGATCAATCCCGAGGGCGTGATGGTTGTCCTTCCGGCCGATCACCTCATCAGCGATCTTGCTGAGTACGAACGTGTCATCCGCCTTGCCGTTGAGATTGCCAGAGAGTCGGGCAGTCTCATCACCATCGGCATTCACCCCACCTATCCCGAAACGGGCTACGGCTACATCCAGATGTACAACGAAGATGGGGCACACAATCCGTTCTTCTCGCGAGGGGTCTTCCGTGTGAAAACCTTCGCCGAGAAGCCATCGCTGCAGGTGGCGGAAAAATTTCTCGCCAGTGGTGACTTCCTCTGGAACAGCGGTCAGTTCGTCTGGCGTGTTGATGTGATCTTGAAGAAGATTGAACACCTCCTGCCTGAGTTGTATGCGGAACTGATGCGAGTTGACGCGGCTATGGAAACGCCTCAGTATGCCTCCACGTTGGAAAAAGCGTACGGGGTAATCAGAGGGATCTCGATTGATTATGGGGTGATGGAAAAGACGGACGATGTGTACACGATCCCCGCGAATTTTGGATGGAGCGACATCGGCTCGTGGGATGAGGTTTACAGAATGTCCGGCAAAGATGAGAACGGCAATTCCATCACCGGATTAGTAATCCCCAAGGACACGAAAGGCAGTTATATCTACACGCAAGGAAAACTTGTGGCGACAATTGGCGTCGAAGATTTGATCATCGTAAACACAGATGACGCGCTGCTCATCTGCAAGCGAGGGCGTTCGCAAGATGTGAAGGAGGTTGCCGATCACCTTCGCCGCAAACAAATGGATCAGTATCTGTAACTATGAGAACACTCATCGAGGTTCTTCTCTGCGGGGCAGCGTTCTCGCTTTCGTTTGTGATGTCCAGTTGTGCCGGCGGATACGGAAGCACCGGCGCAGGCTCCGAGTATGAGTTGGAGGGCATAGCGTCCTACTACGCCGAGGACTTTCACGGCAGAAGGACCTCGAGCGGGGAGCGGTACGACATGTATGCTTTGACTGCGGCGCACCGGCAGCTTCCGTTCAATTCTCTTGTTCGTGTTACCAATCTGGAAAACAACCGCAGTGTGCAGGTGCGCATCAACGACCGGGGTCCATTCAAAGATGGACGCGTCATCGATCTTTCGTTCAAAGCAGCTCTCGAACTCGGCCTTATTGCCAAAGGAACCGTACCCGTGCGGATAGAAATTGTGGAGTTAGGCTCACCTCCAACGCGCTGAATCGGACCATGGCCAGAGCGGTCATCACCGAAAAGGATATTGATGCGGTTCTTGCCCAGGGCAAGAAACGTATCGAGATTCCCCAAGGGGCACTCGTCACTCCGCTGGCAGCCGAGCGAGCCACCTCACGAGGTGTAGAGATAATCACGCTCCGACCGGAGGCGCCGATGAATCCACCATCCAACCCATCTCAATCCTCACCACCATCGCAGGCCCGAACAGCCGAGGTGATCGCCTTTGGCAGCGACCACGGAGGCTATCAATTGAAAGAGCAGCTGAAATCCTACGCCGAGAGCTTGGGCTACAAGGTGCTTGACGTGGGAACGTACGACGAGAAGCCATGCGATTACCCAGACTATGCCTATGCCGTGGCTCGGGCCGTTTCGGCAGGCGAGGCGTGGAGGGGCGTAATGATTGATGGCGCCGGGATTGGTTCTTGTGTTGTAGCCAACAAAGTCCCGGGAATAAAGGCCGCATGTTGCCACAACGAATTCGTCGCTCGCAACGCTCGAGAACACAATGATACCAACGTCCTAACCCTCGGAAGCAGGGTTACCGGGACCGAGCTTTGCAAAGAAATCCTCAAGACATGGCTGGAAACATGGTTTGCAGGGGGGCGCCACAAGCAGCGAGTGGAAAAAATTGCCCAAATTGAGCGGAAATTCATGAAGTGAATTTTGAAGAATCTCCAGCTTCCAGCAAGGGCCAGTCACAGTAACTGGCCTTTTTTGTTACCTGTGACAGGTAACATACTTAAGATTTTGTAACTTGATTATAGTTGGCCATACCGCTATCTTGATTACCGAGTTTCGGATTGTGAACTGCATCAAGTGATAGTCGATCTTTGGCATAGTTACGGCATTTCATATTCTACTCAAATGAAATGTGGAAGCTGCTTGGAAGTTTGCATCTGAAACATAAAGTGAGGTATCAATGAACAAACACATACACATACTGGCCATGGGAATGGCAATTTCGCTGGCGGTTGTGGGGTGCACCCCTTCCAGCCAGAACCTGGCGAAGAAGGCCGACATGACCGATGTGGATGAAGCAGGGGAAAGTTACGGCATCGCCTTGATGGCCGACCAGACGGTGCAGAAAGCCATTAAGGTTGATTGGGCTACGCGCAACATCATTAGAAGCTATGGCCCAACGATTAAGGAATACTCTCGGAAATACGGCTTCGACTGGAGGCTAACACTGGCCGTCATGAAGGCCGAGTCGAGCTTTCTTGACAGCGCAGTAAGCCCCATGGGAGCGGAAGGTCTGATGCAAATCATGCCTGCTACGCAAGTGCATGTTGCGCAGGCCTTGAATCTGGAAAGTGTTGCGGAGCCACAGAACAACATCAAGGCGGGTATCTACTATCTGAGCCGGCTGTACCGGCTCTTCGAGGATGCGGACGAAAGCGACCGCCTGCGCCTGACACTGGCGGCATACAACGCAGGTCCCGGCCGCGTCTTCGATGCGCAGGATATTGCCCGCTACCTGAACGAAAGCCCGACCCGATGGGCTTCGATCCGCGATGCCCTCCCGCTGCTCTCGGGCCGGTATTATACCTTACACCAGCAGGTGTGGGAAAAACAAAAGCCCCGGTCGGGGATCTTCAGCAACCACCGGGAGACCATCTCTTACGTGGAGAAGGTCATGAACTACTATGACGAGTACCGGTTGGTGCTCAACTAAAGAGGAAGTGTACTCAACGCAGACGCCTGAGAGAAGTTCTCTCAGGCGTTTTCGTTTCATCGGGTCTCACGCCGTTACGGCAGGAGAATTGCGCACGCCACGACCGTCGTCCAGATGCCGTCCTTGTGTCCTTCAGCCGATTGGGTGACGTTGTATGTCTTGATGATCTTGCCGCTCATCTTGTATTGCTTCTCGCGTTCGTCCCATGCGATGTTGGGATCGAACTCGACGCCCAGCGTGGTGGCAAGCATTGTTGCTGCAAGGTCCTCCGCGTATTCGCCGGCCTTCTCGTCCGTTTCGCCAAATGGATGATGCTCGGAGAGATACCCGTATTGGTTCGGATCGGCCGGCTGTGCCACGCCGATTGAAGCAGCAATGAGCCGATTGGGCTCGTTCGTCGCATTCCGTGCCATCACCGCAAAAGTAATCTGTCCGGGCTGAAGGAGCTTCAAACCCTCCTCAGCCGGGATACGTTTGCAGTTGGGCGGGTAGATACTGGACACGGTGACGAGGTTGCACTTCTCGATGCGGGCATCCCGCAGTGCTAACTCGAACGACTGAAGGTAATCCTTGTGTCGTCCGACTCCCTTGGTAAAGAACATTTTCCCGGGGACATACAAGGTCTCATCTCCATTGATAATGTGAATACACCGTGGTTTGTGCTCTTAGGCTCTCTTGACGCGCAGAAACTTTCGTTTTCCCACCTTGACGATCACCTCGCCCCGAATGGCAACGACGGCCTTCTCATCGGGCACGCGCGCGCCGTTGATACTCACCGCGCCCTGCGCAATCATCCGCCGTGCTTCACCTTTCGACGCGACAAGTTTCGTCGAGGTCAGCAAGTCTACAATACCGATTGTTCCGTTGTCGGTTGCAACCACCATCTCCGGAACTTCGTCGGGCAAATCCTTCTTGACAAAAATCCGATCAAATTCCTCCTGGGCTGCTTGTGCAGCTTCGGCGCTGTGATAGAGCCGCACAAGTTCCCGCGCAAGTCGTCGCTTCAGGTCGCGGGGATTGGTACTCCCGTCCTCGAGTGCCGCCTTGATCTGCTCAAGCTCGGCAGGGCTGACATCCGTCGTCAACAAAAAGTAGTCGTAGATGAGCTTGTCGGGAATGGACAGTGTTTTGCCGAAAATCTCACGCGGCGGCTCGTTGATGCCGATGTAATTGTCGAGCGACTTGCTCATCTTTTCCACGCCGTCGGTTCCCACAAGAATGGGCAGGGTAATAGCGACCTGGGGTTCCATCTTGAACTCGCGCTGGATATCGCGCCCGACGAGCAGATTGAATTTCTGATCGGTTCCCCCCAATTCCACATCGGCCTGGACGGCAACGGAATCCATCGCCTGTGCAAGAGGGTACAGCAGCTCGTGGATGCTGATCGGTTCGCCCGACGCATAGCGCTTCTCGAAATCATCACGCTCCAGCATGCGGGCCACGGTGTACTTGCTCGCCAGCCCGATCACGTCGGCAAAGGTCATCCTTCCCAACCATTCCGAGTTGTACAGCATCTGGATTTTTTTCGTGGAAAGGATTTTCGTCGCCTGCTCGAAATAGCTTTGTCCGTTCTTGCGCGTCTCTTCCAACGAAAGCGGCGAACGCGTTTTACTGCGACCCGATGGATCGCCGATCATCCCGGTGAAGTCTCCCACGATGAGAATCGCCTGATGGCCAAGATCCTGAAACTGGCGCAACTTCCGCAAGACGACCGAATGCCCGAGATGCAAATCGGGTCGGCTGGGGTCGCACCCCAGCTTCACGTTCAACGGCTTCTGCGTTTTCAGGGAGTTCTCGATTTTCTGGACGAGCGACTCTTCGGGGATGATCTCGGCAACACCCCGCCGGATGACATCCATTTGTTCATTCAGAGGTGGGAACGACACAGCGTATTACCGTGCATACTTTCTGCGGACTTCGCGCTCCATCTCCCGCTCGGCGATTGCTGCGCGCTTGTCATACGCCTTCTTTCCCTGGGCAACGCCAAGCAGCACCTTCGCATTATGCTTCTTGAAGTACACCTTCAGCGGAATCAGCGTCAGTCCTTTCTGCGAGATTTTCTGGGCAAGTCGGCGAATCTCATGCTTGTGGAGGAGAAGCTTCCGGCTCCGCACCGGATCGACATTGGCATAGCTGCCCTGCTCATACGGGGAGATGTGCATCCCCATCAGCCATACTTCTCCCTCTTTTATCGTTGCGTAGCCGTCGGTCAGGTTGGCTTTTCCCTGCCGCAGCGACTTTACTTCGGTTCCTTTCAAAACGATCCCGGCTTCAACCGTGTCGAGAATGGTGTAGTCGTGACGTGCCTTGCGGTTGGTGGTGACAACTTTCTCACCGCCCTCTTCACGAGTGTCGGGCATCTCCATGCTATCTGAAATTGCGTGCATAGTATATCAAAATAGAAAAGGAAAATCAATGTTCGCTCCGACTGCGCGCTTGCTCGCGAACACTCCGTGCTCGCTCCGCGCGGCGTGCACTTTCTTCCCACACCAACATTCTCTACATTTTTCCGTGACCGCTCCAAGCGGAGTTGTGCTCACCTTTCCGTCCATGGACCTTCGTGCAACGTATGACTGACGAACTCACGGTCTCCGCGCCCGGGCGCATCTGCTTGTTCGGCGAGCATCAAGACTATTTGAATCTCCCGGTGGTTCCCGCTGCAATTTCTCTCCGCCTCACCATCAGCGGAACGAGGAGGGCGGACGGCTGGTGTGTCGTTACGCTTCCAGACGTTCAGGCGGTCGAACGTTTTCCTCTTGGCTCGCCGCTTCCGTACATGCACCAAAAGGATTACTTTCGGAGCGCCGCCGTCGTTCTCGCGCGACATGGGTTGACATTCGGGACTGGGGTCGAGGCGACGGTTCGGAGCGCCATACCGATCAAAGCCGGCACGTCCAGCTCATCTGCCCTTGCCGTGGCATGGGTGAAGTTTCTGGCGTACATGAGCGATCAGTACGTTACGCTTCCGCCTCTCGAATTGGCCCGCTACGCCTACGAAACGGAGGTGGTGGAGTTTGCCGAAGCGGGCGGCATCATGGACCAATGTGCGGCTGCCTTCGGCGGGGTGCTCGCCATCGAGTTCGTTCCGGTCCTTACCGTACAGCCCTTGCGCGTTGATTTGAAGGCGTTCGTGCTCGGCGATTCCCACGAACCGAAAGACACTCAGGCGATCCTTTCGCGGGTAAAGAATGGCGTGCTGGAGATTGTTCGTCTGCTTCGCACAGTCGATCCCGAATTTTCCCTTCATCATGCACACCGAGCCGAACTGGATCGGTACCAGCGTGCGTTGACTGCCGAGCAGCTTACGCTTCTTGACGGCACACTGCGCAACTTTGAACTGACACAGGAAGCGCGCACGGTGCTGGCGACGTCACCCCTGGATCATCGCAGGATCGGCGAGCTGCTTACCGAACATCATCGCGTGCTGCGCGATGTGCAGCGCATCTCCACTCCCAAAATCGAACGCATGCTTGATGCAGCGCTGGAGGCAGGAGCGTATGGAGGGAAAATCAATGGTTCGGGCGGAGGAGGCTGCATGTTTGCGTATGCCCCCGAGCGTACCGGGCATGTGGTCGAAGCCATCGAGCGCGCCGGAGGAACCGCGTATGTTGTCCACGTTGATGAAGGCGCAACGACCCACGGATTCAACGAGGTGCCGTGAATGGGAGCGAACATCATCATTCTTGCCGGCGGGGCAGCCTCGCGTATGAAACAAGTGGAAGACGTCAACCTCGATGAGCGGCTCTCGAAGGACGTGCTGACGAAGGCGAAAGCAATGCTTCCGGTCGGCAGGAACGGTAGGCCGTTTCTCGATTATCTTCTCTACAACATTGCGCGCGCCGGGTATCGCAATGTAATGATCGTTGTTGGAGAGAACGATGCGTCCATCGAGCACTATTATGTTGATGAAGGGGGGTCGAACTATTTCGACTCGCTTGCGTTCTCGTTTGTCCGGCAGCCCGTTCCAGCAGGACGTTCGAAGCCCTTGGGCACGGCCGACGCGCTGCTGCGAGCGCTGCGCAGCGTCCCGCACTGGCGTGGACAGCACTTTACCGTATGCAATTCCGACAATTTGTACTCAAGCACAGCGTTGCGCCTTCTCCTCGACGACGATCACCCCAATGCAATGATTGACTACGACAGAAGCGCATTGCAATTCCCGGAACATCGCATTACACAGTTCTCGGTGATCATAAAGGATCGCGAAGGCTTCCTGACCGATATCATCGAAAAGCCAGATGCGGATGAGCTGGAACGAGCTCGCGACGCGTATGGACGGATCGGCGTGAGTATGAACCTCTGGCGCTTTTCGTACGATCAGATTTTGCCATACCTCGAAGCAGTTCCTCTTCATCCGGAGCGCGAGGAAAAGGAATTGCCCATAGCAGTTCGCATGATGGTTGGGCAGCACCCGAAAGCTGTCTACACCATTCCCGTCGCCGAACACGTCATCGACCTCACAAGTCCCGCCGACATCGAAGCCGTCCGCGCATATCTCCTCACGCAATTCCCAGACCTATAGCAAGCGGGCAGTGTGATAGTTTCGGGGCCTCTCAAAATACTGCAAATGGAGTATTGAACCGAGAATGCCGCCGGCGCATATTGAAGCCAGATGTAACCAGCATCTCCCCGCTATGGTCCGCTTACCCAAGGGGGAGAAACGCAATCAACACAAACTACAAAAGGGGATGTCATGAAACCACACAAGTTCCTGGCTATCGTCGCGGCAACTGTCCTTCTGGCTCTTGTCGGCTGTAAGAAGGACGAAGAACCGACAAACAGCAACAACAACAACACCGGTGGAGGTGGGACCGGCGGCACGATTACGATCACCGTTGGGTCGGGGCTGAATCCAACCTACACGTGGAGTGGGGGAAACGTGTATCAGGTGAGCGTTGTGCGTCAATCCAGCCCCGGCACAATCGTGTGGGGGGCTGCAACGCCTGGCAACAACAACATCAGTTCGCCCGTCACGCACGGAACTCTGCCTGCGGGTGCTGTGCAGACCTCCTTCTCAAACACGGAGACGACGTTGAGCGCCGGAGTTGCGTACAGGGTGACTGTCACAAGACTTGATGGGAGCTTCGGCTACACTGACTTTACGCGGTAGCACTGTCGGGTGTAGATCGGACAAGCCTCATCGTGCCGGGCAGCGATTACAAGTCGTCGGACCATCGGTTTGTAAATCTCCCGCTCGTGCCGGTGAGGCTTGAGGTTTTTTGCCGGGGAAGTTACCCGTCCCGCGGTTTCTTATCCCACGCGAGCAGCACCCCGATAGCCGCACCGTATGCGGCGCTGGCATAGGGATTCGACGTGATGGGACACGTACCGTTCAAGCAGCCGATGAAGTAGTAGTAGGCGAATCCTCCGCCCGCGCCTGCGAGAACGATGAGCGTACGTTTCAACCAGATGTTCATGCCGGTTTCTCTTCCATCAAGGATTCGTTCATCGCTTCCACCAGTTCATCAATCGCCGCGTCGGTCCACCCTTTGTCCTTTGCGAGTTCCTCCAGCGTGCCCCACGTCGGTTCGCCGCATACAAGACAAGGAAGCCCCTTGTTGATCAGAAACTTCACCGAGCCGGGAAAGCGAGTGACAAGCTCCTCGATGGCGATATGTCGGTCAATCCCCGTCATCGTTTCTTGGAGAAGAGCTCCTGAATGATTGCATCAATGTAGGTCCGGGTTGCGTTGAGGATGAGCTTGCTGGAGCATTCACGTTCGAGTTTGGAGCAGATTTCCTCGCCCCACCTGCGCGCCTGCTGTGCCGTCGAAGCATGCAGGATGCGCGCTTCCGCCTCGGCGCAATAACGCTTCAGCATCTCATCCTGCAGGTCGGAGACCGGATGACGAACAAGAGCTTCCATTGTTCCGCGTCGGCCGGCGGCCTATTGTTTCTTTGTCGAGAGCTTCAACGGCAGATACAGCGGACAGAAGCCGAGCGCACCGGTGATGAGAAATGCGGCAGCGACTATTCCAAGGATCGTTCCCCACAATCCGCTGATAGTGCCCGTGAAGAGCAGAATCGCGATCACGACAGCGGCAATCGCACGAACGAGCCGATCTATGGTGCCCATGTTCTTGGTCATGACTACCTCCTGAGATTGAATGACGTGTGACGATCGTTTTGATCCCCACGCATGTGATGCAGCGCGACCTCGAAAAGGGTCAGCAGACGGTGAGCGTTCTTTACCGAGAGGGGCGGGCAATCCTCTTCACACGGCGCTTTCCTGCCTGGGACTTCAGAATGGCAACGTCAATCACCTTCACAAGTCGCCGATGGGCCGAAAGGGGCATGCGGGGACCCGGTTCATGTTTGTACAACAGGATGGTCTTTTTCAAAGAATCAAGATAGGCCGAGCAGTCGGGGCACGAGGTGAGATGTTTTTTGATCGCCCGACATTCCGGCGAGTTAATGTCGAAATCGAGATTCTCGCAGATGTGTTTGTACACGCTCTTACACTTCATCGTCCACGCTCCTGACCTGCTGTCATGTATGGATTGAGTTGGTCGCGCAGGAATGCCCGCGCGCGCCGCAGGCGTGATTTCGTTGCCTCCACCGAAAGGCCGAGGATGTTCGCCGTCTCTTCGTTGGAGTTTCCCTCCACATCCCGCAGAACAAATACAATCCGATAGTCCATCGGCAGTTTCATGATAGCCTTGTCCAACACTTCACGCAGCTCGCGTTTCATCAACACGTCGGCTGGGGTTTCATCCCACCGCGGGACATTCTGTGCAAGAGTCCCGTCGCCGGCGACCGGCGGATTGTCGTACGATTCCAACAGGGTTTCGAGTTTCCTTCGCCGCGCTTTCATCAGGCAGTTGTTTGCCACGATACGATACAGCCACGTGCTGAGCTTCGAGCGCCCGTCGAACGAGTGGAGGTTGCGATACATGTTGATAAACGTATCCTGCAGCGCTTCTTCGGCCCGTTGTCTGTCGCGGCAGACTTTGTACGAGAACTTGTACACCATGTCCTCGTATCGCTTCACGAGTGTCGTGAAGGCATGTTTGTCGCCTCGACGCGCGGCGGCGATGAGCTGTTGGTCGGATCGAGTGCGTTCCTGCTTCAATGGTCAGATGCAGCAATGGAGCAAAAAGTGTCGCACACAACGTAGGAAATGTTTGGGTTGGGTTCAAGGTTCGGATCGGTTTGAGGTTCGAGAGTTGAGATTCAGGATGCAGGATGCAGGATTCAGGTAGATTCTCGGTCTGGATTCTTCGCGTCGTTCGCAGGGCACCCTTCGACTCCGTCCCGCCTGAAAAGCCGCGGGACTGCGCTCAGGGTGACACCGGCGTTCGGCCGTCACGGCTTACGCGCCCACACACCGCGCCGTGACGGGAGGGTGGGACGCAGACGATCCCGTCATGCTGAGCGCTGCTTTCCAAGCGGGAAGCATCCAGAGCCAAGGCGCGGGTGAGCATGTTCAATTGGGAATGCGTGAATCGGTTTGAGGCTTGAGGTTCGATGCCGGTGGCTTCAAAGTTCAAGGTCGTTCGCGTTCCTAAATGCTTCAGAATGCCGAAACGAGTACAAGCCCCTATGTCTTAGCCACGAGCTTCAGCTCGTGGACCACGAAGACAGAAAAACCCTCGGGGCTTTAGCCCACAACCAACTCAGGACTAAAGTCCGCGAAATCTTGTTGGTGCGAGTTTCGTCGAAGGTCTTTGCCCATCATGTTGAGTGTTGCTTCCCAAGCGCGAAGCATCCAGAACCGGGGCCGTGCGTTGAACCCGCGACTCTGGATGCTTCGGTTGCCTGCGGCGAGATGAGCTACCTCACCTCACCACCACCAGTTTTCTGGTGGCGCTGAATGAGCCTGCTTGCAGGCGATAGAAGTAGATGCCGCTGGTAAACGGCGAAGCATCACAGACAACTCGATAGTTGCCCGGAGGCTGGCGTTCATTAACCAGCACCGCTACTTCCTGCCCCAGCAGGTTGTAAACTGTCAGCGTCACCTCGGCACTCACCGGCAGTGAGTACCGAATAGTGGTAGAGGGGTTGAACGGATTAGGATAGTTTTGTTCGAGCGCGAAGCGGGTGGGCAGTTCGTCCTCGCCCGCCACACTGGTGAACACCGCCCGGAAGCGGCGGGACTGACTCCATGGTCCCCAGCCAGCCGCATTCTTGGCTCTCACCCGCCACCAATGCCAGTAGCTTTCATTGCTGACCAAACCTCGGATAATTCTGGAGGTATCGGTCAGGGTGGAGTCAATTATGTTTCTGAGCACGAACAGCGAATCCGCTGCCCGCTCAAACCAATAATTGGTTATGGCCGGCTCAGCTTGGCGCCAGAGGCAAATCACGCTATCAGCGCCAATAGTACCACCGTGCTCGGGGTAGATCAGGCTGACCTGTGTGGGCAAAGTGACAATGGTAGTGAAGCTGAACACTTCACTCCACGGGCCAATGCCCAGATAGTTTTTGCCCCGCACCCGCCAGTAGTAACGGGTGCTGTTGGCTAAAGGCCCAACCAGCCTGAGCGTATCAGTCAGCAGTGAATCATCCAGCACAATGGCTGGATTGCTAAAGACTGAATCAGTGGCCAGCTGCAGCCGGTATGAGGACACATTGTCATCTCTTAACCAGCGCAGCGTGAGTGAAAGCGGTTGATTGATGGCTCCGTT
>JBBIRR010000056.1:0-22111 GCA_037441705.1 Ignavibacteriales bacterium
AGGTTACAGGGGCGGCAGCGACCTCGACCTCGATCACGCTTCCATCCAGCCGTACAAATCGTTCCTCCACGAGCGGTACCTCTCTCCCGTCGGTCATTATTGCCCGGATGCGCTCTTTGACCAGAGCTTGAGAGTCCGGATGGACGAAATCGAGTGCGGCTTTGCCAAGCAGATCCTCGCGACGCTCAGCTCCTAACAGCTTCACTGCTGCGGCGTTTACATAAACCATACGACCGTCGCAATGGACAGCAACAGCATCAGGAGAAAGTTCGACGAGTTGTCGGTAGCGTTCTTCGCTCTCGCGTACTTTGTCTCTGAGCGCTTGCTTTTCGCGTAACTGCCTGGCTTCTTCTTCTGCCCGCACTCGAATGAGATTGTTCCTGTAGAGGAGTGTCGATCCCCCGACGAGCACTACAATAACCAACCCGAGCAACATCATTGTTTGACGCAGACTCGTGCTGGTGAGTGCTGTAACCTTCTTGATGTCGGCGCTGACTACCAGAACCCATGCAGCATTGGCCTGGTGAATGGGAGCAAACGTTGCCATGCGGTGGGAACCGCTCTCTAACAAAAACTCGAGCGATCCTTCACGTGCCAGAACAATCCGTTCGAAAGCATTCAACCCCTTGTGGCAATCCTGGCAGGGTCGGAGAGGCGTCCTCGATCCAGAAGAAGGAAGCGCCGGATGATCAGAGGCAAAGTGGGCTTTTGCAGTCGTGTCGACAATCCAGAGGCGCGGCAATTCGCCGCCAAAGGCAACATCACCGATGATCTCATCGAGGTATCGGTGCAGCTCTATCGTCATCGCAACCATCCCGATGAACTGCCCGTCGGTTGTGCCGTTCAGCGCAAATACCGGCGAAGCAAGGAGAATCGGGAAAGAATTCGTCGGCGCGCCGGCGCTTCTCTTCTTGTCCCCTACAGCGGCGACGTACACTCCTCCTCTGGTGGTCTGCTGTTTTGCCCATGCATAGAAATCGCTTCCCGAATGGTTCGTCCCGATTGCCTGCGGCAGTGTTGAACAGACGATCGTTCCTCTCTCGTCATATACCGAAATCGTGCTCACATGATTCGCAGCGAGGCGTTCCCAGTATTTGTCGATGTCTTCCTGTGTTTGCTTCCGATCGCGCATGCGAATCGAGCTCAAGGAGGCAAGCACCTGAACTCCTCGTACTCGAGCAGCAAGGTAGTCGTTCACACGTACAGCAAGGTCACGCGCCAAGAGGAGCTGTTGGTTCTTGAATTCATTCTTGAATTCCTCCTCGACAGAGACCTGCAGTCGATAAGCGAGGAACGCAACCAAGCCAATGATAATGCTCGTCGCGGCGAAGATGACTCTATTGAGTTTCATAGCTGTTGCTCGTAACCTACACTATGGCGTCGCTACGTGAAACACCTGTATCGGAGGTTGGCAACGCTACCGTTCCGGGGGACAGAACGTGTCGTGGGGAGGAGCGACGCAACTCTGCGCCGGCGGTAGGAACACTCTGTTAGGCTCTTTTTGTTTCTGCGGCGAATATACATACGCTCAACATTTTGCACAAACCTTCTCGGCACGTCCCGTGACTACCGTCTCGAAAGCCCAAGGGGGCGTATCACGAGGATCCCCCTCGGCGATTCCCGTGCGGCAAAGAATTCCCCTGTATTCTTTTTTCGGCTGGTTGGACTTAAAAATTCAGCAAAGGCGCCATCAGGAATATGGCTGCCACGGTGAGAAAAAAGGGATGCATGCCACGGGGCTGCTCACGAATGGAGTACGCCAGTCGGCTCAAGAAGCAAACGCCGCCTGCAAAGCCCTCCTGCTTGCAGCGATCGTGCGCTCGATGTCGGCTGCAGTATGGGCTGCCGAAAGGAACGCCGCTTCGAATTGCGACGGGGCGAGATAGATGCCCAGCTCCAGCATCGCCCGAAAGTACAGCGCAAACCGCTTCGTGTCCGCAGTGAGAGCGGTGGGATAGTCAACAACGTGTGTGGGGGTGAAAAACAGCGTGAACATCGAACCAACGCGATTGAATGTGACCGGCACGCCAAGCGCTTTCACAATTTCGCCAATTCCTTCTTCCAACTGCTTGCCGAGAAGCTCAAGCTTCGCATAGAAGTCTTTATCCTCAGCAATGATGGTAAGCGTTTCGTAGCCCGCGGTCATCGCAAGTGGGTTGCCCGAAAGCGTACCGGCCTGGTACATCGGGCCGCTCGGTGCAACCATTTCCATGATCTCCTTTCTTCCGCCGTAGGCGCCAACGGGTAACCCGCCGCCGATAATCTTCCCGAATGTGGTGAGGTCGGGGGTGACGCCGTACAGCTGTTGAGCACCGCTGGGAGCCAGACGAAATCCCGTCATCACTTCATCAAAGATGAGCAGGATGTTCCCTTTCGAACAAACTGCTCGCAGTCCTTCGAGGAATCCGGGCCGTGGCGGAATGCAGCCCATGTTTCCCACAACCGGCTCGAGAATGATGGCCGCGATTTCTCCTCTGTTTTGCTCGACAAGTTGCTGAACGGAGTCGAGTGAATTGAATGTCGCGTTCAGCGTCAACCCTGCAAGCTGCGCAGGTACGCCAGGACTATCCGGCACACCGAACGTGAGTGCACCCGAGCCGGCCTTGATGAGAAACGAGTCACCGTGCCCGTGATAGCATCCTTCGAACTTGATGATCTTCTGCTTGCCGGTGAATGCGCGTGCCAGCCGGACAGCGCTCATCGTGGCTTCGGTGCCGGAATTCACCATGCGCACCAGTTCAACCGACGGCACGAGTCTACAGATTAGCTCAGCCATCTTGATTTCAAGTTCGGTCGGTGCGCCGAAACTCGTACCGTCGAGGGCAGCTTTGCGCACCGCTTCGATGACTCGAGGATGAGCGTGACCGAGGATCGCTGGTCCCCACGTGCCGACGTAGTCAATGTACTCGTTGCCGTCAACATCCCAGACTCGCGACCCCGAGGCACGCTTGATGAACAGCGGATTGCGTCCCACGGACTTGAAGGCACGCACGGGCGAATTCACGCCGCCGGGGATTGAGCGCTTTGCTCGATCGAAAAGATTGTCAGATGTTCTTGTATTCAATGCCATCGTAGAGAGAAAAGGTTGGAGGAATGGATGAGCGAATCAGTCGAATATAGGAGCATAGGAGTAATGGAGTAATGGAGTTGTGGAGTTGTGGATTAATCGAATGCGATGGTGTAATGAGTAGAGGATTATCCATCGTTCCAATACTCCATCACTCTATCACCCCCAGCGCTCGAGTACTCCAGCACTCCAGCACTCCATCAATCCAACACTCCAACACTCCATCGCTCCGCTACTCCATCCCCGCACACGTCGGACATCGTTTCAGGTTCTGGTTTTGTCGAGATATGCCGCCGCTTCTTTTGCGAAGTATGTGAGAATGAGATCTGCGCCTGCGCGCTTGATGCCGGTGAGCATCTCCATCATCACACGCTCGCCGTCAATCCAGCCCAATCGCGACGCTGCTTTGACCATTGCATACTCGCCGCTGACGTTGTACGCGGCGGTGGGCATGCCGAACGTATCCTTCACGCGACGGATAATGTCGAGATAGGGCGTGGCAGGCTTGACCATCACGATGTCTGCGCCTTCGATGATGTCCTGCTCGACTTCACGTAGAGCCTCGTCGGAGTTCGCCGGATCCATCTGATGCGAACGGCGGTCGCCAAACTGGGGCGTGCTTTCGGCTGCTTCGCGGAACGGGCCATAGAAACCGGAGGCGTATTTGGCCGCGTAAGACATGATGGGAATATTCTGAAACCCGTTCTCGTCCAGGATCCTGCGAATGGCCTGAACGCGCCCATCGAACATATCGGACGGGGCAACCATGTCGGCGCCGGCCTGCGCATGCGTCAGCGCTTCGCGCGCTAAGAGTTCGATGGACTCGTCGTTGATGATTTCGTTTCCGCGCACAATACCGCAGTGTCCGTGCGAGGTGTATTCGCACAGGCACACGTCGGTGATGACGACAAGCTCCGGCACTTCCTTCTTGATTGCCCGCGCGGCCTGCTGAACCACGCCAAGCTCATCGTACGCCCCCGAACCGACTTCGTCCTTCTCTTCCGGTATGCCGAAGAGAATCACCGCCGGTATGCCCCGCTTCTTCACATCAACGCACTCGCGCACGATTTCATCTACCGACATCTGAAAAACGCCGGGCATCGAGGAGACTTCCTTCTTGAAGTTTTTCCCCGGAACGACAAACAGTGGGTAGATGAAATCGCTCTTCGACAGCTCCGTCTCACGCACCATCGACCGTAGCGGTTCCGTCATCCGCGTGCGGCGAAAGCGGCGGAAGGCGGAGAATGCTGTTTGGGTATCAGAACCCTTTATCAGTTTTTCGGTAGTTGGCATCATGTTGACCTCGTAGCGACGTTATTCATTCCGATGCTATTAGCGGATAATCATGACCATGTTGAAACCACGCTCAATCCAAACTACTTTCATGCATTTCGGCGGAATAGCGGTCCAGCGAAGGACATTGTTAGGCGTGTCTTAGCTGTTTCAATATCTTGTCATAATCGGAATGCGACCCTATCCAGAACCAGACTATTTCTGTCTCCTGTTGTATGCCTAAAGCACGATGATCTCTCGATACGAATTGCATAAATCGTCCGCTTTGAATGTATTCGTTTGAACCGTAGCCCCGGATGATAGGGGTCTCTCTGGAACTGAGCGTAAGCTTTTCTTGCCTGTTCTTGGATATCCTTTGGTAAGCCTGCTAAGAGCTTCCGGAACTGGTCTGTGGTATGCGATATCACAATTGATCGACATCCAATGGTGTTGTCTTGCCTTCTGCATGTTCCTTAAGTGCCTCATCAGCCAGCTTGTCTAACACATCTTCAGACTCAGCAAATGCTCTTTCCCATTTCCTGTCTGACACGATTTCATCAATCAGCCATCGGGCTAAAGCATTTTGTTCCAATTCCGACAACTTTGACGCCTCTTCAAAGGCTTTCTCAAGAAGTTTTGTCATTATTTGCCTCCGGCTGTTTTTTCCACTAATGGAACTCGAGTTCACGGTTCACAACGAATCTATCAAACAATACCATCGAAAACAACCACGGCATCCCGGCAGGCTCTCCCAATCCGCTCGTGTGGATTAACGGAGATTCGTGGGAGAAGATAACGACAAGGTAGTATCTCCAGCATCCACCAACGTCGTGACCTTCTCCGCGATTTTCTTTCCATTCATCACACAATCCCCCACTGCAATGCCGCCGCGGAAATTGCTGCAGAAGAAAAGTCCCGGCGTTTCTGCTTCGCACCGATCAATCGCGTTCATAATGTTCAGGTAGCCAAGATTGTACTGCGGTATTGCCTTCTCCCATCGGATGACTTTGGAGAAAGCCGGCTCTCCCCTCACTCCCATGATCGCGCTGAGTTCTTCTGTCACGATGCGGACCAGGTCTCGATCGTCATGCTTGCACAGTTCGGGTTGGCGCGATCCTCCGACGAATGTCGTGAGCGCGGCGTAGCCTTCGGGCGCCCGGTTCGGAAAAATGGCTGATGACCAGATCGTGCCGAGGATTTTCCGGTTTTCTTTTGCAGGAATAAGGAAACCAAAGCCGTCTAACGGTCTTGCGATCTGCTCTAACCGAAATCCGAGAAACACTTCTGCAACCGGCGGGTAGTATATGCCTGATAACATCTCGGCAAGCGGCGGCGAGAATGAAGTAACGAGTTGTGCAGCGTGCATCGCAGGGACGGCGATGACAACCATTTCTGCCTGCAGTGACTCGGGCCCGGCGTGCCCTTGAAGCATTACGGTGAACAATGAGCTGTTCGTTCGTTCAATCCCTACAACCTTCGTGGTCGTTCGCACGGCCGTACCAAGCATGCGTGCAATTGCCTGAGGAAATGTCTCCATGCCGTGGACGAACGAGAACATTTTCGCCCGATCTTTTGCCTTCTCCGCTCGCTGCCGCCGTTCTTTCGCCCCTCTGATCATTCCTTTGATCAGCCCGCCGTATTTCTCTTCGAGTGCATAGAGTTTCGGAAACGCGGCGCGAACACTCAACTGCTCCGGATTCCCTGCATACACGCCGGCAACAAATGGATTGATGGCATAGTCCAAGAACTCCTGCCCAAGCCGGCGTTGAACGAACTCCGCTATCGTCTCTTCCTTCTCGGCGCGGCCCACGAAAGGCTCTTTCAGCAGGCGCAGCTTTCCGCCGAATGTCCAGAGGCGACTGCGCAAGAACGCCTGAGGCGACATCGGAAGAGCGTGAAGCGTTCCGTCCCGCAGAATGTATCGTCTGTTCGATCTTTCATCGGCGTAGATGCGCTCGCCGATAATCCCAAGCCCTTCAAACATCTCGCCGAACAGCGGTGTCGTTTCGAGGGCACTGTTCGGCCCCGTTTCGACCAGCCAGCCATCTTCACGCAGCGTACGCATCGTGCCGCCAACTGTGCTGCCCTGCTCGAGGACGAGCACATCAACGCCGGCTTTCTTCAGCCAGTAAGCAACCGTCAGGCCTGATATTCCTCCGCCGATAACGACAACGCGAGCGCTCATGGCTCTACCCTCCTGCCAACTTCTTTCAGCACAAGATCGGCGAGGGCTTGAATGAACAACGGACTTGTGTTCAGCGCCGGCATCATATCAAAATGCTGAATGCCAAGGTGTTCCGCCTGTTCCCGTGCTTCAATGTTTATCTCGGAGAGTGTTTCAATGTGGTTAGAAACAAACGCTATCGGGATGACGATCATGTGCGTGACGTGTTCTTGCGCGAGCCGCTCGATGGTCTGTTCCAGCGATGGCTCGAGCCATTTCTGCGGACCTACCTTGCTCTGAAAACAAAGATGATGCGGCAGGCCGAAGTTTCCTTCACGTATCACGGCCTCAACGGTGAGGCGAATCTGATGCGAGTACGGATCGCCTTGCTTCACGAGCTTCATCGGTGTGCCGTGCGCGCTGAACACCAGATGAACGCGTGAACGCTCCTCCGGTTTGGTCCTCTCCAAACACGTTCTGATGTTCTCGACGATGGCTTTGATGTAGAGAGGATGATCGTAGTACTGCTCGATGAGTGTCGTCGGAATGCCCTTCCGTTGTTGCGCTTGAACAACGCGGTTCCACTCATTCACGCTTGAGCCGGTCGTTGACTTCGAGTACTGAGGATAGAGAGGCAAGAGGATAATACGTTCGACATTATCTTCATACACACGGCGAACGGCTTCGTCGGTCATGGGATGCCAGTAACGCATTGCTACGTACACAGTTGCGTTCATCGACTTCCGAAGCTCGGTTTCAAGTGCGGCCGCTTGTGCGTTGGTAAGTTTCAGAATGGGAGATTTCCCGCCGATAGCTTTGTACAACTCCTGAACCTTCGGCGCGCGCTTGCGGGAGATGTAGCGCGCAAGAGATCGTCGAAACAAGAATGCAAAAGGAAGGTCAATGATATCCGGATCGCTAAACAGATTGAACAGGAATGGTTCGACGCTTTCCAGCGAGTCCGGCCCGCCTAATTGAAGTAACACAACACCAATACGTTTCGAGTCGCCTGTCATAGCGTTTTTGCGTTGTCCGTCGCGTTATTTGACCCACTCTCGCGGCACGCGCAACACTTCGAGCAACCTCGCTTCGGGCGAGTTCGGTTCCGGTTGCATGTTGTAGTGCCACTCGGCTTTCGGCGGCAGCGACATCAGAATGGATTCGATCCGGCCCTTCGTCTCGAGGCCGAACATCGTCCCGCGATCGTACACCAGATTGAATTCGACATACCTTCCGCGCCGGACGGCCTGCCACTGTCGCTCGCGCTCACCCCATGGCTCGTCTTTTCGTTTTCGCACGATCGGCACGTACGCATCGAGAAAAACGTCGCCGACGCTCTGAACGAACTCGAAGTAGTGCTCGGCATCGCCGCGCAGATAATCGAAGAAGAGACCGCCAACCCCCCGCGTCTCTTCACGATGCTTGATGAAGAAATACTCGTCGCACCACTTTTTGAATCGACGATAGTACGTTGGATCATGCTTGTCGCATGCCGCTTTGAGCGTCGCATGGAAATGCGAAACATCTTCTTCATAGAGATAGAACGGCGTCAGGTCGCAACCCCCGCCGAACCAGTAGTCCCCATGTGCCTGTTCAAAGTAGCGAAAGTTTGCATGCACCGACGGGACCATCGGGTTGAGCGGGTGAATGATGAGCGAGACGCCTGTGGCATAAAATGTCGTTGGCGGAACGTTCATCTTCAGGGCAATGCTTTCCGGCAAGCCGCCGAAGATGGTCGAGCTGGCAACACCCGCCTTCTCGAACACACGGCCTCTTTGCAACACGCGCGTCAATCCCCCGCCGCCCGATTTGTCCGGATGCCGACCGTCGGCGCGTTCCCAGCGGTCCTCGCTGAAGCGCTGCTCCGGCTCGAACTCCTGCAATGCTGAGCAGATGTGTTGCTGTAACTGCTCGAAGTAAACCCGCGCCCGTTCGGCCAGCGGAGTGTCGCTCACGCTTCGCTTTTTTGCAACATCATCACTCATGATACACGGGGGATTCTTCTTTCACCGCTCGCACAAACGCCTGTGCATGTTCCACGGGCACATCCGGAAAAATACCGTGGCCGAGGTTGAATACGTGTCCCGACCCGCGCCCGAATTTTCGGAGGATCGCTTTCACCTCGTGGCGAATTACTTCCGGGGCGGCGTACAGCACGGACGGATCAAGATTTCCTTGAATCGCCACTTGATCACCAATCATGCTGCGCGCCTCTGCCATATCGAAGGTCCAATCGATGCCCACGACGTCGGCTCCCACCGAGGCGATCTCTTTCAATGAATGGTTCGCCCCCTTGGAAAACACGATCACGGGTTGTCCGGCGCGATGCATCTTCGAGACAATCTGGTGAATGAAATCGAGGGAGAATTTCTTGTAATGATCGGGGGCAAGAATACCGCCCCACGTGTCGAAAATCTGAACCGCGTCTGCGCCGGCGGCAATTTGCGCTTCGAGGTACACGCGCACGGATTCTGCAAGCTTATGCAGCAATTGCTTCATCATGTCGGGCATATCCAGCATCAGTCGTTTCGCATGTTTCCACTCGCGGCTGCCCGCACCTTCAATCATGTACGCCGCGAGTGTCCACGGCGAACCGGCGAACCCGATGAGCGGCACCCGGCCGCGCAGGAGACGTTTGGTCGTCTCAATTGCCTGCAAGACATACCGTAACGACTTCTCGGGATCGGGCACTTTCAACGCATCGACCTGTTCGGGCGTTCGGATCGGGTCACGCAGCTGCGGACCTTTTTCTTCCACCATCTCCAACTTCATTCCCATCGCTTCCGGAATGACGAGAATGTCGGAGAAAATGATTGCCGCATCGACGCCGACGATATCCACGGGCTGCACGGTTACTTCGGCAGCAAGCTCCGGTGTTTTGCACATCGTCAGAAAATCCGCCTTGGCTCGGATGGCGCGGTATTCCGGCAAATACCGTCCGGCCTGACGCATCATCCACACCGGCGTCCGTTCCACACGCTGACGTTTGCAGGCTCTCAAGAACAGGTCACTCATACTCGTACGCTACTGGCTGATCCTTTGCAAATTGCTATTCGGCGCAAATGGGCGATCATTACCTTTGTTGATTCGCGCCCCTTCGCGTAGATTCGCGGTTACATGCCAACTCGCCCAACGTCAGCTGCCGAAATATCGTTCGATCGCCTCCACCAATCCTGCAGACGTGGAATTGCTTGCTTCGATATCCACGGGAAAGCCCAGGCGTCGTACGGCGCTTCGCGTCGTCGGTCCGATGACGGCGATCTTTGCTTTGCCCCGGGCAAGCAGCGCAGGGGAAACCACACGCGCAAAATTCACAGCCGCCGAAGGACTCATGAATGTAACCACGTCAAACTCATCTTTCAACACCCGCTGTCTCAGTCCCTCCAAAACGCTTGATTCCGGCGGAGCATTTTTGTACACCACAACTGCATCCACGTTCGCCCCCAATTCCGTGAGCGTTTCTTCTAATTCTTCGCGTCCAAGATTCCCCTTCGGGAGTAAGACCTTCTTGCCCTTCCACACTTCACGTTGTAGCGCTGCTGCAAGCGCTTGTGCTGAGAATGCCTCGGGGACGAATTCTACATCCATGCCGTTCCGCCGCACCTCGTCCGCCGTCTTTTCGCCCACCGCATAACATTTGGTTTTCGTCCGGAATGCCGGATTCACCCCCGTGCTGTGCCAGCGTTCACAGAATTTTCTGACGCTGTTTGCACTTGTAAACATCACCGCATCATAAGAAGCGATGTTGCGGAGTGCCTCGTCGCATTGTGTCCAATCGTCGGGATCGGTAATGCGCAGGAGCGGAATGACAACGACCGTTGCCCCGCGTCTGACAAGCTCCGCGGCAAACTCAGTTGCCTGCTCTTGGGGGCGTGTGACGAGGACTGTCTTTCTTTCAAGGCTCATTGCTCAGCATGACGGAGAGTTGTGACCGGACGTGATATGCGGAGCTATGCGTCGACATTCTCGTGAAGCCCGAACCTTCTGATCTGTTCTAGAATGTCGGCCGCGCCGTTCTGCAGAAGTATTCGGGCAAGCTCTTGTCCGATCTGCTCTGCCTCCGATGGCTTCCCCGACAGGCTTCCGCGTACGATCGTTTTTCCATCAAGTGACCCGACAATGGCATCAAGTTTCAATACCTCAATCCCGTCTTGCGTCTCGATGCGTCCGTGCGTTCCGATGGGAATCTGACAACCTCCCTCCAATCTTCGGAGCAAAGCCCGCTCAGCACGTGTTGTAGAGGCAGTCCTCTCATGATGCAGCAGGCTCACCAGGCGCGCCGTCCGCTCGTCGTCGCTGCGAATCTCGATGCCGAGCGCGCCCTGACCGACCGCGGGTAGAATTGTCTCCGGTGCAAGTGTCTCGCCGATACGATCAGTCCAGCCCAGCCGAACAACGCCAGCACGTGCCAGCAGCATGCCTGCCCAGCCGCTTTCATCGAGTTTCTTGAAACGCGTATTCAGGTTGCCGCGAAGATCGACGATCTGGAAATCGGGACGGAGATGGAGAAGCTGGCACCTGCGGCGCAGACTGCCCGTCGCAATTGTGGCCCCCTGCGGCTGATCAAGCAGCGTTCGTATGCTGTTGTGAGGATGAGGGATGAAGACATCCCGTACATCTTCCCGCGAACAGACGGCGCCCAACACGAGGCCCTGAGGCAGAACCGTAGGCAAGTCCTTGAGGCTGTGCACGGCGAGGTCGATCTGTTTCGAGAGCAAGGCGGACTCGATCTCGCGGGTGAAGATGCCTTTGTCGCCGATCTTCGAGAGCGGCGCGTCCAGGATCCTGTCTCCGGTCGTTTTGATGACCTCGATGGTGATTTCCAGATCGGGGACGTGTCGGCGCAGCTCTTCTTGCACCCACCGCGCCTGCCACAGTGCGAGTTCGCTCCCTCTGCTTCCGATGACAAGCCGCGCGTTGCTCATGAAGGTTTCTGCATGCCGATCCCGAACAATTCGCGCAACGCCTTGATGCGGTTCACCGTCTCCGACTCACGCGCGCCGTTGTTTGTCCCGTTCCGCAGATTGGTGATGGGTTGATGAAGAATCTTGTTGACAATCCGTTTCGTCACTAACTCCACCAACTCACGATCTTCCGGTTTGAAACGATTGATGTTCTTCTCGACCTCCTGCTGGCGAATCGCTTCCAGTGCCTCCGTCAGCTCGTGAATCGTGGGTCCCACCTGCAGCGAGTTGTGCCATTTGAAGAACTCCAGCATTTCTTCGCGGATGATGGTCGTGACTTTGGGAATCTCCGCCTTCCGCCGTTCGATATTCCTGTCGACTACGGCGCTGAGCGAGTCCATGTCGTACACGAACACATTCTCGACTCGATTACACGACGGGTCAACATTGCGCGGCACACCGATATCAATGATGAAGAGAGGATTGTTCGAGCGCTGCTTCATGACCTTCTGGACATGCGACGGCTGGACGACATAGGAAGGGCTGTTCACTGATGTAATGACGATGTCTGCCGTTCGGATTGCCTCGTTCAGCACGTCGTAATCGACTACTTCTCCGTTCACCTCGAGTTTTGCCATCAGGGCTTCAGCGTGTGACCGCGTGCGGTTGGCGATCTTCACCGTCCCGATTCCTTTCGCCAGCAAATGCTTCAGCGTCAACTCACCCGTCTCGCCCGCGCCGATGAGCAGCACCGACTTCTTCGAGAGATCGGCAAAGATTTTCGTTGCCAGCTCCACAGCCGCATAGCTGACCGAGACCGCCCCTTCGCAGATCGCCGTTTCCGTTCGCACCCGTTTTCCCACGTGCATCGTTGCCTGCATCAGTCGATTCATGATCGGGCCGAGCATACCCACCTGTCCCGCGAGAGTAAACGCTTCTTTCACTTGATTGAGAATCTGAATGTCGCCAATCACCAGCGAATCAACACCAGCAGCTACCTTGAACAGATGGTTCACCGCGCCGCCCGAAAAGCGCCCATAGAAATGCTCAGGCCTGACGGCCCCGTTCACCTTCTTGAAATCAATGAGGAACTGTTTGAATACCGCGTCATCAACTTGCGTATCGGGCGTGATGCCGTACAATTCTGTCCTGTTACATGTTGAAACGAGCATCGCCTCATCGAAGTACTTCTCCTTCAGCCGGAGCAGCGCTTCTTTGATCTCGTCGGCGGACATCCACACTTTTTCGCGAATCTCCAGCGGAGCCGATGTATGACTAATGCCTATGCAGAGAAGGTTCATGCTCATACGCGCAACAACTCGACGAAGTGCCCTTCATTCTCAGTAGAATGTGTGAAAACCGCTCAGGTACACGTTTATCACCGTCATCGAAAGAAAGACGATGCCGAACGCGATCAGCGAAAGGATCATCATTCTTCGACCTTGCCATCCTAACGCTCGCTTGGCCGCCAGGCTGATGGCGTACAACACCCAGATGCTAATCGTTCCGACCAATTTCGGATCCCAGTACGAGAACTCCTCGAACGCCCGCGGCAGCCACACGAGGCCCACAACAATCGCAACACTCAGCATGATGAATCCAAAGACTTCTGCCCTGCTGCTCATGCGCTCCAACATCTCGAGATTCGGCAACCGACTGTAGATCACGCCGAAACGCGACGATTTGATTTCGTGATACAACATCAAATACAAGAACCCGAACACCGCCGAAAGAGAAATCGCCGTATACCCTAAGAGCGCCGCCGACACATGCAGCCCCAGCAGTCTGCTCCGAAGCACAGCAGCGATCTCTGTCAAGTCCTTGATGTAAAGTGATGAGACGGTTTGGAAGATAAAAGCAAGACCAAGAATGAACATGCCGGTGTTTCCTGCTTGACCGGCAGCGCCGATTGGCCCCTCGACAGAGAGGCTCGCCTTCGTGCGCAGTTCGATATAAGCGTAGGCGATGGCGATACACGCGGCAAGCATCGTCATGATTTCATAGATCGTGGTAATGGGCGGATGATCGAAGGCCGCCGTACGGATGCCGATGTATGAAATGTGGAGGAGAACCGTTACAAGCAGGAGGGGCGTCTTCCAACGCTCGATGCGCGGCGCACTCGTGAAGAACGCAATGGCATACGCCGTTACTAACAACCCGTAAAGCACGGGCATTCCAACCACAAATACGTCAACGAGCGTTACCAATTCCATACGTTGGGGATGAACTTGTTGGAGCTTCGAAAATATATGAAAAACCCGCTGAAATCAGAAATTCTACTGTTGGGAATGTCAACATCCATGCCGAGGAAGACAGGAGGAGAGTCTGGCGCAAACGCGTGAAAAAAGAGAGAAGGAAGAACGCAGGTCCTCTCTCTTGTCAGATTCAAGAATGGGAGCTTTCAAGAATTGGAATGCGACCCAAAGCGGCTCTTCACAATCTTGCTGCCTGCGACACTCAACGCGCCAATGAAAGCACCGTAGAGAAGTCCGATGAACGGTCCGACGAGAAGCACGAACACACGCGGACTGATCCCACCCGCGTCGACGAATGCCCTGGCGGTTGTTGGGTTATTCGAGATGTACGTCTGGAAGAACAGAAACTGCAGAGCCGAGTTGGCGACGCCCATCAGAACTCCTGAGCACAAACCGTGAGCAAACACTCGTGCCTGCACATTTCTCACAATCCAGTACGAAGCAAACACAGCGATGACGACCCACAGGAGCAGTTCGATGTGTTCAGTGAAGCCGAACACGGATGCGATGCCCATGAGCACGCCAACGCCTGCGAGCATTAGAATCGTCTTCCATTGCATTGCCTGAGATCTCCTTCAGGTAGCAAATACAATGAACGTTTCCCAGACGTTCATGGGTTCATCAATAACGTTCTGATCTGTTGCAATTCATCTTTGTAATTCGAAGATGAGATGAACTGCTTCCCTGCCCGCGCATACCAGTAGCGACTGTTTGCTTCGTCGCCTTCGATCTTATGAAGCACGGCGTGAATCCAGCAGGCGTACGGGTCCTGGTAGTTCTGCACAGTCCGATGCGCCCTGTCCCATTGATCATTCAACGCAAGTTCTATCGCCGTTAGCAGGTCAGTTCTATTCATAGGGAATCAGAGAGATCACCACTCCATCACCCCATCACTCCACCACTCCATCACGCTCCTCTCCTCACTCACCTACTCCTCCAGCGTCGTAATATTGCCGGGATCCATGCCGAGCGCACGCGCCTTGAGAACTCGCCGCATGATCTTGCCGCTGCGCGTTTTCGGCAGAGAGTCAACGATGTCGATCTTCTCCGGCTTGGCGATCGGTCCAAGCTCCTTCGCAACATGCTGGCGCAGTTCTTCAACTAATCCATCACCCCGTTGGACGCCCGCCTTGAGCAGTACATAGGCGTGGATAGCATTCCCTTTTACTTCGTGCGGTAGTCCAATCGCCGCGGCTTCGGCGACGGCCGGATGACTGACGAGCGCACTTTCTATCTCGGCGGTGCCGAGACGATAGCCCGATACTTTGATGACATCATCGACGCGGCCGATGATCCAGTAGTACCCATCTTCATCTCGCTTTGCGGAGTCGCCCGTGAGATACACGCCGGGAAATCTGCTCCAGTACTGCTGGACGTAGCGCTCGGGATCGTTGTACAGCGTGCGCAGCATTGCCGGCCATGGAGTCTTGATGACGAGATAGCCTTCCTCATTCGGACCGACCGGCTTGCCGTTCTCGTCGAGAATATCCATCTTCAGCCCGGGGAATGGTCGCGTTCCCGAGCCGGGCTTGAGCGGCACACACGGCATCGGTGTAATCATGAACATGCCTGTCTCCGTTTGCCACCACGTGTCCATGATCGGGCAGCGCCCCTTGCCGATCACGCGATGATACCACTTCCATGCTTCGGGATTGATCGGCTCGCCCACCGAACCGAGCAGGCGCAGCGACGAGAGGTCGTGACGATTGGGCCATGCTTCGCCGTAGCGCATGAGACCGCGAATGGCCGTCGGGGCAGTGTAGAGAATGTTGATGCCGTACTTCTCGATCATCTGCCACCACCGATTGGGGTAGGGATAATTCGGCGCGCCTTCGTAAAGAAAGGACGTCGTCCCGTTCAACAACGGACCGTACACGATGTAGCTGTGGCCCGTTATCCATCCGGGATCGGCAGCACACCAATAGCGATCTTCTTCATGGATGTCGAACACATACTTCAATGTCGTGTACGTTCCCACCATGTAGCCGCCGTGTGTGTGCAGGATCGCCTTCGGCTTGCCCGTCGTGCCGGAAGTGTAGAGCATGAAGAGCGGATCTTCTGCATCCATCACTTCGATCTGGCATGAGCCGTTGGCAATGGGCAGCGCCATCAACTCGTGATACCACATGTCACGACCCTGTTCCATATTCACCGGTTCGCCTGTGCGTTTGACGACCAGAACGCATTCGATCGTGCCGGTGCGCTGCAGTGCTTCATCAACAATCTGCTTGAGCGGAACGACTTTGCCGCGCTGGAACGCGCCATCACACGTCACAAGGACTCTGCTCTGACTGTCGTCAATCCGCTCGGCGAGAGCCTCGACCGTAAACCCTCCGTACACCACGGAATGGATAGCGCCGATGCGTGCGCATGCCAGCATCGCGATCGGCAGTTCCGGAACGCGGCCCATGTAGATCGTCACCCGGTCGCCTTTCTTCACGCCTAAACTCTTCAGGACGTTCGCAAAGCGGCAGACCTCGCGACGGAGGGCGAAGTAGGAGAACGAACGAAACTCCCCGTTCTCGCCTTCCCACAACAATGCAAGCTTATTGCGACGCGCCGTCTCCGCGTGCCGGTCGAGACAGTTGTACACAATGTTGACTCTCGCTCCGACAAACCACTTGTAGAACGGCTTGTTCGAATCATCCAACACCTTGTCCCAGTGCTTGTACCAGTGAAGCTCGTTCGCCTCTTTCGCCCAGAAGCCTTCGAGGTCACGCTCCGCTTCCTCGCGCATCCTCTCCCAATCTTTCACATGCGCGTGTCGAAGAACCTCTTCGTTGGGATAAAACACTTCGCCGGAGAGAGTCTTGCCTGCCATATTGCGATTCCCTTTTGATGTGACATGTTGATGATGATGTTGAACTGATTCTTCGCGAGTGGATACAAGCTATGGGGAGAGTTGCGGGAGTAATATTGAAAACGCGTGAGAGAGATGCAAGGGGAGAGAGCGACTTCCAGGGACCAACGCGAAAGGACGTGTGCAGGTCCGGAGGGGCGTGTACGTTCCTGAAAGGTTCCCTTCGCAGCAGGAAATGGCGCGGCTTATGAGGCCTCGACAAGGGTTGGCTCGGAAAGCTCCGGGATTCGTACGCGAAACACCACAAATCTCCTTCCCGCTCTTTTGCACTCCTCCACAATCTGCTCATTAACCTTGAGGAGTTCAGGATCGTTCTCAGGTAAGATGATAAGTTGAGCGTCGCGAGGAATCCTATCAAGCACCTCAGGATGCTCAAAAGCATAGCGGTGGAAGTATTCCAACAACTCAAGGTTTTTTCGAGTGATGAGTTCCTTAGTCATTAACTTGCCCCCTTTCAAATTTATCCCTATAATGCTGCCACAACAGCTTGATATCATTAACGGCAAATGTGAAGGCCTCATTGAAGTCGCTAATGGGCAACACTTGCTTGACAGTTTGCTTACCCATAAAGAATACATCGCGATGTGCAAATCCATGTGCAGTGTCATATCTAACAATTGGTACCCACCGACCCTGGATCCTCGCCTCGTATTGAACGACAAATTGTTCGACAGTTCCTTTCTCAACAGCAGCTTCAACTCTTAATCTATCCTCTTCTCCAGGAGAAAGCGCAAACACGTAAGCGATTTCCTTCAAGAGACGCTCTCAACGGATTACCCAGACAAGTTATCAATTGAACCTCCTAAAGTCAAACCCCGAATGTGTACTGCGTGAGCGTCAAAATGGGTTGGCCGAGGTACTCTCTTGGCTTCGCGACAAGGGCTTGTCACGTAATTCTACTATGCTCGAGCACGATCTCAAAGAACTGATCAATCAGCGGATAGAATCCGTCCCAGTCCCAACTGCCGAACGTGTGTCCCTTTCCTTTGGCAAGCACAAACCATTTCTTCTCGTTCGGCGCGTCGGCAGGCCAGACGTTGAAGGTGGATGGCTCGCCTTCGTACCAGTGGTCGTAGCGAAGCTTGGAACGCTCCCAGCCGTACTGATCCTGATCGCCCATGAGAAAGAGGAGACGCGGTTTGTGTGAGGGACTGGCGTTGTGGCGCCGGATGTCGCCGTCGTTGAGAACATCACGCTCATACACGTCGTTGATGAATGCAGCCACCGGCAGCAGCCATGTCAGGTCGAGCTTGCGTACATTGACCATCGGCAGATGGTAGCGCTGCGAGAGATGGCGCAGAAGCGGCGAGATGTCAACGCTCGAGAAGACCGTCTGAATTGCTTCCCATGGTGAAGAAGGACAGGATTTGATGATGGCCGCTGCCACCCGCTCATCGTCCACGGTCGTTCGCTGGGCGGCTAACGCCCCTAACGAATCGCCGAAAAGGATGTACGGCTTCGGGAAAGAATGTTCATCGGCAAAATCCATTGCTGCACGAACGTCCAGCGACTCGGCGCTGCCGAATGTTACCGGCGCATCGTCCGAAAGCCCGTGATGACGAAAGTCGAATCCGATGGCTGCAAGGTTGAACTTTCGGGTCAAATATTTCGCGTAATGGAAATAGATTGTATGACGGGAATGCAGCGTATAGCCGTGGCAGAAGAACACCGTTCCGCGTGCATCCTCACGCGGCGGATGTGCCCACCCGTGCAGTCGCAGTCCATCGCGCGAGCGGAACGTGATCGGTTGAACAGCCTCCCACGGTGGCGCTTCACCAACAAGCCGGTCCTTGATGCACCGAGCAAAGAAGACCTGCGCGAATTTCCGGGCGAGTCGTTTTCGCAAATCTGTCAATACCATCCGACCCATAAGCTGTTGGAAGGAATCGAATAAGGAGTTTTTTCCTCAACAATACATAATAGTTATCGGCAGTCAGTGAGGCTTCGCACAGAATCTGCATCACAGTGGAAGGCTGCAGGCTATTCTCTCATCGGTAACGATCCCTATCGCAGCAGGAGCATCTTTCGCGGGGCAACGAACTCCCCTGCCCTCAATCGGACCACGTACATCCCGCTGGCCACAGGAGTTCCCGCGTCGTTGGTTCCATTCCACTGAACGGTATGAACGCCGGTCACCTGTTCCTCGCGCACAAGGGTCTTTACTTTTCGCCCAAGGAGGTCGAACACTTCAAGATTCACCCTGCTGCGCTTGCTGAGTTGATAGCGGATGGTCGTTGCTGGGTTGAATGGGTTCGGGTAGTTTTGGTCCAACGCATAGCTGAGCGGCACAAGGGGTATTCCCCCGCTGTGCAGCTCGGCAAACTGCTCGGTTCCGATGATGAGCTTCAACGAGCGAGACGAACGGGCTTCATGAGTTTGAATATGAAATGACCCATTCTGAATTGATAGGGGCGCAAACTCATCGCAGTCCAGAACGTGAATTGCAAATCCCTCGGGGAGCGTCCCCTCTTCGGCGATCTGCACCGAGACGTCTTGACCGGGCAGCGAAGAACTGATTACCAGTCTCCATTCCTCGCCTTCCTGAGGGAAAGGTTTGAAGTTGGAAGCGAACAATCCTCCGTCGGAAATCGAAAGGCGGATGAACTCACCGACAGCGGGAGGCTCTCGCAGGTCGAACCTATCGAGACCGGTGCGTGCGTGTGCCTTGAAGCCTACAAAGTTGTATGTATCGAGGAAGCCGCCGGGCTGCGATGCAGCCGAGAGTTGAAGAACATAGCCTTCGTCATCTTTGCTCGTCGGTAGCGGCGACCCGGAGAGGTTGGGCACGGCCTCGACCGGAGGAACCAAGATCGCAAGCGGACTGCCCGTTCTGTTCTCAACAAAATACCCTTCCCACGGATTCAGGATGGTGATGTTGAGTTGATACTGAGTTCCGTCGTAGAAGTAGGCCGGACTGACATCCACATTAGCGATGCGCTCGCCCCAATCTATCGGAAAGGCAAATGGAGAGGCAATCTGGTTCCATCCCGTATCCAGACGAATGGTCTGCGCCGAAAGCGAAGAAACAGATCGTCCATCGTCAACATCAAATCCTCCGCCGGCACGCGTGATGAGCCAGAAAGCATTCCCGGGAGTTAGCTGTGCGGCGAGAGCCGGATGTTCGACATAACGACCTTGTTCCCATCGAAAAAGTCGCCACCGACTCGGGTCGTACGGCCCCAGATCATCCTCTAACACGCTTTGCACGTCGCTGCCCGCAAGATCTGCGGGCACAGAGATCATTCTGTAGCGTCCCGGATCCAACGTCAAGGGCGAGGCGAACTGCAGAAACCGAACCCGAATCGTGTCCACCCCCGATTGTGGAAAGCGCTGGTACCCGACACTCGAAAAGAACGCAAGGTAATATTCAATTCCTCGCAGCGTTGAAGCGCCGGCGGGGATAGTTGCCGCGATGCTATCCCCTACCCTCTGCACCGAGACAGAGCTAAATGTACGTTCGCCACCTTTGCGATAATACAGACTCTCGGCGGAGGTAGTGAGTCCAGGCGGAAGCCGAAACCCTAACGGCACCGACACGCCGACCAGAACGCTTTCGGGCTTTGCTGCCGTGATGGAAATGCCGCTGCCCAGAAGAATGTTGTTGACGAACCCACTCTCGAGTCGCAAGTTCCCCAACTGAACATCCTCAACTAAAGGTTGGCCGACAACTATCGTCATGCTGCCTGTTCCAGTTGGAACAACGGAGGCGCCCATGGTGAAGATAGAAAAATCCACCACACTTGTCTGCGACGATGCTCTTGCCCACGGATACATGATCATGGCGACGAGAAACCACGCGAACAATTTCATGGCACGCTTCAGAATCATTTTGCTGTCCCCGTTGTGTTAGCGGACCGCACGGCCGCTTCAAGTTTCTGAACAGCCGCCGTCAGCTCGGTGATCTGCTGCTGCTGGTTCTTGACGACTTCAAGAAGGTAAAGGGTCAGCTTATCGTACTTGATGCCTTCGGGATAGTGTTCGGATTTTTCACCCAGAAGCTCGGGCACAAGACTGCGGGCGTCATCGGGCATGATAACGACATCGTCTTTGTTTGATTTCTCCCACGTGACCTCGACAGGCGAAAGCTGGAGTACACGCTCGGGAGAGCGAAGTCTGCGCGGCCTGAGCGGATTGCCCGGTTCGGGAATAATCAGAACAGTGTAGAACGTTCCATCGGCAAAAGCATACACATCGTACAGCGTCCCCTGCGGATTGAACACCGGCATGTTCCGCACTCTTAGGTTACCAGCCACATCGAGTGCTTGAGTTGGGGCACGTGTGCGAATACCCACCGAGCCGCTATCGAGTTGCACAACGAGCACATCGCCGCCCGCAGGGGACGTCACCAGATTGTTCGGAAAATCGAAGCCCAGAAAATCCCTGAACACCTCTCCATCATATCCGTAGAGCCATAGATTTCTATTGGAAGCGCGTTGTGAGAGAGTGAACCTGATATTGGTCGGCGACAGAGGCCCGGGCCGCTTGATCATAATGTCATCGGTATTCTGACCCGGTGAGCTTTGCACAACGAGTCCTTGCGGGCCGGCTCTCAGATCAAGCACGGCTTCAGGAGCTGCCGTGTTGATGCCGATGCTCTTCGCTCCGATGCCCACCGCCATCACCGGGTTCAACGAATCCTGTTGGAAGATCATCTGATCCGTCGGGTCATTGTACGCCAAACCCCATTGACTGAACGAAGGCGAGTGCGCAAGAAGGGTCCTGCGCGGGTTTGCCGTTCCCGACTGATAGATGTACGTCAATGGCGTTGTGCCGTTGGTGAAGCCGAGCGTGTTCGTCAGTGTGAGCTGTGTGTAGGGAGTTGTTGTTCCGAGACCCAAACTCAGATTGCTATTGTCCCACCAGAAGCTGCTATTGCCACCAAGGTTCGTCGTCGCGCTCCAGAACGCCACCTGTCCCGCAATACCAGACCCGCCAACGCCTCCTGCGCCCAGCGAATCGTTGCGCGGCGCCCAGCCGGTGCCCGTCCATTTCATCACCTGACCAACGCCCGCGCCGTTCTGCGCGATGTCTTGGAAGAGGATCGTCCCATCCGCTATGTTGCCTGTCGCAACCGCATTCGGGGCGAGCTTGGCGTTGGTGACCGCGCCGTTTACCAGATGCACAGCGTTGACGGCATTCGAAACAATCTTCGCGCTATCAACCGAACCCGACGCCAGCATTGTGTTCGTGACACCGCTGTTGGCAATTGCGATGGAGCCGGCGGCAGTAATCGGACTTACGCTGAATGTAAGTCCGCTTCCGCCAGTCGGGGGACCTGGCGTTCCGGCACTCAAGCTGGTGATCCCCACGCCGTCAAGTGAATCAGGACGCGCTGCCCACACCGTTCCCGTCCATTTCATCACCTGTCCTGCCGTAGCTCCGTTCTGCCCGATGTCTTGAAAGAGAATCGTCCCGTTCAAGACCTTATCCGTCGTGACAGCATTTGCGGCAAGCTTCGCGTTGGTGATTGCCCCATCGGGCACGGTGCCGGCAATGCGCGCGCTGTCAATCGGTGGAAGATTTCTGACGTAGTCCGCCGTATCTGCCGCAGGCGCTTTGAAATTCGCTGCAACGTCGGTCCGCAGAATC
>JBBIRR010000057.1:0-20987 GCA_037441705.1 Ignavibacteriales bacterium
ACACGGTCATCCGCACGATCACGAAGGGAAGTGGTAACATTATTTGTGAAGTGTACAACACGCGGCTTGGCCTGAATGAAATGCTTGCGCGCGCGATCGTGGTCTCCGCCGTGTAGGAAGTTTATGAGCGAGACACCGTTGAGCCGTCTGATGCCGGGAGACCACGGTACGATCGTCCGCATTGCGACGACAACAACCAAAGTACGGACGCGTCTGATGGAGATGGGATTGACGAAAGGAACCTCGATCGAGCTCGTCCGCTTTGCGCCGATGGGGGACCCCATCGAGGTGAAGGTGAAAGGCTACCGTCTCTCGTTGCGGCGCGAGGAAGCCGAATCTGTTTTCGTCCACAAAAACTCTGTGTGATGCTTGAGGTCGCTCGACATACTCGTCCTCAGTTCGTTGCGTTGATTGGTAACCCCAATTGCGGGAAGACGACGTTGTTCAATGCACTCACGGGCCTGAGACAAAAAGTAGGCAACTATCCGGGTGTCACGGTTGAGAAGAAGGAGGGACGCCTAACACTGGATGACGGCACCGAGGTGACCCTGCTGGATTTGCCCGGCACCTACAGCCTCAACGCCAGCTCCCCCGACGAGAAGATTGCCACGGATATTCTGCTCGGCAAAGCGAGACACACCCGAACGCCCGATGTGGTGGTGTGTGTTGTGGACGCGAGCAACATCGAACGGAACCTGTATCTGGTGAGCCAGATTCTGGATCGGCAATTGCCCGTGGTCATCGCGCTGAACATGATTGATGTTGCCGAGCAGTCCGGTATCAGCATTGATGTACAGGCGCTCGAGCGACAGCTTGGTGTGCCTGTAATTCCGACAATCGCCAACAGAGGAATCGGAATCAACGAGCTGCGGAAGGCTCTTGCGCAAGCAAACACCGCTCACACGCCGAAGCGCTTGTGGCGCATGCCTGCGTTGGTCGAAGAGGAGTGCAGCGAGCTGGTCGGCTTGCTGCAGCACCACCACAAACTCAGCGAGCCTGTGGCGTTTCACGAAGCGCTTGCCCTGCTTACCGCGCCTGAATCGCTCGAGGAGCACCGCGACCGCTATGCGCCCGAGTTGCTTGCCCACGTCCATAAAGACCACGAACGGCTGGACTTCATGGGGATCGATCGGCAATCCGTCGTCATCGAATCTCGGTATGAATGGATCAAAAACGTCTGCGCACAAGCCGTCTCGCAATCCACCGCCACCGACGCGAACATGAGCGATAGAATCGATCGCGTCGTCACGCACAAGGTGTGGGGGTTTATCATTTTCCTCGGAATCATGACGGTGATGTTTCAGACGATCTTCACGTGGGCGACAGTTCCGATGGAATGGATTGCCGATGGGTTCGATTGGTTGGGCAGCGTTCTTCGCAGCACCATGCCGGCCGGGGACTTGCGTGACCTCATCGTGAACGGTGGACTGGCAGGCGTTTCGGCGGTAGTGACATTTCTCCCCCAAATCCTCTTCCTGTTTCTCTTTCTCGGCCTGTTGGAAGACACGGGCTACATGGCGCGTGCAGCATTCATCATGGACAAACTGATGAGCAAGGTGGGTCTGCACGGCAAGTCATTCATTCCCCTGCTCAGCTCGTTCGCCTGCGCCATTCCCGGCATCATGGCCACACGTACCATCGAAAGCCCGAAGGATCGACTCGTGACGATGCTTGTCGCCCCGTTGATGAGTTGCAGCGCGCGCCTGCCCGTGTACGCGCTGCTCATCGCGGCGTTCATTCCTCACCAGCGAGTCCTCGGCATCTTTTCACTGCCGGGCCTCACGCTTTTAGCGATGTACCTGCTCGGTCTCCTCATGGCTCTGGCGATGGCGTGGCTGTTCAAGAAAACTCTTCTGAAAGGTGCGCCTCCGCTCTTCCTGATGGAGTTGCCACCGTACAAGATGCCTTCCTGGCGATCCATTCTCTTACAGATGTGGGAGCGCTCGAAGCTTTTTCTGCAGCGGGCCGGAACCATTATTCTCGGTGTCTCCATCATCCTGTGGTTCCTGGCGTCCTATCCAAAAGTTGACGGCGCATCGCCGGCCGAGCAACTGGAAAAAAGTTTCGTGGGCATGGCGGGACGGATGATCGAGCCGTTGATAAAACCTTTGGGATTCGATTGGAAAATCGGGATTGGGATGATCGGCTCTCTGCTGCAGCGCGAGGTGTTCGTGAGCACCATGGGCACCATCTACAACATTCAGAACGCGGATGACGAATCTACCACGATTTCGCTGCATGAGCAGATGCGCAAGGACATCGACCCCGAAACCGGGGTGCCCGTTTGGACGGTGCTCACCGCAATCTGTGTCATGGTCTATTATGTGCTTGCCATGCAGTGCATGTCCACCGTTGCCGTGATGCGCCGTGAAACCAACGGCTGGAAATGGCCGCTGTTTCAGATTGGGTATATGACCGCGCTTGCGTACGGCGTTACGTTTATCGTGTATCGTGTTGGACTCTTGTTGGGAGGGTAATATGGACTGGCAGCAAGTTGCATCGTTAGCGCTTGTCGCAATCACCACCGTTCTGCTCGTTCGGAACGAGGTGCGGAAACACCGACGCGCTAAGCTCAGAGCGTGCGGTCAGGACTGCGGATGCTCGTCGCGCATTCTCGAGCAGCTCAAGGCGGAAGCAAGAACCGCACATAGATCAGCATAGAGTTTCTGTTGAAAAAACAGAAAGCGTGTTCACACCCTCGGCAAAAGGCATTGTGAACACGCCGCTTGAAAGGTCTCCCGTCCGTTGATGGGATCCCCTTCGCTTTCAATATAGGAAAGGTTGCCAGGGATGTCAAGAAACGGATGTGGAGAGAAACAATCTCACTCACATCATTCTTGTTGGAGGTCGTTATGCGTTTGGCAAAAATTCTACTAATCTCTGCACTTCTCGGCTCACCGGCCCTCGCACAAGGGTCGGCCGCCGATTCGTTACGCGATCTTGCCCGCAAAGTCGAAATCCTGACCGAGGAACTTGAGAAAACCAAGCTGGGAGAAGTTGCGGAAGCTTCCTACGAGCCACAGCGCGGACTTGGGCCCGGGGCATCGAGGGTGTATCAACTGAAGAAGACCGGCGTCTCCATTGCGGGATACGGTGAAGTTCTGTATCAGAACTACGCGAAGAAACGCGATGACAATCTGGACGCAAACAAGCCGGATCAGATCGACTACCTTCGCAATGTTGTGTACTTCGGATTTCGGTTCAACGACTGGATTTTGTTCAATTCGGAGATCGAGTTCGAGCATGCTTCCACCGGTAAGCGCGGCGAAGTTTCTGTCGAGTTCGGATACATCGAACTGATGCTCTCCAAGAATTTCAATCTTCGGGCCGGCATGGTGCTTCCTCCGTTAGGCATCATCAACGAGAAGCACGAGCCGTCCACGTTCTTGAGCACCCTGCGGCCGCAGGTGGAACGTTTCATCATCCCCAGCACATGGCGTACGAACGGTGTCGGCGTGTACGGCGAGATTGTTCCCGACCTCAATTATCGCGCCTACGTTGTCGAGGGATTCGACGCGAAGAGCTTTAGCGATGCGGAAGGCATCCGTGGAGGGCGGCAGAGCGGCTCCCTTGCTCTTGCAGAGGATTTCGGTTACACCGGAAGGATCGAGTATGCAGGATTGCCCGGCACGACGCTCGGCGCGAGCTTCTACTACGGCAATTCCGGACAGGGGGCAAAGGATTCGCTCGGAACGATTACCGCTGCAACGTCCATTGTCAGCGTTCATATCGAGTTTGCGTACAAGGGCTTTGACCTCCGCGCAGTTGCTGGACAAACCCATCTCGATCAAGCAGGGCGTGTGAGTGTGCTTGCGCGAAAAACGGTCGCGTCGAAAACGAATGGATGGTACGTCGTCGGCGGCTACGATCTGATGCCGTTGCTTGCGCCCGGATCGGAGCAGGCTCTTATCCCCTTCGTTCAGTATGAGAAGCTCAACACGCACGCCGAGGTTGCAGCGGGTTTCGCGGCCAATCCGGCAAACAGTCGCTCCGTGCTCACCGTGGGCATGCACTACAAGCCGCATCCCAACGTCGCATGCAAATTCGACTTCAACAATCTGAACAACCGCGCCGGTACAGGAATCGATCAATGGAATCTGGCAATAGCATATCTCTACTGACACGATTCATTGTGCAGGTAGGATGTTCTCTCGCGCTGCTCGCAACCACGAGCAGCGCGCAGGTGTTTATGACGAAGGACGAGGCGCTGAAGCGGGTTTTCCCCGAGGGGACGCAGATAGAACGAAAGACAATCTTTCTCATGCCTCAGCAGATCCAACTGATCGAGTCGCGGGCGAAAGCAAAGGTGGAATCGAAGGTGGTGACCTATTACACGGGCAAGCAGCGCGATACGGTTGTGGGATATGTGTTCTTCGAGACGCATGTCGTTCGGACTATGCCCGAGACGTTTCTGCTGGTGGTGAGCCCGGTTGGTGTGGTGCAGAGGGTTGAGATCCTGGCGTTTTACGAACCGGAAGATTATCTGCCGCCCCAACGCTGGCTGGGGTTATTCCGCGGCAAGGTTCTTGATGACGACCTTTGGGTGAAGCGCGGCATCCAGGCAATATCGGGCGCGACACTTTCCGCGCAAGCCATCACCAGCGGCGTCCGGCGCTTGCTGGCTACCTTTCAGATCGCTGTGCCGAAGGAGGATGCACGATGAAATACATGCAGACAGGATCATTCCAGAGTCACCCGCTGATGCGACTCACCCTTTCGCTCACGCTCGTGTTTCTCATCGGGTTCGTTGCGACCAACTTTGCGTTGTACTTTTCGAAGATGTCGCTCGACCCGCAGTCGGTCGTTCGCTACTACAATGGATCGGAGGAGGAGTTCCATCCGGCGCGCTCGGCGGAATCTATGCTCGAGGTGACCCATGGCCATTTGCCCATGATGGCGTTGGTGCTTCTTCTGCTGACCCACCTTGTCATCTTTACACCATTCTCCCGAGGAGCCAAGATAGCGTTCATCGTCGTACCATTTCTCGCGGGCCTGCTCAACGAGAGCTCGAGCTGGTTGGTGCGTTTCGTTGCTCCAGGATTTGCATGGCTGAAAGTTGGTGCGTTCATCACCCTGCAAGGAAGCTTGATTCTGCTTCTGGTGATGCTGGGCGTATTCCTGTTACGATCGCGCAACGGCGCGCAGGTCAAACCGGCCGAACCTTCCAGCACGGAACAACAAGGAGGTTCCGACGGTCAGACTGCTTTCTCATCCTCCGCCCTTCCGATGCCGACGGAACCACGTCGAAGCAGTGCAGAGGACGCACTACCCGATGGAAATCTCATTACAAAAAGGAAAACATCCGGTGATTGAAATGTCATGCGTACATTCAATGATTCTCTACATTCGGCGGTTATCGCTGCAGCGGTATTCGCCCTGGTGCATGTGCCGGGCAGCGGACATGCGTCTCGCCCCTTCGTGACGGAGCATGCAGCAGTCGCCGAAAAGCGCGCAATTCAATTGGAAACGAGTTGGGATTACCTGAAGTGGAGAAACAACGATCGCGAACATTTCCTGACGGTAGTTGCACTGTGGGGAATGTGCGACGCTGTCGAACTTTCGTTTGAAGTTCCCTTCCTCTTTCACGATCACGTCATGGACCATCGGGCCAACGGACTCGGTGATATTACCATCGCAACAAAGTACCTTCTTGCAGACGAACGTGATGCCTTCCCTGCCCTCGTCCTGAAGACCGTTCTTAAGACTTCAACCGGCGATGCGCGGCGCGGGCTTGGTTCAGGCGCGTTGGATTACCTCCTCGTCGGGGCAACAACAAAGCAATTCCGCGATCTCACACTTCATGGGATGTTGGGGTATACTTTCGTGGGGACGAACGGGAACGACGACCTCCGAGACGTGCTCCTTTATGGCATTGCCGCTGAGTTCGAAATTACCGAGCGTATTTGTCTGGCGGCGGAGCTGGCAGGCAACCGGCATCCGGACAGAAGGGTCGCACAGGATCCTCACGTCGCCATGATCGGGGCAGCGTACAAGTTTTCCGATGCAGTGACTCTGGATGCATCACTGAGGGTCGGCATCAGTACAGTCTCACCGGCGTGGAACACGGCAGTGGGTATGTCCGTGACCCTCTGAGGGTTGGGGGTCATCAGGGCAGCTCAAGGCGCCGCGCAGGTGAAGCGCGGGTAAGATGCAAAACCTCTTGCATCTACAAAAGATTATTGCTATAAAGGACAAGGGCAACGCTCATCACGAAGTCAAATTCCTGCGAGTCGTTCCACCTCCCCGCACATTTTTGCATTCACTAACAAACGGAGACCGTACCATGCGCAATGCTACCCGTTTTTCCACCATCGGCGCGTTCTCGTGCTTGACGGCCGTGCTCGCCTTCCCGACGCTTGCACAGCAAGTGGACGATCCGACGCTGGACACGCCACCCCTGCGGCCGCCCATTCTCTTGCCGGGCGCCCCCGCCGCGCCGCCTTCGCTCAACGTTATCACCGATACCGACGGTTGGGATAATTTCGACCTCGGTACGACGAACGCCGAGCCGCACATGTCCAGTAACCCGAACCAGCCCCAGTGGTACTTCAACGCGTTCAACACGAACACGACGTTCCACACCGAGAACGGGTACACGTGGGCAACGAACAACCCGGCGTTTCCCAGCGCCGCCGGCGATCCGGTCACGGCCTATGACAGTCTCGGCAATCTCTACTACGAGACGATGAAGAGTCCGATTACGGGATGCTGGGTGGTGAAGTCCACCAACAACGGCCAGTCGTGGAGCACGGCGGTGACGTCTGTTGCCGGAATTGATAAGAATTGGATTGCCGCCGATCAGACGATGGGTCCGTATGCAAACTACGTGTACACCACTATGACGGCAGGGAGCGGAAACGGAAACTTTGCGCGCAGCACGGACGGAGGGCTTACCTGGCAGACAACGTTCACGCCCAACACACAGTCGCTTCCCGGCATGATGGTCGCCGTGGGGCCGAATGTCCTGAACGGCAACAATATTTCTGGTGGATGTGTGTATGTGGTGACGCACTCGGGAACCAACGGCGCGGGGATCTACACCTTCTACGTCTCGACAGACGGGGGAGTGACCTTCACACAAAAATCTGCCAACCAATTCTCCAACTACATCGGCACGGAGGTCGGAGGACGCTCGACGGTGCAGTTCATGCGATGCCGACCCTATCCTTTCATCGCAGCAGATAACAGCTTCGGGCCGTATCGCGGACGACTGTACCTTGTGTATGCCTCCAACAATCCACCCGGCAACGGCAACAAATCCGACATCTTTCTTCGGTACTCGACCGACCAGGGAGCCACCTGGAGTTCACCGCGCATCGTGAACGACGACCCGAACTCACAAAACAACTTCCAGTTCCATCCCGCAATCTGGTGTGACAAACAGACCGGTCGCCTGTACATCAAATTCTACGACACGCGACGCGTACCGACGAGCGATAGTATGGATGTGTACGCAACGTACACCGATGACGGCGGTGAGACATTCGCACCCAATCAGCGACTGACCAACAGACATTTCCGAATCAATTTCACGAATTCAAGTTCCGCGACCTACCGCGGTGATTATGATGCGATCACGTCGAATCGCTATACGTCGCTGGCGGTGTGGACGGACTTTCGGAACAGCAACTACCTCGGGATGACGGCGTACTTCCCAGACTTTGCCATGCTCGCGCGGGCAACGCGGGATACGCTCAAGTTCACCGACAGCACCACGGCGATCATCAAAATTCCCGCCGTGAAGCTCTACACCTACGGTGTGAAGTTCAGCGCGTCGGTCTCACCGTCCGCGCCGTTCGAGCTCACCTGGCCCAACGGCGACTCGCTCGCCTCCGTGCCGGACTCCATCACGCTGAAGATCAAGACGAACAACGTTGCGACGGGAACCTACACCATTTCGATTCTCGGCCAGGGACCGAACGGCACGCCGATTCACCGGCGAACGCTCAACATCCGCGTGCAGTTCATACCCAACACCGTACAGCTCCTGCAGCCGAACGGCGGAGAGTTCTGGATTCAGGGTCAGACGAAGCAAATCCGATGGACCCGAACAGGCGACGTGGGCAACGTACGCTTGGAATATTCCACCAACAACGGCAGCACCTGGACGCAGATTGTTGCCAGCACGCCGGCACTGCCGGGGTCGTACAACTGGGTGATCCCCCCTACACCGACGACGCAAGGAAAGGTTCGCGTGACCTGGACGGACAGCAGCAACGTGACCGATCAGAGCGATAACGTGTTTACGATTTCCGGACCGGCAGCCCTCATTTCTATTGCCAATGACTCGCTGCGGGCAACGGCACAGTACGGCAGCAATCTTGCCTTCGATACGCTGCGCATCTCGAACACAGGGACGCTTACTCTCAATTGGACGAGCACGGGCACTGCCTGGGCGAACGCATTCCCGTCTAGCGGCTCGGTGCCTGCCGATTCGACGCGTTCGGCGCCGGTGCGATTCAACGCCGCGGGCCTGATCGGCGGAACGTATTACGGAACCCTCGCCGTCTCCAGCAACGATCCCCAACGCCCAACGGTCAATGTGCCGATGCGCTTCAGGGTGTTCGGCGTCGCGCAGATCAGCGCAGTGCCGCGGGATACGCTCAACTTCGGAAGTGTGCAAGTGGGCAGGACCGACACCGCTCTTGTTCGTGTATATAACATCGGAACCGATACGCTGCGCACGACCAACAGCGTTACCCCGCCGGGTCGCTTCGGCACGCTCACGCCGAGCGTGAAACTTTCTCCCAATGATTCGACGAACATCAGGGTCGTCTTCACGCCGTTAGATTCGACGTTGAGCTACACGGCGACGCTCCGCATCATCACCAACGATCCCGATCCTGCCGACGACACGGTGTTTGTTACCCTGGTCGGACGTGGACGCGGTACAACCTCGGTGCCGCTGATAACGCATAACGAGGTCCCCGAACAGTTCGTGCTGGAGCAGAACTATCCGAATCCGTTCAATCCCTCTACCACCATTCGGTTCGGCATTCCCGGAAGCATCGCGCAAAACGAGATTGCAACTCTGCGTGTGTTCGACATCGTGGGACGTGAGGTGGCAACGCTGGTGAACCAGCGCCTATCACCCGGCACGTACTCCGTGCAATTCGAAACGGACGGTCTCGCAAGCGGCATCTACTTCTACCGTCTTGCCGCCGGACAGTTCGTGCAAACACGCAAGATGATGCTGACCAAGTAAAGGTCACGCCTCACGAACATCAAAGCCCCGCTCATGCGGGGCTTTGTGCATTCGATCGGAAGTACGATGGACACTTGGGCATACGTATTCATCACGACCCGGCATCCGAAGCGGACACTCCCCAAAGTGCGGAAGATTTCAGGCGTGATTCATGCCGATGCGCTCTTTGGAAGTCCGGATGTCATTGCGATCGTGAAGGGAAAAGACATCGCGACGATGGATGCCGTGATTGATCGCATCGCGGAGATTGGGGACGTTACGGCAACGGATTCGAAAGTAGCGCGCTGGCTCGATGGCGTCGGGCCGCCGCAGCCGTACTCGGCCAGAAAATAGTCGGGAGGCATATCATACACGTCTCGCAAAGCGCGTACGAGACGCTGAATCTATTTCATCCGTACGTCACTCCAGCACTACCGCTGTGCCGCTGGCGCTCACCATCAGCATGCTTCCGTTCGACCCGATCGTTTCGTAGTCGAGATCCACACCGATAACGGCATTGCCGCCGAGCATCTGCGCTTGCTGGGTCATCTCGGCGATGGCGATATCCTTTGCCTTCCGCAGCTCCTCTTCGTAGGCAGCAGAGCGTCCGCCGACGATATCGCGGATGCCCGCAAAGAAATCCCGAAAAATGTTCGCCCCTAAGATTGCCTCGCCGCTGACAAGCCCGAGGTAGCGGGCCACTCTCTTGCCTTCAACGACGTTGGTGGTGACGACAAGCATGCGATGTTCTCCTTGTGAACGTTTGTTCTGATTATGGAGTGCTGAAGCGATTGAGAAAATCTTTCTCCGCGTCCGTCAGGCTTGTCACGCCCTGCGCGTCAAGCTTTGCCATGATGCGATCGTACTCCTCGCGGTTCACTTCATGCAGGCGCTCACGGGGGATGGCTTTCCACCGTTGAACGTCGGATGCGAGGGCCAGCGGTTCGACGAGCTGTTTCTGAAGACGGACGATGCGCGCGGTATGTTTCAAGAGTTTCAAATAGACGAACCCGCCGAGGAAGCCGCCGAGGTGTGCGAAATGTGCGATGCCGTCGCCTGTGGCTCCAAAGCCGCCGAACAGCGCCAGCGCCGTCATGATGGCGACCATGATGCGCACCTCGATCGGCAAGACACCCCAGATGTAGACGCGGTCACGCGGCCAGAAGTACGCATAGCCTATCATCACGCCGAACACTGCGCCCGATGCCCCGATGATAGCCGCAGCCGGATTGAACACCATCGAAATCACGGCTCCCATCAATCCGCTGACGAAGTACAGTCCGAGAAAATGTTTGCCTCCCAATTCCTGTTCGAGCCGCGGCCCGAAGAAGAACAGACTGAGCATGTTGAAAAATATGTGTCCGAACCCCCCGGTGTCGTGCACGAACATGTACGTGGCAATCGTCCACGGTCGGTCGAGAATCCCCAGCGGAACGAACGCAAGGAACGTCCCAAACGCCGGACGAACGATCGTCAGCACATACACGGCAACATTGATCAGGATGAGGCGAAGAACCCAGGGTGTAAGCATGCAGGAGTACTCTTTGTGGGCAATAACAAATCTCCGTTGTCCGTCTCAGCGCATCACGGTCAATGCGCGCTTGGCTGCTGCCAGCAGAGCGTCTGCGCTGACGGGCATGCCCGTAGCGTTGGTCATCCAGAGATCGGGCGTCACCCGACCGTATGTTGCCATCCGTTCGAATTCCCTTCCAAGGTTGCCCGTTTTCTCCACGTGTTCCTCGATTTGGTGCGCAATGAGATGGCCAAGCGGATAATCGGGCAGATAGAGGAACGAGTGAATCATATGCGAATAGATCGCAAGCAGAACGACATCCCGCTTGTTAAAGACCGGCGCGTAGTATTTGTTCCAGATGTCTTTTGCGATTGCCAGCGTTGCTTCCTTCAGTTGTGCGGGAGTGGCGTTGGGATTGTCGTACATCCAGTGCCACACCTCCATATCCACCAGCGCGACGCCGGCGATCTCGTACGTTGCCCAGAAGTCGTTCAGCGATTTCAATGCCCTGTTTGTTGCATCGGGAGACGACAGCCCGAGCAACTCAAGATCTTTTGCCTGAAAGACGAAGGCAAGCGCCTCGGTAAAGGCGGTATTGGGGACACCGCGCAGCAGCGTGTGGTCCACCTTGTTGAGCGAGAAGACCTGCTCGACGTTGTGTCCCAGTTCGTGGATGGCGATGTTGAAGCCTTTGTAGTTCATGCCGCCTTTCTCGACGCGTGTGCGCAGCCGTGCCTTAGCCGAGCGCATGGCAGCGCCCCAGGCATGCCCCGAGCCGCGCGCCGGGTCCACTTCGATGTTGTTTGCAAGCATGCGCGCCGTTTCGCGTGTGAAGCCCAGTTTCATCAGCAGATTCGGCAGGTCGCGTTTGAATGCCTTTGCTGTCGGGTAGCGCCGCGCCACGATTTTGTCCAACTCGGCTTCGCTGTACTGCGCCCGCGGCCGAAACCCGTTGTACCAGATGTCGAACGGCTCCAGGGGTCTGCCCAGCCGCCGCGAGATCAGGCGCCCGACATCCGTCACCAGAGGCGAAGAGACGACGTCCTCCAGAATCTTCTTCACTCGCGCTTCGGGAATCTCCCGGTCTTCATCGAAGCGGCGCGCGATGTGCGTGGGCGCTGTCGGAGAGTACGGGTCGAGCTTGCGCGCGGCGCGGAACGTCTCCAGCAGTATTGCATATCGTCGATCCGCCTCAGGCGCAGCGTTGATGGGCGCGCTGGACGCAGACGGCATGTCCGCATCGTTGACCGCTGCCGGCGCGAGTTCGTTCGTGTACGGGTTCCAGTCCACATACGGATTGTTGATGACGACGGCAGGAATGGTTTGCGTGACGATGCGTTCCATCACCTGCTGGATCATCCGCTGCCGTGCCAGGCCCTTCTCGCCGTTGGCGTACTGCGCTTTGATCTCGTCCCGAAGATTCCAGTGGGAAAGCAGCCGAAGCTTCGGCGGGAAGAGTCGCTCGCCCTTGTCGTTCACAAGGTGATGCATGTAGATGTTGTATTCGGAGATGTATTGATCGGCACGAGCGCTTGCCTCAGCAAGGGCCTGGTTCACTTCTGCGGGGATGCGTTTGGCGAAGCGCTGCGCAAGACGCGCCTCCGCCCACTGGCGTCGGCTCCATTTTCCTCCTTCCGCTAAGCGCTGCTCCAGTGTAGTCATCGGAAAATTCAGAAGCACGACGAACGCAAGCTTGTTCTTGAACATGTCGTCGAGAACATGTGCCGAGGGGTCGAATGCCGCGAACAGCTCATCATACGGCTGAATCGGGCCGAGATCGAGATCGGATTGCTGGCGAAACTCTCGCGTGATCTCCAGCAGGTGCCCGTCCAGTTGTTCGAGAAGATACTGGAAGCGATTGAACATCGTATCAAGGGCCGCTTGCGTCCCTGCAAAATTCGTCCGCACAAACTGCTCGAACGCTGCGTCGTCGCCGTCTTCCTCGCGCCACAGACTTGCCACCTGCCGCATCCCGCGCAGCAGGCGGACCCGCTCGGTCTCTCCGTACTTCGCGACAAGATCGCGCTCGAGTTTCGCAAACGTATCGGCTTTCTGAGCAAATCCCATATTCAGTTCGGTCACAACCATCAGCGCAACGATTGCTACGTGCTTGAACATGTTAAGGCCTCCGTGAAGTCGACAAGAGTGAAGGCAGAACAGACCGCCTTCAACATAGGAGTTTTGACGGAGAGTTTCAAACGCTTCGTCCTTCCATCCGCATGTATTGTGCAAGCATGTATTGTTTTTTGTAGATTGCACATCGTGCACACCCGAATGTATCATACGGCACTGTTGCTCTGCGCGACACTCCCGCTGCTCGCGCAAACCAGGCCGGACTCGCTGCGGCGACCGAACAGTCCCGTCTTCAAAGATTACCGCACGACCGTCCCCATCCCCGTCATCGAGCAATCCGATGCGACGTACCAGCTCTGGCAAAGCTTTCGTGTTCTGCAGGAGGCCAGCGCTGGGAACGCCATCTCGCAATTCGAACTCAGCATCCGCTACCTTACGGGGCGAGGCTTCACGGCAGATACGGCGAAGGCGGTGTATTGGACGAAGAAGGCGGCTGAGCAGAATCATTTGCTGGCCCGTTACAACCTCGGGATTTTCCAGTTCAACGGTTGGGGAACGGAATGGAACCCGTTCGAGGCATATCGAAACTTTCGCTTTGCAGCAGAGCGCAACATACACGAAGCGCAGTTTGCTCTCGCGCAGGTGCTGACGGAGAACCTCGTCGTGCCGCAGAATTTGCCCGAAGCCTACCGCTGGACGAAACTCGCCGCCGATTCGGGCTACGCACCGGCGAAGGAGGCGCTCACGTTCTTTGAGCAGCGCGGATATGGCTCGTCATCCGATGCGCACCGGTCAACAACCGAAGGAAACCGGTCTGCGGAATCGAGCGCGCCGACCGCTCCGCAGTTGCAGGTCCTCTTCCTGGATTTTTCGCCCGACACGCTTCAGGCAACGCCGGACTCTCTGCTGGTTGATGATGTGCTAACCATCGCTGCAGATAGTGTTGGAGGATTGTCGCATGCGATTCGGGTGAACCGCAATCGCATTGAAATGGACACAACGGCACATGCAACACTTCTGCGCGCAGCGGAAGCGGGCACTCCCGAAGCTCTCACCCTCCTGGGCCGATGTTACGAACACGGCGTTTCCTGTCCCGCTGATCCAATCCTCGCGGCGCAGTATTACGTCCGCGCGGTACGCATGGACTCTCGCCGGGCGCAGCGACTTCTCCAGCATCTTTTAGAACAGCAGAACTTCTTTACGCTGCTCAAGGCGCGGGTAGGACAGAGCGACCCCGACGCCCAGTTCGTATGGCCGTGCCTCATCGCGCTCGGGTTGGATCGTCAGCTCACCGATGGGCAGGCGCTGCACATGCTGGAGCGCGCTGCGGCCGCAAATCATGTTCCTGCTCTCATCGAGTTAGGTCTCGCGTTCTACGCCGGCCGCTGGGTGCAGCGATCCGAGCCGAAGGCGCTGGAGATGTGGACAAAGGCGGAAGCGTTAGGAAGCAGCGAAGCGTCGGTACGAATCGCAATCCTTATGGTGCGGAGCGCCAACGACAATGTGGCATCTGCCGTGCAAACGCTGCAACGCGCCGCGCAGTTCGGTTCGGTGCTCGCCGAGGTTGCCCTGGCCTATTGCTATGAAACGGGACGGGGTGTTGCGCAGAACAAAGGCGACGCAGCGCGTCTGTATCGAATGAGCGCCCAGCGCGGCAGTCAGGATGCCTACCGTGCGCTCATCCGCATGCACGACGCCATCCGCCCGAAGGAAAAGGAATTTGTGATTGCCCGCTGAAACTTCCGTCTTCTCCCCGCGCGTTATGCTTTCATCCGCTTGCCCTTCTCCTCGTACGTGAACAGCCATCCGCACACTTTGCCCGGATCGATCTCCGAGAGATTGTTCCAATAATCGCGCGTGTGCATCGTGCGAGAGCTTGTTTCCTCCGGCGGCAATCCTTCCACCTCTTTGATGATCTGGCGGAAGCGGGTGCGCCACAACTCCATGTTCTTCACGCGCAAATCAACCCATCCATCGTGAGCCCAGTGATCAATGTTCTTGGGTGTGGCGGGCAGCGCCTCCTCGCCGCGGTAAGGTGGAATTTTGATGACCGGTCCGCGCAGCAGAGATTTCCCATCGGGCAGTAGAATGGGAATGCCGATGGAAATGATCTGCGAGCGCAGCAGTGCGTCTTCGGCGATCAGGTTCGTCAGCGCTTTGCTGAGCGTTGCAGCATCGGTGCGGGCAACGGTCCGAATGTTGGAGAAGCAGCGTTTCAGCAGGTACGACTCGTACAGCAGCTTCGAGAGGCGCGGCGGTCCCAGCATCTCGAAGGCAACGCTCTCCACGCCGTGCTGCTGCTCGAGTTTCTGCATGAGTTTCATCGCGCCGGTGAACATGAACCCCGCGCGATAGGTGGGCGAAAGCGTTGCGTTGTCCAGCGCGTTGATGATGTCGTGTCCCGTATTCCGGGCTTTCACCTCGAACACCACGCACTCGGCAATCTCTTCGGGCGTCACGAACTCCATCTGCCCGGGCGTGGAGATCGCCTCGAACTCGCCGCGGGAAAAAATACCGTTCTCTCCCGTATCAATGAAGACGCTCTTGAGCGTGTCGCCGGTCGGCCGCGCAGCGGCGCCGTTGCGCAGTTCCAGCCGCGTACCCAGCCGCACCGCCCGTTCGATCGGACAATCGACCAGCTCAATCGGCTGGCCGCGCTTCTTGATTTCACCGAAGCCGACGCGCTTCCAGGCGATCGCGGCTGTCGGCTTGATCTCCTTGGTGATCGGCGCGTCGGGCGTTCGCCCCATCAGAAACAGCAGCAGCGTGTGCGCGCCCGCCACCGCCGACTTCGAGAGCAACACGCGCGAGGGGCGTTCCTCGCTGTGTGTGTACGGGATGTTCAATCCCATACCGCCCGTTCCGCTCGTCCCGATCTTCACATAAATCTTCGTCTTCGCCTCGCTCATCGAGCGGTACATGAGCTGCACATGACGGATGAGCTGCGGAACGTACAGCGTGCACAGCAGCCTCTCTGCTGCAACAGCCAGCGGCTCCACCGCTTTCTTGCGGCGGGCCAGACGGATGTTCTGCAAAACGTCGCGGGATACCTGAAAGATGTCCTGATACGCGATGCCCGTTGCAGAATTCACACAATCCACAACAATATCCGGCTTGTACTGCTGCATGAGATGATACAGCGACGAACGCTTCAACACCTGCGGCGTCAGTTCTTCGACGATGTCGTCAATCACCATCGCACGGCACTTTTCGTTCCCGAGGATTTCCTCGCGGGTGAGATCTTTGAGCTGATAGCGCACGAAGATGTTGCCCCACCACGGGACGAAGAAATTCCTGCTCACGTTGGGATAGTCCTGCCGCAGATGTTCGACAGCCTCCAGTGCTTCTTCCTTCAGCAGCGAGGTGACGATCATTCTGCGCGGCTGCTCTTCCATAAATTTTCGGCAGACGGCCGAGCCGACCAGCCCCCATCCGCCGATGACCAGTACGGTTTTGTTCTTAATGTCCATTGTCGTTGTGTCGTCTTGAGTATGTTGTAGCGTTGCGGTTGATTGTTCTTTGGGGTGGAAAGAACGGGGGAGAGTGACGATACAATGTACGGGAAGCGTCAGGAAGAAACAAGATCGAACAAGGAGCGTGGTTTGACCGAAGGCAGCGCAGCGACAAGAGGCGACGCTGCCCGTCAGTCACTTCACTTCAACGTCCACCGCATACTCCCGGTCATCCCACCCTAATTTCATGTACGCCCGGTTCTTCTGCGATGTCGGCTCGAAGCTGATCGTGAACGGATCAATCGGCTTGTCCACGCGTTTCATCGCCAGCTCGATGTGAGCGAAGTCCTGGCCGGGATCGTACGCTGCCATGCCGGGTTGTTTCTTGCTGATGATGAGCGTGAAGCTCTTCTCGGTAGGCTTCGAGTAGAGTGTGTAGATGCCGGCGGGCACGGTCACGCCGCCGATGAGCGTTGCCGTTTCCGTATGCAGCTCCGTTGCCCAGTTTGCGCCGGTGCGCCAGATGGAATCGTACGGTACCACCACGCCCCAGATGGTTCGCCCGCGTTTGAACGGCCTGCTGTACTTCACCTTCACTTTGTAGTTGTTCAGGAAGATCTCCGTCGAGTCGAGCGGGCTGACCGGCCGGATGTCGTCTCTCTTCTCGAAGCGAGTCCACACCAGCGTACGTTCCCACATCAGCTTCAGTCGGCCGTGCGTTTTACCGGTGGCGTCGAAAGCAATGGTCAGGGTTTCGACGGGCGTTTCAAGCTGCTCGACGATTGCGTCGAATCGGGCATAGTCCTGTCGTTCATCGTACCGCGTGCCCCACTGGCCCGTTTGCTTGTTGAGGATGATCTTCCATCCGGTCGGCGAGGGCAGAGTCCAGAGCGTGTACGTTCCGCGGGGCACGGGCACGCCGCCCAGCAGCATGTCGAAGTTGGTTTTGAAGTGCGTCGCTTCGTTCGCGCCGGTACGCCAGACTTGATTCCACGGCACCAACTCACCCATGATCTTGCGGCCGCGCATCGAGGGCCGTCCGTAGTTGACGGAGATAAGATTGGTGTCGATCAGACAAAACACCGAATCACGCGGGCTTAAGGGACGTGTGTCAGGTTGGGCCTCCGCGTGCGTATACAAAAACAACAACCACGCGATCGTCATGCTCAAGGTCGGCGTCTTCATCGCACAATCCTCCAAGACATTAGATGGGTTTGATGATGTAATCGTAACGGGATCGCGACGTGCCGGTGATCTCTTCCGTGGGGAAACCCGTCGCGTCGAGCCGTTGTTCTTTGCACATCGCAACGAACGTTTCGTGGGGAAACCAGATGCCGCGATTGGATGGGATAAGAACAGGCTCGGTACCGAGCGCCTGTCGTATTTTCTGCCGGACGAAACGCAGCAGGCTCCCGACAAAACGCACAGGGCCATCCTGCTTGAAACGACGGGCAAGCCGGCGCAGCGGCGGAACAGGCTCCGGTTGCAACTTCGACTCGTCCACCACCGCAATGTCACTGATGAAAATGACCGCCGTGTCCTTAGCAACGCGTTGGATTTCGGCGAGCGTCTGCATGCATTCTTCCTTCGTCTCCTGCAAGCAGAATGCGCCCGTCATCAGCACCTTGTCGAAGGTGGCGTCGGGATACGGAAGCGCGCTGGACGGACCGCAGGTGAAGGACACGTTGGGAACGCCGGCGAATTTCTTGCGCACGCGTTCGACCATTGACGGGGCAACATCGTGGCCGTGACACTCCTTTACTCTGCTGCTAATCTTTTCGAACAACAGTCCCTTGCCCGAACTGATATCCAGCACCCGATCCTCCGACGAGAAAGGAACATGCCGCAGCACCTTGTTGATCCGGAACTCCGTCGACGCCGGGCCGTCGCCCGAGAGCTGATAGTCGTCCTTCAAGTATTTCGCGCGGAGTTCATACTCCTCAGCTCGTGTGGTGGCTTGAATGACTTTCACCATAGCAGTCCGTACCGATGTGAGACAAGGGTTCGTGTTGTGCCAAAGACCGCGCAAAAGCAGGCGCGAGAGCCGCTGCCGGGGAGAGGCCGGCTCTCGCAGGGTGCTACTTGAGTTTTACCGATGCAATGACTTTGTCGTACGCCGCAGTGTAGTCCGCCGTTTGCGGCTTGTACCAGTCAAGCGTAATACGGATTGCTTTACCGCCGTGGACGACGAAATACACTTTGCGCATGACGTCGCCGCGCGGCGAGAGCGTGAGCGTTCGTGCCGGTTGCCCGTCCACTGTTGCGCTGCCGGCCGTTGCCCCGCGATACGCGCCCCGGTTCTGCTCAAACACTTTCTCGACGGTCAATCCTTTGGCGTCGAACACATCGAACCGAATCGTGCAGTCAAGGCGTCGGCCGCGCAATTCCACCACTTCTTCGAACTTTCCTCGGGCGGGATTGGTGGAGTTGAAATTGTCGGGGTACTGGAAGGAGAAGAACTTCCCGGTGTAGGTTTCCATGTTCTCCGATGGCAGCGTCTCATCGCGTCCGGGCTCCTTCGGTTTTGCGGGCTTGAACGAATTCAGCGATGCGGCGAAGACCCCCGCATAGGCATCATAGAACTGCCCGAAGCCTGCAAACCCCAGATCGTAGAGCATCGAGTCCTTTGCCAGATAGATGTGATGTCCGTAGATGATGCTGCCCTTTCCGTAGTTTGCTCCGTATCGGACTTTCGTCCCCTCAATGCCTGCGACGGTCACCTTCTCCTCGGGTTGAACCTGGAACTGAGCGGCTTTCATCTCGGAGATGTTCTTTGCGATCAGCGCGGCAGGGTCGCCCGTCTTGATGGCATCAACGGAAATCTCCACGCCGATCGTCCCCGGTTCGTTAGGCACGCGGAATTTCGTTTCAACGCCGGTTGCGTTGTAGAACCGCGCGCGTCCAACTTCCGCGTTCACCACGGGCCACTCCTTCGGATAACTGATTGCCCATCCGAGGCCCGGGTCGCGGTACTCCTGCATCTCACCGACGGGCACCGGCTCCATTTTTTTCTCTCCGCAGCCGCCGAGCAGCAGAACTGCACAAGGAACGATCAACAGTGTTGCGAGTTTCATAGGAGTTCCTGTTAATGTGTGTTGGGGATACGTTAGTTGCGAGTTCTCGTTGTCGGTTCGCCATTCATGGGCGAACACTCAAAACACTCCTCACGCCTTCGGAACGACGACGTCGTACCACGTCTTCTTCGCTCGCTCTCCGACCTCATCAATATACACATGCTTTGCTTCCATGTACTCCTTCAGGCCCTCGATGCCGAACTCTCGACCGACGCCGCTCTGTTTGTATCCGCCGAACGGCGCACGCTCGTTCAAGAGATGCCATTCATTGATCCAGACCGTGCCGGCACGAAGCCGCTTCGCAACGTTCATTGCCTTCTCGACATCTTTCGACCACACTCCGCCGGCAAGCCCGTAGATCGAGTCGTTGGCAAGAGCAACCGCTTCATCGATCGTGTTGTAGCGGATGATGGAAAGGACAGGCCCGAAAATCTCTTCCTGGGCAATCGTGGATTTATTATTGACGTGATCGAAAATCGTTGGCTCGACAAAGAATCCTTTTGCGCACTCGGGCGAGGAGGGCCTGCCGCCGCCAACGAGTAAACGCGCGCCTTCGGCTCTGCCTTTCTGGATGTAGCCGAGCACACGGTCGAGCTGCTTTTGCGAGATGAGCGGACCCATATCCGTTGTCGGTTGCATCGGGTCGCCCAGCCTCAGACGTTTCGTCTTTTCGACAAGAATCTCAACGAAGCGATCGGCAATGGACTGAGGAAGCAGCAAGCGCGTTCCTGCTTCGCAACACTGGCCGGCGTGGTAGAAGATGGCATACATCGCCCCATCAACCGCCATCTCGAGATCGGCATCGTCCAACACAATGTTGGCGGATTTGCCGCCGCATTCGAGCGTGAGTTTCTTGAGATTGGAAGCAGCGGCCTGCATGATCTGTTGGCCGGTGAACGTCGAGCCGGTAAACGCAATCTTATCCACCAGCGGATTCTTGACCAGCTCCGCACCCGCCTCAGGGCCAAAGCCTGTCACGATGTTGACCACGCCCGGCGGAAAACCGACTTGCCGGATGTACTGGGCGAGTTCCATGATCGTGACGGAGGTTTCCTCCGACGGCTTCAGCACAACGGTGTTGCCTGTGATGAGAGCGGGACCGAGTTTCCACACCGCCATCTTCAGAGGGAAGTTCCACGGAATGATTGCAGCAACAACGCCGATAGGTTCATGCAGAAGAAGATTCTTGCTGAAGCCCGGCCTGGAAACGTCATCCAGTTCGCGATCCAGCTCCGTCAGTCCGAGCTTGGCAAAGTTCGCGAGATTGCGTGCGCTCAGATAAATGTCCTCTCCCGCCTTACGAATCGTGGAGCCTGAATCGAGCACCTCCAATTCCACGAGCTGCTTTTTGTTCTCGTTGATCTTGTCGGAGAGAGCTTTGATGAGCGCAGCGCGTTCTTCACGGGGCATGCGCGGCCACGGACCGCTATCGAATGCCTCGCGTGCAGCCGCTACGGCGCGCTGCACATCCGTCGCGCCGGCACGCGCAAACTGTGCGATGGTCTCTTGCGTGTAGGGATTGATGCCGGCAAATGTCCGTCCATCCGCCGCCGCAACAAATTCGTTGTTGATGAACAGGGTATACTCTCTCACCCGTGCCGTTCCTTTGCGCTGCTGTTGTGAGTGATGGGATGAAGACGTGCTGTGCCAAGATAGAAAAAAGGGGGGTTATCCTCAACGGCTTACCTTGG
>JBBIRR010000058.1:0-20581 GCA_037441705.1 Ignavibacteriales bacterium
GAGACCTCGTAGCGTCCGGGACGCTGAACAAATCCCATCACATTCACCACGATGGTCAGCTCATTGGGCTTGGCAAAGTAGTAGTTCGATGTCGTCGTGTTGACCGACGTTGCCGAAAGAAAACTGCTCGGATCAATTTGCGCCCGGCCGACAGCGGGCAGTGCGGCAATGGCAAGAAGAATCCAGCCAAGAGTCGGAGCAATCTTCTTGTGAGGATTGAGTGAACCGAAAGACATCATGATGCATGCCTCTTCTTTTTTTCGGAAGAGCCGTTGCCGCTGGAAAGGTAATGCGAAAGCCCATAGCCGTAATAGCTGTAGTTGTCGCTGGCGTAATAACCGCCGTAGGCTTTGCGCACATCGAACTTGTTCAGGACGCAGCCGAGGACTTTGCCGCCCACGGTTGCAATGAATTCGCTTGCGCGATGAATTGCCGTCACACGTGTCTCGCCTGCTGCAACGACGATCATGACGCCGTCTACTGCCGTCGAAAGCACCGCCGCATCGGTCACGGCAAGCAGCGGCGGAGAATCAAACAACACGAGATCGTATTGCTCGCACATGTGCTTGATGAACTCCTGCATCCGTCGCGAACCCAACTGCTCGGCGGGATTGGGAGGCGTCGTGCCGCAGCACAGCACATCGAGATTGTCGGTCACACCCCGATGCACGGCTTCCTCGAACGTTGCCGTGCCCACAAGGATGTCCGTGATGCCGGGATTCTTCGCACGATGAAACATGTCGTGAAGAGTCGGTCGGCGCATGTCCGCGTCGACAAGCAGGACGCGCTTCTCGGCCTGAGCGAAGGTGATTGCCAGGTTGCCTATTGTCGTAGACTTGCCTTCTGCCGGACTCGGGCTTGTCACCAGCATGCTTTTCAGGGGCGTATCGAGCTGCGCATACATCACATTCGTCCGCAACCGTCGAAACGCTTCGGATAGAGGCGAGAGGGGGTTGAAAAACGTCACAAGATGTTTGTCAAACTCGAGGACTTCACGTTCGCTTCTGCCGTTGGAATTATCCGCAATGCGTTTCAGCTCATCGTCCATGCGATTGATGGCCGAAAGCGTGATGTAGCCGAACCGTTTCAAATCCTCGGGCGTGCGCACGCGGACGTCGAGATACGAACGCAACAGCACAATGCCGATCCCCAGCGCCAGTCCTACGATCGCTCCCAACATAATGTTCTTGCGGACATTCGGACTGACCGGTGAACCGGGGACGATGGCCGGGTCCACAATATCCACATAACCAAACTCGGACTTTTCGGTGATGGACGCTTCGTTGAACTTCTCCTCCACCAACAGGTACAGTTTTTCGTTGCTGAGGCGGGCACGCTGAAGCTTCGCCAGCTCTATGCTGCGTTCGGGAATCTGGTTGAACTGGCGCTCATATTGCTGAATGACGGTGCTGAGGGCGCGCTTGCGCGCTTCGAGTCCCTCCAACTCGATCTGCTGTTCAACCACCTTTTGTTTGATTTGCGAGATGAACGTGGCACTGCCAATGCCGATTTCGCCGGGGCCGATCGAAGAAAGAAACTCCTGCGTTTTCTTCTGGAGGTTCTTCTTCAATGCCGCAATCTGCGAATCAATCTCTCTGAGTTTTTCAGCGTAAATGGACTGGCCGACGAGATTCGGATTCTGAGCAATCACAATATCGCGCTGAACTTCCAGCGCTGCCAGCTTTTCCTGCAGCATCTTAATGTACGCGTCGCTCGATTCGCCGAGCGTTTTGGCAACGCTGGGTTCCTGCTTGGCAATCTCCTCACGATAGGAGTCGAGGGTTTTCGCACGCGAGCGAAGCTCCACCTCAAGCGCGTCCCGGCTTGCTTCCAGCGCCGAGAGTTGTTGGACCACCTTGTTGGACTCGCCATCGAGTGATATGATCCCGGATCGCTTCATGTACTCCTGCAGCGCCGCCTCGGTGCTGTCCAGTGCCGCCTTGCGGATGTCCAATTGGTCCTGGAGAAATTCCCGAACAGCACGGGACCGCGTCCGGCTTGCTTTAAGATTCCGCTCGGAATAAACCCTTGTGTATGTGTTAGCGATCAGTGCTGCCTCCTTCGGGTCGTTGCTCCGTGCCGTGATTTTGATGATGTCGGAGTCTCGGATCGGCACGAAGGTAACGGAGCCAAGCAAGCGTCCCGTAATTTGCGCACGACTTGTAATGCGGTTCTGCGGAACATCATCAACCATCACCTGGAGGATGGGCGTAATAGGAGCGAGCGATCCCGCAGCCTGCTGCTGTTTCAAGAGGTCATCGGCTACCGCCTCGGCCAAGGAGCGCGACTTCAGGATTTCCAATTCGTTCGTGATCTTGTTGAACATGGGATTGTACCCGAAATCAAACAAAGGAATCTGTCCGGGCTGCCCCTTCATGTCAATGAGCACGAGCGACGACGATTCATAGATCGGCTTTGTCTTGAGGGTAAGAAACGTGGCTGTCGCCGTGACGAGCACAAAGCTTGCGAGGATGATCCACTTGCCGCGCAAGAGGATGGAGAGATACTCCTGAACACGCGATTCACGCGGAACCGCACCCTGAGCATCTCCGAAGCTGGCGTGTGAAAGGTTGTCCAAAGGGCACCTCGTGAGGATAACTATGGCTGCGCTTGATTTTCTCGACCGGATACCTTACTTAGGATGCATGCGTGTCGCCATTCTTTCGGATATCCATGCCAACCTTCAGGCTCTGACCAAAGCACTGGCAATCATCGACCGGTCACACATTGATGAGATCTACTGCCTTGGTGACATCGTCGGCTACGGAGCAAATCCGAACGAGTGCATTGACCTGATCCGCACACGAGCGAAGTTCTGCGTGCTCGGCAACCATGACCTTGCTGCTCTTGATCCGTCCCACGCACGCTACTTCACCAAGCCGGGGCAAATCTCAGCTCGCTGGACGCACCGTGTTCTCACCGATGCAAACCTGTCGTACCTTCATGCCCTCCCCTACCGTGTGGACCTCGAACATTGCACGCTCGTGCATGCAAGTCCGTCTCAACCCGAAGCGTGGGAATATGTTCTCTCGCTTGGCATCGCAGCACGGCAGTTCTCGGCATTCGCAACGCCTCTCTGCTGTATCGGACACACACATGTCCCTTCCATTTGCGGCGAGGATCTGCGAACGTTCACGTTCAAGCAAGGTGTGCGGTACCTGCTCAACGCAGGGAGTGTTGGTCAGCCTCGCGATGGAAATCCGCAGCTCTGCTTCGGCGTGCTTGATCTCACCGCCTGGTCATACAAGACCACTCGAGCCGATTATGATGTTCGTGCTGCATCCAAGGCAATTACCGACGCCGGCTTGCCGTCCGTGCTGGCGACACGATTATTCTTTGGGCAGTAGTTCGACAGTCGAATACCGCGACAGCAAATTGTTCGTGAACAGCGGGGAAGAGACAGAACGCGATGGGTTTATGAAGGGGTGTTTGAGAATTCACGCCGTTCCATCAGAGCTGTGCCATGAATACATCCTGAACACCTGCGTACCCATGGCTTGGCAATTCTCCCCTTCACCGTCACTGGTCCCTTTCCCCCCGTCAGTGAAGATGTCTACTGCTTTCCTCTTTCCAGCCCCAATGAGCAAACACGCTCTAGGAAATCCGAATCGGCCTGCTGCGAGCGCTAAATGCGTGCGTCATCTTACCTGAATATTGCGAGAAAGTCAAGGAAGCTGGCTACTTATAGACACCTGTCCCGTTTCCCACAGGAAACGTTTGATTCTCTCGATGTAGTATCTTAGATTTGCTACCCGACTATCTACATAGTTCCCGCAAATTTTCATGTGATTGGCAACAACAAGTAACCAAGCCAATGGAATGCCCCTCATGCAAAAGCTCACGAGTGTACAGATCCCGTAGCAGAAATAGAATGGAAAAAGTGATGCATGCTCTGCTGCCGGTTCATCATTACCGTTGCCATGACTGCAACTGGCGGGGCATCCGCTTCCAACGACGGACACTCCGAGTTGCTCTGTTCGTCGTGGCTGGTCTCGGGGTGGGATTGTTGCTATACGAAGTTGCTGCACCGGTCATCAGAGTGATAGTGTATTTGCTCCTCTCGCAATAACGACCGAAGCGATTCCTCTCAAACTCTTAAACGTTTTGTGTGAAGTCTCTTGTGAGCATTATGCGCAACGCTCAAGTGATTGACTATGATGCGTGGATTTGATATATTGGAATCCCAATAATTCAATCTTTTGCAGAGATTCCGCGATAGCTCAATGGTAGAGCATGCGGCTGTTAACCGCAGGGTTGCAGGTTCGAGTCCTGCTCGCGGAGCACCGAAGGCCTGCAGTGCCAGGCCTGAATCACTTCAAGCAAAGCGGAACGCTCAATCCCGATGAGCATTCCGCTTTTTGTTGTAACCGCATTCCCTCCAAACACTCAGCCCCCGAATCACAAAAGAAAACCCCCGACGCGCTGCATCGGGAGTTCATCAAGTGGACGCTGTAGGAGTCGAACCTACGACCTTCGCCTTGTAAGGGCGACGCTCTGAACCAACTGAGCTAAGCGTCCGTTCGCGAATCTTGCGACCAAAAATACGAAACAAAGGGTGCGCGTGCAAGCGGTGTATTCATTCAGCGCTTCGTGCTCACGTCCACCACAACCTTCCACTCCCCTGATTCATCCTTTCTCCACACTCGCAAGAAGAACCCCGCCGTTTCCTTCTGGGCAACTACGGCATAGCTGCCATACGTGTACGCAAAGTCGCACGCACGAGAAAGTGCCGCAAACATCACGCGGAAAGAGATCCGGGAGTCGAAGCTATGCTTTTCTTCAAGCGCATGATGACGACCCACCAACGGCATCTGCCCATCCCGGTATACACTTCCGTCATCAGCGAGAAAACGAGCAAGCGCTGCAGCAAGTCCTTCCGCAGAAGCCAATTCTGAGAGTCGGCGTTCTGCAGAGAACAGACTTTTCCTTTCTTGAAGTCTGCTTCTCTTTTGCAATGAAAGGACGGAAGGTGACAGAACTCTTAGGGAGTCCGGAACAGAGGAGTAATCGTGCGTGATGCCGATGTCGGCAGCAACCCTCCATTCCCCATCCTTTCGTTTCTTCCAGACTGAAACATAGTGTCCGTAACGCGGCGGCTGATCGAGATGGGCTTCAGGCGTGTACACCCAATGGCCGCTCGTGAATCCGAGGTCGCCGCTTGCAGCGACGCAGGCAACTGTAGGATGCCACGAAAGACGCGCTGTCGTCTCTTCCTGCTTCTGCCACACCTGCTTTCCGTTGACAGGACCCGGTCGGAAGATCACACCATCATCAGCAAGGAACGTCAGGAATGCCTTCTTCATGCCGTTCTGCTCGGACATGGCGGCAAATGTCCGTTCCACGTTGACCAAACTGGTCACAGCCGCAGAAACACCTTGACCTAAACAGACATTGAAAGCCAAAGAAATCAGAAGCATTGGTTGTGCGATGGCAAACCGCAGGATGTCGCTTAGGCTTTCAGCAAACGTTATGACCTCCCCTTCTTGCGCGCGCTGCTGCGAGGCCGAACTCAAGTGCATGTTGTGAAACTTACTCCGCGGCTTCTTCATTGATGGAATCCCGTCTTCGGTCTGCAGGCAAGGATGTAGCTCGCCGCATAGAAAACCAACCCACCAACAAGCAACTCGTATCGGTACGGCAGAGGGAGATGCCCGCGGAGCGTTGCATCCGTGTCGTATGTGAACGAGTAGAGAATCACGGCCGTTGCTGCGACTGCCAGGAGCCACGAAACAAGCCCCGGTCGGAAGGGCTTTTCGAGCGCGGTTCTTACAACGATATCTATGCCACACACCGTCATCAGCGCAGCAATCGAGCCTGCGGAAATGACAGGACCGATCCAGGGAACGGGAATCAGGAAGAGGACATCCCACTCCAGGAGCGAAGAGGGCCAATCGAGTGTCGCTTTCAGCCAGACGTAATAGAAGACGTCCCACACCCCGAACGCGATGAGAAAATAGCCGAACCTCTGCCAGCCCTTTCGTCCGGCGATGATGCCGACGGCCACAAGCATGACGATGGTTGCCGCCTCACGAATCAACTCCACAACCAAATGATCGGTTCGAATCATCTTCAGCGGAAACTCGAACATGTCGGGATAGTAGATGGCACGAAGATATACCACAACACTGGCTTCGACAAAACCGAAGGCAACGCCAAACAGCGACACCCAGATGAGTTTGCGAATAGGGATTGAAGGGTTCATGCACTGGACAGACGTCAGCAGAGTTTGAGATTCTGGTTTTTGGATTCCAGATCAGGATGCAGGTCCCGACGGGTTAAGCTGGTTGTACTCATCGAGGAACGCGACGGCGCGGCGCAGATGAGGAATGACGATCGAACCGCCGACGACGAGGGCCACGCTGAAGATGTCGTACATTTCCGCATCGGTCACGCCCTCCTTCTTGCACTGCTGGATGTGGTAGGAGATGCAATCATCGCAGCGCAGGACCATGGATGCAACGAGGCCGAGCATCTCCTTCGTCTTCGCATCGAGCGCGCCCGGCTCATACGTGAGCGTGTCGACACCGAAGAAGCGCTTGATCGCGCGATGGTCGATACCGAGGATGCGCTCATTCATCTTCGAACGAAACTCATTGAACTCCTTTACTCTCGACATAAACCTTAGCCTTGGTTATGGTGAAGGGATTGTTGGATTGGTGTGGACCTCTCGCTCTACTCCAGTTGAGGTAAGCTGTACTTCGCCTGAATCTCACGCAGCCGTCCCAATGCTGCGTACGCTTCCTGCCATCCTCCATCATCAACCTCTTTCATCACGTTTCTGATTTCGCTGATTGCCGAGGGAACCTCTGGATTCGTTTCGAGACCGGTCGGAAACGGGACACGAATGTACTGCTCAAGCGCGGTGATGTTCTGCCATACAACAACCAGCCCGGCGAGAATCGTCATGATGGTGAGCGATACGTCAACGACGCCGTCTCTGCGCCCCAAATTCCACGCGAGCGGTATGCTCACGCATCCCAGAAGAACAATCGTCCAGCCTAAGAGTGAAGTGGAACGATAGCGCTTGAGAGCGTTGTAGAAACCGACATAGAAGTACTGCAGTTCGGCGTCCGTCATGGTCTTGCTTCAGAAAATCATTCGAGCAAAGATACACACTTCTCTCAAAATGAAAAAGAACCTGCCCGAGATGTTCGAACAGGTTCTCTCCGAATCAGCATCCGAACGGCATTCATGTTGCCAACCTTTATCGCGCCGTTGCTCCGCCGCAACTGCTTCCCGCGCCGGCGGTGCATCCGAAGCAATGATCGCCGAACACAATCTTGCGCGAGATGAGTCTGTCAAAGTCGAAATCCCAGATGGTGTTGGCGACACCGTGGTTTACAGTCCAGGCAAGCATCTGGTTGAAGTCACAGTCGTAGAGCGTACCATCGTAGCCGACGCTGATGAGCGTTCTGCACATCACGCCTTCGGCGGCGGCAGGATTGAACGCGTTGATGAGCTTGGTCATGTAGCTGTCATAGAGCTCCGCCCGTTCGAGGAAATGCTTGAACCGATTGATCGGCATGTTGGTGATGACGTAGAGGGAGTTGAAGACGAGTCCGTGTTCTTTTCGGAGATGTTCCTTGAACTGCGCTTCGATGGCGGCCTGCGCCGGCGGAAGGTACGCACCAACCGGGTTATAGACGAGATTGAGAACGAGACCCGTACCTTCTTTCCCGTAACCCAGTCTGTTGAGTCTGCGCATCGCCTCGATGCTCTTGGCAAACACGCCCGATCCTCGCTGTGCGTCGGTTTCCTTCTCCGCGTAGTAGGGAAGCGACGAAATGACTTCGACGCAATGGTCTCGGAAAAATTCGGGCAGATACTCCATGCTCTTGCCGCTGAGCGGATGGGGGTCGAGCGTCACGGTGAGGTTATGGCGCACCATCACGTGCTTGCCGAGTTTCGTTGCTTCGATCACGAAATAGTCGAAGTGCTCGTTCAGCTCCGGCGCGCCGCCGGTGATGTCGAGGTTCTTGATCTGCGGGTAGGCTGCAAGAATCTCGAGACAGCGATCGACCGTCTCACGGTTCATCATCTCCGTGCGCTTCGGCCCGGCATCCACATGACAGTGCTTGCATGCCTGATTGCAGAGTTTGCCGACGTTGACCTGCAAGGTGCCGATGGTTATTGGAGACAACTCAATGTGCCATCGTTGAAGCGCTTGTTCGAAATCCATTTCTACCTCGGAATACTATTGTCGTTCCGCCTTCGCGTCACACACGCTTCGCCACTAACCCTTGATCAAATATGAAAGGCTCATAGCTCGAAACTCTTACTTGTTTGATCTGAGGGTGTAGGGGATTCAGGAGAATATTGAATTCCCTATCCACGACTGCCGACGGCACACGAAGCACGAGCGAGCGGAGCGAGCGGATCCACTCCGAACCAATGACTGCCAACGTTGGTGGGGCAGGATAATCGCGCCAGTTTCGTGGGAGATCAGCGACATCGACCTGTTCTACTTTCGCTCGGGCCGGAATGTAAAGCTCGCCCATGAACAGGTCCTGCGGCACACGCTCGAGGGAGACATGAACCAGGACCTCAACAGCCGCGAGCGCTCTGCTTTCAGAGGCGTACACCATCGGCGTGCCGCGGTTATTCCAACGACCACCATGGCGTTGAGCGCCGACCCCGGAGAGGTCATTGACAAACTGCTTCCGGGTAATTCGGTACGCCTTCACTCAGGCGTAAACTCCCTGTTCAATACGACCAAGCTCATCCAAGAGCAGTTGTGTCCCGACGGCCGTATCAAGCAACTCAAACGGCTTACGTCCACCGAGAGAGCGATTCGGCTCGTCCAGCCACGCGGTAAACCGCTCTCTGTCACCAAAGACCTCGATGCCACGACTGGTCACTTCCGCCAATTGGACAACACGCCCCGAGATTGCCGCGTTGAGCAGGTCACGACTTTCATAGCGTTGGAGATTCCGCTCGGATACCTGAAGAAGCTTCGCCACTTCTTTCATCGACAGCGACAGGGTCTTGGCGAGATGCATGAGGGCTCTCATGCTCACCCCCTTCCGACTCAACTCCATGAGATCCAGCTGGTTCTTCACCTTATGACGGATAACCTTTGCCCCTCCCAAAACTCGTACAACAGCATCAGTAGACATTGGTGTTCTCCTTATTTGTCTTCTGTCGTCAATGTACAGACATCTGTCGGCACATGCAATTTGTGCCCTGCATTGGCATCGTCGCAACAGTGCTACGCCATTACATCATCAGCTTCTCGACGATGTTCCGACACTGCACACCGTGCACCAGCGACGCACCGCCCCGCACGGCAGCGGTGACATGCAGGGCTTCCGTCATCTGATCCATGTTCGCACCCGACTCAAGACATTGATTCGTATAGGCATCAATGCAATAGGGACACTGCACGGTGTGTGCAACCGCGAGGCCGATGAGGGACTTCTCTCTCTTCGTCAGCGCACCTTCGGTTGCTGTTGCCTCGTTGTACCATGCGATGAACTTCTCCCACAGATGCTTCTGGTTCTTGCCGATGTCACTGAACTTTGCCAGGTCTTTCGATTCATAATACGATGACATGAGTGCTCCTCGGTTAAACTGTAGAAATTTATGTTTGATGATCGAAGCTCTTTCGATTCAGGTACACCCGATACTCTTCGAGCGTATCAACATCCATCAGGTTCTCGATCAATGCTGTGGAGAGGCGAAGCGTCTCAGCCCGTTCGAGAGTCTCTCGAAGGACGTTCTCCGTACTCCAGGCAATTCCATCGAAGACATTCTTGACGGGCGGTTTCATCCCCAACAAATAGTACCCGCCGTCGGTTGACGGGCCGATGACAAGTTCGTGCGAATCAAGCATAGTGAACGCACGCGCGAGAATGTCGCCTTTAAGCTCCGGTACGTCTGTCCCGATGATGGCTGCCTTCGATGCCCCATCACGGAAGACACGATCGAATGCAGTGTGCATTCGCTCACCCAACGTTTTTCCGACTTGAGCAACGTACACGAAATCCTGCTGAACCCATGACCGCATCTCCTCCTCCGATGCATCGGGACTGTAGAAGAGATACACCCTCACGCCTTCAGATGCAAGTCCTTGAGCGAGACCGAACGCGTGCCGGGCAAGCTCCTCATAGACTCTCATCGCTTCGTTCATGCCGATGGCTTTGCCCAACCGCGTCTTCACGAAGCCTGCACGCGGTAGCTTGGCAAATACGATGAGGGCGCGTTCTTCCATCATCCACCTATCTTAGCTGATGCCTGCCGGAGTGAAAAGGTTCCCCGCACGACTTCACGCACAAGCAGAACATAGAACGGGATATACTCGACCAACAGAAGAAGCGTATCGGCTCTCCACACACCGCTCAGCCGGTATTGATATACCACCCAGTTACTGATGACGGAAAATCCCAACAACACAGAAACCGCCGGCGACCATCTGAGAACGACCAATGCGGCGAGCCACGTGAGATACCACGGATGCACCGTTGGGGCACACACAATAAAGCCGACAAAAGCGAGAAACACTCTTTCGAGGAAGGTCCTGTTGAGCGCAAACACCGTTGCCCACCAGATCAAGAACACGACGGACGAAACGAGGTGAGCCTTCTCGTTCGATCCCACCAATGCATAGATGAGGTGAAACACCGAGCCATTGAATTCAAATGTCGTATTGAAAATGATGAACGACTCAATCAATCCGCCCGTCGGTTCCCAGTACAACCAACAGCCGATCATGAGGAGGACGATGGGAACTGCAGGCAGCGCAATTTTCTTCCATCCTTTTGTAAGATGAAAGACAAAAGGAACGACAAGAAGCGGATACAGTTTTGAAAGCGCAGCGAACCCGAGCGATACAGCCCCTTTCAGGAGATTTCCTCGCTGCAGCAGATACAGTGAGAGTAATAGAAACGGGATGCCGAGCGCATCGACATGTCCATCGAGTCCAAAGTACAGAATCGGAAGAGGCGACCACGCGTAGAGCAGCAGGCCCTGAAGTGGGGCGTTGAAGAGCCTGTAGAGCAGAAGAACCGAAACTATATCGGCAAGAACGAGGAGGAACTTTAAGCCGGCTAAGGAATCACCAAAAAGAAGCTGCGAGACGAAAAACACTCCTTGCGCGAGAGGCGGGTAGATTGTCCGCATCGTTGGAAAATTGATCTTCGACGGCAGGTCGGTCGTGTGAAGATGAGCGAGCGCGGAGTCTGCCGGCGCGAACGCGAAAGGATTGATGCCGCTCGCAGCGACTTTCCCATCCCACACATAGCGGTAGATGTCGTCCGAGCCGACCGGCGGATGCAGGACGAGCGTGAGACGAAAGAGAATGGCAAAGCCAACGACCAACCTTGTTGTTCCGGGTTCGGCGTTCGCTGCTCCGGATTTCCACCACGTCAATGCGAGAAGAAGAAAAACAAACACGTGGACGCCGATCAGCAGCAGAACCTCCCTCGGTGATTCCGGAAGGAGGTAGAAGCTCAGGTACGCTGCTTCCATTATCACGCCGACGATGACAAGCCACCGCGTGGTCACGTTATACCTTCACAAAGAGATATTTGAAGATTGTATAAAGAATCTTGACGGAGGCATTAATCGAGCCGCCAAGCGTGCCTGTGACTTTCGAAGTCCCGATACGCTTGCGGTAGCGGACGGGAACTTCCGCAGTACGTAAGCCTATCTTCGCCGCTTTGATTTGCATCTCCACCGTCCACCCATAGGTGCCGTCGCTCATTCTCAGACGCCGCAGCGCGTCCGTACGGATGACACGAAACGGACCGAGGTCTGTGAAGCGTGCGCGCCAGAAGCAACGGAGAAGGAAACAGGCCACCGCGTTGCCGATCAACGCTTGCGGGAGCAATGCGCCGGGCTCGCGTTCGCCCAGCATGCGCGAACCGATGACAAGGTCGTTGCCCTGTTCGAGGGCGTGCAGCAACAGAGGCAACTCCTCCGGATAGTCGCTCAGGTCGCCGTCAACGAATGCGATTGCATCGGGAGCGTTCATGAGCGCGTGTTCGATGCCGGTGAGGCAGGCGTAGCCGTAGCCGCGCCGCGGCTCGTGAAGCACCGTTGCGCCCGCAGACCGCGCGGTTTGCGCCGTCCCGTCGGTGGATCCGTTATCGACAACGATAATCTCGTGGATACAATCCTTCGGCAGCCGTGCAACAACCTGTCCGATCGAGCGTTCTTCGTTGAGAGCGGGAATGACGACTGCAACGCGCAACGGGGGCATGGTAGCTCGCATCCATCACGGCAACCGCCATCGGCGACCATCGCGGGCAAGCATCTCGTCGGCTTCCTGCGGTCCCCAGGTGCCGGCAGGATAATCGTACACGCGCGAGCGAGAGTTGGTTGCCCAACCTTCGTGAATAGGCGTGATGAGCTGCCATGCAATATCCACGCTATCGCCGCGAGCATAGAGAGTTGCGTCGCCGAGCATGCAATCGAGGATGAGCCGGGTGTACGCATCGGCAAGCTTTCCGCCAAACGATGAGCCGTAGCGGAAGTCCATCGTTACGGGGCGCATGCGCATGTGTGAGCCGGGAATCTTGGAGCTGAACTTGAGCGAGATGCCTTCATCGGGCTGCACGCGGATGACGATGTTGTTCTGATCGAGTGTGTCGGTCGGCAGATGTGCGAAGAGATGGTGCGGCGTTTTCTTGAACTGGATCGCGATTTCCGTCACACGTTTCGGCAGACGTTTGCCGGACCGAACATAGAACGGCACATCTGCCCATCGCCAATTATCAACGTAGAACTTGACGGCAACATACGTCTCGGTCGTGCTGGTCGGCGAGACGCCCGGCTCGGTGCGGTATGCGGGCACGGCTTTGCCGCCCACGGTACCGGCGGCGTATTGTCCGCGCACGGTGAACAGATGCACATCCTTCGGCGCAATCAGCCGTACGGCTTGAAACACCTTGTGCTTCTCATCGCGCACTTGCTGCGCGTCGAACAGCACCGGCGGTTCCATCGCCGTGAGGGCGAGAAGCTGCAGCATGTGGTTCTGGATCATATCGCGCAGCGCTCCCGCGCCTTCGTAGTACCCACCCCGATTCTCAACGCCTACCGTTTCGGCCGCCGTGATCTGCACATGGTCAACGTAGTTGCGATTCCAGATCGGCTCGAAGATGCCGTTGGCAAACCGAAAGACGAGGAGATTCTGAACCGTTTCCTTGCCGAGATAATGGTCAATCCGGTACACCTGCGATTCGTCGAACACGCGTAGAACTTCCTCATTCAGCTTGCGCGATGAAGCGAGATCAACACCGAAGGGTTTTTCGATAATGATGCGGGTCCAGGCATCCGCCGGCGAAGGCCGATTCATCTGTGCATGCGCAAGGCCGCGCACGATCGGTGCATACAGGCTCGGAGGCGTGGAGAGATAGAAGAGATAGTTGTCTGAAGCTCTTCGCTCGTTGCTAATAGCGGCCAGCTCTTTTTTCAGTCTGAGAAACTCATCCGGCTGGCCGGGATCGGCGCTGATGTAGTACACACCGCGGGCAAATGTATCCCACAACACCTGCTCCGATGCTTGCAGCCCGCCGAACTCCTTCATCGCTGCATACATGTACTCGCGAAAGGAGTCGGTGGACATCGGCGTGCGGGCAACACCCACGATCGTGAAGCCTGAGGGAAGCAGTCCCTGCCGCGCTAAGTCAAAGACTGCGGGAATGAGTTTTCGTTTGGTGAGATCGCCCGACGCGCCAAAGATGACCATCAGACACGGATCGGGCAGCCGCTCGATGCGGGTTGATTCGGCAAGAGGGTTGGGGAGAGCGGGTTGCATTGCTTGGTAGAATCAATGCCCGGAATCTTCAAGTGACACAGCAATGTCTGGAAATTTCTGAAGCAACTCCCTATCCGATGTCATCAGCCGTGTGCCCAGCTCACGGGCAAGTGCAACGTATTCGGCATCGTAGGCGGAACAACCACTTGCCTGAGCAATTTGGAGGACAGCAGATGATTCGACACTGTATTCACGTTTCAGCAACCGACGTTCGGCCTTCCTCATGGTCTCCACAGCAACTTCCAAAGTCATGAGTTTTCTCCGAACGTACCCGATCAAGACATTTCTGAATTCAGATCTCCAAAGAACCGGAGCCACCCAAACCGAGTCCTTTCTGTATGCCTTGAAGGCAACTTCGGTTAGGGAGCCTGGGATCCAGAAGTATGCAAGAGTGTTTGCATCAGTAACGATCACTTCCGCCCTTCCTCTTTCAGCTCCCGCAATACCTCATCTGTAAGGTAGCCCCCTATCTTTTTTTGGTGTTCACGCGCCTCTGTAATCACCGCATCAACGTCCAGCTCTTCGTCCAAGAGCAGAGATTCCAGAAATGCTTTTGCCTCGCTTTCGACGGTCCTGTTGTGTGCCTTTGCCCGGCGCTCGAGGGTCTTCATGACTCCCTCCGGCAAATCCCTGATCGTGAGTTCGGCCATACGACGCTCCTTTCTCAGCATCAACCCCGATTCGCAGGTCTTGATTTCACACTTCAACCCCGGCAAACGCGTTCCGCTTGTCCGTCAGGTTCTTGTAGAGTCCGTCGAAGGATTTTTCAAACGCAGCAACGCCATCCTCCTCTAATTTCTGCAGGACCCAACGCATGTCAATGCCGGCCGCGGCGACGCCATCAAGCACCTTGCGCGCTCCGTCAAGGTCGGATTCAATCGTGAGAGCCGCCGTGCCGTGATCGAGAATCGCGGCGTATGTCTGCGGAGGCACTGTGTTCACCGTGTGGGGACCGATGAGCGTATCCACATACAGCAGGTCGCTGTAAACAGGATTCTTGGTGCCGGTGCTGCCCCACAACGGCCGCTGAACGCTCGCCCCCTTCTCTCTCAATGCCTGAAACCGCCGTGAGTTGAAAATCTCTTTGAATGCCTGATAGACAAATTTCGTGTTGGCAACCGCAGCTTTGCCCATCAACGGCTTCAGGCTCGGATCGTTCTTCTTTGCCAGCAAATCGTCCACCAGCGTGTCTATGCGGCTGACGAAGACACTCGCCACCGACGCAATCGCATCAATCGGCTTGCCTGCCTGCACGCGCCGCTCGAGTCCGCTGATGTACGCGTGGGCCACCTCCCGATAACGCTCGACCGAGAAGATGAGCGTCACGTTGATGTTCCTTCCCTCAAAAATCATCTGTTCGATGGCGGGCAAACCTTCCTTCGTCGCGGGAATCTTCACCATCAGATTCGGGCGATTGATGAGTCCCCACAGCAGGCGAACTTCCTCCATCGTCGCCTGAGTATCGCGTGCCTTGCTCGGCGTAACTTCTACGCTCACGTAGCCATCCAACTTGTTTGTCCTTTTGTAGACGGAAGCCATCACGTCGCAGGCCATCTGAATGTCCTTCACCATCAACGCCTGGATGATTTCGGCGGCATCAATGTCGGGTTTCACCTCCACCAACTCACGGATCTGGCTGTCGTAGTCGTTGCTGCCGGAGATCGCCTTGTCAAAAATGGTGGGATTGGATGTAACGCCGCGCAATCCTTCATCGACCATCCTTTGCAAGTCACCGTTGAGGATGACACTGCGGCTGATGTTATCGTACCAGATGCTCTGACCGAGCTCTGCGAGTTTTTGAATGGTGGTCATGGAAGGCTCCTCCGTGATGCGTTGTACGGTTGATGGTTCACTTTCCTTTTTCTTCGATGTCAAGGATCTTTTGCACCCGCCGGCGATGTCGTTCCTCGTTGGAGAATCGTGCCGCCAGGAATGCGCGCGCAATTTCCAGGGCTGGCGCTACGCCAATAACGCGGGAACCGAGACAGAGAACGTTCATGTCATCGTGCTCAACGCCCTGATGCCCGGAGTACGTATCATGAGCCAGTCCCGCGCGGATGCCCTTGATCTTATTTGCCGCGATGCACGCGCCGACGCCGCTGCCGCAGACGAGGATACCGCGCTCGGCTTGTCCCGATGTCACTGCCTCGCCGATCTTGCGCGCGAAGTCGGGATAATCGGACGGCGTTTCGTCGTTCGCCCCCAGGTCAATAATCTCATGACCATCGTTTCGCAGCTCCCGGGCAAGATACTGCTTCAGCGCGAATCCGGCATGGTCACCGGCGAGTGCTACCTTCATGCAAGCACCTTCTTCGCCGCCGCGACCACAGCCTCAGCGGTGATGTTGAAGCCTTTGAACACGGCATCCACCGGCGCAGAAGCGCCGAACGACGACATCCCGACGAACTCACCCTTCTCGCCGATGTATCGTTCCCACCCCAACTTCACGCCCGCTTCGACCGCCACGCGAGCTTTGACCGACGACGGAAGCACGTGCTCTTTGTACTCCGCCGTCTGTTTTTCAAACAATTCCCAGGACGGCATGCTGATGACGCGAGAACGAATGCCCTCGGATTTCAACTGCTCGTACGCTTTCAAGGCGAGCTGCACTTCCGATCCGGTGCCGATGAGCAGGACATCCGGGCGATCGTCACCAATCAAAACATACGCGCCGCGGTAAAGGTTCGACGCCGACGCGTATTTTGTTTGATCGAGAACCGGCACTTTCTGGCGTGTGAGCGTCAGGATTGTCGGTCCTGAACGATTCTCGAGCGCGAATTTCCAGGCATACGCGGTTTCGTTCGCATCGGCCGGACGGAGGAGAACGAGTCCGGGCATTGCCCGCAGCGATGCAAAATGCTCCACCGCCTGATGCGTCGGCCCATCTTCACCAAGCCCGATGCTGTCGTGTGTGTACACAAAAATCGTGGGATAGTGCGAGAGGGCAGCGAGACGAATAGACGCACGCATGTAATCCGTGAACGCGAAGAACGTGCCACCATACGGAATCAGCAAATCACTCACCGCAATGCCGTTCATGATCGCGCCCATGGCATGCTCACGCACGCCGTAACGAATGTAGCGTCCGAGTCTGTTCGTCTTGCTGAAATCGGTCGAGCCTTTGAACTTCGTGTTGTTGGACGGCGTGAGATCGGCTGAACCGCCAAGCACCAGCGGCAGCTTCGGCATGATGGCATCGAGCACCCTGCCTTGCGCCTCGCGCGTTGCCAGCGGTACGGCGGGATCGAACGCCGGAACGTTCTGCTTCCAGAGCTCCTCCCAGTTTTCCGGGAGACGGCGTTCGGCTGCGCGCGTGAAAGCGCGCGCAAGTTCGGGGAATGCCTTCTCGTAGCGCGCAAACTCCTCGCGCCACTGCTGCTCTCGAGCCGCTCCCTTCTCCACTTCTTTTCGAAAAAGCGCAAGCGCTTCATCGGGTACAAAGAATTTTTTCTCCGGATCCCATCCTAACTGCTTTTTGGTCAGGCGAACCTCGTCCTCTCCCAAGGGCGAGCCGTGCGCATCGGCCGTATCCTGCTTGTTGGGACTGCCGTATCCGATGTGCGTCCGCAGCTTGATGAGCGAGGGGCGATGCCGTTCGTTCTGCGCGGCAACAAGTGCACGCTCTATCGCATGCAAATCATTCCCATCTCCGCCCACGGTTTGGACAAACCAACCGTACGCTTCATAGCGCTTTGCGACATCCTCGGTGAATGCAAGATCGGTGCTGCCGTCTATCGAGATATGATTGTCGTCGTAGAGGACGATGAGATTATTCAGGCCCAATGTGCCCGCGAGCGATGAGGCTTCGGAGGAGACGCCCTCCATCAAACATCCATCACCGGCTACGACATAAATCTTATAGTCAACAACCGGAAAGCCGTCGCGATTGAAGTAAGCAGCGAGATATTTCTCGGCGATCGCCATGCCCACCGCGTTGGAGATGCCCTGACCCAGCGGCCCCGTCGTCACCTCAACACCCGGCGTATGTCCGTACTCAGGATGGCCGGGCGTCTTGCTTCCCCACTGCCGGAAGTTCTTGATCTCATCCAACGACAAATCGTAGCCGGTCAAATAAAGAAGAGAGTACAGAAGCATGCAGCCGTGTCCTGCAGACAGCACGAACCGGTCGCGATTGACCCACTTCGGATTACAGGGATTGTGCTTCAGATGCCTCGTCCATAACACATAGGCTGCGGGCGCCATCCCCATCGGCATGCCCGGATGCCCGGATTTTGCTTTCTGCACGGCATCGATCGAAAGACAGCGAATCGTGTTGATACACAACTCATCAAGTTCTGTCTGACTGGCGTGCCGGGGAAGGCGGGAAAGGCTCTCTAAGCGGTCAATACTTACTGCAAGAGGGGCAGTCGGTGCCTGTGCTGACATGCATGTACCGTGAAAGTTCGTCCACAGTGAAGGAAACTCATGAGTAAGATAGGGATTTCTTGCTCAGATTCAATGATAGGTTCGTCACAATTTTCGCGATTGCCACTGTCGAAGAACATCGGTTCGCTCACGCGTTTGTAAAAATTACTAAAGACCCTCGCCCGTCCTGCCGATAATTCCAGCAGGAAAAGAAAGTTCTACAGAATGCCGACGGGCATCGCCATCCCCACAAACGACACATGGGCGATTGAAAGATTGGTACGAGGGCGGGAAGGGACACAATTTTCGGACGACATTTATGGCAAAGAAAGACTTTTCGATTCTGGTTGTTGACGATGAGGAAACATTTCGTTACATGCTTTCCACGCTGATCGGCGGAGCGGGCTACCATGTCGAAACAGCGAACGACGGCGTCGCGGCTATCAACGCCGTCCAAACAAAGCCGTATCACGTGGTGTTGTGCGACGTGCGGATGCCGAAGGTGGACGGCATCGAAGTCTTGAAGTTCATCAAGCAAAACCACCCGCACACCGAAGTCATCATGCTCACCGGGGCGTCGGATGTGAAGACGGCGGTCGAGTGCATGAAGATCGGGGCATACGATCACATCCAAAAACCGACGACCGCCGACGACCTGCTCGGCACCATCGAGCGCGCCATCGAGCGCCAACAATTGGTTCGCGACAATACGGTGTTGAAGAACGAGTTGGAACGCCTGCACGGGCCGTCTGAAATCATTGGCGAGAGTGCAGCGCTGCGGCGCGTCCTGGAAATCGCCGCAAAGGTTGCCCCCACCGACTCGTCCGTGCTCATTCAGGGTCCCAGCGGAACAGGAAAGGAACTGATCGCCAACTACATCTACCAGCGCAGCGAACGGGCAAACATGCCTTTCGTTACCGTCAACTGCGCGTCGATCCCCGACACGCTGATCGAGAGCGAGCTTTTCGGACACGAGAAGGGCGCCTTCACCGATGCCCGCGCAACCAAGCCCGGCATCGTGGAGATCGCCGACAAAGGAACGCTCTTCCTCGACGAAATCGGAGACATCAGCCCCATCGTGCAGCCGAAAATCCTCCGCTTCATTCAAAGCGGCGAGTTCCGCCGTGTCGGCGGTAACCAAATCCTCAAGGCGGATTGCCGCATCCTCTCGGCAACGAACAAAGACCTCAAAGCCGAGGTCAAAGAAGGTCGCTTCCGCGAAGATTTACTCTACCGTCTCAATGTCATCACGATCGAGCTTCCTGCCTTGCGCCAGCGGAAAGAGGATATTCCCCTGCTTGTCGCGTCGTTCCTCAACAACAAAATGAAGACGAAAGTGCAGAAGACGATCTCGCCGAAAGCGATGGAAGTGCTGATGTCGTACGATTGGCCAGGCAATATTCGTGAGCTCGAAAACGTGATCGAGCGCGCGGCCATTTTGTGCCAGAACAACGTCATCGAACCGCGAGATCTCTCTCTGCCGAACCTTCCATCGCTTCCGTCCTCCAACGGGCACGATCAGAAGATCGGCACGGCAACAGCGCTCAAGGAAATCGAGCGGCTTCATATCGAAGGCGTGTTGAGAACCTTCCGCGGCAACAAAACCGAATCGGCAAAAATTCTCGGCATCAGTCTGAAAACGCTGTACACCAAGATCCAGCAATACCAGATCCGCTGGAATTGAGCGTCGTTCAGCCGTTGCATCATTGGCGGGCAAAGCGTAGCTTTCACCTGCCCGCAATGATGCTTGTGCCAGAATGAACCCGTCTTCGTTTCCTGCATTTCTTGAAAGGCGATCGATCGTCGTCCTCCTGTACGTCCTCGCGTCGGCCTACGTGTTCGGCATCTGGGTGTGGAGCGCCGATACGCCCACCACTTCCTTCAACGGCGACCCGAGGTCGAAGCTTTCCGACATTCTCTACGGGACGGCACACAGGCCATACGTCTACCGCGTCTTCGTTCCGATGCTGACACTCGCACTCTATGCGCCGCTCGCGGGACCTTCGTTCGATTCGCTGGAGCAGACGCTTCTCCGCATTCCGAAGGTGCAGAAGGAAACGCAGCGGCTCGGGTGGGAAACGGATTTCTTCATCGAGTACCTGATTGCGCTGTTCATCGCTTTCCTTTGTCTGCTCGCATTCTCGTTCGTCGTGCGTCGGTTCTGGTCCACGCTGTACGAGACCGAGCCGCGTGTCAGCAACCTCGTCCCCATCATCGCGCTGCTTGCGCTGCCGCCGATCTTCCCGACCGGACCGCATTACATCTACGACTTTCCAACGTTGTTCTTCTTTACGCTGGGACTTCTGCTCCTGGTGCAACAACGATGGTTGCTTCTCTACCCCATCTTCTTTCTCGGTTGCCTCAACAAGGAAACGATGGTGTTGCTGACGTTTCTTTTCTTGATTCTGTTTCGAAATCATCTCCCAACCAGAAGCGTTCTCGCCCACACCGGGGCACAGC
>JBBIRR010000059.1:0-20411 GCA_037441705.1 Ignavibacteriales bacterium
ACGTCTGTCATGCTGAGCTGCGCCTTCCAGCAGCGAAGCATCCAGAACCCTGCGCAGGTGAGAACCACCTGTCATGCTGAGCCCTGCTTCCCAAGGGCGAAGCATCCAGACCCACGTCTCTTGGCGGAATGGTATTCACCAGCTCTCCGCCAGATCATGCCAGTCAGGATTGGCTGATTCGATGAGCGCGAGCTTCTTCACACGCAGCCAGCCCTTGATTTGCTTCTCTCGTGTGATTGCTTGGCGCGCATCGCTGAACTCCTCGAAGTAAACGAGCTTGTCGAGACCATATTTGGCAGTAAAGCCTGGCAAAAGTTTGTGCTTGTGTTCGTAGACGCGACGCACCAAATCATTAGTAATTCCAACGTACAGCGTCCCATTACGCTTGTTGGTCATGATGTAGACGAAGAACTGTTTCATCTATTCATCTGATGAAGGCACTGATTCTGGACTTTTGGCCCTAAGCGAAGCCGAAAGGCTCAGAGTGACGAGTTCTCAACGCACAAGCGGTCTGTCATGCTGAGCCCTGCTTCCCAAGGGCGAAGCATCCAGAACCGAGTACCTGCAAAGCCCGGTTCTGGACTCTTCGCGGAGTTTACCCTGAGGCAAGCCGAAGGGCTCAGAGTGACAATTTCCTTACACACAAGCGTCTGTCATGCTGAGCTGTGCTTTCCAGCAGCGAAGCATCACTTCAACGCCGCCGCCAGCGTCGCAATGTTGTAGTCCATCAAACTGATGTAGTCCTTCGCCTGGTCCACCCCGCCGACGGACGTCGCCAGCCGCACGATCTTCACCTCCGTTGCGCGGGCAATCTGTTCCGGCGCACTCGTGTCGTAAAACGGCTCCACGACGATAGCCTTGATGCCCCCATCCCGCACCTTTCGAATCAACTGCGCCGTGTGACTCGGACTCGGCTGGATGCCCGGCTTCGGCTCCACCTGATCCACAACGTCGAGTCCGAGCCAGTTGGCAAAGTACGTCCAGCTGCGATGAAATGTAATGAGTTTGCTCCCACGGAACGGCTTCATTGTCGCCTCCCACTCCGCTATCTTCGCGTCGAGCTTCTTGAGATAGCGCTCGGCGTTTGCGCGGAACAGCTGCTCATCTGCCGGCGACACCCTGGTCAGCGACGCGACGATCTCATCCAGAATCACCCGGACATTCCTCGGATCGAGCCAGTAGTGTGGGTTGCCGTACCTGTGCACGTCGCCCTGACTCGCATCCACCTTCGTCGGCACTTCCATCTTCTCAATGGGTCGGGACAGATCCACCACCACCAGCCGATCGTTCCGTGAACCGTCAATGATCTGCTGCGCCCACAGTTCCAATTCCAATCCGATCATCAAAAAAACATCAGCTGACTTCAGCTTCAGCATGTAGCTCGGCTTCACATCAACGAAATGGGGATTCTGATTCCCTCGCACAATAAAGTCCACCTGAACTTTCTCGCCGCCGATCTGCTTCGTCAGGTCGGCAAGATCGGGGAGTGTTGTTACGACTTTTACATCGGCATGCGATGCGACGGCGAAGAGTGGTAGGAGAAGAAGAAACGGAACTCTCATGGTCTAACCTCTGCGTTGATTCACAAGTGTAGATTCGAGATTCATCAGTCAGAACGGATGAGCTTTATGCGGCCCGAGCGAGAACAGCACCTGCACGCCGATACTGTTGACCGACTGCGCACCGCCGGGCGCTTCCGATCGTGTGTTCTGATACTGCACGCGCAGACCGAGTGTCTCTTCGACGGGATAGTATCCGAAGAAGATCGCTACGGCCCGCGCGTTATCATCGCCGCTGTAGGGCGATTGGCTCCAATCGAACCGGGCACCGATGCTGTACGTCTTGAGAAACTGATAGTCGGCGTAGAGATACAAACCCGCGCTGGTGATACGTCGTGTGTGCGGGTTGCCGTTCTCGTCGAGAAACGGATTGAAGTCCCGGTCCTGTGCTGCCGTTCGTCGGTTGAAGAGAACCTCGCCCTGCACCGTCAACGACGTGTACATGTCGGGCTTGTACTTGTACTTGAAATCCACATTCCAATACCAGAAGCGCTGGCGATGGTACGGGTCGTGGATGCCGGTGTAGAAACTGACGCCGGTCTCGAGATCGGAATACTCGCCGACGGGAAAGAAGCCCATCAGCCTGCCTGCAGCGGCATAGGTCGGTTTCGCGCCCGTCGTGTCTTCGATGCCCGTCGCCTCGCCGATAGGAATGCCGCGCAGCAGATCGAGCGTGAGCTTGCTGTACACATCGCCTGTGGGCAGCAGCGTGCTGAGCGAGATGCCGAGATCGTTCAGACCTTCTTCACCCAAAAATCGCTGAGCCGATAGCGGTTGGGTGATGAAGGGCCATTGATGCGGGTGCATCATGTTGAGCTTGCCGAAGTCCACGCGGTACTTGCCGAGCCGGACGTTCAAGTCGAGCGGCAGGCCGCGCAGCACGCTGACGTACAGTTCCTCCAACCCCAACTTTCCCTCTTCGACGTCGGGACCGGGAAGTGTGAGGACAACGTCGGCGCGGGCAAACGGGTTCAGGTACGCGGCGACCACCATTTCGAGTTCCTGAAATTGGAAGTCAGGACGAGCAAACTCGCGGATACCTTCGCCGAGGCGTTCGCCGTCATTGGTCTCGATGAGAAAGCGCGGAATGACGCTGATGTCGGGATTGATGGTTGTTTGTGCGTTGCCGGCTCCCGACACAAGCGCGAGCAACGCCAGCAGAATGCACGTTCTGCACGGCATGGAATCCTCCTGACAAAAATTATGCGTGAAATGAAATAGACGCGTTGGAGTGCTATGCGCAGGGAGGACCGCGCTTGCCGGAGGAAATGACGTCAGGTTCGGAAGTGGATGAACACGGCGTGAGTTGCAGCGTGTGGCTCACGTCCGTCGGATCGGTGCCCACGACGTGCCCCGTGCCGACCGCAATCCGTTGGACGAAGGGTGAACAGGCAAGACAATGCCGCGCCTGGTCGGCCGGAATGTGTTTCTCGTGAGCGCCGCAGTCATGCGTTGCAACGACGGGCAGCGATTCCAGCAACAGGCTTGCCGCATCGTGGTGCGCAAGCTCAAGCAAGCCGCTGCCGAGAAGATACCCGATCAGCACCGCAACAACACGACTATGTCGCAAGAACGATGTCATCGTGGGTACAATATACGCGGAGCGGCGCGGAGATACAAGCAGGCGCTGTTCGCGCGCGGGGTTTCGACGGAAGTGGCGGGAATTCAGGGTTCGCGGTTCGGAGTTTGAGGTTTAGGGTTCAAGATTCAGGGTTCAGGATGCAAGATGCAAGATGCAGGATGCACGGATCGGAACAGAATTAGGTCGCCCCGATGGGGCTTGTGCGATGTCTTTGCCGCACGAGAATAACCAATTTGATGATGAGAGGAAAGCCCTTCTGCTTGCATCGAACTTGTCCTGTCACGAATCCGCGCGCTCTCTACCATCATTCTCCAAAAATTCCTTCATTATGTCTGTTGTATTCCCTGCTTGAGTGTTGCACAACCGAGGACAACATGTACCGGCTTATGATGATAACCGCATTACTCTTTGCCCGGCTCGATCAGGCGTCTGCTCAGGAACAGCCGACACCGCAGCCCCCCAAGGCGAAAATTCAGATGACGCGCCTCGTAAAACATGGCCACGAACGCCGCGATTACTACTACTGGCTCCGCGAGCGTGATAATCCGGAAGTGATCGAGTACCTCAAGGCGGAGAATGCTTACACCGACGCCGTGATGGCGCCGTACAAGAATCTCGAAGAGAAACTCTACGCCGAGATGCTGGCGCGCATCAAACAATCGGACCTTTCCGTTCCTTACAAACTCGATGACTACTACTATTACACACGCTACGAAGAAGGCAAGGAATATCCCATCTACTGCCGGCGACGGGGTTCGATGGAAGCGCCCGAAGAGGTGATGATTGATGGGAATGCAATGGCGCGCGGACACGCCTACTTCGCAGTCGGAAGCACCGCCATCAGCTTCGGGCAGGATATTCTTGCCTTTGCGGTTGACACCGTCGGACGGCGACTGTACACGATTCGCTTCAAGAATCTGACGACGGGTGAAATGCTTTCCGATGAAATTCGTTCCTCCACGGCCAACATTGCATGGGCGAACGACAACCGCACGCTGTTCTACACGAAGCAAGATCCGACCACGCTGCGCCCGTTCCAGATCTATCGTCACACGCTCGGCACCGATCCTGCGCGTGATGTGCTTGTCTATGAAGAAAAGGACGAAACCTTCTCGTGTCACGTTTTTCGGACGAAGTCCAAGCAGTTCCTCATGATTGCTTCCACGCAAACGCTCAGCTCGGAGTATCGCTTCCTCGACGCAAACACGCCGGAAGGCGAGTTCAAAGTGTTTTTGCCGCGCGAACGCAACCACGAGTATGCGGTTGACCATTTTGAAAATTACTTCTACATCCGGTCGAACGATCGCGCGAAAAATTTCCGTCTGATGCGCACACCCGTCGGCGATACGCGCAAGACCGCCTGGCGGAACGTCATTCTGCACCGCAAGAATGTGCTGCTGGAAGATTTCGAAATCTTTCGTGACTTCCTCGTGTTGACCGAACGAAAGAACGGCCTGCGTCAGCTTCGCGTTCTGCCGTGGATCGGTTCCGGCGAGCATTACATTGCGTTCGATGAACCGACCTACACCGTGGCGCTGGATGTGAACCCGGACTTCAACACGCGGCTCGTGCGCTTTCGCTATCAGTCGCTCGTGACACCCAACTCCGTGTACGACTACGACATGGCGGGCAAAACCCGGAAACTGCTGAAGCAGGATGAGGTGCTGGGCGGTTACGATCCGTCGCAGTATGAATCCGAGCGGCGGTACGCTCGCGCACAGGACGGCACGCTCGTTCCCATCTCGATGGTGTACAAGAAGGGAATGAAGAAGGATGGAACGAATCCGCTGCTGCTGTACGGGTACGGCTCGTACGGCATCAGCACGGACGCGACGTTTGCATCGTCGCGGTTGAGTTTGCTCGATCGCGGCTTCATTTACGCCATCGCGCACGTACGCGGCGGGCAGGAGTTGGGGCGTGATTGGTATGAGGATGGAAAACTCCTGAAGAAGAAGAACACCTTCACCGATTTCATCGCGTGCGCAAGGTATCTGATCGACGAAAAGTACACCAATCCCGATAAGCTGTTTGCCATCGGCGGCAGCGCGGGCGGGCTGCTGATGGGCGCGGTGGTGAACATGGCGCCGCAGTGGTTCAAGGGCGTCGTAGCGCTTGTCCCGTTCGTCGATGTGGTGACCACGATGTTGGATGAGAGCATTCCGCTGACGACCGCCGAATACGATGAATGGGGAAACCCCAACGAGAAGAAGTACTACGACTACATGCTCTCCTACTCGCCCTATGACAACGTCGAAGCAAAGGCGTATCCCAACATGCTGGTGATGGCGGGCTTGCACGACTCGCAAGTCCAGTACTGGGAGCCGGCAAAGTGGGTGGCGAAGCTCCGCGCGATGAAAACGGACAACAACCAGCTGCTGCTGAAGACCAACATGGAGGCGGGTCACAGCGGCGCCTCCGGCCGGTTCCGCAGGCTGCGCGAGACGGCTTTCCAGTATACGTTTCTGCTGCGGCTTGCCGGCATCACCGCATGAGCCGAGCTGCGCACACATTACAATGAGTCGTGCAGCAAACCATAGCGCTCCAGGAGCAAAGCCGTTGAATGCGCTCACACGCGGCCTGCTCATTGCGGCGGGCACACTCTCGCTTGCCATCGGCGTGGTCGGCGCGTTTGTGCCCGTGCTGCCAACCACGCCGTTCGTGCTTCTTGCGGCATTCTGTTACGTGCGCAGCTCGCAGAAGCTCTACGAGCGACTCATGCGCAGCCGCTTTGCCAACAAGCATGTTCACGGCGTGCTTGCGGGACACGGCATCGCGCTCTCCGTCAAGATTGTCTCGCTCGCAGTCTCTGCCGTCATGATCGGCTACGTGAGCGTGTTTGTCACGGAAAGCTTCATGGTGCGGATGCTGTTGGGATTGCTGTACATCGTGCAGTTGTTCTTCATGCTGAAGATCAAGACACTGAAACACCCGCTGCCGACCGCCGCGCAGAATGAGTCGTTAGAAAGAGTGTGAGCAATACCGGCGCCCGCCAGCAATTGAACGTCACGACGTACGCGCGCGCACACACCGTCATGCTGAGCGCTGCTTTCCCAGCGCGAAGCATCCAGACCCGGTGAACATGATCAGGTCGCCCCGATGGGGCTTGCCCGATGTCTTTGCGGTTGCGTTCTACAAACAGTGCCGCTCCTACGGTGCGGGTGTTGCCTACATGAGTCTGTGAGGGCGAGCTGTTGCCGAGCGTGTCCAACCAACGTGAGTCCCGTAGGGACGACCTGTTTGTAGCACTGACAATGCCTAAAAGAACGTAAGCCCCGTAGGGGCGACCTGTATCGGCTCGCCGCGTTGACACTCCGTTCGGCGTTTCTCTCGTGATCACCAAGTTTTCAGTCCGTCGCTACGCGACGGGTGTGATGATGCGTATATAATTCGTATCCCGACCTTGAAGGGTCGGGCTATGGTCGTGAGGTCACTACGTGACCCAGCAGTGCGCTACTTGCAGACATTGCTTGCCTAAACCGTCATGCTGAGCGCTGTTTTCCCAGCCCGAAGCATCCAGACCCGGCGAACATGATTGTAGGGACATGCCTCCGGCATGTCCTGCTGGAAGCGTACAGACAACGCGCATGGTCAACGCAAGGAATCAGCATTCCTCACATCAGGCCACGGATGAGCCGGGCGCCGAAAACCCTTCGACTCCGTCCCGCTGAAAAGGGGCGGGACTGCGCTCAGCGTGACGGCGCAGTTCGGACGTCACGGCTTATGCGCGCAAGCTTGTGCCGTGACGGAAGGGCGGGTGGCGCGAGCCTGCCGAGGCGCGAGTGACGATGTTCAATCGCAGATGCGGCGTTCGTTTCGGGTATCCCTTCTTCTTCTCAATTTGCGTATCTTGATTTCGGTTGGTTCGATCACTTTATTACCATCGAGATCAGAAATGCAAATCGGTATTGTCGGGCTTCCGTTCTCCGGAAAATCAACACTCTTTCAAACAATCACCAAAACGCATCTTGATCCGGCGGCCCTGACCAAGGCGGAAGCGCATCACGCTGTCGTTAAGGTGCCTGATCCGCGGCTGGACAAGCTGACGGAGATGTTTTCTCCCCAACGGACCGTGCATGCAACGATCGAGTTTGTTGATGTGGTGGGATTGAAGAAAGGTGAATCCGGCTCGACGCAATTCACAACGAACTTCCTTGCGAGTGTGAAGACGAACGATGCCCTCGTGCAGGTGGTGCGCCTGTTCCGCAATGACGCGGTTCCTCATCCCGACGGCTCGCTGGATGCCGAGCGAGACATCGCAACGTTTGAAACGGAATTCATTCTCTCCGATCTCGGCGTCGTAGAAAACCGACTCGAGCGGCTCAAGAAGCAGGTGATGAAGGCCGGCGACGAACAGAGCAAACGTGAGCTTCCTGTGCTGGAAAAATGCAAACAGGTGTTGGAAAGCGAGAAGCCGCTGCGCGAGCACGAGTTCTCCAAAGAGGAACTGCATCTCCTCAAACCCTACCAGCTCCTCTCCATCAAGCCGATGTTGATTGCACTGAACCTCGACGAGACGCAACTGAACGACGCTTCGGCGATGGTGCAACGTATCGCAGCGACGAAGGAAGGGAAAAACACCAAAATCATGGCGTTTTTCGGCAAGATCGAAATGGAGATGTCCGAGCTGAGCGACGATGAAGCGGAGGTGTTCATGGCCGAATACGGCATTAAGGAGTCGGCACTCCATACGCTGATTCGCGAAGCGTATGCGTTGCTCGGCCTGCAGTCATTCTTCACCGTCGGCGAAGATGAATGCCGTGCGTGGACGATCAGGAAGGGAACGGTGGCGCAGGAAGCGGCGGGCGTGATTCATTCCGACTTTTTCCATAAGTTCATCCGCGCCGAGGTCGTTCATTTCGATGACTTCATCGCTGCGGGCGGGTCGTTTGCAAAGGCGAAAGAAGCCGGTCACTGGCGGTTGGAAGGCAAGGAGTATGTCGTGAGAGATGGAGATATCGTGACGATCCGTCACGGTTGAGAGGCAGCAGCAAACGAGCGTAGACCGGTGAACGACGCGGAGAGGTGAAGATGGAGATGATCAGGGCGCTCGGCCGAGCGTGAGTAATCGCGGGGTGGCTCATCGTTGAGCACGCATTCTTTCATCATGCAAGGAAACCTCCCATGAACATCGGCATTCTGGGGACAGGAGTGGTGGGCACGACCATTGGCGCGAAGCTGATCCAGCTCGGCCATGCCGTGATGGTAGGCTCGCGATCGACACAGAACGAGAAAGCTGCTGCCTGGGCGAAAACGCATGGTGCTGCCGCATCGCACGGCACGTTTGCAGATGCCGCGGCGTTCGGCGAGATGGTGTTTCTTTGCACAAAAGGAGACGCGCTGCTCCATATTCTGGAGACGGTCGGCAGCAACCGCTTCGTGGGCAAGACCGTTGTTGATGTGACCAATCCCCTGGACTTTTCCAAAGGCGTGCCGCCCTCGCTGTTCATCTGTAACACGAATTCCCTCGGCGAAGAAGTCCAAAAAACCCTGCCCGATTCGTTCGTTGTCAAGACCCTCAATATCGTCAACTGCGAAGTGATGGTGAATCCCGCCAAGTACGCGCCCGATGGGACGATGTTCCTGTGCGGCAACGACATGGCGGCGAAAGAAAAAGTGCGGGCGCTGCTGACGAGTTTCGGCTGGCGCGACATCCTCGATCTCGGCGATATCAGCGGCGCACGCGGCATGGAAATGATGCTGCCTCTCTGGCTCCGCGCCTGGAGGGTGACGAAGGATGTCCACGTTGCCTTCAAGGCCATTCGACACTGAGGCGAGCAATTTGTAGAGCCTTTCCACTCGCACATCTGAGCGACGATTGCTCCGCAGGTTCACTCGCCATGAGCTTGCAACTCTTCCTGCCTTTGTGCTAATTTGCACACGCGAACCGCGGCGCTGGTTCGCCGTGCGCACATCGTTCATTCACACACCGCGAATACCAAGGTCATGAAGATTCGGCCGGACGCTGCTGCGTGCCTTCTGTTTGCCGCTGCTCCGCTTTTGGTTTCTGGATGCAAGCGAGCGGCGGTAGACCCTCCGGCTATCGAGCTGCCGGAAGTGAAGACCGCCGTACTTTCGGTAAATCCCGACAACGTGTTGAGTGTGTTCTTCACGTGCAGGACAACCAATGCAGAATTCGTTTCGGTGGATGTGCTGCGCGACTCCACGCTTCAATACTCGACCCCGACATTCATGGTTGCGTCGGACTCCGTTACGGTTCCTCTTGTGGGCTTGCGACCGCAGACGCAGTACACGCTTCGGATGCAACTGACATCGTCTTCAGGAGGCGTCAGTCTTTACACCTCCACGCTCACGACGCAAGCACTCCCGCCGGAAATCACCCTTCCGTCATTTACGCTCGTTCGTTCCGACCTGCCGAGTGTGAAGTACGTGCTGCTCGGCATCACTCCGGCAAGCGGCGATAAATCCTATGCGGTCGTGATTGACCGCGATGCAGCGCCGGTGTGGTACAAGGAGTTTCGCGATGCCGTTGCGGATTTTCAGAAGCAGCCAAACGGGCGTTACACCGCATGGTCGTCGACCGACGGTAGTCCCTCCATCTTTCATGAGTTCGATGTGACAGGCAGAATCACCGGCAGGTATCGCGCATCCGGCAACCTCGAGACAGGCCCGCATGAGCTGCGGCTCGCGAACACGGGCTATGTCCTGTTCGGCATCGAATTCCGTACGATGGATCTCACAGCGTACGGCGGACTTCCCAACGCATCTGTTCGCGGCATTACCGTCGAGTGGAGCCGCGGTACGCAACCCTTCCGCTGGAGTACGTTCGATCACTTCAGCGTCGCCGATGCGGCACCGGACATTCCGCTCACGACAGCAACAGTCAATCCCTGGCATGGGAACGCGATTGAAATCGACGCCGACGGTAATCTGCTTGTCTCGTTCCGCAACATGGATGAGATCACAAAGATCAACGCACAGACAGGCGCCATCATCTGGCGGATGGGAGGGCGGCGGAATGAGTTTACGTTCCGCGGCGATCCCCTGAACGGCTTCTCGCACCAGCACGGCGTGCGCCGTCTTCCTAACGGAAATATCATCCTGTTCGACAACGGCAATCTGCACGCTCCTCCACAGAGTCGCGCCGTGGAGTATCGAATCGATGAGACAAACAAAACAGCCGATCTGGTGTGGGAGTACCGCCCGTCGCCGCCGCTGTACGCGTTTGCGCTCGGGTTTGCGCAGAGGCTTGCCAACGGCAACACGCTCATTTGCTTCGGTACGGCGCAGCGGATCATCGAAGTCGATCCCGCCGGTCGCACCCGCTGGGAGGTCACCATCAACGACGCGCAGCGGTACGCATACAGAGCGTTCGCTCTGGAGACACTGTATTAACGACGCTTAGAGATACTCGAAGAGACCCACATGGCAACGTTCACGTTCATTCCGCTTCAGTTTCAAACCTATCCGCCCGAAGAGCAGCGGAAGCGCGCGACGGAATTCTACGAGTTGTGCAAGCGGCGCAGGAGCGTTCGCGCGTTTGCGGACCGACCGGTTTCCCGCGACGTTATTGACCTCATCATCGCCACCGCCGGCACGGCACCCTCAGGAGCCAACAAACAGCCGTGGAAGTTTGTGGTGGTGGATGACCCCAAGCTGAAGCACGAGATTCGCATCGCGGCCGAGAAGGAAGAGAGGGAAAGCTACGAACACCGCATGCCGCAGCAATGGCTGGATGACCTTGAGCCTCTCGGCACGGATTGGCACAAAGAGTTTCTCGAAATCGCGCCGTATCTCATCGTTGTGTTTCGCGAGAAGTACCGCATCGAGGAGGGCAAACTGAAGAAGAACTACTACGTTGATGAATCGGTCGGCATTGCCTGCGGGTTTCTGCTGGCGGCCATCCACAACGCGGGCCTCGCTGCGCTCACGCACACGCCCAGTCCGATGAACTTCTTGCGCGAGATTCTCCGACGTCCGCAAAACGAAGTCCCCTACCTTCTCATTCCGGTCGGCTACCCCGCGGAAGATGCCGTGGTCCCCGACATCTCACGCAAGCCTCTGAAGGAGATCTTGGTGCTCAACGTGCAATCGAGCGATGCTCCGTGAGGACGTTCCGTCACGCGCAGTGGTTACGCCATCTGATCCAATATCATACGCTGTCCTGACCCCTCAGTATGTGGTTGGCAGCAGCATGCGAAGGCCGAGCCGGGTGGCATTTTGAAGAATCGACAGTTCTCACGTCAGCCTCATCTGGCGAACTTGTCGTATTTCTCGAAGGAAACAAGGGTCCTGAGATGGTACTCGAATTGTGATGTGAGAGGACATTCCCCATCGCCGGGAAAGGAAAATGTGTTACGCGTCTGGTAGGAATGAACAATGAAGATTTTGCTGGTTGATAACGACCCTGTGTACCTGAGCCTTCTGTCGGAGGTCTTGCGGCTTCACGGCTACAAGACTGTCACCGCCATGGACGGTGAAGATGCCCTCGCCAGGTTGCGCGAGGAGTCCGTTGATCTCATTGTCTCCGACATCAGCATGCCGAAGATGAACGGCATCAATCTTCATAAGAACGTCCGCGCGGATGAGCGACTCAAGCATATCCCCTTTGCCTGGAACTCGGGCTACCGTGAGCTGCGAGACATTGTGGATGTTGAGAACCCGACGATTGATTTCAAGTTGGACAAAGCTCTTCCGGTACCGAGCTTTCTCTATTTTATCGATAATCTGAAGAAGAGATTGGAACAGCAAGATACGCCGGGACTCGTACCCGCCTGAGGCCTGTCTGCTCATCAAGACTCTTCGGGCGCCCCGCCCAAAAGCTTCTCTGCGTCCTGTGATGGGAGTTGGTGTACGTCTCTGAGCCTTCGTTCGATTGCGCGCGAACGTCTCGACGCATCTTCGATGGTGTTGCTTGCTTCCTGCAGCTTCTTCTGTGTTTTATCGAGGATTTCACCGAAGCGGCCGAACTCGGTCTTGACCGCGCCGAGCAATGCCCACACTTCGCTCGAGCGGCGTTCGATCGCCAGCGTCCGGAAGCCCATCTGCAGGCTGTTGAGGAACGCCGCTACGGTTGTGGGGCCGAGCACGGTGACGCGGAACTCACGCTGCAGCGACTCGACGAGACCCGCGCGCCGCGTGACCTCGGCATACAGTCCTTCCGTCGGAAGAAAGAGGATGGCAAAATCCGTCGTGCGCGGCGGGTCAACATACTTCTCTTTGATGCGTCGCGCCTCCATTTTGATACGCGCTTCGAGGTTGCGTCCGGCTTCCTCCACCGCCTCCCGGTTCGCCTGCTCCGCGGCATCCACCAATCGATGATAGACGTCCATCGGAAACTTTGCGTCGAGAGGAAGCAACACGAACTCGCCGTCGCGTTCCTTTGACGGAATGCGAATGGCGAACTCGACGCGCTCGGTTCCTCCGGCCTTTGTCACAATGTTCCTGGCGTATTGTTCCGGGGTGAGAATCTGATCGAGCAGCGTCCCGAGCTGGATTTCTCCCCAGGTACCTCTCGTCTTCACATTCGTCAGCACCTTCTTCAGGTCGCCGACACCGGAAGCGAGCGTCTGCATGTCTCCCAATCCCTTATGAACAAGCTCGAGCCTCTCGCTCACAAGCTTGAACGATTCGCCCAATCGCCGTTCCAGCGTCGTGTGGAGCTTCTCATCCACCGTGGCGCGCATCTCTTCTAACTTCTTCTCATTCCGTTCCTGCAATTCTCGAAGTTTCTCCTCCACCGTTCTGCGCATCTGCTCCAGCGAATTGGTCAGCTCGGTGCGTTCCTGTCGTGCCTGAGCCCCCGTCTCCTCACGATTGCGGGCAAGTTCGTCCCGCAAAGCACGTTCAATCCGCTCCATGCTTTGCACCAGATGGTTCAACTCCGTCGGAAGCTGTGCGAGGGCGTCGGGGTGGCGACCTCTCAGCAACATCAACAGCAGGGCGCCGAGCAACACTGCCAGAATAATCGTGGATGCGATGAGAAGCGTTTCGGTCATACCAAAACTTTCACCCGATCAGATCAAACAAAAAAGCCGACCCTGCACATGCGAATCGGCTCCGGATTGATGACAGCCCGTCGTTGTCCGGGGACACGACGGACCAGAAGAAGCCACTCCAAAATACGAGAACTTCTTCGAGCTGTCAATTCTTCGATATCGGTTCCGGCATCAGGACGGTGTTGATCGCTTCAACGAATGCTTCCTTCGGCATTGCGCCCATGGCCATTTGGGGCTTGCCCGTTTTCGGAATAAAGAGGATAGACGGGATGCTGCGAATCCCGAACACGGCTGCAAGCTCCTGCTCCTTGTCGGTGTCCACCTTGTACACGTTTATCTTGCCTGCATACTCTCGTGAAATATCTTCGAGAATCGGCGCGACCATCCGACAGGGCGCACACCAATCGGCGTAGAAGTCGATGATTGCCGGAAGCTCACCGGCATACTTCCAGTCTTTGTTCTTTTCGTAATCAAAGATCTTTGTGAGAAATGTTTCTTTTGTCAGGTGCTCCATACTACATCCTTTCATGGGTTTGGGTGAAGTTTTGTCCACCCGTTAGATGCACCCACGTGAGCAAAAGGGTCAGTGAGTATGAAGGGGTTCAATCACCTGCGAGCGACACGAGGGCAGCGTATTGCGTGTGCACGCTGCCCTCTTCGCCGGACAGTGGGGATCAGGCTTTTGCCGCTTCGGCCGCTTCTTCGACCGCCTTGCGGAATTGTTCGATCGTGTCGCCGAAAAATCGAACGGTCGAGCGCTTCTTCTCCTCGCCTTGCATGCTGTTCTCGGAGATCGAAAGATACTTGTTGCCGTTCTTCGCCTCCTTCACGTCCACGAAGTACGTTGTCTTGCCCGACTTCAGCATGGTCGAGTAGAGCGAGTTCGTGTTTGCCTGCGTCATGATGACCTCCTGTGGTTTGTGTGAGTTGTTGTTTGAAACCCCCTCTACCTATATAAACGAAATCAGGTAACAGCCCCAGGCTTATGCTGGGAAAGCAGGCGGATTTTGAGAGCCATTGCTTCTTCGCTGACATCGAACAGGCGAGAAAGCGGGCCGGTGTGCTTGATCGTGGGCAGAAAAGACAGAAGCGTTTCGGTGGGTATGAGAAGCTCCGAGGCGAATGCATCGGCCTCCCGGTTCAGCAGGGCGATACGCGCAGCACTGCAGGCGCGTTCCGGGGGGTGCTTCAGGACGACGTGGCCAATCTCGTGTGCCAGTGTGAAGCGCTGCCGGTGACGATGCTGGCGGCCGTTGATGCCGATGAGGCGGTGCACCGGACTGACAATGCCGGCGAACTCCACCGCCACATCATAGAGACGCACGACGCGAAATCCCATCGCTTCCGCAATCCGCTCGATATTAACTGGAGGAGATGTATAGGCGCTGGCGCGCAGCAGTTCCAGCGCAGCGTGTCTACTCCGCTCGAACGTATCTGTCGAACGGTCCCGTACCATCACTCACGCGACGATTGGAGGGTTGATAAGAGGTCGTTCAGCTTTTTCTCGTCCGAGGGCGGAAGAGGAAGATCGGCTCGGGTGTACAACTCGCGATACGCTTTCTCGAGAGCGAGCTTCTTCTTTCCACGTTTCTTTCCTTTGTATCGGGCCAGCATGCCTCCCAATGCCGGCCGATATGCTACCAGGCGGCACGTTCTGCGGATGGTATCGGCAATCTCTTCGAAAGACATGTTGAGAAGCACCATCAGCTTCTGCCACGCCGCGGCCGGGATTTTCAGCGGCGAGATGGCATCCTGCTCCATGAGTGTGTAGATGTTTTTCGTGACGCCGATGCGCGCGAAGATCTCTTGCGGCTGCAATCCGCGGCTCCGCACGGATTTCAACAGGGCGCCAACGGTGAGCGGCATCGCTTTCTGCCCGCGTGCGAGAGCGCCTTCGAGACGCTCGATGAGGAAAGCCCGTTCTTGCGGCTGCACCTGAAGCCGCAGCGTTCGCCGCGCCACAGCCTTCTCGTACGCCCCGCGCGTGTGCACCAATCCTTCCAGCCAGGCAAGTCGAAGGAGTGCGTCAATGTTCTCGTTCTTCATGCTGTGTCAGTTCCGGATAGTATTCTGCAAGGATGTTCACAAATTTCTTTCTCACCCGGGCGTGATAGACCTTCAGGTGTGAAACCGGCTTACCGGTGTACGAAGCGATTTCTTCGTAGGGGACGTCGAGCGCACGGCAGCGCAGCAACACACGCTCCCACGCCTCGAGCCGCTCCAGCGCGTCGGCGATTGCGGCAAGCTTGCCGACAGCACGGGTCGACTCTTCGTCCGCGTCGGAACCATCCGCGCTTTCCGGCTCCACGAGCGCATCCCGGTACTGTTGAAGGACGATGCGCGTCAGCTCACGGTCCGGCATCTCTGAGTCATCCTCTCGCTCCGTCACGATGTCGTCGTCGAAGCCGACCATACGCCCCCGGCGGGCCTGCAGCCGAACATGGTCCCGCACCTTATTTCGAAAGACCGTCATAACCCAGGCATGGAAATCTCCCTCGCCCCGCTGAAACGTGAACCCGTGGATTCCTTCCACCACCGCGAGCAGGACGTCGCTCACCACCTCCTCCGCGTCGTCCCTTCGAAGCGAGAATACCGACACGGCCTCACGAAGCAATACGCCCTGATAGCGATCGACCAGATGAGCACACGCCTCTCGTTTCCCCTCTTTCAGGTGCTGGACGAGCGCTTTCGGAGAGAGAGTCGGCACATCCCTTCCTATCTATATAAACGAAAACAGGTAACAGCGTTGGCAGCGAAAGTCCCCGTCGTGCCGGTGGTCGCCGTTTTCAGACTCAGACCGAAGGACTAACGGTTCCTGTGCTATGAAAATGCTGTACGCCGGCTGGTGCAGTGGGTGTTGCGGAAATCGGTTTCAGGCTGAGAGCGACTTCGGCAAGGAACGAGTCCCGGCGTCTCACCGGCAGGGCGAGTGCCTACCTGCTTTCAATGTCGGTTCTGGCATGTGAAGTGTCGGCACCTGAAAGTTGAGTTGAACACTTCAGTTCGATTTAATGTTGCCACTGTTGAACCGCACCAATTCGTTCCAGTCAATTCTCCCGTCACGGCAGAACTGGTTTGAGAAGTCAGCCGTGAACTTGTTTATCACAACAGCAAGCTCCTCTTCGTATCGCTGGTTGCGTTGCTTCGCTTGATGGCCCAGTGGTTCGATGATGTCCGTATAGAGATTCTTATTGCCACTGATAAAGTACCAGAACTCTTGCCCGCATATGCGAAGGTACTCGCCGGTGTCCACTGTTTTTCTTTTGCCGTAACAAGATGCTAACACAGGCTGTACCGCCTTGACCGATTTCGATTGTTTGAGTACCTGGACTGCTTTCTTGAATCGATCTCTGAGGGCTGCATATTGCGAGCTATTGCCCCAGTTCACGCCAGACTTGATTGAAACGAGGTACACGACGCCGTCTTTCGAGAACTCCAAATCAATACCAGGTCCCGGTGATTTCTTACCATTGAGTGTTTTGCTGGGAATGAAGATGGCAAGCTCTTCAAGAAAGTTCCCGAAGAGCTCTTCCTCAGAGGAAGAAAGATACGCTTGCAGGAGAGACTCGATGAGCTTCTGTGCCGTGAGGATGTTCTTTGCCTTGAAGAGGTATGGATTCTTCTTCTGCAGGACTTCTCTCAGCTTGATCTTCTTGACTCTGTTGATTCGGCTTTCGTGAAACTCGCCAATGTGCTGATTGACAAATTCTGTAACTTCTTCCAAGGATATGGATTTCACTCGAATAATTCTCCGTTCTGAGGTGGCTCGTGTTTGACTCGCTTCTCAGCTTGAGCACAAAAGTCCTTCAGAAGCTCAATGCCAATGTATCTGCGCCCTAGATGCTTTGCTGCCACAGCCGCCGTGCCAGAGCCCAGGAATGGATCGAGTACAACATCACCGGGTTTTGTGAATAGCTTGATGAACCATTTAGGAAGGGCCACGGGAAAAGCTGCACTGTGATTCTTGTTTCCGGACTCAGTCGCCAAGTGGAGAACGTTGTCCGGGTAGGCCATCTTTCGTCCCAACCAATTGGAGATGTTCTTTCCGAAGCCGCTGCCCACCTTTGATTCATCTCTTCGCTTGTCAGTGTCGCTCAGGTTTCTTAATCGAGTTTTGGCCCAATCGCCCATTGGGACCATTACGCTCTCTTGATACATCGAGAATTTCCGTTGTTTGTTGAATTGAAGACAGTGTTCCCAAGCATCTCTGAACCTGTTCGGCCACTTACCCGGGTAAGTGTTCCGCTTGTGCCATATGTACTCCTCAGTCCAGAGCCATCCTTGCTTTCTCATTTCAAGGATCAACTCCAAAACGTATGTCTGCCGTTCACCGTTAGACACGCCCTCCTTAATGTTGAGTATGAATGTGCCGGACGGCTTTAGGACCCGTTTGAGTTCAAGAGCTATTGGCAAAAACCATTGAACATATCGGTCGGGATGGATACCACCATATGAATTCTTGCGTTTGTCTGCATAAGGCGGTGATGTCACAATCAGGTCAACAAACTCATCGGGGAAGGTGCGAAGAACTTCAAGAGCATCTCCGCAAATGATCGAGTCCAGTGGAAGTTGCTTCTGTGTTGAGGAAACACTGACGACATAAAGTCCCTCTTGCTCCCGAACCTTGGACTTGACAAAGCTGAATTTCTTGCCAGCTAGGTTGATTCCCTTCATATTTCCGATCTTGTGCATAATTCGATAGCTAAACTACCGAAAGATAAGGAAACGTCAGTGGACATTCCAATGTGTGCCGCCATTTCACATAACGATTTCTATGTTACGATTGAAGGAACAAAGCCGGCGGGTCGTCAGACTTCGACGGACTCTGTCGAGGTGTCCCACACTGAGATCGGTGCTCCAGTGATCTGGATATCGTTGCTTCGAGGCGACATGTCCTGATGCCCGGGGACCAGACACTGCAAAGATAATCATCAACGAGGAGGTTTTCCCTTTTCAGCTTCTACCGTGCGCTGGCAAGCTCGGCAAACCCGTCAACCTTTTGCCGAGCGTGCGCAAGCTCTGACTTTCAATATCGGTTCTGTTATACGCCGTGCAGCCGAAAGAAATCATCTTCCGAGCAGCAAAACTACGCGTTCCAAAATACGTTGTCGGCGGTTCGTAACGAATGTCTCGAAACCATCTGGCTTCAGTTCATCTTTCTCGATCAGGTAGTCAGTAGCTAGTTCTTCTGCAGGGACACCCTCGAAGTACTCCCAAGGTTCATCATCACTCTTTCGGATGTTACGTAGCTTTCCCAGGAAGGCAAGATTGCCAATATCGTTTACGAGATGTGGATGTGTGTGAACGTATTTTGACCGTGGGAATATGTGGTCAACTTCAGCTCGTTCTTGCCACGACAGAGTTTCTCTACGGATTTTGGGCTGGACGAGATTGAGCGCTAAAGCTGTCTTTGCATTGAGCATGTCGAGGGATGAAGAAACGTAGTGCCAAGTCTGCCGCTGTTCTATAACGCGCAAGAGTGCATCTAGGGGTAGTGCACGACCGTTGTATGGTCTTAACTTTTCACGAAGATAACGGATCCTTGCTTCTGGTCGGCGCAAGAATTCGTTGAAGAGTAGGAAGTAAATAAACGTGCGAAGCGGTCTTCGCTGGTCGTCTGGGATCGAGTGGTTATGTTGATGGTAGACGTAATAGATGATAGGAAAGAGTGTAGCCACTGGATTCAGGAGAGACGCAGAGAGAATGCCAACGTCAGGACTTCGGACGAAATCAATAGTATTTCGCATACTGCGGGCGAAACCATCAAAGACTTGCTCTATGACGGCCCAGTGGCGTTTTATGTTGTCAACTTCGTACTTCGGGGGAGCATCGGCAACAGTCAACAGCCCGCGGATGATGAAATCCTTGTCAATTCCGAGCGGGCTGTGGCGTTCGATGTCGGCTACAAGTTGGTCGAAACTAACTCTTGCAGATGACCAATGTCGTTTTATGATGGAAAACATCAGATCCGATCGGCTGAGTCGAGTGCCGCCAGTGTTGACTCTTACAAAAATATCGAGCACTTCGTCTATGGTTCTCGCAGCGGCTTCGTTGGGGGCATCATGATCGATGTATTCTACTGGTACTAAGTCTGATTGCTGCATAACCGCGCGAAGTCGTCGCATATTAGCGGCGGCGGTTGTTGCCTCAGTATCTTGAAGGGGAATTTGACTAATAATGCGTGCAATCTCTTGTTCTTCGATTCGTAGTGACCAGCTAACTATCTCGGATACGAGAATGTGGCGACGTGGTCGGTTCGAATCATCGGGTTTCCAGAAGTAGAAGCGGAATGCACCCGACTCGCCGTCCTCATCTTCCGAAACTGCCGCCGACCCGCTTGTTACATCGAAGTAGAGCCGCCTGCCTTCGTGTGAGCCGTAAGTGCCGATCAAGAAAGATTGGAGACGTTGTTGTCCATCGAGTACCATTTCAAGGGGTTTGCCTTTGTCTTTAGTCTTCACGACGAATGTTTGCCCGGGCTGGTGGTCAACTACGAAATCGCGATAAGCGACATCTAAGTAACGGGTTTCCCAGATGAGCAGTGAACCGAATGGATACCCTCTCATCAAAGAATCAAAGAGAAGTCGAATCTGGTCGCGATCCCAGACGAAGTCGCGTTGGATGTCTGGGAGAACGAGCGTGTGATCATTGTGAATTCTGTTGAGAAGGTGCATTATGGAAGTGGACTGGGCCATATGATGCTCTCGTTGCAGGTTATGATTCGTTGGTTCGGCTGCATGGCGCATAACGTATTGAGTGCTCACGCAGCGTCAGCGCATGGAGTCCACCGCAGGCGGACGCAATAAGCTGACGTTGAGCGACATCTATCAAAAGCTATAACTGATGGAGCGCCGTGAACACGAGTGTTATGCGTCGTGGGCGAAGGGAACACTGCCGTTCCATCAGAAACAGAAATCTCCACTACCTCGCTTTCTCCTCTCAAGACACAAGAATGTTCGGAGCGAGTTCGTCTCCACGGTAGCCCGCTCCTCGTTCTGTTCTGCTACAAAAAAATGGGAACCTCTTTGCTCATTTCTGCGTTCAGCAAACCGTGCGTCGTCGCTTGCGAGTCTGTCCGCGAAACCTCTTCCGCAACTCGTCGTTTCTTCCAGGACAGACTCTCAGCTCCTTCACGCTTTGCTCAACTCTCCAAACTCTCATGCCTCCCCCTTTTTTCTATAACCCACAAACCTCGCTCCCGTGTAGCCGAAGGCTACACGACGTTCTTGTTCTCTTCAGAAACGTCGCTGCTCACCCGAGCCCATGACGCCATAACTCCTCCAACTACGCAACTACTACTGCGTCTATTATCCC
>JBBIRR010000060.1:0-20023 GCA_037441705.1 Ignavibacteriales bacterium
CATCATTCCTCCGGGCGTCGCGTCGTTTCTGCTCACTAGCAGGCTCGACGCCGACTCGATCATTGCCCAGCAGCGCCGAACACGGGTGAACACACTCCAGCTTGTTGACCGAGTCCCCAAGCTCACCTTACAACGATTGCGCGAAGCATTACCGGGTGTTGGCATCGTGCAGGTCGTTCATGTGCAGGGCGAGGAGGCACTTGCCGAGGCAATGGCCGTCACACCGTTCGTTGATGCAATCCTTCTCGACTCCGGAAAGCCGCAGCTCGCTGTGAAGGAACTCGGCGGTACCGGGCGTACGCATGATTGGAGCATCAGCCGCAAGATTGTTGAGGCTGTCCGCGTGCCCGTGTATCTCGCGGGCGGACTGAACGCCGACAACGTCGCCGAGGCGGTCCGGCAGGTGCGTCCGTTCGGCGTTGATCTCTGTTCCGGCCTTCGCACGAATGGAAAACTCGATGAACAGAAACTTTCCGCATTCATGAGGAACGTGTCATGAACGCGCTTCTGCTTCTTCTCTCTCTGACGATCACGCTTCAGGAGGACACGATGCAATCCGCTCCGTACCGCTTTCTGGCGCTTGGTGATTCCTACACGATTGGCGAAAGCGTTCAGGAATCCGATCGGTGGCCCGTGCAACTCGCTGCCGCACTGCGACGGCGCAACCTCGCGGTGGACGATCCCCTCATTATTGCTCGCACCGGGTGGACGACGGACGAGCTGAACGCAGGAATTGATCAGGAACAGCCGCACGGGACGTTCGATCTCGTGACGCTGCTGATCGGCGTCAATAATCAATATCGCGGGAGATCGGCCGAAGAATACCGCACAGAATTCACCAACCTGCTCCAACGCGCAATTGCGTTCGCCGGCGGAGATGCGTCGCGCGTCGTCGTTGTGTCGATCCCCGATTGGGGCGTGATGCCGTTTGCCGAAGGAAGGGATCGCGAAAAAATCGCCCGCGAGATTGATGCCTTCAACGCCGTCAACTGGGAAGAGGCCGTTCGTGCAAAGGTGCACTATGTGGATGTCACTCCCATTTCACGCGAAGCTGGGCGGCGGCCTGAGTTAGTTGCCGATGACGGCTTGCATCCCTCCGCACTTCAATATCGCCTTTGGGTGGAGCTCATCGAGCCGAAAGCACTTCACGCGCTTGGCGCTGTGATGGAGAAGGAGGAAAAATGAAAAGTCCCATCACCACGCACGTCCTTGATCTCTCGCTCGGCAAGCCCGCGGCAGGACTCGTCGTTCGGCTGGAGAAATTCTCCGGCGGCGCCTGGCTGCCCGTTGCCGAAGCCGTTACCGATAGCGACGGTCGCATCATGACCTTTCTCTCTCCCGATCAATCTCTCTCGGACAATCCTTATCGCCTTACGTTTCAGACGGGAGAGTATTTCGCGTCGACACGACGAGAAGCTTTCTACCCTAAGGTGTCGGTGGAGTTTCTTGCTGCCGAAGGCGAGCACTATCACATCCCTTTGCTGCTCAGTCCGTTCGGGTACACCACCTATCGGGGGAGTTGAGGCAAGCCTGTCCTTTACGGCTGAGAGCCGCCTTCCTCGAAATCACATCATGATGTGATTGAGCTACGATTTCCATCAGGGTATCTTTGTAGCGTTCATCAACAACTCCGGAGATACTCGATGGCAATTCTTCTCACGACAAAGGTCAAAGGACAGACCGCAGAAGGCTATGACCAAGTTTCCGTGTTTCTCCATGAGGTTATCCGAAAGTCACCAGGATTCATCCTGCATTGTGCGTATTCATCGGAAGAAGGTTGGAGTGTGTTGGAAGTCTGGAATTCCAAGGCAGAAGCAGATCAGTTTTTTGCAAAACATGTTGCACCTAATCTTCCCAAAGGCATTGTACCCAAACGTTCATATCAAGAGTTACATAGTGTTGTTACACCACCACTGTAGAATTACAGGGAGACAATCTCCCTTTCTAGCTAGGTGAACCGTTCAGGCGGTCGTTTTTCTTTGCAAACCAAATTCACGTAACAGACAGCACTACGATGTTCGCTCCCTTGAAATGGCTGGAATCAAGCAGTGACCGGCCGAGATCGGGAACTTTCTCGCGGGTTGGATCATCAATTGGGTAGATCGAAAAGGGTAGGTACTTACAGGAGTCTGTGATGAAGCGGATCATGTTCATGCTGGCGATGGTGTTCGGCTGCGTTTTCTTCGCCGGTGCACAGGGTGATTCGTACAAAGTCGTTTTCGACTTGACGAGCCGTGACAGCCTTGCCCAGAAGGCGGTCGTGCGGTGGATCAAGGAGATCATCGCCACACATCCACAGGCGCAGTTAGAAGTCGTCATGTACGGCAAAGGCTTCGAGTTAGTGATGCCGGAGAAGTCTGCGGCAATTGCCGACGTTCGAGATGCGGCAAAGAATCCCAACGTGTCGTTCACCGTTTGTGCTATGGCGTTGAAGAGCAACAAGGTCGAGCGCAGCGCGCTGTTGAGCGAAGTGAAAACCGTTCCCGACGGCATTTACGAAATCATCACGAAGCAACGGGAAGGGTGGGGCTACATCAAAGTTGCTCACTAAATCCATCACACGTTAACCACTAAGGAGGATCTCCCCCATGCTCGACCTGACCGCAACCCGTCGAAGTTTTCTCGGCAGTCTGGCTGCAACTGCTGCAGCAGGTGTCGCAGGACTCAGTCTGCCCGAGCAGCTCATGGCTCAGCAGATGACGAAGGCTTCATCCGACCCGACGTTTGATAAGTGGATTGCCAAAATTCGAGGCAAGCACAAGCAGGTGTTCGATGCCCCGAGCATCAACGGCGGGCTGCCGCTCGCGTGGGCGCGTGTGTTTGTCATGACGAATGAGATGGTGGGAACGCCTGCAAAGGACGTTTCCGCAGTTCTCATCCTGCGTCACGATGCCATTCCCATCGGCATGCATAACGAGGTGTGGCAGAAGTACAAGTTCAGCGAAGCTTTCAAGCCCGTGCACGCCATGACGAAGCAGCTCATCACCAACAACATTTTCTGGAAGCCGAAAGAAGGTGATTTGCCTCTGCCCGGCATGGCACTGAACGAACTTCTCGACGCGGGAGTGATGGTTGGCTTGTGCGACATGGCCCTGACGGTGAGCAGCGGTGCGTTTGCGAAAGACATGAATATGGACGCCGCCGCCGTCAAGAAAGAATGGGTTGACAGCGTTTTCCCGGGAATTCAGATTGTCCCATCGGGTGTTCTTGCGATCAACCGCGCACAGGAGAAAGGCTGCACGTACTGCTACGCAGGTGAAGGATAGTTTATCTCTTCAAGGATCCCTATCTCACAAATGTTAAGCATTGTATCGAAAGGAGGGTGGCCTGTATGCGTCACTCAAAGATGCTGTATGCGATTCTGACGATTCTGCTTCTGGGGATGGGCACATCACTGCGTGCTCAAGAAGCCCCCAAAGGCGAGAAGTCACTCTACGAGCGACTCGGAGGAGCAGGCGCCATTGCGGTTGTGGTGGATGACTTCATTGATCGCATCTGGGTCAACAAGGTTCTCAACGCCAATCCGAAAAACAAAAAAGCGATGGGCGTGAAGAAGCCTGCTCTGAAGTATCTTGCCACGGAACTGGTTTGCCAGGTAACCGGCGGCCCGCAGAAATACAGCGGGCGACCGATCAAGGATGTGCATGCAAAGCTCAACATCAGCGAGAAGGAGTGGGACGCGATGGTGGTGGATTTCAAAACCACGCTGGACAAATTCAAAGTGCCGATGAAGGAGCAGGAAGAACTCCTGGCTATTGTCGGCAGCAGCAAAGGCGATATCGTGACGGTGGCAAGCAAGTAGAGGATGATGATAGTCCGGCGTCAGCAAGCGAACGTAATTCTCTCTTCTCCAAATTTCTTCAGCTCATACCTACGAAGTCTCGCGCTTGTCCTTCTGGTGATGAGCCTCGGCATCTTTGCTCCCGACGTCGAGGCTCAATCCCGTTCACGCACTCCTTCTCGCGTCACGTTGATTCCAGCTTCTTCAACCATGACGACGGCGTGGGACATCCCGATGAACCCACTCGCCGATTCAACACTCCCGCCGTCTCCACTGACGGCCCAGATTCGGTGGGGATTCAAGCTCTTCATGAACACGCCGGAAGAGGCGGCGCGGTTCTCTCCCAACAAACTCTCGTGCAACAACTGTCATTTGAATGCCGGACAGAAAGAGAAAGCGATGCCCCTCGTCGGCATTGCCGCAATCTACCCTGAGTACAACAAGCGCGAGGGGCGGCTGTTCAGTCTCGAAGATCGTATTGTGGGATGTTTCAGACGCAGCATGGGGGCGGTGCGCGGCGATGCGATCCCCGAAAATCATTCTCCGGAAGTGCTTGCCATCTCCGCCTATCTTGCGTGGCTTTCACGCGGGTCTCCTGTCGGTAAGAGTCCTGCCTGGCGCGGACACAATGTGATCCCTTCTCACAAGTTGCTTCCCCTCGAGCGGCTCGATGCCCGGCGGGGAGAGGAACTGTTCAAGGAGAAGTGCACGAACTGCCACGGCCAGGATGGGCAAGGAGTTCAGATTGGAGATAAGAAAGCCGGACCCTTGTGGGGCCCCGATTCGTGGAACGACGGCGCAGGTGCAGCTCGAGTGTACACGCTGGCGGGCATGATACGCCATGCAATGCCGTACCTCGATCCCGGTTCGCTCACCGATGAGGAGGCGCAACACATTGCTGCGTTCATCTGCTCGCAGTCACGTCCGGAGTATCCTCACAAGTCGCTTGACTATCGTGTCGAGCCTCTGCCGCCTGACGCGGTGTACTACGGAAAACGAAAACAGGACTAAGTCGCCACGGCGTGCCGTTCTGCAACCCGCTCGCGGCGATGCCGCCGCAGCTTCTCTGCTGCAAGAACGATCACTTCATTCGTTGCAGGCAAAGAAAACTCCGGCTCGATTTCGTGATCGGCTGATGCAGAGACGGCATCTTTGATTGCGAGCCAGGTCGAGAGTGCGAGCATCAACGGTGGTTCGGCAACGGCTTTGCTCTTGCGGATGGTGTTGGGGTTCGGAACATTCTCCAGAAGTCGCACGCGGAAGTCACGCGGAATATCCCGCACGGTTGGAATCTTGTACGTATCGGGTGAGTGCGTCATCAGGCGTCCCTTCTCGTCCCACTTGATCTCTTCCGTCGTCACCCAGCCGTTGCCTTGAATGTAGCCTCCCTCGACTTGCCCGATATCGATCTGAGGATTCAGCGAGTCGCCTACATCGTGAAGAATGTCGGTCCGCACAATGGTGTGATGCCCGGTGAGGAGATCGACCAGTACTTCCGTGCACGCCATCCCGAACGCGTAGTAGTGGAACGGCTTGCCCCATCCTTTCTGCTTATCCCACCCGATGTTCGGCGTGCGGTAGAAACCGGTAGCGCTCAAACTCACCTGCCGCAGATGCATCAACGGCATTGCTTCGGCGAAGCCGATCGTACGATCGGGATGCTCGCTGTCGAAGATCGTATCGTTCTGGAAAATGATTGCTTCGGCGCGCGTCGGTTCCTGCGGGTGCTGCTCGTTGAAGTATGCAGCGAGTTCGGCGGCGATGCGTGCCTTGAGTGTGTCCACGGCATTCTTCACCGCCATTCCGTTCAGATCGGCGCCGGCAGATGCTGCGGTAGCGGATGTGTTCGGCACTTTGGACGTGTTGGTTGCGTTGACTTTGACGCGGCTGAGGCTCACGCCGAATTCTGCGGCGGCGACCTGCTGCATCTTGGTGTGCAGCCCCTGTCCCATTTCTGTGCCGCCGTGGTTGACGAGGATGGTTCCATCTTTGTACACGTTCACCAGCGCCCCCGCCTGATTGAGGAAGGAGGTGGTGAAGGAGATGCCGAACTTCACCGGCGTCAGGGCGATACCTTTCTTGACGAATTCATGCGATGCGTTGAACTCCGCAGCCGCCGCTCTTCTACGATGGTAGTCCGAAGACGCGACGAGTTCATCGTAGATGCGATAAAGCCGGTTATGCTCGACGGTCTGGCCGTAGTGCGTGATGTTCCGTGATTCGACGCCATAGAAATTCCTGTAACGAACCTCGAGCGGATCTTTCTTGAGAAAGCGAGCAATTCGATCCATTACCGTTTCGATGACGGCCATGCCCTGCGGTCCGCCGAAGCCGCGGAAGGCAGTATTGGAGGGGAGATTGGTCTTCCAGACGCGCGCATTCACATGAACGTTCGGGATGTAGTAAGCGTTGTCGACATGCAGCATGGCGCGTTCCATGATGGCGAAGGAAAGATCGGTTGCGCAACCGCCGTCGCTGTTGAGTTCGAATGTTGCGGCAAGAAGCCTTCCCTCGTCATCGAACCCCACGTCATAGCGGGAGAGAAAGCGGTGACGCTTGCCGGTCATGATCATGTCGTCGTCGCGGAAGAGCCGAATCTTGACGGGCCTGCGCGTCGCGTGACAGAGCAACGCGGTCCAGCAGGCAGTGTGATTGGCCTGGGTTTCCTTTCCGCCGAACGCGCCGCCCATGCGACGGACCTCGACCACGACGTCATGTTTCTTGATGCCGAGAAGCTCGGCAATGAGAGCCTGCGTTTCCGAAGGATGTTGTGTTGAGGAGAAGACGTTGATTTCGTTTCCCTCTCCGGGTATGCACAAACACACCTGCGATTCGAGGTACCAATGCTCTTGAGCCCCGGTGCGAAGCTCTCCTTGCAAGCGATGCGGTGCCGAACGAAGCGCCTCGTCGGGATCGCCGCGCTGCATCATACGCGGCGGGCCTAACAGACTGTTCTTTGCCATCGCCTGTTCGATCGTGAGGATGGGTTCGAGGGGTTCGAACGCGACCTGAATTCTGCGTTCAGCTTCGCGCGCTTGTGCTCCGGTCTCCGCCGCGATCAGGAACATCGCCTGCCCGACGCACACGACCTCGTGTTCCGCGAGGCACGGTTCATCCTTGACCACCGGACCCATTTGGTTGGCGCCGGGAATATCTCGGAACGAAAGCACGGCATGCACGCCCGGCACCTTGCGCGCCTCGGAAAGATCGAACGACACAATGCGCGCGTGTGCGTGAGGAGAGTACACAACGCGACCGACGAGCAGCCGGTCGTTGACGGGAATATCGTCAACATAGACCGCCTCGCCGGTGACGTGCTTCTCGGCAGACTCGTGGGGGATCATGATTCGTACCGTTCAAGACGTGATTGTATGTTGCTCGCCTACCATCCTAATGAGGCGCCGCCGCCAAATTGTTTCTTGCCGGCTTCGAACGCTCGCACCGCCTCCTTCTGCGCGGTGAACCGATCGTACAGCACGATGGCATTGACAGGAACTTCTTCCGGAATCTGCAGTGGAACTTTGGTAAAGGTGAAGCCCGTCTTCTTCGGCCGCAGGATGTGCATCGTTGCGACGGAGAAGAGTATGAGAGTGAATCCCAGAATGATCAACGCATGCTCGAGCGGAACCGATTGGTAGTAGTAGCGCGTCGTTGCCAGTGTCAGTCCCTCAACAACCAATCCGACCCGCAGCAGGGTGCGGTCACGCACGATCAATCCCGCAACGACATAGAGGATCGGAACACACAGCGTGAACACATAACTCACGGATGCAAGAACGGCAAAGGTTCCCGCTCGATCGAATCCCGGCACGCCGAGGATATGCTGCAGTACAAACGTATTGCCGGCGAGATAGAACGACATGAGCGAAAGAATTCCCAACCACGTCAGACAATCTGCCCACGGCGAGAGCGCATGCCGGGCGTGGGTGTTTCGCTGCCACGCGTAAACCGCCGCGGAGAGACCCATCAAGACGAGGGGAAGGGGATACCTGCCTCCAACAGTGTCGTACATCAGGTATGCGGCCAGTAACAGACCAACGAACGCCGCCGCAGCAGCGAGCCGATCAACATATCGGATTGCAGCGATAATGAAAAGCGGAAGAGCGATGAGCGCCGTGCCCAAAAGCGCGCTCGCCGGCAGCAGTTCTCGCATCAACCTGTCGGTGCCGACGAGGATCAATGCAAGTCCGAGGTGAAGCAGTGCGTCATCCACTCCTGCGCGGAAGGGCTTTTTCAGCCGGACAAGAACTTCAAGGACGACGATGCAGAGAAGACCGGTGAGCAGCGAGTGTGCCGGCGTGGCTTCGCCAAGTTCACCCGGGAAGGCGTGGACACCGATAAAGAACATTGCGGCAACGGCAATGCACGTGAACAGGTAGAGGGTTAGACGTTCGGGCGTACGCGGCACGTAGAGCGGATTCAGGAATGCAGCGCGAATAATTTTCAGTTGCTCATCCGTGATCATCCGACTTCGAGCGAGCCGCTCGGCGTCGCGAATCATTGACCATGCTTCGAGCCAGTATGGGTGATAGGCGAGCATCAACCCTCCGTGAATGTTTTCCGAAACGAGAACAGCCCCACGACGACCGCGGCGCATGACACGATGATGTACGCCAGTTGAACAGACGGATCGGCAATCCCTTTGCTGACGAGATACGCGGCGCCCAGGTAGCCGTAGATGCAGCTTGTCAGAAGCGCGGCAAAGGAGCGAGTGCGACGTGCGTATGCCGTACCCGCGTAGCAGAGCAACAGGATGATAAGGACAAAGAGCAGCTTCTCGGTATCGGTCACAAGTCCGGCAAGCGCGGCAAGGAACATAAAGTGACCGGCCCCCAGCATGAATGCGTTCGTGAAGTGTTTCTTGATATTGAGATATTGCTGGAACGAGCCGATGACGGCTAATAGCCCACCATAAGCGAATCCGACGGAGATCAACTCCGTCCGCACGATGTAGCCCTGCATCATCAGCGAAAGCGGCGAGACGGTCAGCCCGATGGCGAGGCCGATGCCCACGAAGGCAAGACCCAGCGCTCCGCGGTGATCGTATCGGTACGCAACGACGAGAAACACACCTCCGCATACGAGGGCCACCAACTGCCAGGCCGACCCGAAGGGGGCGTACGCATACTCCCAGAACCCGACAGCGACGGCGAACAGAATGCATCCAATTGTGACATACACACTTGATGCGCCAGCCGGCTCCGACGCGGTACTACGATGTTGAGCGGAGAGAAAGGCGGTTCCGGAAAGAACGAACAGAAGCGCGATGAGAATGCTCTGTCCGGTTGTGTTGATGGTGCCGTATGCGAACGCGATCATGCCGGCAAGAAGTGAACCTGCCCCAACCCATAGGATCCACCGCAGCTCATCATGCAGCGAGAAGACCTCGTTCGATACAACCCGCGCAATGCGTTCCTTTTGCTCTCGCGTGATGAAGTGGAGATGGTAAAGATACTCCAGCGATTCTCTGTTCATGTCGGTTACACGTGCTGCAAGAGGTTGTCGTTCATCCGTGAGGCTCAACGCGCGTCCGTTCGTGCTTCGCTCCATCAAATCCCTGCTGCGCGTCACTCCAGAATTTCAGGAGTAGATTTCGTGCGGCGACCCGCCGAAACTCGGCACTGCCCCGAGCATCCGTAATCGGCGTGAAGTCGCCGTCGATCACGTCCATCGCTTGCTCTACAAGCTCTCGCGACCAGAAACGTCCGAGCAGAAAACGTTCGGCGCGGCTTGCGCGTTGAACTTTCTCTGCCATGCCCCCGTATGCCAGGACGACATCATTCACTCTTCCTTCTCCATCAAGTTCCAGTCGGAATCCTGCGCTTACGGTTGAGATGTCGAGGTCTCTTCGTTTCGAGACCTTGTACCATCGAATCAGCACGTGCGGTTCCGGCTTTGGAAGCACGACGGCCGTGATCAGTTCATCCGGTTCGCGGATGGTTGTGCGATAGCCGATGACAAATTCGTCGAGAGAAACCTCGCGCGTTCGCGTTGTATTCTGAAGGACAACTCGTGCCCGATGGGGGATAAGGGCGGACAGCGTATCGCCGATGGGGGAGGCGGATCCAAGGTTGCCGCCAAGGGTCGCAAGATTGCGTATCTGCAGTGAACCGAAGACCTCCAGCGTTTGCGCAAGCGCGGGAAAGTCACGCGCAACATCTCGTTGCACATCGCTGAGAACGACGCCGGCCCCGATGCGAAGAGCCGTGCCGTTATCTTCGATCCTTTTCAACTCATCAACCAGCGAGAGATCCAGAACGATCGGCAGCAGCTCGTGGCCCTTCGTTACGCGGAGGGCAACGTCCGTTGCCCCGCACACGACGACTGCATCCGGATGCTCGCGCTTGAATGCGAGTGCCTCCTGCACTGTTGTCGGCTGAACATACAGTTGCGCGGCGGTGTGCACACGGCCGGACTCGCGGGAGATCGACCGCAGGAGTCGTGTGATCTCTTCTTCGGTGGGGGAAAGCTCATCAATACCGTGATGAACACACGCGTGTGCTGCCGCCTCCACGATGGGCCTGTATCCTGTGCAGCGACACAAGTTGCCGGTGAGGGCATCGTCAATCGTCTGCCGATCCGGCTGATGGTGATTCTTGTAGAGCGCAAACAGCGACATGATGATGCCCGGCGTGCAATACCCGCATTGACTGCCGCCGGACTCGACCATCGCCTGCTGCACAGGATGCAGCTGCCCTGCCTTCAGATTCTCAACGGTGATGACCTGCTTACCGTGAACCATCGGCAGGAAGACAAGGCACGAATCAACAGCTCGATATCGCAGCTTGTTCTCCTGCCCGGGTTCGGCCAGCACAACGGTACAGGCACCGCAATCGCCTTCTGCGCATCCCTCCTTCACGCCTGTGTGTGCAGGTAAGCTACGCAAATAATTTAGAAGTGTTGTGGTGGGCGTAACAGAATTGCCGGGGAAGCTTTCGGTGACAACACGACCATCAAGAACGAATGATACTGACGAACGCATCGCTACTCCTGTTGGGAAGGATGTTCGCGCGTAGTTCGAGGAGGGATTTCTCGAATTCTGATGGAAACTAACCAAAATCATCGTTACTATCAAATAAGACGAACCGTGATGGGTGACGGACGTTCCCTACAGCAGTGTGTCCATGCAAAGAGAAGTTTGTGAGTTCATACACGCGCATCTCCAACGGCACGAACCCGTGACGCTTGTAGCCGTTGTCGAGAGCCACGGGGCTTCGCCGGGCAGGGCGGGATTTGCCATGGCGGTGAGTGCTTCGGGCAAACATGCCGGGACGATTGGCGGAGGCGTCATGGAAATGCAGTGGACGGAGCGGGCGATCGCCGCAGCACGGGCAGCGCAGCCCGGAGCTTCGTTCGTCAAGAAACTCTTTCACTCACGCGATACGCAGTTCGAACCCTCAGGACTGATCTGCTCGGGTTGGCAAACACTGCTGCTGAAGCGTTTGGACGAGGATGCGCTGCCGGTTGTGGCATCCATCCGCGAAACATTCCACCGGCACGAATGCGGCCGAATCCGGATAACGCCTACGGAGTTTACCTTCGCGGCGAATCAGCGCGGCCCGCAGGACTCGACCTTCGCCTATACGGACGAACAGCACTGGGTCTATGAGCAGGCTGTTGGTGTCCTGGATACGGTGTATGTTGTCGGCAGCGGGCATGTGGGCCTGGCCTTGTGCCGCGTGCTGGCGACGCTGGATGTCCGTGTTGTTGTGTTTGATGATCGGCCGGATGTGGAGACGTTCGTCAAGAATTCTTCTGCCCATCAGAAAATCCTCTGCGCGTACGGTGAAGTGGGAGGATGGATACAGGGAAACGACCGTGAGTACGTCGCTGTCGTAACGGCGGGCTACAAAAGCGATGAAGCGGCGTTGCAATCTCTTGTGAACAAGCAAGTGAGATATATTGGCTTGATGGGAAGTCCGGCGAAGACGATGCAAATCTTCAACGACCTTCGGGCTGAAGGTATTGGTGAGGACTTCCTGAACCGCATTCACGCGCCCATCGGCCTCCCGATTGCGAGTCATACCCCGGCAGAAATCGCCGTCAGCATTGCTGCCGAGATCATTCAGATAAAAAACCGCGCGCCTGCATGATCAACCTCCGGCAGAATGTTCCTCTCGCAGAGTACACCACGATCAAACTGGGGGGGAACGCGAGATACTTCGTTACCTGCTCGACGGCGGAGGAAGTTCGCGCAGCGCTCCGGGTCGCGGCCGAGTACGGCATGCCGCTGCATGTTCTCGGGGGCGGCAGCAACACGATTTTTCGCGATGAAGGATTCGATGGGCTTGTGCTGAAAGTGGCGATGACGGGCGTTCAGTTCGTTCGCGAACCGGGGAGTGTCAAGATGGTTGTAGCCGCCGGCGAGGAATGGGACCGGTTCGTTCGTTTCAGTGTGTTGATGGGACTTGCGGGCGTCGAATGTCTGTCCGGCATCCCGGGTCTTGTGGGCGCCGCGCCGATGCAGAATGTCGGCGCGTACGGGCAGGAAGTTGCCGAAACGATTGCACAGGTGAAAGCCATCAACCGCGTGACGCTGGATGAAGTGCTGTTTACGAACGAAGAGTGTAAGTTCTCCTATCGCCGAAGTCGCTTCAACGCCGAAGACGTGAACGCGTTCGTCATCACCGAGGTTACGTTCCGCCTCCGCCCCGACGGGAAACCGACGCTGCGGTACCCCGAGCTTCAGCGGTACGTCGAATCGAGTGTGGACCTTTCCGCATTGAAGCCGGGCGCCGAACAGCTTGCCGCGGTGCGCGATGCCGTACTGGCGCTTCGCAAGAAGAAGTCCATGGTGATCGATCCCTCCGACCCGAACTCGCGCTCGGTCGGCTCGTTCTTCAAGAATCCGATTCTTTCGCGCCGGCAATTTGAGGAGATGCAAGCACGCTGCCGCGCCCTCGGCATTGCCGAGGAGATTCCGACCTTTCCCTTCCAGAACGATGTGAAGGTTCCGGCGGCGTGGCTTGTGGAGAAGGCAGGTTTCTCAAAAGGACTCAGGAGGGAAGGCGTCGGCGTGTCTTCCAATCATGCTCTTGCATTGGTGAACGTTGACGGAACCACACGCTCGCTTCTTCGTCTTGCCGAAGAGATCGAAGCAGCGGTGCTTACGCGTTTCGGTGTGAAACTCGAACGTGAGCCGGTTGTTGTACCATAATCCCTTAGCCCGTATCGAAGGACCAGCGCATGAAACATACCCGATTGTTCAGTCTCTTTCTCGGTGTCATGCTTGCGGCATGCAGTGCCGTGCGCCCGTTGCCCGATGCCTCACGGTCTGCACACTTCGGAGCCGGAGAGGAAAGCGACGCAAAAGAAGTTACTCTGCTGCAGCTCAACGACGTGTACGAAATCTCTCCGGTGGAGAATGGACGCTACGGCGGCATGGCTCGTGTCGCAACAATCAGAAAAGAGCTGCTCCGGGAAAATCCTAACACCTTTACACTCCTCGCGGGCGATTTCATCAGCCCGTCGGCGATCGGCACGGCCGTGTATCAAGGCAAGCGGATCAGCGGGGCGCAGATAGTTGCCGCCATGAATGCCGCAGGCGTAGATTACGTCACGTTCGGCAACCATGAGTTTGACCTCGGGTATGAGACGCTCCAGAGCAGAATTAACGAGTCCGCGTTCACCTGGATTTCTTCCAACATACAATACACTCCATCAGAGGAAGGGGAAGTCAAGCCGTTCTGGAAAGTTGTCAACGGTGTCGAACAGCCTCTGCCCGAGTATGTCGTGCTGCGTGCGAAGAGCGCAGGGGGAGAGGAACTCCGCATCGGCGTGTTCGGCGTGACGATCGGAACACAGCAGCCGCCGTACGTGGTGTGGACCGATCCGATGAATGCTGCACAGCGCGCGGTCGAACAGCTCAAGCCGCACGTGGACTTCATCATCGCCGTGACGCATCTCTCTATTGACGAGGACAGAAAGCTCGCGTTGCTTCTTCCTGAAGTGAAACTGATCCTGGGCGGGCACGAGCATACCAATATGATGTTCAAAGTCGGCGAGACGCTAATCTCCAAAGCCGATGCCAACGCTCGCACGGTATTCATCCATCGCCTTCGATGGTCCGCGGCCAAGAAAGCGTTACGGATCACTTCAGAGGTCAGAACGGTTGATCACACCATCGCTGAGGATTCTGCCACCGCTGCGGTTGTGCGCGCATGGACGGCGCGTGCGTACGAAGGTTTCCGCGCGCAGGGGTTCGATCCCGACGAAGTCGTTGCGACACTTCCCGGGCCGCTTGACGGACGTGAAAGCTCGATCCGCTACCGGCAAACGAACATGGGGGCAACGATTGCGCAAGCGATGCTTGCAGCAGCAACGAAGGCAACGGTTGCCATCTTCAATAGCGGCTCGATCCGCCTCGACGACGAACTGAGAGGGACGATCACGCAGTATGATGTTATCCGCACACTTCCCTTCGGTGGAAAGATTGTCGAAGTAGAAATGAAGGGAAGCCTGTTACAGCGGGTGTTGGAAGCAGGCCAGCGCAATGTGGGGCGAGGCGGATATCTCCAGTATCAAGGCGTCGAGCAGAACCTTGTTGAAGGCGCGAGGGCGGACGGCTCTTCGCCGTGGCGCATCGCCGGCAAGCCGCTTGATGCAGGGCGGAACTACTGGGTGATCGTTTCGGACTACCTCTTCTCCGGGAGAGAGCAGGGAATCGAGTTCTTCAAGAACGATCATCCGGACGTCGTTACGATTCTTGAACCGAATGCACAGGATGCAGAGGATGTTCGGCGAGACATCCGTCTTGCGGTCATCCGGTACTTGCAGCGGGCAACTTTGAGGAGATGATCTTCGTACACCCGTGTGGTCGTTTGGTTCATGCCTTCATCATTCATCACTCACTCAAACAACAAGGAATACACTATGCATGCTTATCTTTCGGCGGTCCTTCGCTCAACGCTTGTGTGCCTGAGCCTCACGCTTGCACTGCACACGACGTTTTCTCAAAGCGGTTACCAACAGGCAAAGCCGCTGGACCCCGTGAACTTTGATACGACGGTTGCGCCGTGTCAGGACTTCTATCGCTATGCCAACGGCGGCTGGCTCGATGTCAATCCGGTGCCGCCGCAGTACAGCAACTGGGGAAGTTTTGGCGAGCTGACCGAGCGCAACAACGAGATTCTTCATACCATTCTCGAAGAAGCTGCCGCGCGTACGGACGCGCCGCGCGGCAGTGCAGCTCAGCTCGTTGGCGATTTCTACGTGAGCGGAATGGATTCGCTGCGCGCGGATGCCGAGGGCATCACCCCGCTGAAAACCGAGTTAGAGCGGATTGCACGCGTGCGGACATTTGCCGACCTGCAGGCGGGGCTTGTTCGCCTCCATCTGACCTCAGGGAATCCGATCTTCGCGCTCGTCTCGCAGCCGGACTTCAAGAACAGCGAGATGATGATTGCCAGTATTGATCAGTCGGGATTGACACTGCCCGACCGGGACTACTATGTGAAGGACGACGCTCGGTACGTCCACGTACGGGATGAGTTTGCGAAGTATATGGTGAAGATGTTCACGATGCTGGGCGATAAGCAGTCCGATGCCGAAGCCCATGCTGCAACGGTTATGGCGATCGAAACGAGACTGGCAAAAGCCTCGATGGCCCGCGTGGACTTGCGAAGCGCCGAAAAAGTCTATCATAAGATGACCCTTGCCGAGTTGAAGAAGATTGTTCCGGCCATGCATTGGGAGCGCTACTTCGACGGGATGGGTGTGAGGGGACTGCGCGATGTGAACGTGTCGCAACCCGAGTTCATGAAGGAAGTGAATGCCATGCTGAAGGAGGTGGGGATCGAGCAATGGAAAGCGTACTTGCGGTGGCAGTTGGCTGACGCCGCAGCGCCGTACCTGAGCCGCCCGTTTGTTGATGCACACTTTCAGTTTCACGGCACGGTGCTGAACGGGCAGAGAGAACTGCAGCCGCGCTGGAAGCGCGTCCTGCGCACCATTGATCGTCTGGTCGGCGATGCGTTGGGCCAGATGTACACCGAGCGCGCGTTCAAGCCCGAAGCGAAAGCGCGTGCGTTGGAGATGGTCAGAAATCTGCAGGCGGCGTTCCGCGAGCGTCTGCAATCGCTGGAATGGATGGGCGATGAGACTCGCCGCAAGGCTCTCGAAAAACTCGATGCGTTCCAGCTCAAGATCGGCTACCCCGACAAATGGAAAAGCTACGACGGCCTTGAGATCAACCGCGGTTCGTATCTCCACAACGTCATGCGGGCAGGCGAGTACGAGACGAGGCGTCAGCTTGCCAAAGTTGACAAACCGGTGGACCGCACCGAGTGGTTCATGACGCCGTCTACCGTAAACGCGTACTACAATCCAACGCAGAACGAGATTGTCTTCCCGGCGGGCATTCTTCAGCCACCCTTTTTCAATCCGCAGGCCGATGATGCGGTCAACTACGGCGGCATGGGCGCCGTGATCGGGCACGAGATGACGCACGGGTTCGACGATGAGGGAAGGAAGTTTGACGCCAAAGGAAATCTCACCGATTGGTGGACGAAAGAAGACAACGATCGCTTCGAGCGGCTGGCAAAGATCGTCGAAGAGCAGTTCGACAATTACGTTGCGATTGACACGCTGCGCGTGAACGGAAAGTTGACGCTCGGCGAGAACATCGCCGACCTCGGCGGACTTGCCATCGCATATCATGCATTCACCAAAACGCTTGCGGGCAAGCCGCAGCAGCGCATCGACGGCCTCACGCCGCCGCAGCGGTTCTTTCTTGCGTGGGCACAGATCTGGCGGCGCAATTACACCGACGCGAATCTGAAGCAACGATTGGTGGTCGATCCTCACTCGCCGAGTAAGTTCCGCACGAACGGGCCGGTGGCTAACATGCCAAGCTTCTTCGACGCCTTCGGCTGCAGCGCGGGCGATCCGATGGTGCGAGCTTCGAACATGCAGGTGAAGATTTGGTAAGCGAACGCCGGAAGGCTCATCAAAATCCCGATCGCCAAACAGGCGGTCGGGGTTTTTTGTCTGTCGTGGCAGGAGGTAGGTTCTCAGGTGCTGACCGGCCTTGGGCGCAAGGCGGTAGGATTACCGTTGAAAGTCAGACGCTTTTCTTCTATCTTAACACTGCTTTGTACTCTCGGCTCAGACGTAGATGAGTCGGCGACCGAACGTTTTCCCCGTCCAAGCGAGGTACTTCATGACGCATAAGAAACTGAACCGCATAATTGCGGCATTCGCCTTTTTCATTCCGATGGTAATGTACGGGTTGACCATCGCCCCCACGGTGGTGTTCTGGGACGTCGGCGAGTTCATTGCCGCCGCGTACATGATGCAGGTGCCGCATCCGCCCGGGTCGCCGTTGTTTTTGTTCCTCACGCGCATTGCGATGATGATCCCGTTTGCATCCGATCTTGCCGTGCGCGCTCATGCGCTCTCGGCGCTGCTCAGTGCGCTTGCCATCATGTTCCTGTATCTCGTCATTGTCCGCGTCCTCATCAAGATGCGCGGGATGCCGGAGACCCTGGCCGACAAGATCACGGTGTACGGCAGCGCGTTCATCGGAGCCATGTCGCTTGCCTTTTGCACGACCTATTGGGATAACTCCATCGAGGCTGAAGTTTACGGCGCAAGCATGTTCTTCCTTGGCACGATTATGTGGCTTGCGATGCGCTGGCTGGAACGCTCGGAAACCGAAAGCGGCGAGCGTTACATCCTGCTCATCTCGTACCTGATCGGACTCTCGCTTGGCGTGCACCTGCTCGCGCTGCTGAGCATCTTCCCCGTTTTGATGATCATCTATTTCAAGCGATACGAGTTTTCTCTCAACAGCTTCATCAAATTCGGCGCGGTGGCCGTGGCAATCTTCTTCGTCGTCTATCCCGGCATTGTGAAGTGGATGCCGGGCATGATGGACGGTGAATTTGGAAAGACGAAAGCCGAGATCTTCAAATACATTCCATGGGCGATCCTCCTCGCTGCGCTGTACGGCATCTACTATTCCTACATGCACAAAAAGCGCATGCTGCATATCGCGCTGCTGAGCGGCGTGATGATTTTCTTCGGTTACAGTACCTATACCAGCGTGATCATTCGGGCGAATCAGAATCCCCCCATGAATGAGAACGACCCGAGCAATCTTGCGCGCCTGACCGCCTATCTCGGCCGTGAGCAGTACGGCGACGCGCCGTTCCTGCAACGACGCTACAGTCAGGAGCCGCAGCATCAAGGCATTTACACCAACTACACCAGCGACCTGGATTTTCTGATCCGGTACCAGTTGAATCATATGTTCTTCCGGTATGTCGGATGGAACTACATCGGGCAGGCGGGCGACGAGCAGGATTCCGGCGTGACGGCAAAAGACACGCTCGGGATTCCCTTTCTCGTGGGCCTGTTTGGATTGTGGTGGCAGTTCAAGAAAGATTGGAAGATGGGATTGGTGTTTGTGGTGATGTTCATTGTGCTGGGCCCGATTCTTGCCCTCTACCAAAACCAACAGGAGCCGCAACCGCGGGAGCGTGATTACTTCTACGTCGGCGCGTTCTATGTCTTCTCGCTGTGGGTTGCCGTGGGTGTCGTCGGCATCATTGATCTGCTGCGGCAGTGGCGGCCCAAGCTTGCGACGGCGACGGCGGCACTCTCCGTGCTGGTGTTCACCGCGGCAATTCCCGCAAACATGGTGCGCATCAACTATCACGAACACGACCGCAGCGGCAACTACGTGGCGTGGGACTATTCCTACAATATTCTGCAGACGTGTGAACAGGATGCCATCCTCTTCACCAATGGCGACAACGATACGTTCCCGCTGTGGTACTTGCAGGATGTCGAGGGGATACGCCGCGACGTGCGCGTGGTAAACTTGAGCCTGGTGAACACCTCCTGGTACATCAAGCAGATGAAGCAAAAGCCGTACTATCCCGAAGCGAAAGCCGTCCCCATCAGTCTCAGCGATCGCGAAATCGAAGCCATTGGGCCGATTCAATTTCAGGAACGCAAGCTCGCGCTGCCGGTGCCGCGCGAGGCGTATGCGCGCTATGGCGTTACCGATACGGCTGAAATCAACAAAGGGAAGATCGAGTTCACCATGCGGCCCACCTTGCAATTCGGTAATATCACCGCCATCCGCGTGCAGGACATTCTCGTGCAGGATATTATCTTCACCAATCGGTGGCAGCGTCCCATCTACTTTGCCGTCACCTGCTCGCCCGACAGCAAGATAGGACTTGATGAGTACTTGTGGTTCAACGGACTCGCATGGCGGCTGGAACCGAGGAAGGTTCCCAACACACAGGATGGAGGAGTGAATGTCGAGATTCTTGAGGCGAATCTCTTCAACGAACCCGAAGGGTTCTCCAAGACGCCGCGGTACGGGTACAAATTCCGCGGCATCAACGACCCGAGTGTGTACTACGACGAAAACATCACACGGTTGATGATCAACTATCGCTCGGCGTTCATCCGGCTGGCGCTGCACTATGCCAACGTCGCCGGCAACGGCGAGAAGGCTCTGGCCGTGCTCGATAGAATGGAATACCTCATCCCGCGTTCGAAGATTCCGATGGGATGGGAGCTTGCCTCGGACATTGCCGCGTTCTATCTCCGTCTGGGCCGCAAAGAGAAATATGATGAGTTGATGGCCGAAGTCGAACCCGAATGCTGGCGCGTTCTGGAAAGCGGCCAGTACAACCTCAGCTCCTACTACAATCCGGTGCGTGTTCTGATGGATATCTACGACACGCGCAAGGACTATCAGAAATCGATTGATGTGCTGCGATGGCTCGAGCAGCGATTTCCCAACGACCCGAACATTCAGCAGCGGATTGCCGCCCTGCAGGCGCAGCTTGCGGCAGAGAATGCTGCGCGCAAATCTGACACATCGCGGACACCACAATGAAAAAGGCTCTCGTTACCGGCGTTACGGGTCAGGATGGCTCCTACCTCGCGGAACTTCTTCTTGCCAAGGGCTACAAGGTGACCGGCATGGTGCGCCGCTCCAGCACGGAAAATTTCGAGCGGGTCGAACACCTCCGGGACAAAATCACGATTCGGCAGGCCGACCTTCTTGATCAACTTTCATTGATTGATTTGATCGAAGAAACGGAGCCGGACGAGATTTACAATCTTGCCGCACAGTCCTTTGTGCCGACCTCGTGGATTCAGCCTGCGCTGACGGGCGAGTTCACGGCGCTGGGCGTGACGAAGATACTGGAGGCGATCCGGCTGGTCAACAAGAAGATCAAGTTCTATCAGGCAAGCTCCAGCGAAATGTTCGGCAAG
>JBBIRR010000061.1:0-18973 GCA_037441705.1 Ignavibacteriales bacterium
TCTGCCTCGTCACCCTGAGCGCAGTCCTGCCGCTTTTCAGGCGGGACGGAGTCGAAGGGTGTTCCGCGCATTTGCGTAGGGACACGGCTCCGCCGTGTCCTGATGTGAGGAATGCTGAATGCTTGCGTTGCCGATGCGGGGTGTTTGCACACTTCCAGCAGGACATGCCGGAGGCATGTCCCTACAAAGATGTTCGCCGGTTCTGGATGCTTCGCGCTTGGAAAGCAGCGCTCAGCATGACAGTGTAGTCCACTTCCCGCCCTTCCGTCACGGCGCGGGTGTCAGGCGCGTGAGCCGTGACGTCCGATCGCTCCGTCATTCTGAGCCTCGCTTTTCAGAGGCGAAGAATCCAGAACAAGAATCATCCTGCATCCTGTATCCTGAATCGAACCTCAAACCCCGAACCTCGAACCATGCATCCACGATTGAACATTGGCCACCTGTGCCTCGGTTCTGGATGCTTCGCGCTTGGGAAGCAGCGCTCAGCATGACAGTGTTGGCCAGTGCAATCTCCGCGTTGCGTACTCGTGGGTCACGTAGTGACCTCACGACCATAGCCCGACCTTTCAAGGTCGGGATTCCAATCATACGCATCATCACACCCGTCGCGTAGCGACGGAATCAAAACTTGGTGATAAGGAGAGAAACGTGGACCGGAGTAAACGTGGCGAGCGGATACAGGTCGCCCCTACGGGGCTTACGTTCGTTTGGGCATTGTCCATGCTACAAACAGGTCGTCCCTACGGGACTCAGCTTGGCTGCGCCCGCTTGGCAACAGCTCGCCCTCACGACGAGTAGCACGAGTGTTGATTTGAGCATCCGCTCCGTAGGAGCGGAACTGTTTGGAGAACTCAGAGACCGAAAAATCCCTCAAGCCCCATCGGGGCGACCCGATCATGTTCCGATCCGTGAATCCTGAATCCTGCATCCTGAAGCCTGAACCCTGAAGCCTGAACCTTGAACCCCGATCCTCAAACCTCAAACCTCAAACCTCAAACCGACCCCGCACGCTCGCGTTCCCCCCTTCCGTCACGGCACAAGGTTGCGTGCGTAAGCCGTGACGTCCGGGCGACGCGTAGCACGAATTTCCAATTCGCGACCCGAACAAAACGCCGGACGGGAGTCCGGCGCTACACATCATGCCCTGGGGCGTCACGGCTCAATAGTTTGGCTCAAGTGCCGTGACGCAACGGGCGGGCAAAGGCGCTACGCTGCCAATCCCGCTCCCTCCGTTATTCTGAGCGAGCGCAACGAGCGAAGAATCCAGAACGAGAATCATTCTGAATCCTGCATCTTACATCCTGCATCCTGAAGCCTGAACCTCAAACCGTCACTCTCAAACGGCGTCCTGCCCGGCTTCGCCTCTCAACTTCTGAGTGTGAACCAGAAGGTACTTCCCTTTCCCGGTGTGCTTTCCACATGGAGGGTGCTGCCGTGCGCTTCGACGATGTGCTTGGCGATGGCAAGTCCAAGCCCCGTGCCGCCGACCTCGCGCGAGCGGTTCTTGTCGACGCGGTAGAAACGCTCGAAGATGCGCGGCAGATGCTCCGCGGCAATACCGACGCCGGTATCGGCAACAGCGATGCGCACGAAACCATCCTGCAGCGTGTAGGAGACGCTCACCTCGCCGTCGGGCCTGTTGTACTTGATGGCATTTTCTAAAAGGTTCTCGAACACAACCCGCAACCGTTCCCGGTCGCCCAGCACCTCCACGGCGTCGGAGGAAGAAGGCACGAGCCGCAACGTAACGTTGTTGCGCTCGGCGCTCGTGCGGTACTCCTCCATGAGGGCGGTGAGAAACTCATGCAGGTCAAAATAGCGGAAGCTCATCTTCATCTCGCCCGACTCGATATGCGAGATGGTCATCAGGTCTTCTAATAACGAGTTGAGGCGAACGGAGTGTTCGTAGGCTTTCTTCAGGAAGGTCCGGTTCACCTGCGGGTCGTCCACTGCTCCCTCCATCAAGGTCTCGAGAAATCCTTGAAGCGAAAAGATAGGCGTGCGCAGTTCGTGAGAGGCATTCCCGAAAAACTCGGTGCGGACGCGCTCAAGCTTTTTCAGCCGGACGATATCGGCTTTCAGTTTATCCACCATCTCGTTGACGGCACGCGCAACGCGCGCAACCTCATCGTTGCCCCGCACCGTGATGTGTGTGTCGAGTTCGCCGGCACGAATGCGTTCGACCGCATCGGCAATCGTCACCATCGGACGGGCAATGCGGCGGGAGAGAACCACGCTCACCGCGATCACCACCCCTAAGACAACAAGGCCGGAAAGGATGATCGCCAGTTGTTCTTTCGCAGCCATGCTGTCAACATCGGTCAGATGTGCGCTCACACGAACAACGCGCACCCCGGCGAGCACACCGGTCGCCCCGGCAAGCCGCATACGACGGGCTACGTACAACAGCTCCCCATGCACGGTTGCACTGCGGCGCGTTGCTACACCTATTCTCCCGCGCACAGCGTCCTGGACTTCCGGCCTGCTGAGATGATTCTCGATGGATGACGTGTGATCGATCGGTACATCGGAGTCGATCAGAACCGTCCCTGATGAATCTATCAGTGTAATGCGCAGACCCGTGGCACGAGCAAAGCGTACAACCGAGCGATGGAGCGCGGCAAGCGTCTGATCGGTCTCCGAGGGAAGCAGCTCCGCGAGCGCCGTGATACGTTCTTCAAGCTCATCAATCTTTCTGTCGACGAGGTACCTTTTCGTAGCAATCCCCGCAAGGATCGCCAAAGAGGTTACTGTCACAACCGTCAGGACGACGTAGGTGAGTGTGATTTTGGTTTGAAGCCGCTGTATCGGCATCAGGCCCTCATCCGGTAACCCACACCTTTGACGGTTTCGATGTACTCCCCGCAGGCGCCGAGTTTTTCCCGAATCTTGCTGATGTGGACATCAACCGTTCGGTCAACCACGCGCACATCGTCGCCCCACACGCTGCTGAGCAATACCTCCCGCGTAATGACACGCCCGCGATGGCGGGCCAGATACAGGAGTGTTTCGAACTCCCGCCGCGTCAGCACGACCGGTTTTCGACGAACCGTCACGGTGTAGCGGGGCACGTCGATTTCCAACTCATCAATCGTGATGTGCTCATCGTGCGGCGGGCCGTCGACGCGCTGGTCGTGGCGACGCAGCGCCGCTCGCACGCGCGCCAGCAAGCTGCGCACGGCGATGGGCTTCACAACGTAGTCGTCCCCACCTAACTCCAGCCCCAACACCTCATCCACCTCCGTGCCCTTTGCGGTGAGAAAGATGATGGGCGTGGCTGCCGTTTTCGGATCTCGTTTCAGTTCCTTGCACACTTCCCAGCCGTCCATTTCCGGCATCATCACATCCAGCAGAACGAGATGCGGAGACAACTTCGCTTGCTTCAACGCTTCGATCCCGTTTCGCGCCGTCAGCACGGCATAGCCCTCCTTTTCCAGATTGTACCTCAGCATGTCGAGGATATCCTGTTCATCGTCAACGACGAGGATGGTTTTTCGCATAGGGGAACCTTCCATTGGTGATGCCGCACCGCCAATATATGAAACTCTCCCGAAACCTTCTCTTGCTTGACATTGAATTACCTTCTCCACATTTTGTGGGAGGCAACGCACGCTCCTTCAACGACGATCCAACCATCCGCCACAGCGGCCGGGCAGCTTGGGAGAGAGAGGCTTGCTGACGGGACAACGAAAGCCGAGCGCAGCACAACATCAGACAGGGCCGGCCTCCACGATGAACAGCCACTTGAGCGAGAGACACGCATGATTTCCGCAACGACCATTGACCACGTGCTGGAGAGAATGTCCGACCAGACCCCCGAACAGGCACAAGCGTTGGTTCTGCAAATGAGTGAGGAGCAGCCGAACGTTCTCGCCTTCTTGACCGTCCTGAGTAAATACGAAGGCTTCAACCGACTGGAGCGGCAGTTCTTTTGTTATATCGGCATTATCATCTGGCAGATCCTCGAACAACGTCCGGGCGGATGCAAGAGTGTGTCAAACGAACATCTGGAACAGATATATCAAGCAAACAAGGATTTTTTTGCAAAGGTGGCTTCGGATTCGGCGGGCGACTTCGTGGGCGGTTTGCTCTCCATGATCGAGAGCTATCCCGAGCCTGAGGTGCTGAGGTACCTCACAGGGGTGCTCAAGGATGACGCGCAAGACGCCCCCAGCGGCATGGACATGCGTCGCGAGAACCTTGACTTTGCTTTCCTTCATCTGAAGACCATCTTGGACTCGTTGATTTGAGGAGAGAAAGACTTCGGAAGCAACAATTCCTCTATGGGCAGGATGGTTCATACCGGCTGGCTGTTCGATGTGTATCCGTCGCCCGGGGGCATTACCCTGTGGGTGATCGATGAACAAGGCGAGCAGCATTCCGCCGCGGTGCCGTATGCGCCGTCGTTCTACATGCACATCCCGCAGAGCGACGAGCCGCGCGTCGCCGCACTCGTGCGCCGCTTTCCGTGCCGCATCACGTTGGATTGGGTGCTGAAGCGCGAGCTGTACTCGAACGAAGAGTGGCGACTCCTGCGCGTGCAGGTTCATGATCCGCTTCGGCTGAAAGAAGTGGTGCGCGCGCTGGAGCATCATTTTCCGCATTTCGTGTTCTTCAACTCCGACATCCCGCCGCAGCAGACGTACCTGTACGAGACCGGACTATTCCCGCTTGCCTATGGACAGTACACATTCTCGGCCGAGGGCACCCTTCTCGCCGCTGATCTTGCCGACAAGCGCGAGGCCCTCGAATACTCCATGCCGCCGCTGACGTTTCTGAAACTGGCCAATCGTCCCGACGTCCTCTCTCCCAGATACCGAAAGACGATCCAGCTGGAGATCAGCTACAACGGTGAGACGTACAGTGTGCAGCAGGACAATCCTGCCGACATTCTCGCATCCGTGAACGACCACCTCCGGCGCTGCGATCCGGATGTGATTATGACGGAGTACGGCGACGCCCTTCTGCTGCCGATGCTTGACCGCCTGTCGCAGGAGCATCGCATGCCGCTGCTGCTGAACCGCGACCCGCACGCGGGGTACTTCCGCACGCGTGAGTCGAGTTATTTTGTGTACGGAAAAATCGTGCACAAAGAAGGCGCGTTCGAGCTGGCCGGCAGATGGCACCTCGATACGGAGAATTCGTTCATGATGGGCGAAGCGAGCCTCGACGGCGTTGTGGAGATCGCCCGCCTCACGCAATTGCCTGTGCAGCATCAGGCGCGTTCAAGCATTGGCACGGCACTCTCGTCCATGCAGCTTTCCTGGGCCTATCGCAACAACTATCTCATCCCCGCGAAGAAACGCGAGCCGGAGAGTTTTAAGTCCGCTGCCACCCTGCTGCTTGCCGACCGCGGTGGTTTGATCTTCCAGCCCGTGATGGGATATCATGAACAGATTGCGGAGTTAGATTTCGTCTCGATGTACCCGAGCATCATGGTAGAACACAATGTGTCGCCGGAGACGGTGAATTGTCGCTGCTGCCGCAACCGCACGGTACCGGAGTTGAACTACACCATCTGTGAAAAACGCGAGGGCATTGTTCCGGCAACGCTGCGTCCTCTTGTGGAGCGACGGTCGTTCTACAAAAAGGAAAAGAAGCGCCTCAAGAAACTCGGTGATGAACGCTGGCATGTCTACGACCACCGTCAGAATGCGCTCAAGTGGATGCTGGTGACTTGCTTCGGCTATCTCGGGTACAAGAATGCCCGCTTCGGCAAGATCGAGGCTCACGAGTCGGTCAATGCCTTCTCGCGCGAGTGCATCTTGAAAGCAAAAGAACTTGCCGAAGCGCGCGGCTATCGCTTCCTGCACGCTATCGTGGATTGCATGTGGTTGAAGAAGGAAGGAGCAACGGAAGCGGACTACGAACAGCTGTGCAGCGAGATCAAAGCCGCCACCAACATCGAAATCTCCCTCGAAGGCATCTACCGCTGGATTCTGTTCCCGGCGTCGAAGATGGATCCGAACATTCCGACGGCAAATCGGTACGTGGGCTTCTATACGAATGGGGAGATCAAGGTCCGCGGGATCGAGCTGCGACGCCGCGATACGCCTCTGTTCATCAAACGCATGCAGGCAAAGATGCTCGAAGCGTTCCAGCATGCAACCGGCGTCGCTGAAGTCGAAGCGTCCGTTCCGACTGCACTTGCTGCGGCTCGCGAGTTCCTCGCCTTGCTGGCCTCCGGCAAAGCCGACCCTCTCGAGCTGGTTATTCGGCAGCACATCTCGCAGGAGCCGGAGGAGTACACCACCAACAGCGCAAACGCTGCGGCTGCAAAAGCGCTGGACGACGCAGGCATTACGTTGCGTCCCGGGGAAATGCTGGAGTACATCATCGTTGACGCTAAGGGGAAGAAGAAGCCTGCAAAGGCCGTCCCGCTGGCATTGTACTCATTCGAAGATGGATATGATATTGAGAAGTACACCGAGCTGGCACTGAAGGCAATTGCAACATTGCTTCTTCCTTTCGGATACTCGCCCCAGCGGCTGCGTGAGGAAGCGATCCCGCGTCTGGACTTGCAGCAGAAGAAGACAGCAGTGATGCCGTGACGCCGACGCCAAGGTAATCCAGAGCAGGAAGCAGCATCAAGTCGCAAGCGAGAAACGAGTGCGACCCCGGCACTCATTCCCACCGGAACATCTTCACGGCAACGAACACCGAAATCACACACCACACCGCAAGTCCCGCGATATCGGGCAGAACCTCGGTCAGGGTTGCGCCCTCGATTGCAATATTGCGCAGCGCGTCCGCAAGAAAGGAAAGCGGGAAGTAGTCCACCGCACTGCGCACGAAGCCGGGGAGCGCCGAGCGGCTGAAGAAGACACCCGACAGCAGCATCATCGGCATGGCGATGACGTTGGCAAGCGGCGCAACCTGATCCTCACTTTTGCTGATGCCGGCGATGGCAAACCCGAGAGCGAGGAACACGACCGCGCCAAGGATGCCGACCACAAACATCTCCCAGAAGCTGCCGATGAAATGAAGGTCCAGAAAGAAATACGGCACGAGCGTCATGATCACAATTTGCAGCATGACCAACACCAGGCGCATCCCCACCTGCGCGATGATGAAGTCGTTGGGGTTGATGGGCGTAACGAACAGCCTGCGCAGGATGCCGCGCTTCTTCATCGAAACGAAGCCGAACGCCACCCCGAAAATGCCCAGCTGCATGATGGACATGGAAAGAATTCCCGGCGCAACGAAATCAAAATAGGTAAGATGGCGGCTCGCCACCGCTTGCAGCGTGACGCGGGTGCGTGCCGTTGCGCCGAGCGCCGCAAAGGTCATCTCATCCACCACACGCTGAAGAATCATCCCGCCGAGCTGGGCTTCTTGCGGTCGAGCATCGTTGGTGAACGCAAGCAGCTCCGCCCCCGAGGAGGGCCGGTACCCCCGCGGGATCACAAGAACCATGACGCGCTCGCCCTTTATCAGCTCGCTCAGTTCTGCTTCCCGCGCCCCTTCGTGCACTCTGAATGCATGAACCTTCCGCAGTGCTGCGATCAGCGAGTCTCCCATCGCTCCCGCTTCATTCACAACACCAAGGTCAATACGCCCAACCCCATCGAAGCGAACAAAGCTGAACAGGAGAATCATGAACAGCGGCAGCAGCAGCGACCAGAGCACAGCTTCCCGTTGGCGGAAGAGCATTTTCAGAGAAGCGACGAACAGTTTCCATTTCAGACGCATGAAGGGTTCAGGGTTCAAGGTTCAAGGTTCAGGGTTTCACGGTTCAGGCGGGTCAATCCTCGCGCAACGAATGTCCGGTAAGACTCAGGAACACATCTTCGAGGTTCGCCAATCTTTCGATACGTTCCTTCTTGAAGCCTCCCGACACAAGCTTGTTGATGAGTTCCTGCGGGCGATCGAGGGCGATAATCTTTCCCTGATCCATGATCGCAACACGGTCGCAGAGTTCCTCCGCCTCCTCCATGTAGTGCGTGGTGATGACGATGGTTTTTCCTTCCGAGCGAATCCTCTTGATCACTCCCCACAGATGTCGTCGCGACTGCGGATCGAGTCCCGTTGTCGGCTCATCCAGAAAGAGAAGGACCGGTTCATTGACGAGAGCAGCGGCGATGGAGAAGCGCTGCTTCTGTCCGCCGGAAAGGTGAGCGACGTACGATTTCGCCTTATCCTCCAACTCTACTTCCTGCAAGAGTCGCATCGGGTCCACCTCCCGGCCGTACATTGCGCCGAACAGCTCCAGCAGCTCCTTCAGCGTGAGCTTGTCAAAGAAGGACGAGGACTGCAGCTGCACGCCGATGATTCGTTTCACCTCCTGCGGCCGTCGTTTCACGTCGAGTCCGTTCAGGTGCACGTCGCCTTCGTCTATCGGTCGAAGGGTTTCGATCATCTCCAGCGTCGTCGTTTTGCCCGCGCCGTTGGGACCGAGGATGCCGAAGATCTCTTGTTTGTACACCGCGAAGCTGATGTGGTCCACAGCCACGAGGCCGTTGTAGCGCTTGGCGAGATTGCGGACGTTGAGGATTGGCTCCATCTCTCTCACTTCACCTCCAGGGGATTGTCCTGCTGCAAGCGCCGCTGTGCGAGCCTGCAGTACGATTCATCCAGCTCATACCCGACGTAATGGCGCCCGCACGTTTTTGCCGCTAAGCACGTCGTGCCACTGCCGCAGAACGGGTCGAGCACGACGTCGCCGGCAAAGGTGTAGAGTTGGATGAGTCGCCGCGGCAGTTCGACGGGAAAGGGGGCCGGATGACCGATACGGGTTGCACGCTCGGCAGGAAATTGCCACACGCTTTTCGTGTACTCCAAAAACTCTTCGCGCCCGATCGTGCTCTGCTTGCCGGACTTCGGGCGCGCGAAATCTCCTTTCGTGAAAATCAGGATGTACTCATGCACATCCCGCAGCGTTGGGTTGCTTGCGGATTGCCAGCTTCCCCATGCCGTCGAAGGACTCGCGCTGGAGGCTTTGTCCCAGATAATCTCGCCGCGCATCTGATAGCCGAGCGCCTGCATGTCCTGAATGATGTACGCGTGCAGCGGAATGTACGGCTTCCGTCCGAGGTTGGCGACATTGATGCACGCCCTGCCGCCGTTGACGAGAACGCGGAACGTCTCGCCAAAGACACGCCTGAGCAGAGCGCGATACTCGTCCAACGTCAAGTTGTCGTCATACTCCTTCGTCACGTTGTACGGCGGGGAGGTCACCATCAGATGGACGCTGTTGTCGGGCAGTTCATCCATCTGTTCGCTGCTCTTGAGAAAAATCTTGTCCAGCGATGAGATGGGGAGGGCATTCTCGTCGGGACGCTCCTTTCGGGAACCATCACGACGCAAGCCATCGTACAGTTTGCTCGAGTAGAACTTCGACGAATCATGTCCGATGCGCCCGGGCGTGCCGAACGAGCTTGTTGACGTGGGAGTGCGATGATATTTCTTCTTTGCCCTCATCGTTGGTCAACGCCGAAAGTATCAACCGAAGTGATTGTTGTCCGATACTGCACGTTTGTAAACTCCCGCGCAATCCTGATGGGGTATGCGACAGAATCGAAGAGGATTTCTACCTTCTCCCGCACGCGTTGCGTGTCGCGCAAGAAAAAGCTAACCGGCACGGTGAGGAACGTATCAGGAAAGGCATACCATCGAAAGACTTTTCTTCTGTCAGTCTCGCGCATCCTGCGATCGGGTGTTTTCGGCCCGTGTGCCCACTCGGTTCGAATGTCGAACGGCTGCTCGCTCTCGTACACAACATCCATGCGCAACGGCCGGAAAGCGCTGCGGACTGCGAGCATCCGGTCCATACGTCGAATCGAATCGGAGATCGCCTGAGCCTTGCTGTTCGTGCGATGCACATCTACCCACCCTACGCGCACGCCTTTCGCTTCGGGCACATCGAGAAGATTTTCGCGACCGTCAAGTGTTGTATCACGACCGGCAACGGAGCCGGACAGCCCGCGCAGATACTCCGAGCCTCGGATGACCAACGAGCCGGTATCGGCTTCCATGTCGTACCGATGGATGATGCTCACTCCATTGAACCACAATTTGTCATAGACAGGCTGTGCGAGAAGATAACCCATCACGCCGATCGTCGCAAGCAGCGTCACCATCAGACCACTCCTGCTTCTGAATCGTCTCAACCCAAGAAGGTCCGTGCCCGATCCGCGATAGATCGCCGCGAAGCCATACACAAACGGAAGGGAGAAGAATGTAAAGGCGATGATGTACGCAAGATGGAGGAGGGCCTTTTGCCAGAACACGGCGATCTGATTCTGCGCTATCACGCGTTGAAACAATCCCAGTCCCTCAAAGAAGAAAAGGTTGTACATCACCCACACACTGAGAGCGAACCAGATCAGCTTCACCGTCGGTCTTCGGACCATCACAGCGAGAGAGAAGCAGAGCAGTGACGCGGCAGCATACATACCTAACTCAGGCGTGACGAACGATGACAGGAGCGTGAAAAGAAGCAGAAGAATAAAGGCCGGTCCGGCAAACAGATGCGCCTCTTCACTCAACCGATAGCGTCGGAGCGCTTGCAGCACCAGCCAGAGCCCTATCAACCCGAAGAGTATGCCGAGAAGGAGAAACCCGGCTATATTGTTCACCCAGGGGAAGCGATAGCCCTTGATGAACCCGACGACGGTTTCCGAACTCCAGACAAACGCCTGAATCGCCAGAGCGGCGAGCAGCACTTTCCATCGTGACCACTTGATGTTCGCAGCCGCGTCGGCAGGCAACCTTCGCCGCCGGGAGATGATAAACCCGGCGATGCCGCAGGCAACACACAAAACGATGAACGCCCAGAGCAGCGGGTACGGAAGGAAGAGAAGCGTCGAACCCCATTGCAGGACTTGATAGCGCTCCGTCGTTCGCGAGGGAACGCCGGCATCGAACCTTTCGAACAGCTTCAACACGAGGTCACCCGAACGCTTCAGGCCCGACGGCGTAAAATTCTCCCACGAATCCTGCGGGGTGTGAATGGGGAACGTCACGTCGCTCGTAAAGTCAATCGCTGGAATGCCTTTGTCAATGAACGGAATGTGATCGGAGCCGAACGATCCGCCGGAGGCGAGATTCCACGTTGCCGCGCCGGTTTGATACACCAGATCATCACGATTCAAGTCTCTCGAAATCTCAAAAGCCGCTGCGAGCAACCACGATGGTGCGCTTTCTTTGGTTCCGTCCGGGTCGGCGATGAGGTAGCTGGAACCATCCGCCATATCAATCTGCAGCATCAGCACAACGCTGTCGAGGTGCGCGAACGTGTTCACGAAGTGCTTCGAGCCTTGCAGCCCTTGCTCTTCGCCGCCCCAGCAGCAGAACATGACGGTGGACTCGTTGTCGCGGCGGCACAGCACGCGCGCCAGCTCGATCACGCACGCGGTGCCCGAGCCGTCATCGTTCGCGCCCGGCACATTGGGTCCGGAAGTATCAATGTGCCCGCCGATGATGATGATGCGACCCGTCTTTCCTTTCTTGATGCCGATGGCAACGCCGCTTTTGGTGTTCACGCCCTCGGCCACCGTCAGGGGCAGCACGTAGCCTGTGTCGCAGCCGTAGGCGCGAAACTTGTCGACGGCAAAGGTGAGTGCCTGTTGCTCCGCGGGCGAGCCCATGGGCCGCGGGCCGATCTCGACGACGAGTGTTCTCAAGATCTGCTCGGCGTTTTCCTGCGAGAATTCGGTTTGCGACATCGTACTGGCGGAACACACGAGACTTGCAGCGGCAAAGCAGATGAGCTTCTTTACGAACGCGCGCAAGCGTGCGGGTGGAATGGGGGAGAGCGTCACGCTACGTTTTCCATTTGGTTTCTGCAACGCCGGCACAGTGGTTGGCGTAACGGGCAAGCACAAACAATAGATCCGACAGCCGATTAAGGTAGATGGTGACGGCCTCACCGATGTCTTCGTTGCGCGAGAGGCGCACCACAGCGCGCTCGGCGCGTCGGCAGACCGTGCGTGCGAAGTGAAGCCGCGCAGCAACCGGCGACCCACCGGGCAGAATGAACGCCCTGAGCGGCTTCAGTTCGGCATCGAGCTTGTCGATCACCCGTTCCAATCGCACGGCATCTTTCGGCTCTACGCGGCGGATCTGTTTGGCGTTGGACGATCGCGGCGTGGCAAGATCAGCCCCGAGCACGAACAGCTCATTCTGCACTTGCTCGAGAATCTCATCAATCTCCTTCTCTTTGTTGTCTGCCCGAACGATGCCGAGCACGGAGTTCAACTCGTCCACCGTGCCGTATGCTTCGATGCGCAGCGCATCTTTCGGCACGCGCTGTCCGCCGAAAAGCGAGGTATCACCTTTGTCGCCGGTCTTCGTGTAGATTTTCACCAATCTCGTCGTCGAGAGATGTCCGTCAAGAATTTCCTGGCGAAGAAGTTAGCCAATAGCGCAATGACAATCAACGTACCTGTGAAGTGGCGTCCATCGGCAGCATCCGCAGCGACGCTGCCAGCAGAAGAATCAGAAACCAGAGATTCATCGCCGTAAGCACGGGTCGCAGCAACTCCGGCATGGAAATGAGCGGATAGAGTGCCTGAAAATCCACCATCGACAGGGTTGCAAGCACGGTTATCGCGAGCATTCTCTTCACGCGCCGCCGTCCTTGCTCTTCAAACCATATCCCACGAAGCACGAACACGACCCCCGGCAAAAGAAGGATGAGATGATGTCGCCACGTGACCGGCGAAGCGACGAGCATGAGGATGAGATAGGGCAGAATGAACGACGCGTCGTTTCGCGGCGTTTGTTTCTTTACCTGATGGAAGAGGATAACGGCAAACAGAAGAACGGCGGTCATCATTGTCAGCAAGCGAATAGCAGTGCCTTCGCCGGGCAGCAGGCGCATGAAGAAGCCTGCAAGTGAGAAGTTGGCGACAATACTCGGATGAAATCCTCCCTGCACATTGCGGGCGTAGCCCATGTTCGGAAGAAAGTCGAGAAACGCGCGCCACGAATTTTTGTCGGCGAGATCGAACGTAGCAAGCACGAGCAGAGCCGATCCTCCCCAAAACCCTCCCAACACGTTCCATCGTTTGTTAACGAGGAACGGCACCAGCAGCAATGCGGGCGTCACTTTGATGAGCGTCGCGGCGGCGAGCGCCATCCCTGCAAGCACATCTCGTCTGATGTTGATCGAAAGAAAAATGCTTGCCGTGATCAAAATTAGAATCAGAAAGTTGATCTGCCCGAAGGCAAGATTCTCTCCGAACGGAAAGACCACAACGCTCGCACACGTAATCAAACTTCCAACCGTCCAATAGCTGCCTCCGGAAACATCTGCCGAGCGAAAGGGAAGCGTTAGCATGATGAGCACACACGCACAACTCACGCACAGCACCTGCACGGCGTCCCACAGGCGCTGGGCTGTTTGCGGCGAGAGTCGTGCCATCGGCTGAGCGACGATGGCAAAGAAGGGCGGATAGAGATACGGCAGCACGTGGTTGGCAACGCCATCTGCTGCGGCGAGACTATCCAACACACGCGCAGCGTAGATGTTCAGTCCGTGTGCCGATGCCTTAGCAGCATAGTAGAACGACGCGAAGTCCGTGCGCAGGAAAACCGTCCGTGATGAGTCCACGGACCCGCGGAACATCGCTGCATCCCGTTCGGGGTCGGGCCGGGGACCGTTCCATAAACGAAACGTCAACAGAAGAGCGGAGCAGACGAAAACACCGACGGCGAGCAGTCGGGGGCGACTCAGTGATTTCATCAGTCCGGCCCGGGTCTGATGACGTCAGGAAGAGCTGTCATACGACGGCGAGATGCGTTTCGAGTTCTATTTTGTCTTCACAAACTTCAGTGCGGCAGAGTTCATGCAGTAGCGCAGGCCGGTCGGTTTCGGACCGTCGTCGAACACGTGACCGAGATGCGCACCGCAGCGGGCACAGAGAACTTCCGTCCGCTCCATGAGGAAGCTGCGGTCGGTCTCCTCCTTTACATTTTCCTGTGCTATCGGTTGATAGAAGCTGGGCCAGCCCGTACCCGATTCATACTTTGTTTCCGAGCTGAACAAATCCGTGCCGCAGCAGACGCACTTGTACACGCCCGCCTCGTGATTGTCCCAGTACTCCCCCGTGAAGGCGCGCTCGGTTCCTTTCTTTCGGGTCACTTCAAACTGCAGAGGCGTGAGCTGCTTCTTCCACTCCTCTTCGCTTTTCACGACTTTGTCGGCCATGACATATCCTTTCTTCTCGACGGAGTAGAGTTTGATTTTTGGTCCGCCCGCTTCAAGCATCGCTGCCCCCAGCAAAAGCGCGACGACGACCGTTCCAAGCTTCCGATTCATGCTTCTTCCTCCTGTGTTGAATGGCTCGATATCCAGACGTAGCAGGATACAAACAAAGTGGATGGCAGAGTTCACGGAACGATAACATTTCCATTTCAACTTTCTGCTGCCCGTGATACATCAACGTTTCTGAGCAGCGCCGCGTTCTCTTCCGGAACTGAAGGGTTGATGAACATGCCGCTGCCCAACTCGAAACCAGCCGTTTTGACGACGCGGGGAATGATGGTAAGGTACCAGTGAAAGTAATCCGTTCGCCTGTCGCCGGTCGGAACCGAGCGGATGGAGTAGTTGAAGTCGGGGTTATCGAGCGCATGATACAGTCTGGCAAGGACGTTCTTCAACACGGCGGCGAAGTGTTCGATTTCGCTGTCGGTGATTTCGTCAAAGGAAGAGGCATGCCGCTTCGGGAAAATCCACATATGAAACGGTGAGAGCGCCGCGTACGGAATGAATGCCACGAAGTGATCGTTCTCCTCGATCACGCGCTCACGCGACGCAAGCTCGTCTGCAATCGTTCGGCAGAAGATGCATTCCCCCGTGTCATCGAAGTAGCGAATGGCTTCATCGACGCGGATGCGGAACTGATACGGCACGATCGGCGTTGCCGCAAGCTGCGAGTGCGGATGAACGAGCGAGGTTCCCGCCGCCTCGCCGTGATTCTTGAAAATGATGATTGCTTCGATGCGTTCATCCTGACGCAGCGTTTCGTACCGCTGACGATATGCCCTGATTACATCGGCAACATGAGCCACCGGCATCAGCGCAATGGTGGTATCGTGCCGCGGGTGTTCGATGATAACTTCCTGTACGCCCACCGCGGCCATCGAGCGGTACACGCCCGAAATTTTCCTCGTCCGCTCCCCTTCGGGTGTGAGCGCGGGAAACTTGTTCGGCACAACGCGAACTCTCCAGCCCTGCGCATCGCGTATGGCGAACGTCTCCTCCGCCGTCTGATGCTCGTTGCCGAGACAGAAGGGGCAGTGTGCGACGTACGCAGGCAGCGGGGGTCGGGACTTCCTGTCGGAGGCAAACTCATCCGGTCGGTCGCCCCGCCCCTTGGCGATGACAACCCAATCACGCGTGATGATGTTCTGCCGCAGTTCGTTCATGCAGGTCTCCCGACACCTAAATCCGTGCAGGCGCCGCCACCGTCCGCTCGTCGACCACGTTGCCGGTGTTCAGCGTTGTGGCCGGTTCGAACAGCATCAGCCACACTTCTTCATCGGCAACGGGTTTGTGCTCAACGCCGCCTGGAACGACAAGCATCTCGCCTTCGTTCAGCACAACATTCCGATCGCGGAAGCAGATCGTAAGCCTTCCCCGCAGGACGTAGAACAACTCGTCCTCCTGTTCATGATGATGCCAGATGAACTCACCCTTCACCTTCACCAGCTTCACAGCCTGTCCGTTCAGCTCGGCGACGATGTGCGGCTGCCAATGCTCCGAGAACATATCGAGCTTGTGCATGAGGTTTATCTTGTCCATGACTCTCTCCCGAAGTGAAGCCGCACGTTCCGGGGCTTGCCCGGTTTCGTCGTGAGCCGCAAACCGCGAACGCCGCGTCTACCCTTCCAATGTGGCGTCGAGGGTAATCTTGGCTGTCAATGATTTCGAGATGGGGCAGTTCGCTTTCGCCTCGTTGGCGCATTCGGCAAACTTCTCCGGCGAGATGCCAGGGACTTTGGCCTTGAGGTCGAGATGACTCTCGATGATCGCGCCCTGATCGAGGTTGACCGTGCAGGTCACGTTCAGGCTTTCGGGCGTGAAGCCCGCATTGCCGAGCACGAAGCTGAGCTTCATGGCAAAGCAGCCCGCATGCGCGGCCGCAACAAGCTCCTCGGGGTTCGTGCCGGCGCCCTGTTCGAACCGCGATGACCATGTGTAGGGTTGATCCTTCAACAGGCCGCTTTGCACGGTCATCGTTCCTTTGCCTTCCTTGCCTGATCCCTTCCACACAGCGGTCGCCCATCGTTTCATACGTAATGTCCTTTCATGATTGGTTGGAGATGTTATGGATGTACAAAAAACAGAATTTGCCGCAGGGTTTCAAGACATGTCTGCTCTTAGAAGATATACGCTATCACAAAAATTCCGATCATCATGAAGACCAGGGCAAGCTTCGCAGCGATGCCCAACGCCAGCCCGAGCCAGGCACTCGCACCTGCCTTCCCCGCCTGCTTCAGATCTTTCCTCACCACCAACTCGCCGAGAAAGGCTCCGATAAACGGACCGAGAATCACGCCCACAACTCCGAAGAACAATCCGACAAGAAGTCCAACAGCAGCGCCCAGGAGTGCAAGCCTGCTGGCGCCGACTCTTCTGGTTGCGACATTCGTTGTGTAGAAATCCACAAGAAAGGAAGCGAGCGTGAGAACACCAAGCACCGCGAGCGTTTGCCATCCTACTTTGTCGAAATTGTCGGCCCATGCGGCAAGCAGCAAGCCGACGAACACGGCCACAGTGCCCGGTACGGCGGGCACGACGACACCAACGATGCCCACCACAATGAGAATGATAGCAACAAGCCAGAGAATCGTCGTCATTGCGTCAGCGGTTCCACACGCGGAGAGGTTTTCACGTTCACAGCAGCACCGCCTTGCGCCACTTCCGAACCGAGTTGATGAGAAAGAGCTGCGATGCCTTCCGCAATTCCTCGAGGGTAATGACCCGCTCACTGATGCGCCCTTCTTTCAACAGCACTTCTCGAAACGTCCCTGCCAGCAATCCGGACGATACGGGTGGAGTGTACAACGTTCCGTTGAGTTCAACGACAATGTTGGCAACCGTTGATTCGGTGATTTCCCCTCGTTCATTCCAGAGGATCACATCGTCGCATTCAGGGACGGAGGCAAGCGCGTCCTCGTAGGCTTTGCGATATGTAGTTTTATGATAAAGATATTGGTCGGATGAATTGACCGGCGCGGCGGCAACTCTCACGCGCAGCGCTTCGGGTGTTGAAGTGTCCAGAGGTCGCATAACGAACGACGGCCGCCCGTCGCGATGAAGAACCACGCGGATGCGAACGTCGTCCGCAAAGGCCCGCACATCGGATTGGAGTCGCGTCAGCATCCTTGCCAGCTCCTCCTCATCAACAGGATAGTTGAAGTAGGCGGCAGATTCTCTGAGGCGTTTGAGATGTTCCTCTAACAAGAAGAAGCCCTCCTGTTGCGTGAAGATCATAGTCTCCAGAAGTTCGAACTCGGGTCGAGCCTCCGTGAGGATGCGAGCCTTGGTGAGGCACTCTTCGTATTCACCATCCGGAGTTGAAGCCCAGACCACACCGCCGCCGACGCCGTACTCCGCAGTGCGCCTGTGGCGATCAATGAGGACTGTGCGAATAGCCACGTTGAACTGCGCGCGCCGGTTCGGCGCGATGAATCCGATCGCCCCCGTGTACACCCGCCGCGGGGTGGATTCCAACTCGGCAACAATCTCCATCGTTCGTGCTTTCGGGGCGCCCGTTACCGAAGCGCACGGAAATAATGCTCGCATGATATCGGTGACGGATGCCTCGGTTCGTGCCGCGACGGTCGAGGTCATTTGCCACACCGTCGGATAGCGCTCGACGTCGAACAGCGACGGTACAACAACGCTGCCGACGGCAGCAATACGGCCGAGGTCGTTCCTCATCATATCCACAATCATCACGTTCTCGGCACGGTTTTTCTCGGAAGCGCGAAGCGAAGCTGCCTGCTGTTCGTCCTGCGCAAACGTCAACCCGCGGGGTGCGGTTCCTTTCATCGGGCGGGTGACGATGTTTTGGTCGTGAAGAGAAAAAAAAAGTTCCGGTGAAGCCGAGCAGACGGCAATGTCGTCGGTTTCAATGAAGGCCGCATGGCGCGACGGCTGGGCAGCAACGAGACGACGAAACAGCGCAAAAGGATCGTCGTGGAACGCCGCCGTCAGGCGAAAGCTGAAGTTCACCTGATAAGTGTCGCCTTCGGCGATGTAGTGTTTGATGCGCTCGATTGCCGTTCGATACTCGTCGCGCGAAACGTTGGGCTGCCAGAGTATCGGAACATCGGAAGGAACGGAGGAGGATAGGCTCACCGACGCGGGCCGCTCGAACAGAGCAAACCAGAGAAGCGGGCATACGGGGTCGGGTTGGTGCGTTGTCAATGCGGCGTCGAATGCCGGGGCCGCTTCGTAGCTGATGAAGCCGAGAGCAATCCCGCCTTGCCGTTGCACGATCTCTTCCACATACTGCAAGCCTTTTACCACATCCTCGGTACGCCGCACGTCAACGATCTCCTTCAAGCGCTCACCGCAGATCCACTCATCGCGCTCAGCATCGTACATCACCGCTCCCGGCATATCATCCTTTCACGTACGAATACTTCTCGGCGATCTTCCCATCCCGCACACGAAATACATCTACACCGCGCAGATGCCACGGCTTGCCGTCTTTCGTTTTGTGGTACACCCAGCGTACAACACAGCGGTCGGCGACGGCAAACATCTCTTCGCACGCAAAATACGCATCGGGATACGCGGCGAAAAACTTCTCCCACACCGCGCGCACTGCAGCCTGTCCCTCGAAGCGCTGACCATCGGGCGGCGGGTATGTGGACTCGAACACGCAATCCTCCGTCATCGCTTCCATCACGGCATCAACGTCGTGACGGTTGAAGGCGTCGTTGAAGCGCTGAACGGCCTCAAGCGTTGAATCGGAATTGGTGATCATCATAGATACCCCTCCCGTGAAATTTG
>JBBIRR010000062.1:0-17141 GCA_037441705.1 Ignavibacteriales bacterium
TTGTTTGCATCTCCACAGGGGTCTTCAACTTCATCATCATAGCGAAAGGAATGAGCTATCAGACCGATCACCATTCGTCCTGTGCGGTCGAAGCGTGAGGAGATGGTCTTCATCAAATTTCAGTGGCGCATCTATGAAGGCAACCCGTACTGGGTTCCTCCGCTGCTGCTGGACCGAAAGAAGCTGATCGATCGCAAGAACAATCCTTTCTACCGCCATGCCGAGATGGAGATGTTCCTTGCGGAACGAGACGGTACACCGCTCGGCCGCATCGCGGCAATCATTAACCACAACCACAACAAAGAACATCACGAGAACATCGGCTTCTTCGGATTCTTTGAGTGCGTGAACGATCAGGAGATCGCAAACGCGCTGTTCGATGCGGCGCAGCAGTGGCTGAAGACGAAAGGCGTAACGGCAATGCGCGGTCCGGCCAGCCCGTCGGTCAACGATGAGTACGGCCTGCTGGTGGATGGCTTCGAGCTTTCGCCCGCGATTCTGATGCCGTACAATCCCCCCTACTATCAGGAGCTGATCGAGCGGTACGGGTTCGTCAAGGCGAAAGACCTCTACGCCTACCACGTACATAAGGACAGGGTGTTCACCGACAAGCTGCAGCGGGTCTCCGAGCTTGTGAAGCAGCGCGAAGGCGTGGTCTTTCGTTCGCTGAACATGAAGCGGTTCTGGGACGAAGTCCGGACGATTCGTGACCTCTACAACCGCGGCTGGTCAAGAAATTGGGGCGAAGTGCCGATGACCGAAGAGGAGTTTGCCTACGTGGCAAAGGACCTGAAGGCCATCGTTGATCCCGAGCTTGTCATCATTGCCGAGGTGCGAGGCAAGCCCGTCGGGTTCGGCATGTCCCTGCCCGACTATAACATGATCCTGAAACACAACAAGCGAGGCTGGCTGTTGCCGGCGCTTGTGCGAATGCTGCTCTTCAAGAAGAGAATCAACTTCATCAGGATTGTTATTCTGGGTGTGCTTCCGGAGTATCTCAATTCAGGAATTGGCGGCGTGTTGTTTTATGAGACCGCCGTGCGCGCTGTACGGAACGGCTACGATCACGGAGAGGCAAGCTGGGTATTGGAAGATAATGTGATGATGAACCGCGGGGCAGAACTGCTCCGCGGCGAACGATGGAAAACGTACCGCATCTACCAGTATCAATGGGCGTAGCCGTACCGGACCCGAGCCTGTTGTCTTCAGGCCGGGGCCATCGAGGAACAGCGGCGCGTTGCTTTACCCCGACAACCAAATCGATCACTGACCAACGAACGAGGACACGCCATGCCTGTCAAAGAAGTTGAAAAAATCTGGATGAACGGAAAACTCGTGAACTGGCACGACGCCAGGATTCACATTCTCTCACACGTCATTCACTACGGCTCCAGCTGGTTCGAGGGAATCCGCTGCTACAAGACGGCCCGGGGCGCGGCCATCTTTCGGCTTGATCGCCACCTGCGACGGCTGCTCGACTCGGCCAAGATCTACAAAACAGAGGTTCCCTACACCGAAGCGGAAATCGAAGAAGCAATTCTGCAAACCATCCGCGTCAACAAGATGCAGGCGTGCTACATTCGCCCCATCATCTACCGCGGCTACGGCGATGTGGGCGTCAATCCGCTTCCGTGTCCCGTTGATGTAGCGATTGCCGTGTGGGAGTGGGGAAGTTACCTCGGCCCCGAAGCGCTCGAGCAGGGTATTGACGTGTGCGTCTCCACGTGGACGCGGCCTGCGCCCAACACGTTTCCGACCATGGCGAAGGCCGGCGGCAACTATGCCCTCTCACAGATCATGAAAGTGGAGGCGATTCAGGCGGGATTCAAAGAAGCGATTGCGCTCGACGTGTTCGGGTATGTGAGTGAAGGCAGCGGCGAAAATGTGTTTGCGGTGAAAGATAACATCATCTACACGCCGCCCGTTTCGTCCTCGATCCTGCCCGGCGTTACGCGGGCCTCGGTTATTCAACTGGCGCGAGAAGCCGGCTACGAAGTGCGCGAAGCACTCATCCCGCGCGAGATGCTCTACATTGCGGACGAACTGTTCTTCACCGGCACCGCCGCCGAGATCACGCCCATCCGTTCGGTCGACAAACTCCCGGTCGCCAACGGAAAGCCCGGACGCATCACACGGGAACTCCAGAAGATGTTCTTTGATATTGTTCAGAAAGGCATTGACACACACGACTGGCTGAAGTTTGTGTATAATGACTGACGTATAACCCGACTCCCTCTCCCCCCTCGTGAAGGAAGGAGGCAGTTTCAACGTTCATCGCGTTCTTCGCGGAGGCAGCCATGAAAAGGACTTCATCAAGAAAAACGGAAAAGAAAAGAACGACGCCGGCGCGAAAACGAAAGATCGTCACGCGCGCCACACGACAACCCTTCACCCCGGCGTCGCTGCCGATTCGGCACATCCTTGTGCCCATTGACTTCTCCGGATATTCAAAGAATGCTCTGCGCTACGCCGTGCCGATGGCGGAGCAATTCAACGCAACGCTTCACCTCGTCTATGTCATCGAGCCGACGATCTATCCTGCCGATCTCGGTTTCGGCCAGGTGGTAATGCCCGGCGTTGAGGAAGAACTGCGCAGCAAGAGTAAAGCACAGCTGGAGAATTTGATCGTCGAGGAGATCGGGTCACGGGTGAAAGCCGAAGCGGTGGTCCGAACCGGAAAGCCTCACCAGGAAATCCTGCGCGAGGCGGAAGAGAAGGACGTCGACCTGATCATCGTCGCCACACACGGGCATACGGGCGTGGAACAGATTCTCTTCGGCAGCACGGCCATGCGCATCGTACGACTGGCAAAGTGCCCGGTGCTTACTGTACGACCTTGAGACTCGCAGCAGCATTGGCGATGGAAATTGAAGCGACATTCGTGTGCATGTATTGCCTGCAGGTCAACACCATCATGGTTGATAGCACGGCAGGTCTGGAGCAGGAGTACGTCGAAGACTGTCAGGTCTGCTGCAAACCGAACAAAATCGTCGTCGTCATTGACGAAGAGTTGCAGAGCGCAGAAGTGTACACCGAAATGTCGTAGGCGTTTTCCGTAATCAATCTCGACCAAGAAAAATCCCGCCTCCTCCCAACATGCAGAGCAGGCGGGATTTCCTCCGTGCATCACTTCGTCAGCAACAACTTGATGATTCGGGTAAGCTTCACACTCCCCGTTGCGTCGATCGCTGTAAAGCGAGCGAGATAGACACCGCTGGCGACGTGCGACGCATTCCACTCCACCTGGTGGTAGCCCGCGTTCATCCTGCCATTGACCAACTCGGCGACAGTTCTTCCCAATACATCGTACACGACGAACGATACCGTGCTGTTTTCCGGCAGATCGAACCGTATTGTCGTCACCGGATTGAATGGGTTCGGATAATTCTGATGAACGGCAAACTCTGTCGGTACCCCATCAGATTGACTCACACCGGTTGTCACCAGACGATAGTCGAACGTATCCGGGCTTGCCACGACAAACTCGCTATCGCTCGCACTCACCGTCCATGAATACCATCCCGCTGCCATGGCACTCGTGTTCAGGACTGCACTTGTATCCGAACGCACGGTGATGGTCGAGTCGAATCCTGACCGCCACATTCTCAGGCGATACGTGAGCGTATCATCGTTCGCATCGAAAGCGCGGCGCCAGACGAACGTGATGGGGCCGGAGACCGTGCTTGAATCCGCCGGGAGGCTCAAGCGGAACGGGAGTGGACGATAGTTGAACAGTGGCCGTCTGATCCGGAAGTCGTATTCGCTTGTGACGTACAACTCGCGCCCCTCCTCGGACACCGTCAGATGATTGGTAAACCGATTGAGAGAAACTCCCTTGTTCACCGGCATATTGGGGTTGCTGACATCGAACACCTGAATGTTCGAGTTGGATGTGCCCTGAACGTTCAAGACATAGAGGAGATTATTGGCGATAGCAACAACGCGCGCCTCCCCGCTGAGACTGATGTTCGTCAGCGGCTGGGCGACGTTGTTGGAGATGTCGAAAATCCATACGCCGCCTGCGCCATCCGCCACGTACGCGTAGTTGCCCTGCAAAGCGACATCCCACGAAACACCCGGTGTATCGAACGCCGACCACAGGAACATGCCTGACGGGTTTGTTACATTGAAGATCAAGAACCCGCCGACACTTGTGCCGCCGCCTGCAGCGAGATACGCAAATAAGGATGTACCGATACGCCGTACCTGTATGCCCAGCAACGGGTTCGCGTTCGGTACTCCACCACTGCCAAGCAACGTCACGGTAAAATCCGGATTCACACGATACACACTGAGCGATTGCTTGTCGAGCACATACAGGCGATCTTCAAAAAATCTTACGACCGACGGGGCGGTGGAGACGAGCGAGCTCGGAGTAAGCACGATGTCCTGCGTCTGGAGAGGAGCAGCAAGGTTGGCGATAGCGAACACATGCATCCGCTGGTCAAAGTTTGGGATCTGACCCGGCAGCCACACTCGCACAACCGCGATGCTGTCTTTCGAAGCAACGGCTATCGGTGTTCCGCTGAAATCGGTCGTGGAAATCATCGTGGGGTTGTGCGGATCGGTCACATCGACGATGCGCAGCAAACCGCCGTACGTCCAGCTGCCGGAGTAACTTCGCCGCGAATTATTCTGCACCACGAGTGCATACTTCCGATTGCCACGTTGCAGAATACAGTGCGCAACGCCGTAGCCTTCGCTGGGCGACTGTGCGATGCCGACGACTTGAGCATTCATCGGGTTGAGAACGTCAATAATCCTTACACTCCATCCCTTATCGACGTTCGTGCGGCCTTCGTTGGCAAGGTAAAGATAGCGACCCTGCACAGTGCTAATGCCGAAATCCACGCCGAAAGTATCGGGCGATTGATAACTCCGCAGCACGCGAGGGTTCAGCGAGTCTGCCACCGAACTGACCCACCACCCGCGCTGCCAGTGCGTATGATAGTAGAACGTGTCCTGCATCGCCGCGGAATACATCGACTGCGATCCCGAGGGAAGGATAGAATAGACGAACGCGGGTTGTGCCGGAGTGCTTATATTGAACGCAACAAGCCGCAGCGTGTGTGCAACATACAACCTGTTTCCCTCCACCATCGGTGGGCTATACACCGTACCCCCGCCGGGCAGATCCTGCGTTGCGGTAATTTGCATGGCGGACGGGTTGGCAACATTCACAACATAGAGTGTTCGTGAACTCGTGTTCGCCGCACAATAGAGAATGGGCAACGCAGGATGTTTCTGTATATGAATGCCCAGACTCGCCGAATCGAGGAAGAGGCTCGAGAGATACGATGGACTCGTCGGGTTGGAGACATCATACGCCTCGATCGTGGAGGTTGTCGCTAGAAAGGCGACGTTGTTCCGCAGCACGATATCGCCGACAACTCTGCCGATGGGCGTGAAGTTCACCACGGTGGGTGCTGTCGGCGAGGTGAAGTTGACCACACTCAAGCCGAAGCGTTCGGCGACATACACGTACGGGCTATCGACCGCCAGTCGCAAGGCTACGCCCGGCGTACGCACGCGACCAAGAAGTTGCGGCAGCGCGGGATTCGAGATATCAACGATGTTCACGCCGTACATGTCCACCTTGTACATTCTATTGTTCCTCACTTCGGCCGTACGGATCGAGGTATAAATAGGAGTCTGGCCTGTTGTCAACGGCTCCGAGTATGTCGGCAGCATCTGTTCGCCCCAGTATGTTGGCTGCGAGAACACAGTATCGGGCAACAGGCATAGCCCGACGATAAACACACCGCTCATGCAGAGCTTTGCCTCAACGCGAATCGTCCTCAACCTCATGAACAACGTTTGCATAATCAATCCCTTTCGAAATGTTGAGAAAAGATGATCCATCGCAGAGCGCCCCTTCATCGAATGAGGAGTAATTTTTGTAGGCGGTCTCCTGGACGAGAGCTTTCAAGCCCCGGACCTTCCATGACCACGAAATAAACACCAGACACCACCTGCCTGCCAGAAGCGTCGGCTCCATCCCAGCGTAAAGAAATGCGGCCAGCTGGTGCACGGTGATGGAAAAGCTCCCGCACTTCTCTTCCCAGCACATCATAGATCCTCACCCGGACGTTGCTGCTCAGAGGAAGTTCGAATGTTATCTGGGCGGCGGTGGTGCTTCGCATCGGGGAGAAGGGATTCGGGAAAATGTCGAGTAAGCGAAACCGCTGCGGTGTTTCTTGCGGCGATGGAACGTCGTTCGATCCCGGACGATACTGAAATCGTCGTTCATCCCAACTCCTTCGCACACCTGTACCGTCGGACGCGAGAACACTCCAGCGCACCTCTGCCGGCAACGAGATAAACGAACGAACGTTCACCGTGCGCACAGTATCCTGAACAAGCCCGATCAGCGTATCAACGCCTGTGCTTTGTATTCTGAGCGTATAGACAATCGGACGATTGCTATCCGGGTCGGAGGATGCATTCCAGACAAACCGCACCGAGTCCCCCACAACCGTCGAATCAGGCAGGGGCAGCAGCAACCGGAACGGACGCGGCGGCACATTGCCTGTCTGCACAACTTCAAGCGTCTGATTGGCAGGAATGGCTGCTACACGCTGCACTAATCCGCTGGGCCAACGAATGACGAGACTGTCAACAACACTCAGCGTGTCAAGTCCGAAGTGCACAATCTGCTCATCGTGTCCTGTGCTTCCCGCTCCTGCATCAATCTCTCGAACAGAATGTCTTCCGCGAGCGAACAGATCGAGACGCGCACCGACACCCATTCTATTATCGAACACGCCGTGTAACGCCACGCGCAGCCAGTGTCGGGAGTTTCCGCCGTTGTTGCGCAGGATATTGATGCGCCGCGCGTCGTGCCCAACGATGACCACGTCAAGATCGCCATCGCGATCGAAATCCGCCCAGCTGACGCCGAAGCCGTCCTGCGGCGAAGCAATCCCTGCACTCGGGGCGATGTTCGTAAACGTCCCGTTACCGTTGTTCCGAAAAAGCCTGTTGGGGTTGACGTGATTGGTTGCAAAGATGTCGAGCAACCCGTCGTTGTTCACATCGAGAAAGGTTGCCGTGCGAGCATCGCCCACATCGCCGACACCTGCTGAAAGCGTCACGTCGGTAAACGTGTAATCCCCGTTGTTTCTGAAAAGCGCATTACGATTGCTGGAGATATTGGCGGAGTAGATGTCGAGATCGCCATCGTTATCGTAATCGCCCCAGGCGGCGGACACCGAAGTCCTCGGATCGCCGAACCCGTTCAAGGTGGGCTGATTCTCGAAATCTCTCGCAGCGATGTTTCTCAACAACTGATTGATGCCGGCGCGACCAGTGTACACGTCCGTGAAGCCATCGTTGTCAAAGTCGCCCGCAGCACACGTGAATGCGTAGTCCGACGGAGGAAGAGTCATCTGCGCGGTGACGTCGACGAACGAGTCGTTGCCAAGGTTTCTGAACACAACCGGCGTCCCGTAGCCGCGTACGCCGAAGATATCCAGCCGTCCATCACCATCATAATCGATCCAGATCGTGCGCGCAAACGAACCCGGAGCGGTAAACGTCCCCTGGAACGATTGACCCTGGAAATTCTTGAACACGCGTGCGCCGAGCAGGAGGTCTGCGAAGCCGTCGTTATTATAATCCCCGACGGAAATCGAACTGGTCAACACTCCGGCAAGGCCGCTGCTTGCAGTAACATTCGCAAACGTCGCGGCGTTGTTGTTCCTGAACAAGAACACACTCACATCGTCTTCGCCGATGATGTCCGGAAAACCATCGTTGTTGTAATCGAACCATGCGCCCTGGTAGCCCAGCCCGTTGATCAACGGAAGCTGCACACTATCGGACACGTCGCTGAAGGTTTGCGCTGCAGCTCGCAGCGGCGCGAGAAGCATCAGCCAGACAAGGATAGTCGAACGATGAGAGCAACGAATCATGATCCTGCCGTTCTGCGTGGAACACGTTGCGTTACCGATCGTACGATCTCCCGTAGCTCTGGCAGACGCTCTTTGGGCACAAACCCCGCAGCGCCGATCGCCGACGTTGCTGCGCGGAACGAGGGTGTATCATAGTCGCTCACGACAATGATGCAGGCATCTGGAAAGTCGCGTTTGATTTCCCGTGTGGCGGCGATGCCGTCCTTCCCGGGCAGTTGGATATCCATGATCACGATATGGGGCTTCACCCTGCGGTACACCTCAAGTGCCTCCTCACCCGTTGCACACTCGGCAACGATATCGTTGCTCGAGCAGAGCAATTGACGCAGGATGGTTCGAATGTTCGGGTTGTCTTCAACGATGAGATAGTCCATCCTTCGGCATCTTCGAGGGGCATCGCTCCCAAGCTACGAAGCTTGCACCCGTGCTGCCATCACCGCTCCTACGGATTTTTCTCCGTACCGGTACGGAGGAGGTCAGAGAAGGGATTTGTTGTCGAGGGCGAAACGGAGCAGGGCGTTGGTGCCATGCAAGCCGAGCTTCTGGCAAATGTTTGCACGATGCGTCTCGACCGTTCGTTCGCTGACAAACATTTCGTTGGCGATGTCTTTTGTGGTGAGATTCCGCGCGATCATCCTCAGGACCTTCCGTTCGGTCGGCGTCAGCTTCGAGAGTCCGGAGAACTGTTCTGACACGTCGGCGGCGCACAGCGTCCTTTTCACGAGGTGACCCGCGACGCTGGGACTGATGTAATACTTCCCGTCGAGAACATCCTCGATGCACTTCACGATTTCCGTCACCACCGCATCCTTAATCACGTAGCCCTGAACGCCCAGCTCCATTGCTCGATCAAAGATCGTCTCCTTGTCGTACATCGTCAACACGATGGTTTTGACCGGCAGATGTTCCTGCTGAATGATTTTTCCCACCTCGAGGCCGTTGAGTTTTGGCATGTCGATGTCGATCACGAGAACCCTCGGCTTGAGTAAGCGTAACAAGCGGATTGCTTCTTCGCCGTTCCCCGCTTCTCCCACCACCTTCCAGGCGGTGTGCTCTTCGATGATATCACGGATTCCTTTCCGCATCAGCGGATGATCATCGGCCACGAGTATGGTAACGTGTTCACGCATAGTCGCAGGATGATGATGGTGTACTCATCGGGCGGGCTCCGATTGCCCGTTGGCGATCGGGATGGCAATGCGAAGCACGCTTCCCTTGCCGGGCTCGGAGTCGATCGTCATTGTACCGTTCAGCATTCGCACCCGTTCGAGCATACCGGTGATGCCCAACCCGCCCGAATGCTCGCTGCTCATTTCACTAAGATTGGGCTTGAATCCCCTGCCGTTGTCTTCGATGCGAACAAGGACCTGCCCCCCCTCTCTTACAATGTGCACGCGACAGACGGTCGCGTGTGCATGTTTGAGCACGTTGCTGATCGCCTCCTGCACAATGCGCACAACATTGATCTCGAGGTCACGATCAAGAAGCCCGTCGATCGTCTCCAGTTCGCCGGTCACAGTCAGCGTCGTCGATTCGCGAACCTTCATCAACAGAGCGCGCAAGGTTTCGGTAAGACCTAACCGATCGAGTTCCGGCGGACGAAGATTGTGGGAGATCTCACGGACACTCTTGAGCACCTTCGACGCCGTCTCGGAAATCTGGGTGAGATCCTCTCGCAGCGTTCGCCCGGGATGTTTCCGCTGCATCGTCAAGAGTACTTTGTTCTTGATGAACAGGAGTTCCTGTCCGATGCTGTCGTGCAATTCTTGAGCGATGCGCTTTCGCTCTTCTTCCATCTTTTCGAGAATCTTGCTCGAGAGTTCCTGTTGATAACGCTTCTGCTTTTCGAGTGCGGAGACTTTTCTCACATAGACCAGGCTCACGACCGACAGCAGAACAAGAACACCCGCACCTTTGAACCACCACGTGAGATAGAACGGCGGCGTGATGACAATGGCAATCCAGGTACCTTCGTCATTCCAGCGCCCGTCGTTGTTGGACGCCTTCACGCGAAGCGTATACCGTCCGGGATCGAGATTGGTGTAGCCGCCGTGCCGTTGCGTGGCGGGAACGATGGTCCACTCATTATCGAATCCTTCGAGTTTATACCCGTACCAATTCTTTTCCGGCGATGTGTAATTCAACGCAACGATCGAGAACGAGAAGAAGTTCTGGGCATACGACAATTCGATCGTAGTTCCCGGCGGGATCGGGTTCGGCAAGGAGAGCGGCTTGTTGAAGACTCTGAAGTCCGTCAGATACACCGGCGGCACGTAATGATTCTCCTCAACCTGTTCGGGATAGAATGCGTTAAAACCGTTGACGCCGCCGAAGAAAAGCTCGCCTCTCGCACTTGCAAAGTACGCCCCCTGATTGAACTCATTGGACTGTATCCCGTCATGCACATCGAATGTCTTCGCTTCCCCCGTCGCAGGGTTGAAGCGGACCAGCCCCTTATTGGTGCTCATCCACAACCGACCCTGTGCATCCCGCAGAATCCCGTAGATGACATCAGGCACGCCGCTGCTGTGCCCGTTGAAGACACGCAAAGACGAGTCTTTTCTGCTGAACCGGTAAAGCCCGTCTCCGTAGGTCCCGAACCAGAGGAGACTATCACCTTGCTCGAGCACAGCATACACGGCGCGTCTCGCCGCCTTGTTGACTTCGAGTGAGGGGGTGAACGTCGTAAAGCGTTTTGCCCCGCGTGCTTTCACGTAAAGTTCCCCTCTGAAATTCGCCACCCAGATTTCACCCTGGGTCGTCTGATAAAGTGCGGTGATGGGACTCCCCCAGAGCGGATCGCCCGCTGCATCAGTTGACGTGTAGTGCGTCCAAGCATGCGTGGAAAGGTCAACGCCGCTGACACCGCCGTTGAAGTAGCCGAGAAAGAGCGTGTTGTGCTTTGCGTCGTAGCAAAGTGTCGAAATTTGGTTGAACAGAGGGGCTTGGTCCGACCGGGCATTCGCGACGAACCGTTGAAAGTGTTTCGTGCGCTTGCTGTAGCGATTCAATCCTCCTCCGTTGGTCGCAATCCACACACTTCCATCCTTCGACTGACATATAGCCGTGACCCGATCGTTGCTGAGGCCGTACCGGTTGGCAGGTTGTGCGCGATATGTCGCGATGCGTACACGCCGGACATCGAGATGATTCAAGCCTTCCCCGTACGTCCCTATCCAGAACTCTCCATCAGCATCCTCGAAGATTGCCGAGATGAGGTTTCCGCGTATGGTGGTTGAGTCGGATTTGTCCTCCATGTAACGCTGAAAGAGATTCTTGCGCCTATTCCATACCCTGACGCCGTCGGAAAACGTGCCGATCCAGAGGATGCCCGTTTCATCTCGATACAGGGAGACGATGAAGTCGGAAAGATATTTCCGCACAGCTTGCCGTCGGTGGTCGAACCGAACGAGGCCTGCGTCATACGTTCCGATCCATAGGCGCCCTTCCGGGTCGTTCGCCACCACTTTGATGGTATTGCTCGGCAAACTCGAAGCGTCGTTCGGCCGCTGGGGGTAACGCACAAATGTCCCTGTCGAATCATCGTATCGATGAAGGCCCCCACCCCAGGTTCCGACCCACACGGCTCCCGCATGATCGACGTGCACTGTCCAGACGTTATTGGAAGCCAGGCTCTGCCGATTGTTGGGTATGCTCCGATAGTTGATGAACACCGGGCGAGCGCTTCGTGTGCGCGCGGAGGCAAGGTCGAGTCTCGACACGCCGTTCGATGTTGCGATCCAGAGACGGTGGCGATGATCTTCGGCAATTGCCCGAATGGCATTTCCAGCAATGCTTGTCATGTCGGCCCGGTCGTGGAGGAACCGAATGAAGCGACCAGCCTCTGCATCATAGAGATTGAGACCATTGCCTTGCGTGCCGACCCAAAGATTGCCATCGGTATCCTGGAAGAGCGCGGTGACGAAATCGTCGCTGAGCGTCGTGGGATCGTCCTTCTTCGATCTGAAATGATAGAATCGTTTCTCATGCGAGACGAACTTGTTCAAGCCTCCACGCTCGGTGCCGATCCACACATTCCCGTCGCGATCGCTCAGCAAACTCCACACGACATTGTCGGAGAGTGAGTTCGAATCCGCTGCATTGTGTTTGAACACCGTCATCGTGTAGCCGTCGAAGCGATTGAGACCATCCTGGGTGCCGAACCAGAGGAATCCCAACCGATCCTTGACGATCGCGTACACCGTGGATTGCGAAAGTCCGTGTTCTAATCCTATCCGATCGAAGCCGCCGATCTGCTGCGCCGTCACCGCGGCAGGAAGCAGCCACAGGAGTGCCACTGCGCGCCGTAGGAAGGCACGTGTCCACATCCCTGCGCCGGTTGTCATAAGGGCACCATTACTGACGAAAGCTCTTGTTGTTCGCATCTCACTGCAGAAAATACAGAACTTCGTCGGGTGCTGCAAGCGTGGTGTATGCGACACACTCACGTCGAGAATGATGAAGCGATGCAGACTGCCGATGTGGGTGCGGAGATGAGCTGAGACGAGCGCGCTGGGCAAGTGAACGACGGGCCACCGGATTACCTTCGACGCAATCGCTAAGAAACAAAAGTGACCGTACAAATCCCTCGCAAACTCTCACATCCTTACGATGGGCTTGCCCGTCAGTCTATGCGTTGAGGGACGATCGCTACACCTTCACCAGCTTCACCTTCGTATCGTAGAACGACACGCTTCCGCCAACGGAATCGAGCAGGTAGGTGTTTTCCCGTCGTATCATCTTGGAAGCATGCGAAATGCGACTTTTGAAAATCCCTGAGAAATGCTCTATATTGTTCGAGATTGCGAGAGCAAAATCTGACATGGAATATTACAAGAGACCTCACGCAGCAATGCCTGACCATACCGACCTTCACCGCGGCGGCGCGGGATCCGCAACAGGTAACGCAATAGCGAGCCGAAATAAACGATAAAAGGTCATTGAAGCATGCCCCTCAGCGAAGCCGACACCCGCGCCAAACTAATTGACCCAGCGCTTCACGCCCGCGGCTGGACTGAGAATCTGATTCGCCGCGAGGAGACCGCAGGAGCCATTGAGGTCATAGACGGTAAGCCACGGAAGCGCGCCCGCGGCCGTGTGGACTACCTGTTGCGCATAGCCGTCAATGCCGAAAGCCAGCCGGTGGCCGTCGCGCTGATCGAAGCCAAGACCGAACACCTGCCGCCCGATCACGGACTTGAGCAGGCCAAGCTTTACGCCTCCTGTAAACGGCTCAATGTGCCTTTCTCTTTGCCAGCAACGGGCATATGTTCGTAGAGTTCGAGGCATTAACTGGCAAGAGAGGTAAGTCTAGATGGCTGAATGAGTTTTTGAAACCAGATTGTTTTCAAGGATATGGCTTAAGCAAATGAAAGGCCAGATTAAATCCAAACAGCGCGTTGCCGAATACGGCGAGGTTTTCACCAAGTCGGAAATCGTGAAGGCCATGCTCGACCTGGTGAAGCACGAGACCGAGCGGATTGATTCGCGCTTTCTAGAGCCGGCCTGCGGGACGGGGAATTTTCTGACGGAAATCCTTCGCCGCAAACTTGACCGGGTAGAAAAAACCTACCGCCGCAGCCAGTTGGACTTCGAGCGCTATCTGGTGCTGGCAGTATCGTCTATTTACGGCATCGATATTCTGGAGGACAATGTCATCGCCTGCCGGGAGCGGCTCTTTCAAATGGCCAACGAGCGTTATACCGCTTTGTTCAAGAAAGAGGCCAAAGAGGCCTGCCGCCTCTCCCTGCGCTACATCCTCCAAAAAAATATTATTTGGGGCGACGCGCTATCCCTTCAAACGGTTGGGAAGAATCCTGTTCCGATTGTCTTTTCTGAATGGACGCTGGTGAATGGAAGCAAAATCAAACGACGGGACTTTGTCTATAAAGAATTAATTGAGCAATCGAGTCTGCGTGAATTGCCGTTGTTTTCCGATGTTGGGGAACATGTTTTCATTCCTTCACCGATCGCAGATTACCCACCGGTGCATTTTTTGGAGATTTCCCATGCCTATGGCGACAACTAATTACAACCCCGACGTCCTCTCCTGTCTGGCGAATTTGAGCAGTGATGAAGTCTTCACCCCGCCCAACATCGTCAACCAGATGTTGGACCTGCTGCCGGCGAACCTCTGGCACGACCCGAACGTGACCTTTCTGGACCCGGCGTGCAAGACTGGCGTCTTTCTGCGCGAAATCGCCAAACGGCTGCTCGCCGGGCTGGAAGAAGCCATTCCCGACCGGCAGGAGCGCATCAACCATATCTTTACCAGGCAACTCTTTGGCATCGCCATCACCGAAATCACGGGCCTGCTCTCGCGCCGCAGCGTCTACTGCTCCAAGACCGCCAACGGCAGATACTCAGTCGTGGAAGGATTTGGCGACGAACAGGGCAATATCCGCTTCCGGCGCATCGAACACACTTGGGAAGACGGCCGCTGCGCTTGGTGCGGCGCCAGCCGCAGCGAATACGACCGCGGCCCGGACCTGGAAAGCCACGCCTATGAATTTATTCACACCGATAAACCGGAGGAGATTTTTAACATGCAGTTCGATGTCATTGTCGGCAATCCGCCATATCAGTTGAGTGATGGGGGTGGGGCAGGATCAAGTGCAATACCTATTTACAATTTGTTCGTGACCCAAGCAAAGAAATTACGTCCAAGACATTTGACGATGATTATACCTTCTCGTTGGTTTTCAGGTGGCAAAGGCTTGGATCAGTTTAGACATGAAATGTTGAATGATAGGAGAATCCGACATCTTGTGGATTTCTCTGACTCTATCGATTGCTTTCCAGGAGTTGATATTGCTGGTGGAGTTTGTTACTTCTTATGGGATAGAGACAATCCAGGTGATTGTAGAGTGGTCAATATTCATAAGGGCAAGTCAACTATTTCTGTTAGACCTTTGAATGAATTTGAAACCTTTATTAGAGACAGTATTGCTGTAGCAATAATAAAGAAAGTGAAGGCTAAAGGAGAAGCGTCTCTATCTGAGATTGTTTCAAGCAGGAAGCCTTTTGGTCTTGAATCGAAGCAAAGGTCATACTCAAAAGGGGATTTAAGATTGGTTTGGAGCGGTGGAGAGGGAGTAATACCGTCGTCTAAAGTGCCATCTGGTAAAAACCTAATAGACAAATGGAAAGTATTGCTATCCAAAACATCACATGACCATGCAGGGCAACCAGATAAGGATGGAAAGAGAAGAGTTCTTTCTCGTATTGAAGTATTGCCTCCAAACACAGTCTGTACAGAATCATATTTAATAGTTGGACCGTTTGCCAATAAAAAACAAGCGCAAAATATGGAGATATATTTAAAAACAAAGTTTTGTCGCTTTCTTATTTCAACAATTCTGCTAACTCAGAATATTGCAAGAGACAAGTTTAGCTTCGTACCGTTACCAGATTTGAGTGTAGCATGGACGGATGCTCTATTATATAAAAAATATGGCTTATCACCTGAAGAAATTGAGTTTATCGAATCACGCATTCGCCCGATGGAAAACGGTGAGGAGGTTCTCAAAATAGAAAACGAAGAGGACGACGATGCCTAACGACTTTTTCCCACCCCGGCCGTCTGCTGCGCCCAAAATCTATGCCTACGAGGACACCCATCCGCAGTACGCGGGGTTGCTCAAGATCGGCTATACCACCAAGGACGTGCGCGAACGCGTGGCGGCGCAATATCCCACCACCCGCCCAGGTGATCCGCCTTACCGTATCGTGCTGGAAGAATCGGCCATGCGCAATGACGGCACGACCTTTACCGACCGCGACGTGCACCGCTACTTGCGCGAGCGCGGGATCCCCAACCCGGAAGGCGAGTGGTTTCAGTGTACCGTGGAAGACGTGCGCGCCGCCATCCTGGCCATACAACGGGGAGAATTGAACGAAGAGCAGCGCACCCTCGTTTTCTCTATGCGGCCGGAACAACAGCAGGCCGTTGAACGAACCGCTGCTTACTTTCGGCAGTTCCACCCCAAAACCACCGCCAAGCCTTCGCATTTCCTCTGGAACGCCAAGATGCGCTTCGGCAAGACCTTCGCCGCCTACCAACTGGCCAAGAAAATGGGCTGGAAAAAGATTCTAGTACTGACCTTCAAGCCCGCTGTGCAAAGCGCCTGGGAATCAGACCTCAAAAGCCATGTAGATTTCACCGGTTGGCAGTTCATCTCCAGCAGGGATCTGCCCGTCCAAGGCGACCCGGTCTACGACAAGAGCCGCCCGGTGGTGTGCTTTGGCTCCTTTCAGGATTACCTGGGAAAGAATCCCAGCACCGGCGGCATCAAGACCAAGAACGAATGGGTGCACGCCACCCACTGGGACTGCGTCATCCTGGACGAATACCACTACGGCGCCTGGCGTGAAAAAGCCAAAGACCTTTTCGAGGGCGAGGAGGCAGATGAGATCCGCTTTGCTCTGGGCGAGGCAGCGGAATTCCTGAAAGAGGCCGACGAGGAACTGGAGAATTTCCTCCCCATCACCAGCGACCACTACCTGTATCTTTCCGGCACGCCCTTTCGTGCCATCGCCTCGGGAGAGTTCATCGAAGAACAGATTTTCAACTGGACCTATTCGGACGAACAGCAGGCCAAAGAGTCGTGGCAAGGCCCGGATAACCCCTACGCTATGCTGCCGCGTATGGTGCTCCTTACCTATCAACTGCCGGATGAGATCCGCGAAATCGCCCTTCAGGGCGAGTTCGATGAGTTCGACCTGAACACCTTCTTTTCCGCCACCGGTCATGGGCATTTCGCTCAATTCAGATACGAGGACGAGGTTCAAAAATGGCTGGATCTAATCCGCGGCGCCTTCTTGCCCGCCGCGGTGGATGACCTCAAGCTCGGCAAAGAGCGGCGGCCGCCTCTGCCCTTTTCCGACCGGCGGCTGCTCAACGTCCTTTCGCATACGCTGTGGTTCTTGCCCAGCGTTGCCGCCTGTCATGCTATGGCTAACCTGTTGGCCGAGCGGCAAAACCGCTTTTACCGCGATTACGAGGTCATCGTGGCCGCAGGCGCAGAGGCGGGCATCGGTGTGGATGCCCTAAAACCGGTGCTACGGGCAATGGGCGACCCCCTCCAAACCAAGACCATTACCTTGACGTGCGGCAAGCTGACCACCGGCGTCACGGTGCGGCCCTGGACGGGCATCTTCATGCTGCGCAACTCCTCCAGCCCAGAAACCTACTTCCAGGCCGCTTTCCGCGTGCAATCGCCGTGGACC
>JBBIRR010000063.1:0-16130 GCA_037441705.1 Ignavibacteriales bacterium
CGGAAGCCTCGCACGTTTCGTTGGTCGTGTATGATGTGTTAGGCCGCGAGGTGGCGGAGTTGGTGAACGGGATGCAGGAAGCTGGATTCAAGTCTGTGGAATGGAACGCGGCAGGTGCAGCCAGCGGCGTGTATCTCGCGCGCTTTACAGCGATGGATGGGAACGGAACCGTAAAGCTTGCGAAGGTGATGAAGCTTGTGTTAGCGAAGTAGTGCTCTTGCCCATCCACGGCGTCACGGCACATGATGCAAACTCTTGAGCCGTGACGCCCCAGGGCATGTGCAGCGCCGGACTCCTGTCCGGCGTTTTTTTCGGGTCACGAATTGGAAATTCGTGCTACGCGTCGCCCGGACGTCACGGCTTACGCGCCCGACCCTCCGCGCCGTTTCCCTTTCTTTTCTACCCTCATTTCACTAAACTGTTACCCACGTAAGCCGATCTCCACAAGTACTTCAACACAAACCCGATGGTGAAAAAACTCTGCCTGCTCGCGGCTTGCTGCATGTTGTTGTCTCCGGCAAGCCAGGCATCCAGCCCCAAGCTCATTGTCGTTATCAGCATAGACCAGTTTCGCTACGATTACCTTGTGCGCTTTCGTCCGTATTTCGGGAAGCAAGGGTTCAACTATCTTCTTGAACACGGTGCCAACTTTGTCAACGCCAGCTTTAAGCATGCGGTGAACACCACTGGCCCCGGACATGCAGCAATGCTGAGCGGAACCTACGCGAATGCCAACGGCATCATCGCGAACGATTGGTACGATCGGGAAACGAGGCAGTGGGTGTACTGCGTTGCCGACCCGGGTGTTTCCCTTGTCGGTGCTCGAGGACCAGGCAGGTCTCCCCGTAACTTCATTGGTTCCACGTTCGGCGATGAGCTTCGTCTCCGAACCGGATTTCGCGCGAAGGTCATTTCTATCGCGAACAAAGATCGAGCAGCCATTCTGATGGCGGGCAAAATGCCGAGTGGTGTTTTTTGGGTGAACGACTCCATGTTTGTTACATCCACCTATTACATGGACGATCTGCCCGATTGGGTCAAGAAACTCAATCAGTCCCGCTACATTGATTCCTTCTTCGGCAAGGTGTGGAACAAGGCTCTTCCCGATAGTGCCTATGCCTCGGTGGATGACGACGACGTTCCGTACGAAGCGGACTACGACGGTTCGGGGCGCACGTTTCCTCACAAGATTGTTGGAACAGATTCTACCCGGATCACCCCATCCTATTATGCGTCGCTCGCCCGCAGTCCCTTTGGCGCAGAGTTGATCAAAGAATTCGCCCGGCGGGCAATTGATGCCGAGCAGCTCGGCCAGCGGGGCATTACCGACATGCTGTGTGTGGGCTTCTCTTCGCAGGATATTGTTGGGCATGCGTACGGACCCCATAGTGTTGAGGTGATGGACTTTGTCGTGCGGATGGATGCGATGCTCGCGGATTTCTTTTCGTTTCTCAACAAGAAAGTGGGACTTGACAAATGCATTCTTGTTCTGACCGCCGATCACGGTATCGCCCCCATTCCGGCATACATCAAACGGCATCATCGCTCGGCAGATGTCGGCAAAGTGTCGCTCGACTCGTTGTGGAAGTTTTGCTACCGCGTGTTGACACAACGGTTCGGCGCGCCGCCGGAGGGCGATTGGATTGATGCGATTGAGGGAAACAACATCTACCTCAGGCGCGCGAATTTTCCGCACCTGAAAACGCCCACGCTTGAATGGGCAGCAAGCGAGCTTGCCGACTCGCTTCGGAGTTTTCACCCGATTGCCGCCGCGTACACGAGCCATCACCTTCTTTCCATGAAAGATGAAACACCGCTTGTGCGGAAAATGAAGCGCAGCTTCCACGGACGTCGCAGCGGCGATGTCCTCTTCGCATTGAAACCTTTCTGGGTGGAAGGAGGAAAACCTTCGGGCACTACCCACGGCGAACCGTACGAGTACGACGCGCACGTTCCCCTCATTCTTGTGGGCGAGGGGATACGCAAAGGCCGGTATGCAACGGAGGCGAGTCCTGTGGACCTTGCGCCGACACTCTCGGTTCTGCTCGGCGTGGAGTTTCCTGCCGGGCGCGAAGGCCGCGTGTTGGTGGAGGCGCTGCAATGAACTTCTGGCGAACGACCGAAGGCAGCACAGGCCGCCTGATCCAGCTCTGCATCGGATATTTTGTTTTCTACGTCATCACCGGTGTCAGTGTGAAGTATTTTACGGGAAGCGCCGCGCACGGCTATCCCGGCATGAAGGAGATCGAGTACCTCGTCTACAGTACCATCGGCGGCTCGCTGGTTGCCTTGTCGGTGGCGGTGGCTCTACGGTGGTACCGCATCAAGTCGAACCGAAGGATGACGCTCGGACGGTTCAGCGTTCCATCGGAAATCCTCTACATCATCCCATCGGGCGTTTGTACCGCTGTCGTCATTCCTACAACCACGATGATGTACTTGCTGCCGATTTCGGTGATGGTGGCAATGGTCATCATGCGCGCCAGCATTATCATCATCAGTCGGCTTGTGGATGCGGTGCAAATCAGGCAGGGGATTCTGACGAAGCGGGTGTACGCCGAAGAGAACTACGCCGTGGTGTTTGCTTTGCTTGCCGCTGCCGTAAACATATTCTGGACCGGGCCGGGCGATTTCGAGTTCGTGCACTCGATCGAGGCGGTGAGCATCCTCGGCAGCTACATCGTGGCATACGCCATTCGCATCTACATTATGAACTATTACAAAAACACACGCGGCAAAGGCGTCAAGTTGGATAACCAGGGCTTCTTCGCCATCGAACAGATTGCCGCTTCCGCCACGATGGTGCTTGCCGGATACATTCTCTTCCGATCGCCGGAGTGGTTCAGTTCGGCAAACGTCTACCTGATGCAGTTTCGGGATAGCCTTGCCGACCCGCGACCGCAATGGGGCTGGGCGGTGGTGGCGGGGTTCGCGTACGGACTCGTTGCGTTCTTCTCCGTGTTCATCTTCATGTTCAAAGGACGCACAGCGACGTTTGCGGGACTGGTGAACCGATTGACCTCGCTCGTTGCAGGAACCACGGCGACACTCACCTCCTACGTTCTGTTCGACGGCCGCTTCCCGAAGGAGCAGGATTGGATTGCGCTGGTGTTCATTCTCATCGCGGTCGCGTTCCTCACGCGCGCCGAGCGCAAGCGCACGCAGGAGCTGGTGCGCGAGCACGAGATCGAGGCAAAGATTCGGGTGTAAATTGTCCTTCGAGGAGAAACGGATAGTGACAGCGGTGCAATTCGATAAGCGTCGCGCTCCGCTTCCCGCCGGATTCCTGAAAGCCCGTACCCCTATCCTTCTCACGCTCGGCGCGATGTACGCATCGTACTACGCGGGCAGATTCAATCTTCTTTCCGTTGCCAACAAAACGCTGACTGCCGAGTTCGGCTGGCGTGCGGATGAATGGGGCCTCATCATCAACGCAACGTTGTGGGCATACGCGGCGGGACAAATCATCAACGGCATCCGCGTGGACCGCGTCGGCGGGAGGCGGATGATGCTGATGGGCGCACTCGGCATTATCGCCGTCAATGTGCTGCTGGGGTTCGGTGTGTTCGTGCGGACGCTCTCGTACTTTGTGGTGATGGGAGTGTTGCTCGGGTTCTTTCAGGCGCATGGCGCTCCATCGTTGGTGAAAGTCTGCGCCAATTGGCTGCGCAGAGATGAGCGCGGAACGTTTACCGGTATCTTCGGGCTTATCATTCAGCTCGGTAGATGGGCCATCCTTCTCGGCGGCGGATGGTTGGTGGCAAACGCGCCGTGGCCATGGCTTTTCTGGGCGCCGGCGGCCCTCATCGCCGCTGTTGCCGCGTTGTTCACCTTCATCGTCAAAGATAATCCTGAAGACCTCGGCTTCCCTCCGCCCGAACATGAGGAAGGCGTTGACGACCTCACGCCGCTGCGCGTCCGTCAGATTATCCGGAAAGTTGCAACGAATAAATTCGTCTGGATGATCGCAGCGGCATACTTCTGCACCGGCGTCATCCGCTGGGGCGTTGACTCGTGGTACATCCGCTACCTGCAGGAGACATACGGCATGCGAACGGACTCGTTCACGTATGTGGTGAGTGCGTTCTTCATTCCTATTTCCGCTGTCGCCGGATCGTTCCTTGCCGGGCTTCTTTCGGACCGCGTGTTCGGGGCGCGCCGCGCGCCCGTGGCCGCGCTGATGTACTTCATGAGTTGTGTGATGCTGCTGCTCTTCCTCAGCTTCCCTGGACCGATGCTCTCCGTCATCTTCCTCATCATCCTTCAGATGTTCATCAACGGGCCGCACTCGCTGCTGGGCGGCGCTGCGGCGATTGATTTCGGCGGACGCAAGGCCGCGGGGTTTGCCACCGGCCTCATCGACGCGTGCCAGTACCTTGGCGGCGGACTCTTTGCCGGCTCCATCATCGGCGCGCTCATGCAAAGCTACGGCACCGTCCCCGGCACCGACAACATCACGCCCGAGGGCTGGCGCGCATGGGTCGTTGTGTTGATTGGCTTCACGCTGCTGGGCGCAGCGCTGATGACGGCAATGTGGGGGGTGCGACCCGAGAAGAAAGCGAAGCCTCACTCGTCGCTGTCATGATCCTTGGGCAAGGTGAGGGTGCGAGATCTCCCACAACTTCTTCGTCACGCGTTCTAACTCTTCTCCAATAAGGTTCGGATCGAGTGTTTTCTCCGGCATGTTCTCGAACACGGCGTACGGAACCTTGAATCCTTTCACCTCGATGTGCGTCGGGTTCTTTGCCTCGAGTTTGTCCCAGTCATTGATCTTGTAGTAGAATTCCATCTTCTCATCGGGCAGCGAGTGATAGAGAATGGAATGCTCCTGGCCGGGCCGCGCACGACGGCGATTCTTCCGCACGGATTCCTCGTAGTCCACGCGGATGTACATCAGGCACGCCTTGCTGAGAATCTCTTCATGGAGATACGAGAGTGCTTCGTAGATGCCGTTCTCGCCGCCGCGGGCAAACTCGATGAGTGTCGTGGTCGTCTCGTGGTAGCGTGGATCGCGGGCGAGTTTCTTGCGGTATTCAAGATTGATCCGCTCGATGTACAGGTTCCAGATGAAATGATCTTTGAACCAGTACTTTTCGTCCGTCCAGATGCGGGGTCTGCCGTGCTTCGTGAGAATGTCATCGATCTCGAACGTTTCCCAAACGTACACGAAATCGTCAAGCTCTTCGAAGTTGCCGATGTGAAAACGGCGGAGGCGTTCCTTCGGTTCGACCTTCTTCAAATAATCAATTACTTCGGACTTGCCTGCCGCCGGGCGGCCTGTGATAATGAGAATCGGAAAGTTGTTGCTCATAGCTTTCTGCGTGAGAATGATTAGTGCGTGATGCGAATGCGGTCTTCCACGTTCCCTGCGATGGAACGAACTTCTCTCGCCTTGGCCTCAACGGCCTGAAAGACCGTCATGCGCGAATAGATGGGTTGCTGGATTTCAAGGCCGAAGTACTTCTTTGCTTGCGCGACCATGAAGTCGCTTGCGGCGCATGTGTACAGCCTTTGGTTCTCCACCGGTTTTCCGCCCACACTCATATCAAGAATGAGCCACGTCTTGTCGGGCCCTCGTTTGATCGTTGCTTGAACGCCAGAGAAGAGCACGGCTTCATCGTTCTGCAGGCTATGCAGCAGGATTTGCCGCAACTGGGTTCCGCTCAGCTGGAACGTTGTAAGCACGTTGCGGAATGGGAGGACTTCGAAGAGTTTGAGTTTGGTCAGCGGGCCTGCAGCCACATTGGCCCGGATGCCGCTGGCGTTCATGAATGCCACATCGGCATGGGCGGCTTCGCGCTGCGCGTCCGTTATGAACTGACCGACGTTGCTCTCTCCTCTGCTTCGAATCCAATCCTTCTCAAGCTGTGCAATCACCTCACCATATTCCTTCTCGATCACCGCGCGCATCGAATCAACGAACGCGGCAAGCCGGGTGCGCGGACGGTTCGAGCCTGCCCATAACGAAATGAGCTTGCCGCTGTGCCGGATCACGCGATCGTTCTCGACCGTGATCTCCAACTCGCCAAGGTTCTCGCACCGTGTGCCCGCTTGAACGATGATGACATCATTGACCACCTTGGGCGATGTCAGCCGGGTGTGCGAGTGCCCGCCGACGATCACGTCAAGCCCTCGAACATTTACCGCAAGCTCCGAGTCTTCGTCAACCCCTTGATGGGTGAGGGCGATGATGAGGTCGGTTTCCGGATCAATCCTGTCGATGATCTTCTGCGCCGTCTCCACGGGGGAAAGCACTTTGATGCCGACGAGGTTGTTGGGATTGACCAGTCCGTACAACCCCTGCGACATCAACCCGAAGACGCCGATGCGAAGACCTGCACGATTCACGATCACGTAGTCACGATTGTTGACGGGGAACTCTCCTTTCGTGTTGACGAGATTGGCGGAAAGTGAAGGAAACTTCGCGATCGACGTCAGCTTTCGGAGGTTTTCTTGAGAGATGTCGAAATCGTGGTTGCCGATGGCCCAGGCATCGTAGCCGATCATATTCATCATCTCGAATAGTGCCCCGCCTTCGGCGCCCTTGAAGAGATGGTCGGCGATGGGCGTGCCCGTCATAACGTCGCCGGCATCGAACAACAGCACATCCGACTTGGCCTTACGAATGCTGTCAACGGTGAACTCCAGTTCCGTGAATCCGCCCACCAGCGGCCTGGGCACTTCCTTGCGCCAGGTTGCTTCGTGGGGAAGGAACGCCGCGTGCATGTCGTTGGTGTGAAGAATGGTGAGCGTCTTCGGCTGCGCTGCAAGGCTCGTAGCCGTGATGACGGTACAGAACAGTGTCCGGAGTTGCCTTTGTGTACGCTGGAACATAGTCCCCTCGTGGTGGTAGAAACGACGGTTGCCGCAAGAGTATCACGGCGAGATGCATTCAAAATCTACAAAGAAAGCGAAACGAATGGTAGATGAAAATCTGCCTCCGCAGCTGCGCTCTGGGCATCCGTATTGGAATTCTTCCGCTCATTCTCTATATTGTTGCCGCTTCGAGTCGCTGTCGTGGGGCTTGAAGCCTTTTTTTTCTGAAGAGAAGAATTTCGCAGGAGATACTTTCTGTCAACGGCACGCAGAGCAGATATCCGCAACATTGCCATCATCGCGCACGTGGATCACGGCAAAACGACGCTCGTCGATCACATGCTGCGGCAAACAGGAGCCTTCCGCGCCAACCAGCAGGTTGCCACGCGTGTGATGGACTCGAACGATTTGGAGAAGGAACGGGGCATCACCATTCTCGCCAAGAATACCGCCATCAATTACAAAGGAACGAAAATCAATATCGTGGATACGCCGGGGCATGCCGACTTTGGCGGCGAAGTGGAACGCACGCTGACGATGGTGAACGGCGTTCTGCTGCTGGTGGATGCGGCAGAAGGACCGCTGCCCGGCACGAAGTTCGTCCTCAAGAAATCGCTCGACCTGAAGCTCACGCCCATCGTCGTCATCAACAAGATCGATCGCAAGGACGCACGCCCGCACGACGTGCTGGACATGGTGTTCGAGCTGTTTCTATCGCTCGGCGCATCCGACGACCAGCTTGATTTCCCCACCGTCTACGCCATTGCCAAGCAGGGAATTGCCAAACGCGAACTGGACGATCCCAGCACAACGCTGGAGCCGCTGTTCGAGACCATTTGCCAAACTGTTCCGCCTCCTGCGGGCGATCTTGCCGCGCCGTTTCAGATGTTGGTAACGACAATTGATTACAACGACTATCTCGGACGTCTCGGCATCGGACGCATTCACCGCGGCACGATACGACTCGGTTCGCCCATGAAAGTCATCCATCGCGACGGCACGATGGAAGACGCCCGCGTTACAAAGGTCTACACCTTCGATGGCCTGAAGCGGATCGAGGTGGCGAGTGCCGGCGCCGGCGATGTGATTGCGCTGGCAGGCATGGAGGATGTCGATATCGGTGAGACGATCGCCGATGCAGCGGACCCGACACCCCTTCCTTTCGTTGCGATCGAGGAGCCGACGCTCTCGATGAACTTTATCGTCAACAACTCCCCGTTTGCAGGGCAGGAGGGAAAGTATGTCACGACACGAACTCTTGCCGAGCGATTGACACGCGAGCTGCGGTCGAACGTGAGTCTGCGCATCGAGCTTACCGACTCTCCCGACGCATTCAAGGTAAGCGGGCGCGGCGAGTTGCATCTGGCCATCCTCATCGAGAACATGCGGCGCGAGGGATACGAACTGCAGGTCTCCCGCCCCGAAGTCATCTTCAAGCGCATTGATGACGTGCCGGCGGAGCCGATCGAGCATGTCATCATCGATGTGCCGGAAGAATATGTCGGCGCGGTGATCGAGAATCTCGGCCGAAGGAAAGGAGAAATGAAGAACATGATTCCGGGCAACGGCAACGTGCGCCTGGAGTTCTACGTGCCGGCACGCGGCCTCATCGGCTTTCGCGGCGAGTTCATGACGCAGACGAAGGGAACGGGCATCCTCCACCACAATTTTGCAGGCTATGAGCCGTACAAGGGAGAGATGGCGCACAGAACGAAGGGAGCGCTGGTGGCACTGGAGACCGGGGTTGCCACGGCCTATGCGATGTGGAAGCTTGCCGAACGAGCGACGTTCTTTATCGAGCCGGGCACGCGGGTGTATGCAGGGATGGTTGTCGGTGAGAATGCCCGTGAGCAGGATATGATCGTCAACGTGTGCAAGACGAAGCAGCTAACCAACATGCGCGCATCGGGAGCGGACGAAGCGATCCGCCTTGCGCCGCCGCGACTGATGACGCTCGAACAGGCCATCGAATGGATCGGCGACGATGAGTACGTGGAGGTAACGCCGCAAAGCATTCGCATCCGCAAAAAGTATCTCGACGCCAACGAACGAAATCGCATGGCGAAAAAGAAAACCGACGTGGTGGCAGCAGACGAAGCGATCTGAACGGGCAAGCGAGGGTGATACATGCGCACAGCATTCAACCATTTTGTAGGAGACATCATCACAGTGGCTACGAAACGCATCGGCGAAAAGCAGATCGACGCTACAATCTCGGGTCTGCAAGAACTTGCCTACAATCTCTGGTGGTCGTGGAATCCTTCCGCACAACGTATCTTTCAGGAGCTCTCCCCCTTCTTCTGGGAACACAGCAACCACAACCCTGTGGAGGTGATGCACTGGGTATCAGGCTCGGAGCTGCGCGGCCGCCTGCAGGACCCTGCACTCTACGAGCACGTCAACGATGTCCTCGCCAAGTTTCGGGAGTATATGAGCCGCAAACACACGTGGGCTTCGAAACATGCACAGCAGCTCAAACAGGCACCGGTAGCCTACTTCAGCGCGGAGTTTGGCTTGCATGAAAGTCTGCGCATTTATTCGGGAGGTCTCGGCATTCTCTCCGGCGATCACGCCAAGAGCGCAAGCGACCTCGGTCTGCCTTTCGTTGGCGTAAGCCTGTTCTACCGCCAGGGATACTTCAACCAGCAAATCTCTCAGGATGGATGGCAGCAGGAGTTGTACCCTTCATACGATCCGATGAAACTGCCGCTCACGCTGGTGCGGGACAAGAAAGGGAATCCCGTGATCAGCGAGATTCACATCGGCGGGACGCCCGTCGCCTTCCGCGCCTGGGCTGTGCATGTCGGTCGGGTCAAGGTGTATCTGCTGGACACCGATTTGCCGCAGAACGACGACCGCTCGCGTGAGATCACAGCCCATGTCTATGGAGGCGATCAGACCACACGCATCGCGCAAGAGATTCTTCTCGGCATCGGCGGGGTTCGACTGTTGCGTGCGCTGGGCATCACGCCTTCGGTATTTCACATGAATGAGGGGCACTCCGCTTTTCTCACCCTCGAGCTGCTGCGCGAGCAGCTCAATGCCGGCAAGCCGCTTGAGAAGGCAGAGGCGTACGTCAAGCAGCACTGCGTCTTCACAACGCACACGCCGGTTCCTGCCGGTCACGACCGCTTCCCGCGCGACCTGATGAACGGCGCGCTGCACAAATTCGTCGAGAGCCTCGGACTTTCCCTCGACCACGTGATGGGCTACGGACGCATTCGTCCGCAGGACATCAACGAGACATTTTGCATGACGGTGCTTGCGCTGAAAATGTCCCGCGACGCCAACGGCGTCAGTCAGTTGCATGGGAAGACCAGCGTTGAAATGTGGCAAGACCTGTACACGGGATGGGATAAGAAGACCGAACCCATTGGTGCCGTGACCAACGGCGTGCACATCAACGGCTGGGCGTCACCCACAGCTTCACAATGGTGGAGCAGACAGCTGGGTGAGCGATGGCATGAACGCATCTGCGACGCGCGATTCTGGGCGAAGATTGTCGATCCCAAGAAAATCTCCGATCAAGACCTCTGGGCGCTGCGCACAATGCTTCGCCGCGAGCTGATCGAGTTTGCACGCAAGCGACTTCGGGAACAGCATCTTCGCCACGGCGGCGACGGCCTCGGCGTGTACGAGAACGTCCTCTCCCCCGATGTGCTCACGATCGGTTTTGCCCGCCGGTTTGCCACCTACAAGCGTGCGCCGTTGTTTTTCCGGGACTTGAACTGGGCCATCCGCATGTTAGGCAACAAAGAACGTCCCGTGCAAATCATCTTCGCGGGCAAGGCACATCCGCGCGACGACGCCGGTAAGCACTTCATTCAAGAAATCGTGAACATGACGAAGCGACTCGACATGTTCGGCAAGGTTGTCTTCATTGAAAACTACGACATCAACGTTGCGCGCTATCTCGTCTCCGGCGCCGACGTGTGGCTGAACACGCCGCGCCGGCCGATGGAAGCTTGCGGCACCAGCGGCCAGAAAGTGTTGCTGCACGGCGGAATCAACGTGAGTACGATGGATGGCTGGTGGCGCGAAGCCTACAACGGCAAGAACGGCTGGAAGGTTGGAGAAGATGAAACGGCTCCTACCGAACATGAACAGGACGATCGAGACGCCGACGCCCTGCGGCGAGTGCTGGAATATGAAGTCATTCCGCTGTTCTATGATCGGGGAAAAGATGGAATTCCGCACGCCTGGCTGAAGCGTGTCCGGCACTCGATTGCAACGCTTGTGCCGGTTTACAATACCGATAGAATGGTCGTCGAGTATACAAAGAAGTACTACCTGCCAAAGAAGCGATAACAAAAAGCCCGCCGCGGCTTGGCTCCTGCGGCGGGCGTCCGGTCTTAATGCGTATGACCGTTACTTCTTCTCAGGCTCTTTCTTGACCTCAACCTGCTTGGCAGCCTTCTTCACCGCCTTCTTGCCTTCGCTCGCTTTCATCTCCGTGGCGTGCATTGCTTCCTTCCCCTCAGCCTTCTTCACTTCCGGATGATGCGCTGCCTTTTCGGCGGCGTGGTGAACTGTCTCCTTCTTGTGCGCGGCTTCGGTTGCCGTTTGCTCAACGGGTGCCTTCGCCTCTTCTTTCTTCTTGCTCGCTTCCTGCTTCACTTCAGCGGCTTTCGCTTTCGCATCAACCTTCGGCGCTTCTTGCGCGAAGATGCTCGAAGCAAACAGCACGACGATTGCCACGACAAGGTACTTCATGGAGAATCTCCTTTGAGGTTGTGAGACATACTTTGAACTGCGCTCCATCGAGCGTGCTATAAGTTACGCCGCAGGAATTAAGACCCACTTAAGTAGGCGTTAAACTCTGTTAACTGACACCCAATAGGACGTGTTGTCACACGTCGCAACGTATTGACGCGCCTGATAGTTGGGAGTCAGAAGGACAGTTCAGTTGAGAGGAAGGCGCACGGTGAACTTGCTGCCCTTGTTCAGCTCACTCTGCACCGAGATGCTGCCGCGGTGAAGCTCCGCGATCCACTTCGCGATCGAAAGACCGAGGCCGGTGCCGCCCAGTTCTCGCGAACGCGCCTTGTCCACGCGGTAGAAGCGATCGAAAATCTTGTCTAAGTCCTGCGCAGGGATGCCGATGCCGTTGTCTTCGACCTCAACGAGGGCAGCGCCGTTCTGGCGTTCAACCGAAATCGCAACGTGCCCGCCCTCCGGCGTATACTTGATGGCATTATCCACAATGTTGAGGAACAGCTGGCGCAACCGTCCGCGGTCGCCGACAACGGTGACCGGCTCCGCCTTCTTCAATTCCACAGTGATGTGCTTGGCTTCGGCAAGCACTTCGCTGTCGTCGTACAGATCTTTGATGAGCGAATCGAGCGGGACTTCTTCGAGGTGAAGGTCCAACACGCCCTGGTCCGCCTTGCCGAGCGTGAGGAGATTGTCGATGATGGATTTCAGACGAACGATCTCCTCAAGGGTGCTGGATAGAACCCTGCGGTACTCTTCGGGGGTTTTGTCGCTGCGCAGCGCCAGTTCGATTTCGCCGCGCATGATCGTCAGCGGGGTCCGCAATTCGTGCGAGGCATCGGAAGAAAATTGTCGCATCAGAGCGAACGACGCGTGCAGGCGCCGGATCATGTCGTTCATCGTATTGATGAGCCGGCCGATTTCATCGTCTACGTTGCGTACGGGGATGGATTGGTCGAGGTTTTCGGCGGTGATCTTCCGTGCCCGCTGCGTAACCTCGTGCACGGGCGCCAGCGCCTTGTGCGCAAGATACAGGCCGCCCAGCACCGAAAGGGCCACCGCAATCGGAATCAAATACAGGAAGATGACGAAAAGGTTCTCCAGCACATCGTCCAGCTCATTCAGCGAATAGGCGACGAGAATGGTGAAGTTCCTGTCACGCAGCATCGCCGTCCGGAGCCGATCGCTTCCAAGTCGTGTCGTCATCACAATCGTGGAATCGAACGGGAGATCCTCCGGCGTCGTCAGAGTATCCAGGCCGAGACTGTAGTTGCGGTAGATGACCTGCCCTTTCTTATCCTCCACCTGAATGAACGTCTTCTTCTGGCTGACCAGCGAGTGCTTGAAAATGTGGTTCCAGATTTCGTCCGCTTCTTCCGCTTCCGGCGAATCGGGAGGCAGAGGGCCGATAAAGCGCTGCGGGAGCGTTGTGGATTTCTTCCGCAGGAGCGCGTCAATGGACTGCTTGCTGGGTTTGACCTTGCTTGCCTGCGGCGAGATGAAGTCCTTCACCCATCGGACTTCGCTGCGCAGCGAGATGTCGAGATTGTTGGAGAGTTGATTGCGGGTGTAGAAATACGCCGCCAGCCCGAACGCCACCAGCGTGACGAGCACAAGCAACGTGTACCAGACGGTGAGTTTGGTACGGATGGATTGATACCAGAACGCCACGACTCAGCTCTCTTTCATCACGTAGCCGACCCCGCGCACGGTGTGGATCAGCTTCGGTTCGTACCCTTCATCAATCTTGTTGCGGAGATGGTTCACGTACACATCAATGATGTTCGTGCCCGTATCGAAATTGTAGTCCCAGATATGCTCCGAGATGATCGTGCGACTCAACACGCGTCCTTTGTTGCGCATCAGATATTCGAGCAGCGCATATTCTTTTGCGGTCAGCTCGATGGTCTTGCCGCCGCGTTTGGCTTTGTGCGTTACGGTATCCAATTCGAGATCGGCAACGCGCAGGATGATGGATTTTTCCTGAGCGCCGCGCCGCAGCAGCGACCGTACACGGGCAAGCAGTTCCTCGAACGCAAACGGCTTCGTCAGATAATCGTCCGCGCCGCTGTCGAGGCCCGCAACCTTGTCCTCGGTGGCGCTCTTCGCCGTCAGCATCAGCGTCGGCGTGGTTCTCTTGTTCGCCCGCACAGCCTTGATGAGTTCAAGGCCGTTGAGCTTCGGCAGCATGACATCGAGAATCAGCAGATCGTAGTTCTCGTTGAGCGCCATGTGCAACCCCTTCTCGCCGTCGTGCGCAACGTCAACGGCGTAGTGTTCCTCTTCCAATCCCTGCTGGATAAAGCGGGCAACTTTCTTCTCATCTTCAACAAGAAGGATACGCATTGGTGTGGTCTGATCGGGTGATAAAACCTCCAGCACGATCTTCTCTCCTGGTGAATTCTGTCCAAAAGTAATTCAATTTTTCAAGAGTTGCAAAGTACGTCACGCCGCCCGCGTGTTGGAATCCTCTCCATTTCTCTCTATATTGATGCGGCGAATTTTTCCGAGCATGTCATGATGAGCCGATTTCTTGCATCAAGTGTTGCGGCGCTTGTGTTCAGCGGATGTATTCAAACCATCGCCGTCCGTTCCGTGGGGGGAATTGTTGAAGAAGGCTACGACGCGCTGACGGAAGAGTCGGACCTCCAATTTGCCGAGCAGGCGCTGCCGGGCAATCTCAAGCTGCTGGAAGTGATGTTGAAGAACGATCCGGAAAACAAGCGGCTCTTGAAGCTTTGTGCCGAAGGCTACGCAAGCTACGCCCTCGGCTTTGTAGAGGACGTTGACGTTGAGCGGGCACGGATGTTTTACCTGCGCGGCAGGGATTATGGCCTGCGGATTCTCGTGCAGAATGAGGAGTTGAAGAACGCGCTGAATGGTTCGGTGGATGAGTTGAGGGCAGCCCTCATGAAGAGATCGAAGGACGATGTGCCGGCGGTGTTCTGGACGGCCTTTGCCTGGGGCGGCTATCTCAACATCACTCTCACCGATCCCGAGGCCATCGCGGCCATCCCGAAACTCGAAGCGATGATGGACTTCGTGCTCGCTAAGGATTCCGCATTTTATTACGGCGGCGCGCATCTGTTCCTCGGCACGCTGTACGGCAGCCGCTCGAGAATCCTTGGAGGCGATCCAGAAAAATCCCGACAGCATTTCGAAGCGGCCCTGCGCTTGAACGAAGGGAAATTTCTCATGACCCACGTCTATTACGCCCGCTCCTATGCCGTGCAAACGCTGAACGACTCGCTGTTCGTGCAACTGCTGACGCACGTCGAGGAGGCGTCGCTCGACATTCTGCCGAGTTTTCGTCTCGGCAATGCGATCGCAAAAAAGAAAGCCCGGCTGTGGCTCGCGAGAAAGGACGAACTCTTCTGAGTGTATTCACATCAAAGCACAATTATGCGAACACGTTTTCTGAGATCAACACGCCTTCTGCTGCTCTTGCTGGCGCAGGTCGGCTTCGCGCAGCAGTTCACGATCAAATTCGCCTCGCTTGCACCCGAGGGAAGCACGTGGATGAACGTGCTGAAAGAGTACGACGCCGCGATTCGTAAGGAAAGCGGCGGCAGGCTTGGCTTCAAGATTTACCCGGGCGGCGTGCAGGGTGAGGATCGGGACGTGATTCGCAAGATGCGTCTCGGCCAATTGCACAGCGCCGGTCTGACGGGTTTCGGCCTTGGCGACATCGCCCCGAAGGTTCGCATCCTCGATTCGCCGTTTCTGTTTCAGCGTTACGAAGAGGTGGACCACATCTACGAAGCGTTTCACGACGAGTTCGATCGGGCTTTCCGCGAAAACGGCTACGTTCTTCTGGGCTGGGCCGAAGTGGGCTGGGTGTACCTGCTGACCAACACGCCGGTCCGCACACTGGCCGACATGAGCGGCGTGAAAATGTGGATGTGGGAGGGCGACAAGGTTGCCGAGGCGACATTCAAAGCGTTAGGGATCAGCCCGATTCCTCTGTCGGTGATCGACGTGTTGACCTCGCTGCAAACCGGGCTTATCAACGGCGCGTACACTTCGCCGCTGGCTGCACTGGTGCTGCAGTGGCACACGCGCGTTAAGTACATGATGAATCTCCCACTTGCCGATGCGTCGGGCGCCGTCGTGATCACCAAAAAGAAATTCGACGAGCTGCCGCCGGACCTGCAGGAAATCCTGTTGCGCAACGGACGCAAGTACATGCGCGAGCTGACGCTCAAATCCCGCAAGGAAAACGCCGACGCGATCTCCGTCATGAAAAAGTCCGGCATTCAGCTGATTGAAGTGACGTCGCAGCAAGCCATTCAGGATTATGTTGCTGCCGGCAGGAAAGCGCGCCGATCGCTCGTCGGTACGCTCTATGATCAGGACTTTCTCGACCGCGTCGAGAAGTCCGTTGCCGATTTCCGTGCAGCCGCAGGGCAGGCGAGTAAATCCGGAGCCGTCCAATCTGGCGAGAAGAAATGACGGTTCTCCGTTCGCTCGACCGCTTTCTCGTACGCATTGAGACGGCGTTCCTGGTCGTCTTCCTTTCGGTGATGATCCTGCTGGCCTTCTTGCAGGTGATGCTGAGAAATGTTCTCGGGATCGGCTTTCTGTGGGCCGATCCGCTCGTG
>JBBIRR010000064.1:0-15744 GCA_037441705.1 Ignavibacteriales bacterium
GATCATCTCCGCCGACGCATCCGTCGCGATGATGTGCATGCCCTTGGAGGCAAGCTCGATGGCATCGGTTCCCGTCCCGCAGTTCAATTCTAAGAGCGTATCCCCGGCATGAAAATATTTGTGGTAGATTTCCCAGACAGCGCGGCGCAGGCGTCGGGTCGCGGGCAAACTTTCGAATTCTTCGTCGTACGATTGCGCAGCGCGGTCAAAAGCGATTTCGGCCGAAAGTACTCTGGTGGTCATTGGGTTAGGTCCTTTCGTGAGCTGTGAGGCGCATGCCGAGACGCGCGGCTTTGGCTTTTGCATACGTCACACAAAGAGGCAGCACCTTTCGGTGACCGTTCTGCAGAAGCGTGTGGAGGCGGACTTCATTCACCAGGTGGCGCGTCGCAAACCAGTAGAATCGTCGCGAGTGACGCCCATGGAAATCGAGCTGTCGATCCGTCGTTGTCTGCCAGGCCCCGTTGACGATGAGGCGGTCTCTTACTTCATCAAAAAACGTCGTCCCCTTAATCGGGTAGGCGACGGTGGTGAGGTACGTGTCAGGTTGCGTGACTTTCAGGTGCTCGATGGTCGCGTCGATGTCGCTCATCTCTTCGCCCGGATAGCCGAGCATTACAAAAAGACCTGCCTCGATGCCGAAGCGCTGCGCACGTCTGGTTGCCGTGCGGATTTGTTCGACCGTTACTCGTCTCTGCATGGCGTCGAGGACGGCCTGTGAGCCGCTTTCCGAGCCAAACCAGATGCGAAAGGCGCCCAGCTCCGCCATGGCACGAAGAACATCCTCGTTCAGCCTATCGGCGCGCGTGATGCATTCGAACGGAACCGCAATGCCGCGACGCTTCATCTCATCATGAAAAGCGAAAAACCATCGGTGATTGATCGTGAAAACATCATCGGCAAACCAGAGTTGATCCGGTTTGTAGGCCGCAAGAAGCATCTCGATCTCATCAACAACGTGCCGGACCGAACGCCGCCGATGTGTCTCGCCGAAAACCGAACGGCTGCACCACGTGCACGTGTAGGGGCAGCCGCGTGCACACAGCAGCGAGATCGAACTGCGACCGTGATGCTTCCTCCACGTGTCAAGGTATTGGAAGATAGCGATCGCTTCCCGGTCGGGATTGGGGAGCGAGTCGAGGTCGGCGACAAGTGGCCGTGGCGGTGTACGCACGAGGGTCCCGTCGCTCTCACGGTAGACAATCCCCGCAATGTCGGCCATGTCCGTGGCCCCTTTTGTCTGGAGATGGGGGAGAAGTTCTTCGAGCGTTAGTTCGCCTTCACCGATCACGGCAACATCGGCTCCGTGCTGCACGAACTCCTCCGCGTAGCACGACACTTCAGGTCCGCCGACGATCACCGTGCAGGCGTTGCGCTTGCAGTAGGAGATCATCTGCAATGCGTTCATCTTCGTCATGAGATTGACCGATATGCCAACAATCGCCGGACGGTGTTTGTCAATATATCGGTAGAAGTCATCTTTCATGACGAACGTTGAGTCGAACACGTCAACGCTGAACCCCTTCGATTTAAGATAGGCGGAGAGGTAGAGTATGCCGAGCGTCGGATACGGCTTCATGATCCGCTTCTCGGCTTTGTCCTCATGAAGGAAGTACGCATGTGTCAGAAGGATGTCCAACGCCAATTGCTCCGTCGAGGGAAAGAAGTTCGTATGCGTTAGAGTTCGGGTACGAATTCCAGCAAGCGCCCGAGATACACGTCGGCGCGGTGTTCGGCTATGAGATCGGCAATCAGAAGGATCGCTGCTTGGACGATCAATCCTACTGCCACGCTATACAGTCTCATGTTCTGTCTGAAGTAAAACGTCATGAATATGCCGGCGGACAGGAGGAGTATTTCAACCGACTTGTACAAGGCGAACGAATCCAAAACGTTCTTCATGCGCGCCAGTTCCTCTGCTCGAAAGTCCATCGGATGTGTGTTAAGCTGTTGAAGGAGTCCTGCCACCTGGCTATCCGTTCGAAAGAATACGGTCGCGCCCACGGCGATCTGGATCAGCGCGATGATCGCAAGGGGATAGATCATGCCCTTGTACGGACTGTTAGTCTTCCACAGATACGAAGAGAAGCCGAGCGCTGCGGCGCCGATGAGGATGAAAACACCCGCCGATATTTTTTCGCCGCTGAAGTATGAGAGGAGATGCTGGGTCATCGTCGTACCCGATTATTGAGCAAGACTGTTCACACGCCGTTCCCAGGCTGGTGCCGTCAGAAAGTGGTAGGTGCCGGCAGCCAACCGCCGCAGGAGCTGGCGATCTGCGCGCCATGAGGTCGGCAGATGGTGCTTCAGCAGTTCCGCCGTCTGCCAGATGCGGAGTTTCTTGTGCGTAAGCGTGTGCAATGCGCGATAAAACTCGCGCCCGTATGGATTGCGGTAGAGGGTATCCAGATCGGCGCTATCGTTCCAGTTTCGTTTGTCGCCGAGTTGTGCCTTCACGCGCTCGTAGAATTTTGTCCCCGGCAACGGATATGAGACCGACACGCCGATTTCGTCCGGCAGGCACTCGCGCACCATACGCAGTGTCTGTTCGATATCCTGCCGCGTCTCGCCCGGGTATCCGTACTGCAGGAAGAAGCCGACGCGAATACCTGCCTCTTTCAGTCTCCGCGTCGCCTCGTAAATCTGGCCAACGGTTGTACCTTTCTCCATCGCATCGAGAATCTTCTGCGAACCGGATTCCGCCCCCACCCAAACCGTCCTGCATCCGGCGCGGCGAAGAGCGGCAATCGTGTCCGTGTGCAAAAGCAAATCGACGCGTGCAAGACACTTGAACGGGATTACGGCATCGCGTTTCAGGACCTCCTCGCTGAAGTTCTGCACCCAGCCGGGCTTCAAGCCGAAGATGTCGTCGCAGAACCAGATGTGATCAGGTCGAGCATGGCGTTTGAGCCAGAGCATTTCTTCCGCAACGTTTGCAGGCGAACGCACGTTGTACACCTGTCCGTAAATTGGTTTTGCGCACCAGTTGCAGTGATACGGGCATCCGCGTGTCGTCACCATGTTGAGTGAAAAGTAGCCGTGATGCTTCGTCCACACGCGGCGGTACGTCTCGAGATCAATGAGGTCGCGCGCAGGGAAGGGGAGATTGTCCAGGTCCTTTCTGGGCTTCCGCGGTTCCGTTCGTCGGATGCTTCCCTGTTCCATGTAGGCCAGTCCGCGAATCTGTTCGCGGCTTCCGGTGGCGCGAAGCTCGAAAGCCAGAAGCTCGACGAGAGTCTCTTCGGCCTCTCCGCAGAGAACGTAGTCGGCACCGTGTTCGAAGTAGGCCGCAAGGTGGTCGGTGGCATCGGAGCCGTGCACGATAACGGTGCATCCGGCATCCTTTGCGATTCTGCTCATCGCAAACGCCGCCTGACGCATGTTCGTCAGACACATTTTGGTGAGATAGTTGAAATCATCGTCATAGATGACCAACGTTTTTGGCTGATGAGAGTGAAGAGGGGAGAGAATGTGCTGTGGGCCTTCGGCAAGCATGCTATCGGCAAACGTAACCGTAAAGCCGTGTGCCCGCGCAACGCTTGCCGCGTAGAGTGTACCTAACGGTGGGTACGGCATGCGAGCCTTGAACTCCTTCGGGTCAAACCGAAGGAAGTATGAATGCGTAAGAAGAACGTCCATAACTCTTGATGCCGAAATCAAACTGCCGCTGCCTTCTTCGTCTGCGATGCCTGCGCATGTCGTCGGGCATCACGTACATGATCACGGGTTTGGGGGCGGCGAAGGTTGAAGCAGCAGGCGGCGTCAGGAGCAGGATTGCAGCAAGAAGGCATGCGAACAGCGCCGACCTCATCCTTCGCTCCCTTCATTCCCCAACCCGAATGCTTTCAAGCGATGGTGGTAGAGTGCAAGAATCGCTTCTTGAAAATTCCCGACATACGCCCGTGATTCACCCCGTGTGCAGCGGAACACCCGCTGTCGAGTGGCTTCGTCGTACTGCGGGTATCGTTTCGCCCAGATTCGTTCCATTGCGTGCATGAGGCGCTCGTCCAGCCGCGAAGCATCGAACCATCGAAATGGAAGCTCGAGCACGCGCTGCAGAACGCTTCCCCGATCGCTACATCGAGGCAGCCAGAGAAACTTCATGTCAAGATTAGGGAAATACGATCGTATCCACTCATTGGCCTCAAGATACCGGCGAAACAGCTCGGTGTTGTACAAGGGCTTCAAGGTTGCTATTTCCGTCGCCGTGTAGATATTCTGCTCGTCCAGCACAAGGTTGTTCGATGCGATGAAAGAGTTGATGCAGAAGAACTTCCGACTGTTCAGAAGAAAGATCTTCTTGAACAGAACTAACAGCGTACGCGTGATCCAGAGTCGTTCGGGTTCGGTAACGATGAAGAAATCCACGTCACTCTTTCTGTGCGTCACATTCTTGGAAAGATCACCCGAGACAAACACAGCCCGAACGAACGGAAAGCGTTTGATGACGTGTGTTGCAAGCCTTGCCATGAACCACATGCGTCGGGCGTGGCGCATTCGCTTCAGCCGCTGCTCGACAACGGCAGGCGTTTTCCCCTTCACAAAAAAATATCCGCGGTGATGCTGGACCGTGTCGCCCACAATCTCGTTTGCAAGGCGATTCTTGAAGTGATCGTACGTCATCGAATTGACAGGCAGGAAGGCAAACAGCTCCTTCTCGGTCAGTGGATGCGACCAGATATCGTAATACAGCAGGGTTTTGAGAACCTCACGCTGGAGCTGCATAAGGAGAGCAATCGGCAGTTGCACGTGGTGTAATATGGGAAGATTGCCTCAGTTAAGCAAGACTCGTAGGTTGTGTGAAGGAAGGCATTTCAGTATATTTTCGCTGACCTATGGATGCAAAGAAAATCGTTCACACCGTGTCCACCAGGCTTCTTGCGGGCGTGCTCAACGTTCTCAAGAGCCGGTGGTTCCTCTTTCCAGTCGGCGGGTTGATTCTCATCTTCGTTCTGGCAAACTACGTGATTCTTCCGTGGTATGTCTATCACGGAGGGACACTGAACGTCCCTGACGTCACCGGAATGAAGGTCGAAGACGCGATCGTACGGCTTGAGGAAGCGGGCCTCGTAGGCATTCAAGGGGAAATGATTCTCGATAACCAGTTTCCGGTGGGAACGGTCGTGGCGCAGAATCCTCGGCCCAATGCTGTCGTGAAATATGGCCGCCACGTGTACCTGACAGTGTGCGGCGGCGAGGTGTTGGTTACTGTGCCGGTGCTACGCGGTCGTTCGCTGCGCGATGCGCGCTTCGCGCTGGAGCGCAACGGTATTGTGTTAGGAGAGGTGCATTACGCGGCATCCGATTCACTTCCTCCAAACACCATCATGGGGCAAACGCTTGCCCCCGGCGCGCGCGTCAAGAAAGGGGCAACGATCGATGTCGTTGTGAGCGTCGGCCGCGGCGTGCTGGCATTTGAGGTTCCCGACCTCACGGGGAAATCCCTCAGCGAGGCGGAGAGAATTCTTGCGCGGATGGGGCTGAAGATTGGTAGCATCACGTTTCAGGTCAACCCCGACCTGCTTCCGAATACAATCGTCGATCAGTTTCCGCTGCCGGGCTCACCAGCAGATAGCACACGGCGTGTCGATCTGTTCGTTGTCAAAGCCGGAAAGATTCAGGATGAAAACTAACACCATCAAAATCGCCCCGTCGCTGCTTTCGGCCGACTTCTCGGATTTGAAAACACAAATCCGCCTTGCGGAGGAAGCGGGAGCCGACTGGCTGCATCTGGATGTCATGGATGGGCACTTCGTGCCGAATATCTCCTTCGGTCCGCCGGTGATCAAGGCCGTGCGCAAGCTGACCGGGCTTCCGTTTGATACGCACCTCATGATCGAAAACGCCGATGCCTATCTCGACGCTTTCCGCGATGCCGGAGCCGACATCCTGACGGTACACGTCGAAGCGTGTACACATCTGCATCGCACCGTCACGCGCATCCAGGAATTAGGAATGAAGGCGGGTGTATGCATCAATCCTGCAACGCCCGTTACGTCGCTGCGCGAGATTCTTCCGTTTGTGGACCTCGTGCTCATCATGTCGGTCAACCCCGGCTTTGGCGGTCAGCGATTCATCTCCACGTCTACACAGAAGCTGCGCGAGGCAGCCGAGTTGATCAGGCAGATCAAGCCGAATGTCTATCTGGAGGTTGACGGCGGCATTGACGACACGACAGCAGGCCCCTGCATCGAAGCAGGAGCAAACGTCCTCGTTGCCGGCAACTACGTCTTTGGCAACGGCAAAATCGCCGAAGCCCTCCACACCCTTCGGTCGAAGACCGCAAGCATCACACCGGCATAGCCTCAGATACAGTCCCCGCCGGCCCGGCCCGTGCCGCAGCCGCCTCCGAGCGAATTATTCGGCATCACACTCCGAAAAATAAATCTTGACAAACCTCACCGTTTGGCTTATATTTGAAGCCATTAGATTGGTCTTGCCTTAGTAAGTAAGGTGCACTTCGTATTTTTCCGATATACCCATGACGACCGTTCTCGACGATATTGACCTGAAAATCCTGGACATCCTTCAGAAGAATGGGCGGACAAAGCGCAACGATCTCGCCGAAGCTGTTCAACTATCGCTTCCCTCGGTCAGCGAACGATTGAAGAAGCTGGAAGAAAGCGGCATTATCACCGGTTACTACGCGACGGTTGACTCGCGCAAGTTGGGGAAAGATATCACCGCTTTCATCTTTGTTACCGTTGATTCGTCGAGACATTATCCGTCCTTCCTGGAGCATGCGAAGCACGTGGACGATATTCTGGAATGCCATGCGATTACCGGCGAAGGCTCGCATCTGTTGAAAGTGCGGACCGCCAACACAAACTCGCTCGAAAAACTCCTTGCGAAGATTCAAGCCTGGACGGGCGTGACCAGCACGCGAACGAACCTCGTTCTTTCAACGGCGAAGGAAACTTCCTACATCAAGATTGATGGAGTGAAATGATCGACTCCGGGGATACGGCGTTCCTGTTGCTCTCGGCGGCACTGGTCTTGTTCATGACTCCGGGCCTTGCGTTTTTCTACGGCGGACTGGTGCGCAGCAAGAACGTCGTCAACACGATGATGATGAGTCTGGTGGCGATGGGCGTGGTGACGGTGCAGTGGGTTTTCTGGGGCTACAGCGTAGCCTTCGCGCCCAACAACGGTACCCTCGGCCGATTCATGGGAAGTTTCGATTGGGTGGGCCTCCATAACGTTGCCCTCCTGCCCAGCCCTGATTACTCGCCGACGATTCCGCACCAGGCATTCATGATGTATCAAGCGATGTTCGCTATCATCACCCCGGCGTTGATCTCGGGCGCAGTCGTGGAACGCATGAAGTTTAAGACGTACGTCATCTTCATTGCTCTCTGGACCACGCTGGCGTATGACATCGTTGCCCACTGGGTGTGGGGTGTTGGAGGGTGGCTGCGGACACTCGGTGCCCTGGACTTCGCGGGCGGAACCGTCGTTCACATCAACGCGGGGGTCGCAGCGCTGGTGGCTTCTCTCCTGACGGGACCACGTCGCGGCTTTCCACATCGGGCAATGCCTCCTCATAACGTCACACTTGCCATTCTCGGCGCGGGAATGTTGTGGTTTGGCTGGCTTGGCTTCAATGCCGGCAGCGCCATCAGCTCCGGGGCGCTCGCCGTGAGTGCCTTCGTGTGCACAAACGTAGCCGCCGGCTCCGGCTTGATGGGGTGGGTTCTGCTCGATCTGTTCCTCAAAGGCAAACCGACAGCCGTCGGTGCCATTACGGGTGCGGTTGCGGGTCTCGTTGCGATCACGCCGGCATGCGGATTTGTCACGCCTCTCGGCGCCTCGGCGATCGGCTTCGGGGTTGCGGCGGTGTGTTACTGGGCCGTTACTCAGCGCATAAAGTGGAAGCTGGATGACTCGCTCGACGCGTTCTCCGTTCACGGAATGGGCGGCATGTTTGGAGCGGTGATGACCGGCGTGCTTGCAACGAAATCCGTGAACCAGGCGGGCAACGATGGCCTGCTCTACGGCAACGCTTCTCTGCTGTGGGCTCAAGTTGTTGGCGTTGCCGCGACCGCCATCTTCTCGGCTGCAGTCACGTTCGTTCTGTTGAAGGTTCTCGACCGCACGTTGGGCCTTCGCAGCAGCGATGAACATCAGCATGAGGGGTTGGATCTGGTCGAGCACGGCGAAAAAGGATATCACGAAATCGTGTAGTCTCACATCACATCATTCATCACTAACCTATGGGGAAGTATACAATGGCAAAACGAACCTCGTCTGCGATCGCGCATGTCTTTAAGATGATTAAAGACAACAACGTGAAGATGGTTGATTTGAAGTTCGTCGACCTTCTCGGCGTGTGGCAGCATGTGACTGTTCCCGTTCACCGCCTCGATGAATCGTCGTTCGAGGAGGGCTTCGGGTTCGACGGCTCGTCCATTCGCGGCTTCAAGGCGATCAACGAAAGCGACATGCTGATGATGCCCGATCCGAAGACGGCCTTCATCGATCCGTTCATCGAGGTCAAGACGATCAGCTTCATCTGTGAAATCTTCGACCCGCTGACGAAGGAGCGCTTCAGTCGGTGTGCGCGCGGCATAGCCCACAAAGCCGAACAGTACATGCAATCCACCGGCATCGCCGACGTTGCGTATATGGGGGCCGAGGCGGAATTCTTTATCTTCGACGACATCCGTTTCGACACGAACGGCAACAGCAGTTACTACTACGTTGATTCGATCGAAGGACGATGGAACTCAGGCCGCGACGAAATGCCCAACCTGGGGTACAAGCCACGCTACAAGGAAGGATACTACCCCGCGCCGCCGACGGATCACCTGCTCGACCTGCGCAACGAAATGGTCACCAACATGATGAATGTCGGTCTGGAGGTCGAGACGCAGCACCACGAGGTTGCCAGCGGCGGCCAGGCCGAGATCGACTTGAAGTACGCCAACCTGCTGAAGCACGCCGACGACATGATGCTGTTCAAGTACATCATCAAGAACACTGCGCGCGCACGCGGCAAGACCGCCACCTTCATGCCGAAGCCGATCTTCGGTGATAACGGCTCGGGCATGCACGTGCATCAAAGTTTGTGGAAGGCGGGCAAGCCGCTCTTCTACGGGCACGGGTACGCCAATCTCAGCGAGACCGCGCTGTACTACATCGGCGGATTGCTGAAACACGCGCCTGCGTTGTGTGCATTCACGAATCCGACCACGAATTCGTACAAGCGACTCGTGCCCGGCTTCGAAGCGCCCGTGAACCTCGCGTACTCGCAGCGCAACCGCAGCGCCGCAGTCCGGATTCCCATGTACTCGCCCAACCCGAAGGCCAAACGCGTCGAGTTCCGCTGCCCCGATTCGTCGGGCAATCCGTATCTGCAATTTGCGGCAATGCTGCTGGCCGGTCTCGACGGCATCATCAACAAGATTGATCCGGGCGAACCGTTGGACAAAGACATCTATGACATGGATCCCGAAGAGCTTAAGGATGTTCCGTCCACGCCGCCTTCGCTCGAGGAAGCGATCAAAGCGCTCGAACGCGACCACGATTTCCTGATGCGCGGAGACGTCTTCACCGAAGACGTGATCGACACGTGGATCACGTACAAGATGGAGAAGGAAGTAAAGGCTATGGCGTTGCGTCCGCATCCGTACGAATTCGGTCTGTATTACGATTGCTAAACTCATCGAACGCCAGCCGGTTTGGCCTCCAGCGCGTTTGTACGATGCGCAGGAGGCTTTTTGTTTGACACTCTGGATACTTCACGAGGAACAGCATGCACCCGATCAAACGTATTGCGCTTGTCGCTCATGACAACTGCAAGCGCGACCTGGTCGAGTGGGTTGAATGGAACTGGCGGGTACTGCTCAATCACACGCTTATCTGTACGGGCACAACCGGCAGGTTAGTGGAGGAGGCGCTTGCCGCCCGCGGACAAAAGGGGGCGGAGTTCGGAATCACGAAACTGAAATCCGGACCGTTCGGCGGAGACCAACAGCTCGGAGCGATGATCGCAGAGGGGAAGATTGACATTCTCATTTTTTTCTGGGACCCGATGGAGCCGCAGCCTCACGACGTTGATGTGAAGGCGCTCTTGCGGATTGCGGTTCTCTACAACATTCCGTGTGCATGCAATCGCGCGACGGCCGATTTTCTCATCTCGTCACATCTCCTTGACGAACGGTATGAGCCTGTGCTCCGCGACTACTCGGATTATCTCAACCGGAGAATCGTGCGATAGGTTGCGGTTTGCACTTGAGCGGAGATTTTGCTTCTATGAAGCCAGACCACGCTTGAAAGGAGACGTCATGAAGAAAGGTCAGAAACTTACGCGAAGAGATTTTGTAGGTACCGTTCTGGGTGCGGCCGTCGCTGCCGGCGTCACCAACACCTTGCGGCCCTTCGAAACTCTGGCCGATCAGGAACGCAAGCAGGTTCTGCCGACCCGTCCTCTGGGACGAACGGGCCACCAGGTTGGCATCTTCAGCCTCGGCGGTCAGGCAACGCTCGAACAATCCGGCACCACCGAGGAGTCCGTGGCCATCATCAATCGTGCGCTTGACCTCGGCGTCAGCTACATCGACACGGCGGCCGCCTACGGACGGGGACAGAGCGAACGATACATCGGGGCCGTCATGAAGGCGCGACGCGCCGAAGTGTTCCTTGCCTCGAAGACGCACAGCCGGAGCTACAGCGGCTCCATGCGATTGCTGGAACAGTCGCTGAAGAATTTGCAAACCGACCACCTCGATCTCTGGCAACTGCATAACGTACGCACGCAGGAGGATCTGGACAAGATCTTTGCGCCCGATGGCGCGATCAAGGCGTTGGAAAAGGCACGCGATGAAGGAACGGTTCGCTTCCTCGGTATCACCGGCCACTACGACCCGTTCGTTCTGAAGAAGGCAATCCAGCAATATCCGTTCGACACCGTTCTGATGTCTCTTAACGCTGCCGACAGGCACAACAGGTCGTTCATGGACAATCTCCTTCCGTTCGCAGTAGAACGACAGATGGGTATCATCGGCATGAAAATTCCAGCACGCGGTCGCATCTTCCGTCCCGATGGCATCACCTCGATGGAGCCTGCCATGCGCTACGTGCTGACACTTCCCGTCAGCACCATCATTGTCGGCATCTCGACGATGCAGGAATTGGAAGAGGACATCGGCTACGCGCGGGCGTTTCGTCCGATGACAGAACAGGAAATGCGAAAGACTGAAGAACTGACGAAGCCGTACTTTGCCGAGGCTACCTGGTTCCAGTCCTCGTGGTGAAAGGCGCATCGCTGAGCAACGTGACTCTCTTCAGCCCCTCACCTTATGTCCGCATCTTGTATTTCCAGGACTCTTTGTCTATTTTTCTTCATGCAAGTCACGCGACTCCTCTACGAAACCGTCAATCGCAAAGCAACAATCACGCTGAACCGTCCTGAAAAGCGTAACGCCTTGGACGATGTGATGGTGGGAGAATTGACCACAGCCTTCACGCAGGCGGCGCGCGATCAGAATGTCAAAGTGATCGTGCTTCAGGGCAGCGGCACGGCTTTCTGCGCAGGAGCTGATCTTGATTACCTCAGCAGGATTGCTGCATACGACCTTGAAGAGAACCGTGCAGACTCGACGAAACTCGCGAACCTGTTTCGAACGATCTACGAGTTGCGCAAGCCCGTGATCGCAGTGGTGAACGGTCCCGCCCTTGCAGGCGGATGCGGCCTTGCCAGCGTCTGTGATTTTGTGATTGCATCGGAGGAACGCGCGGCCTTCGGCTATACGGAGGTGCGCATCGGGTTCATCCCCGCCATTGTAATGATCTTTCTCGTGAAGAGGGTGGGGGAGGGACGTGCCCGTGAGCTGATTTTGCGCGGCAATATTATCAACGCTCTCGAAGCGCGCCGGATTGGTTTGGCGAACCTCGTTGTGCCGGAGGCGCAGTTGGAGGCGTCGGTCACCGCGCTCGCCGACGAGCTGATTCAGAATAACAGTCTGCACGCGATGGGACTGTGCAAAGAAATGCTTTCGAAGCTTAACGGACTGAACGTTGCCGATGCGTTGGAGTTTGCGGCGAACATGAACGCAGCCGCCCGTATGACCGCAGATTGCAAAGCGGGCATTGCTGCCTTTCTCAACAAAGAAAAAATCCAATGGTAGGAATTCGCCTTGATCATGTCATCCAACCTGATCGACACTATCCGCAGTATCCCTGACTTTCCAAAGAAGGGCATCGTTTTTCGCGACATCACTACTCTTCTCAAGAATCCTGACGCATTTGCACAAGCCGTGGATGCTTTCTACGAGAAGTACAAAGGAGCAGGCATCCAGAAGGTTGTCAGCATCGAATCGCGCGGATTTATCCTCGGTGCGCCGCTGGCCTACCGTCTCGGCGCGGGGTTCGTTCCTGTGCGCAAGCCCAACAAACTGCCGGCGGAAACGCTGCGTGAGGAGTATGCGTTGGAATACGGTACCGATGCCGTTGAGATTCACAAGGACGCCATCGTGCCGGGCGAGAGGGTGCTTGTGCTGGACGATCTGCTGGCAACCGGCGGCACGATTCAGGCGGCCGCCCGCCTCGTCGAACGACTCGGCGGCTCGATTGTCGGTCTGGCGTTTCTCATCGAGCTTGCGTTCCTGCATGCCCGCCAACGCCTCGGTTCCTACGAGATCTTCTCGATCATCACCTACGATCACGAGTGAGCTGTTGAATCATTCAACAGTCTCCTTGTGAGGCTGGATTATTTCTTTTTCATCCCTTGCCTTTTCCCTCTTCAGGCAGTAGATTGTGACTAACGGGTTCACTTCATGACTCCCGAGTACTGTTGTTGACTGATCGGTCGCCATCAATGATGCAAACATCCCTGCAGCGCAAAGAACGTGAGCGTGTGGCACGACGGCGGGAGATCCTTGCGGCCGCGCGCAAGGTGTTCGCAGCCAAAGGCTACGAACGCGCGACGCTCGACGAGATTGCGGAAGAAGCCGAATTCGCCAAAGGGACGCTCTATAACTATTTCGACAGCAAGGAGACGCTCTTTCGCGAGATTGTCCGCGAGATTCTGGAGGAAATGAAAACCATCGCCCGGGAAGCGATTGCAGCAGGCGGCAGCGTGCGCGAGCAGTTCTCTCGCTATGCCGCTCGCATGTTCGAGTTCTATCGCGCGAACGAAGATGTGTTCCGCATTCTAATCTACGAGATTCACCGCGTGCAGATGAAAGAGGATATCACCGCCATCATGAAACATGTCCAGGCGATTGCTGTTCTCTTAGCTTCGGCGCTGAAGCGTGAGATGCACAAGAAAGCCATCATCAAAGAAGACCCGGTGGAACTTGCGTATGTGTTTGTAGGTATGATTCACAACAGGGCGATGCGCCGCCTCTTTTCCAAGCCGAATCTGTCGGCGATTGATACCGAAGCGGAAGCGGCGTTTCTGTCGTCGCTGTTTTTTAACGGTGCCGTCCGTTCCTGATGCACCAACGGTGCATCGGCGGCGGTACGTCTCTGCATCTGTTCTTTTCACATCCTGCGCGCCTCACCCTGAGGCACAACGACGCAGGAATTCATTCATGTATGTTCTCGAGTATCGTATGACGATGAGGAGAAATGTCGTAGGAGCGATCGTGCTTATCATGGTGCTTGCAGGCGGACGCGACGCAGCAGCGCAGCGCAAAGCGTACACGCTGGAAGACGCCGTCCGGGCCGCGCTGACGAACAATCACGATCTCGTGGAGGCCCGCCACGAAGTGGGCCGCGCCGATGCTCGCCTGCGCGAGGCGTGGGGCTACGCTCTCCCCAGCATCGACCTGACGGGCAGATACACCCGCGCCATCAGGAAACCCGTGTTCTTTTTCCCGAATATCTTCGACTCGACCGCATACCGACGCGGTGAAGTACGCGCAATTGAGATCGGCTCGGATAATTCGTTCGACATCAATCTGACGGTCTCACAGGTCTTGTTCAACTCCGGCGTCTTTACCGGCGTTGGCACCGCCAGGATTTATTCTCAGGCGGCGCGGGAGGTGTACAGCGCGAAGGAATTCGAGACGATTGCGGCTGCGCAGAAGGCGTTCTACGCCGTTCTTCTTGCCCGCGAGGTACGCGACATGCTCTATTCCAACCTCCGCAACGCGGAAGAGAATGTGAGGAACGCAACCATCCTCGCTGCGCAGGGATTGATTTCGGAGTACGACAAACTGCGCGCGGAGGTGGGCCTTGCCAACGTCCGTCCGGAAGTGATCCGTGCCGAAAATAACTACGAGCTTGCGCTGAACACACTGAAGGTCACGATCGGGTGTTCGGTTGACGATTCGATAGAAGCGGTAGGAACGCTGACGTTCCATGCCATAGAAGAAGGGATCATGAACGAGGCACCGCAAACCGTCCTCGAACGCAATCCGTCGCTTGCCGCTTTGCGCTATCAACTGGACGTGAACGATGCTATCACGGCCATCGAGCGGTCGAACTATCTGCCGAGTCTGGCGGCGTTCGGCAATTACCAATTCCAGACGCAGCAAAACGATCTGAGGATTTCGACGCGAGATTTTGTGCGAAGCTCGCTGGTCGGCGTGTCGCTCTCGCTCAACATTTTCGACGGTTTCCGCACCTCGGCGCGCGTCGAGCAAGCGCAGCTTGACGCGCGTAAGACGCAAGAACAGATTGCGAAGACGGAGCAGAGTTTGAAAGCGGCCGTACAGGCAACCCTGATGTCGTTGCGCCGGGCGAAAGAACGAATCGACGCCCAGGAGCGTACCGTCGAGCAGGCCGAACGCGGCTACCGCATCGCCGTCACACGGTTCACCAACGGCAGCGGCACACAGCTTGAAGTCAACGACGCACAGCTTGCATTGACGACGGCCCGTACCAATCGCATGCAGGCTGTGTACGATTACCTTGTCGCCGCCGCCGATCTTGACCAGCTCCTGGCGCGAAGGCCGTCGTATGTACCGCCGTTAGAAGAGTGATTCACTTACCCGCGCGTGAAAGGATGACAGGAAAATGAACATGGCAACGAAACTTCTCTTACCGCTAACGATTCTCCTGCATGGCCTCCTCTTTGTCGGATGCGGCAATACATCTGCCGATCAGGCTGCAACAACGACGAGAACCACCGTTCGTGCAGTTCAGGTACAGGTTCAGGAATTACAGCCGCAGCCATTTGTCGAAACACTTCAGCTCAGTTGTTCCATCAAGGCGTTCGAGGACATCATTGTTGCGCCCGAAGAAGGAGGGACTGTGAAGGAGTGGAAGCGTGAGAAAGGGGCACGCGTCCGGAAGGGCGAGATCATCGTTCTCTTGAATGATGACGTGCTGAAGCCCGGGTACGAGTCGGCACTCGCACAATATCATTCGGCGGAGCTGACCTTTGAAAAGCAGCAGAGGGTGTACGGCGAACAGGCGGTGAGCGAATGGCAACTGAAGACGGCGGAGTTCAGCCGTGATGCCGCGAAAGCGCAGGCCGACTTGATGCGGGCACGATGGGAGCGCACGCGCATCAAAAGTCCGGTCGAGGGCATCCTCGACGAACGCTACGTTGATGAGGGAGAGATGGCATCGCCGGGCGCTCCGATTGCACGCATCGTCAACATTCGCAGCGTCAAAGCATTGGTCAATGTGCCAGAACGCTATGCCGGACGCATCAAGCTCGGTTCACCCATCCAGCTCACCGTGCTGGCATATCCGGGCGAGATCTTTCGGGGACGCGTTACGTACATCGGGTCGGCGATTTCTCCCGACAACCGTACGTTCCCGGTCGAAGCCGTGTTGCCCAACCCCGGC
>JBBIRR010000065.1:0-15187 GCA_037441705.1 Ignavibacteriales bacterium
GACGCACGGATCGGAACATGATAAGGTCGCCCCGATGGGGCTTGCGCGATGTCTTTGCCGTTGAGTTCTACAAACAGTGCCGCTCCTACGGAGCGGATGGTGCACTTCAAGCCTCACGCTGTTCACACAGAGAGTCCCGTAGGGACGACCTGTTTGTAGCAATAGCATTTCCCCGAAGAACAGAAGCCCCGTAGGGGCGACCTGTTGTCAGCACGACACAATGGGCTGGTGTGATGATACAGGTGCTTTTGCGTTAGGCGGCCGGAGGGTGCCCGCCGCTTTGAGGCGGGCAGTGCTGAGCGCTGTTCAGCGAAGCACCGAAGCGACAGCGAAGCCCGCAGGACGCCGACGGCGCTGCGAAGCGCTTAGCGCCGGAACGCCCAATTCCCTACAGCCGGCGCACAACTGCGCGCGCTCGATGTGCCTTGCTGTTCTCACCATATTTCGGTAACCTTCAACCGTCCTTTTCGTACTACCGAGCACACTTCTCTTCACAATCTCAGGAGTCGGTTATGAAACGTACCGTTCTTGGTGCGGTTCTCTGCGCGGCGCTTGCTGGCATGTCGTGGGCGCAGGAGGTACGCATCGCTGTGCCGTACACGCGGTTTGTTCTGCCCAACGGTTTGAACGTGATCGTTCACGAAGATCACTCGACGCCGACGGTGGCGGTGAATGTGTACTACCACGTCGGCTCGGGACGCGAGAAGCCGGGGCGCACGGGGTTTGCGCATTTGTTCGAACACATTATGTTTGAAGGATCGAAGAATGTGCCGGAGGGAAAGTTCGATCAATGGCTCGAAGCGGCGGGCGGCAACAACAACGGGTCGACGAATTTCGACCGCACGAACTATTTTGAAACGGTGCCGAGCAACGCGCTGGAGCTTGCGCTGTTTCTCGAATCCGACCGCATGGGGTATCTGCTCGATGCCATGTCGCCGAAGAAAGTGGACGGCCAGCGCGACGTGGTGAAGAACGAGCGCCGCCAGTCCTACGAGAACCGTCCCTACGGCATGGCGTTCATCAAGATTGTGGAGCATCTCTATCCGAAAGGGCATCCGTACTCGTGGCCGACGATCGGCTCAATGCGCGACCTCAGCGCCGCAAGCTACAAGGATGTGGTGGATTTTTTCAAGACGTGGTACGTGCCGAACAACGCCTCGCTGGTGATTGCGGGTGATGTTACCGCGGCAGCAGCGCGGCGGCTGGTGGAGAAATGGTTTACCGAAATTCCGCGCGGCAAACCCGTTCCTCCGATCGCTCCGGCGGCGGCATTTCTGAACGAAGAGAAGCGCTTGCTGATGGAGGATAACGTTCAGCTTCCGCGACTGTACATGTGCTGGCACACGCCGCCCGTCTTTACCGGCATGGATGCGACGAACGACATTCTGGCGAGTGTTCTGGCCGCCGGCAAGAACTCGCGTCTGTACAGGCGACTCGTGTATGAACTGCAGATTGCGCAGTCTGTGAACGCTGCGAATTACTCCGGCATGCTGGGTTCCATCTTCTGGATTGACGCAACGGCGCGGGAGGGGCACACGCTGAAGGAGCTTGAAGCGGTGATTGGTGAAGAGTTGAACAAGATCAAACAGGAGCCGCCGACGCTGCGCGAGGTGCAGCGCGCCGTCAATCAGTACGAAGCAAGTTTCCTCGCGCGCCTGGAAAGCGTGGAGGACAAGGCGGACATCCTCAACAACTACTATCACCTTACCGGCAACCCCGATTTTTTTCAGGAGGATCTTTCGCGGTACAAGGCCGTTGACCCGACGGATGTGACGGCCGCCGCGCAGAGCTTTCTCAGCGACGACCGCCGGCTTGTGCTGAGTATTGTGCCGAAAGGAAAAAAGAATCTCGCGGCCATATTCTCGCAGGAGGTGAGAAAATGAAGCGGGTGAGTTTGTTGCTTGTCTTGATGATCTATCATGCGTTGTTTGTCTTAGGTGACGCGCGGGCGCAGAAACCTGACCGCAGCAAGCCGCCCGAGCTTGGCCCGCCGCCGGCGTTGCAGCTTCCGCGGATTCAGCGCTTCACGCTTGCCAACGGACTGGAAGTGGTGATGATGGAAAAACATCAGGTGCCGCTGGTACAAGTCAACCTGCTGGTACGCGCGGGAACGGCACACGACCCGGAAGGCAAGCGCGGTCTTGCCAGCATGACCGCGGCGATGATGAATGAAGGCGCGGGCGACCGCGATGCACTGGCATTTGCGGACGCAGTGGACTTTCTCGGTGCAAGCATTTCCGTTACGGCCGGCATGCACACAACCACGGTGGCGCTGTTCACGCCGCTCAGCAAACTCGACTCGGCGCTCTCGTTGTTCGGCGATGTTGTGCTGCGGCCGCGTTTCCCGGCAGAAGAACTGGAGCGTAAGCGGCTCGAACGTCTCACGGCTCTACAGCAATGGCACGATGAGCCGCGCATCATTGCCTCGAATCTCTTCAACAAGATTCTTTTCGGCCTCCGCCATCCTTACGGCCCGCCTGTGATGGGAGACGAACACGCCATTCGTTCATTCACCGTGGATGATCTCCGCGGTTTCTATTCTCTTTCGTTCTCTCCTGCGAACGCAGTGCTGATTGTTGTGGGCGACGTAACGCAAGCGATGCTCGCTCCCAAACTTGAGTCCCTGCTCGGCGGTTGGAAAGGCGGCCCGCCTTTCACCAAGCCCTGGCCGCCGGCGCAGCAGGTGGAGTCCAGAAAGATTTACCTTGTGGACAAACCCGACGCCCCTCAGTCGGTCATCCGGATCGGGCGCATCGGTGTTGCCCGCAGGACGGAAGACTACTACGCCATTACGGTCATGAACACCGTCCTCGGCGGGTCGTTCACGTCGCGGCTCAACAACAATCTGCGCGAGCAGCACGGCTACTCCTATGGTGCCGGCTCGCGGTTCAACTTCATGCCTCTCCCCGGTGCGTTCATGGCATTCTCGGATGTGCATGCCGAGGTGACGGATAAAGCGCTGAACGAGTTCATGAAGGAACTGCGCGGCATCGCCTCCATCACCGACGAAGAGCTTGAACGAGCGAAGAAGTACCTTGCGCTCAGCTACCCGAGCGAGTTCCAATCGGTTGGAGCAATTGCCGGCGCGCTCGCCGAAGTGGTCATCTACGATCTCCCCGACGATTACTTCAATACGTACACGTCGCGCATCCTTGCCGTAACCAAACAGGAGGTGGAGCGTGCTGCCCGAACCTATATTGATCCGGACAAGATCGCTATTGTCGTGGTGGGCGATCGAAAGAAAATAGAAAAGGGCATCGCGTCACTCGGCCTCGGACCGATCGAGAATCTTTCCATTGAAGATGTGCTCGGCAAGCCGCCGGTGATCGAGAAGAAATGAAGAGGGAGGAGGAATGTGGAGCGGTAGAGCCGGGCTCGAAGTTCGGGATTCGGGTTGAGATGCGGTTGTGGACCCCTCGCGCCGGATATGTGTGCCGTAACGGAAGGGCGGGGACTGTGCGGCTCCCGGTTCACTCCGTCACGATGCGACGGATGTGACAACGCAAACAATTTGTATCCCGACCTTGAAAGGTCGGGCTATGGTCATGAGGTCACTCCGTGACCCGCGATCGCGCACGTGCAGACTGTGCTTGCCTACACCGTCATGCTGACCGACGTCACGATGCTTTCTGTCGTGACGGAGTCGAAGCATGATTAGCGCCTGCCGGGGACTGGCGCCGTGGTTACTTCGAGAGATTGCGCGGAACACCCTTCGACTCCGTCCCGCCTGAAAAACGGCGGGACTGCGCTCAGGGTGACGCGACAGAACCAGCGCCCGCCAAAATCGTTGGCTGTGTGCGATGGAAAGATTCAATCGAAGGGGTTACGTTTCGGTGAAGGTGCACATTGCGTTCGGACTGCTACAGACTCTCCCACCGAAACGTACGGCACGCGGGCGGCGATTGAATCGTGCGTTACGATTTTGGATGTTCTCTTGGTTACTTCTCTTCCAAAGAGAAGTAACAACAAGTGACGGGTTGGGCGTGGGGTTCGGGATGCAAGACTGAGGATTCTGGTGGCACTCGATCTGGATTCTTCGCTCGCTGCGCTCGCTCAGAATGACGGTGCCGGCGGTGTACGGTGTACGCCGCGTCCGCACGGCACGCGCTTCCACTTCGTCTCGCCTGAGAACTCATCGAAGTAGAGTTGCCCTCCAGACAACGTTAACCCCCGTTGAATCGGAAAGTCGCCCTGCCGCTCAATCCTCGCCCTTTGTTCGGTAGTACTCACTCATGAGCACCCCCAAGGCAATCGAGAGGAGCTTCGCGTCGGCTTTGTCCGCGCGAGAAGGAATGAGTATCGGCACTTTGCCGCCGACAATCACGTGCGCGAGGCGCAGCCCCGCAAAGTACGTCGTACTTTTGGCAAGACTGTTGGCCGATTCGATGTTCGCGGCGATGAGAATCTCCGCGCGTCCGGCAACGGGCGAGGCAATCGCCTTCTCCGCCGCGGCTTCCGGTGAAATGGCGTTATCCAGCGCAAACGGTCCATCCACAACGCATCCCTTGATCTGCCCGCGCTCGTTCATCTTCGAAAGCGCCGCCGCGTCGAGTGTGGACTGGAGGCTCGGCACGACGAATTCCGTTGCCGAAAGCACCGCCACCTTCGGATTGGGATTCCCGAGCGCGTGGGCGACTTCCACCGCATTGTTGATCAGTTCCACTTTGTTCTTCAGGTCCGGGGCGAGCGTCATGCCGCCGTCGGTAATCATCACGAACTTGTTCTCCGTGCGGCGCGGAAATTCGAGAATAAAAATATCGCTCAGCAGTCGCCCCGTGCGGACGCCCGAGTCCGGCTGCAAGACCGCTTTCATCATCGTGGAGGTATCTACGCCTCCCTTCATTAAAATGTCGCACCGTCCCTGACGCACGAGAGCGATCGACGCGTCGAGTGCCTCGGCCATCGACGCGTGATGAAGAACGTTGAACGGTTTGCGTGTCTCTCCCATCTCGGCCATCTTCCGCTCGATCACCCCCTCATCGCCGACAAGCGTGAACTGCGCCAGCGCCCGTTCGCACGCATCATACACCGCCTGCAGCGTCTCGACATTGTTCGGGTAGACGACCACAACCCGTTTCCCTTTATGCCGCAGAGCAGCTTCAAGCAACTGCTCAAAATTCTGAATCATAACCTACCCCTTTATGAGTAACAAAGGACGCAACCACCCACAACCCCATCACTCCATCATTCCATTACTCCATCATTCTCCATCATTCCATTACTCCATCATTCCATCACTCTATCACTCCATCATTCCATCATTCCATCACTCCATTACTCCATCATTCCATCACTCCATTACTCCATCATTCCATCACTCCATTACTCCATCACTCCATCACTCCATCACTCCATCACTCCACCACTCAATACACCTTCGCCCGCTCTTCACCGCGCAGCACCCGCAGCGCGCCGAGCGCAAGAGCCGTCATCTCATCCTCGCCCGGATACAGCAGAACCGGAGCGATGAACCGAACGCGCTCGGCGATCCAGTTCGTCAGCAGCGTCGAGTGCGCCGCGCCGCCCGTCAGCACAACGGCATCCACCTTGCCGTGCAGCACCGTTGCCATCGCGCCGATCTCCTTGGCAATCTGATACGCCATCGCCTCGTACACTTCGCGCGCATAAGCATCCCCCTGACCGATGCGCCGCTCAACCTCCTGCACGTCGTTCGTACCCAGATACGCCAGCAGCCCGCCCCGTGCCCGAACGAGATCGCGCAGCTCCCGTTCGGAATACTGGCCCGAGAAGCACAGCGAAATAAACTGCTGCAGCGGCAGACCGCCGGAGCGTTCGGGCGCAAACGGCCCATCGCTCGAAGCATCGTTCACGTCAATGATTTTTCCTCCGCGCAGCGGCGCTACCGATATGCCGCTCCCGAGGTGGCACACAACCAGGTGCAAGTCCTGCAGCGGCGCCCCCAGCTCACTCGCAGCGCGCCGCGCAGCGGCATGGATATTCAGCGCATGCGAGAGACTCCGTCGCTCGATCTGCGGAAGCCCCGAGTACCGCGCCAGCGGCTCGAACTCATTCACCGAAACGGGATCGACAACATACGCAGGGCAATCGAACGCACGCGCAAGCTCATGCGCAAGCGCGCAGCCTAAATTCGCCGCGTGTTCGCCCTGCACGTTGTTCCGCGCATCGGCAAGCATCGCGTCGTTCACCAGATACGTCCCACCCTCAACCGGTCGCAGAAGTCCGCCCCGCGCAACAACCGCCGAGAATCTCTCCTTGTGTTCCGCCGCCCATCGCCGGCACGCCTCCAGACGATAGGCAAATTGATCCCAGATGCACGCATACTTCTGAAGCTCCGACGCCCCGTGCCTCAGCGTCGCAGCGTTCACAACGTGCTCGCCCACAGCAACGGCAAGCTTTGTCGAGGTTGCACCGGGATTGATGACGAGGATGTGTTCCATGGCTTTCGTGTGACAGAATCGCTCGGCGAATCCGCGTCGCTGATGGGTCAAGCTCTGTGCCACGCGCGCGCGGGGGATTTCAGCCGCAACAAGCTCAATCGCACAACACGCTGCCACACGAACGGCAGCGGAATCTGCATTTGTGGGAATAGACTTCTTATTCCTGAGATGAAAAAAGTTGGGCGTTCCGGCGCTAAGCGCTTCGCAGCGCCGTCGGCGTCCTGCGGGCTTCGCTGTCGCTTCGGTGCTTCGCTGAACAGCGCTCAGCACTGCCCGCCCCAAAGCGGCGGGCACCCTCCGGCCGCCTAACGCGCGCAGCTCAACCCTTCCAGCAGAACCGACATGCAACACGAATTCCAATTCGTGAACGAAGAAAAAACCGCCGTCATGACGCACGTGCCCTTCGTGCACCTTCGTGTTTGTTCGTGGAAAAAGAAACGCCGGACGAGAGTCCGGCGCTACACATGCCCCCGGGCGTTACGGTTCAGCCGAATGCATCCTGTGCCGTGACGCCGCGGGTAGGCAAGAGGGCAACGCTGCCAATCCGACTCCCTCCGTGATTCTGAGCCTCGCTTCTCAGAGGCGAAGAATCCAGAACGAGAATCAACATGAATCCTGAATCTAGCATCCTGCATCCTGAATCTCAAACCTCAAACCCCAATCATGCGCATCCCCAGTCGCCGAACGATCACGTCGGCGACATGCTCAACGGTAATCTCTTCTAAGGTGCATTTCTTGGGATCTCCGGGACAGCGATGCTGGCAGTAGCCCTCCGGAGGAAAGATGATCTGCGCGTCGTTACCTTGCGGACCCCACAGCGTGGGCGAAGCGCCCGACAGAGGCGAAAAAAGACTGATCGTGGGAACGCGCAGCGCGGCCGCCATGTGCATCGGTCCGGTGCTGGAAGAAAACAGAAAGCGCAGGTGAGTCAGTACACCCATCAGCTCGCGCAGCTTCAGTTTTGCGCGAAGGTCAAGCAGACGTTTGCCGACAGGCAGCGGAGGTTGATTGGTGGTGTCCGTGAAGACGATCTTGACGTTCTCAGGAGTTTGGGCGAGGACGCGTTCGGCGAGTTCGCCGTAGCGGCGCCCCTCCCAATTCGGCGCCGAGTTGCCGTTGCTGATATGGAAGCCGAGCAGCGTGTCGCCCGGCTGCGCTCCAGCCTGGAGAAGAATCTCCCATCCGTGGCGCCGTTCTTCGTCTGTGAGAAAAAGCTCGGTCGAGAGATCGTTCGAGCGCACGCCGATCTTGCGTCCGAGGTCGAGACAGTAGTCCGCCTCATGACGCAGAGGGATGTACTTGTGGCGGCTGACGCCCCGCATTCCGGTGATCACGCCGTAAAACTTTGTGCCCACCCCGATGCGGCGAGGGATACCGGCAAAGAACAGCATCCACGCCGCTCGCTCGGTTGGATACAGCAGCAGCGCCGTGTCGTAGCGGCGGGTGCGCAGGGCTTTCACCTGCTTCCAGAAGCCGCTGCGACCGGCGTGTGCTTCCTTAGGGTCGTCAACGAAAATATCGTTCACGTGAGGGTTGTGCAGCAGCAAGTCGCGTGCATACGGCTGCACCATCGCGCCGATGAACGCATCGGGGAAAGTCTGCCGCAGCGCGCGGATCAGCGGCGTGGCCAAAACCACGTCGCCGAGTCTATCGGTGCGGACAACAAGAATGCGGCGCGGCTTTCCCATGGCGCATCAAGGTACGAACCACCGAGGAGAATTTCCAGAGCACGTACTTGCCGCCTGGAAGGCTTACACCGCCTCCAGCACACGCTGCAACCGCGCTCGAACTTCATCCGCAATAGGCTGCAATGCCGGATTATCAATGAGCTGACGCATTACGATCGGGTCGAAAATGGCAACGGCCGTGCCGCCGTTCTTTTCATACACGATGACGTTGCAGGGCAACAGCAGCCCGATCTCTTCTTCCGCCTGCAGCGCTTTGAACGCAAACGGCGGATTGCACGCGCCGAGAATGACGTACTTCTTGAAGTCCGCGTCCAGCTTCTTTTTCAGCGTCTCCTTCACGTCAATGGTCGTCAGCACCCCGAATCCTTCTTTCTTTAGTTCTTCGGTGACTTTCTCGACCGCCTGCTCGAACTGCATGTTCACAAGTTTTGAAAAGCCGTAGGTCATGGTCGTCTCTTTGGTGACATGTTTCGTTTGTTATCGAACCGCGAATCCGCGCGGATGAACGAGAATCGACAATCCTTTGGTTGAGCGAACAAGGTTGCAAGCTACCGTGCAATCAGCAGCCCGATCAGCGCACCGTACAGCGTGCTGATCCAGGGGTTCGACGTGAGGGGGCACGCGCCGGTTTTGCAACCGATGAAACGGTAGTACCCATAGCCGGCAGCCGCGCCTGCGGCAACGGGCCAGTACGATACGATCATTTCAGTCCAGAGAGCTTCCACTCTGCGATGCCTCCTTTCATGTTTGCCGACGTGTAGCCAAGCTTTTTCAGCGTTGCCGCCGCCGATGCGCTTCGGCTGCCCGTCGCGCAGTAGCACACGATCTCACGGTGCCTGTACTTCTGTAACTCGTCTGCCCTGCGCCTCAGCTCATGCAGGGGAATGTGCAGCGAGCCTTTGATCGCGCCCTGTCGGTGTTCATCCGCTGTCCGCACATCAAGCAGCACAACGCGGTGCTGGTTCATCTTCTCCATCACTTCCTTCGGCGTGTACTGCGCGAGTGAACGGAGCAGAAGCACGCGGCGCGCATACAGAACGAGGGCCACCGCAACAATGCCGTAGAAAAGAATCTGTGACGCTTCCATCAGTCCACCCCACATGCGCCGCCGCAACACCCGCCTGTATCGCACGAAGACGAGAACGTCTCTGCACCCGCCGACATGCTTCTGCCGCTCAGCGACACATTCGGCGCCGAAAGCAGTCGAGTGTGGTTGCCCGAATGACACGACGGGCAGACGACATCCTCCATCACCTCACGCACTTTATGGAAAACGTCATAGATCGTACCGCAGTCATTGCAGCGATAGTCGTAAATGGGCATACACAGGCTCCTGTATTCCGAAAAGATACACTCTGAGAATAAGATGCAGCATTGCCAAAAGAGGGTCAAGCAAAGCCCTCGTTCCTACCGTGCACTTCGATTGAGAAACGTTTGTGCAAACTGGATGAAACGGTAGACATCGGCAAAATTGGTGACGAGGCCGAGCGAGATACGTACGGCGCCGGCCGTTTTCCCCTTTGCAGCGATGAGGCACTTCTCGAACGACGCGCGTTCCTCGTGCGTGAAGCACTCACTCATATCCGTCTTCGTCAGCCCGAAGGCGATTTCGCCCGCCCCGGGGTTGCAGAAACACCCTGTGCGCAGAGAAATGTTATGGCGACATGCTTCGTCTTCCACCGTGTGAAAATCAAACACAACACCATCGGGATCGTGAAAGTTGAATGCAATGGTTCCGCCGCGCATGGTCGTGTCACGCGGACCGTAGACCTCCACGAGCGGCGCGCCGTTGGAGTGGTGCAGTGAGTCCATCGCGCTCAACACCCAACCGGTCAGCGCCGTCACCCGCCGGTGGATGACTTCATGTCCGATCTCCTGGAGGAACCTCAATCCGATCTCGACGGCGGGAAGCCCGAGGTAGTTGATGGTGCCGTCTTCGAACGCCCGATCACCCTCCGCAAGATGGTAGCGATCCGCCTGCACGGAAGCGATCTCGATCGTTCCACCCGAGAACCACGGTCTGCGCAATTTCTTCAGCGCAGCCTTGCGTGCAATCAGGCAGCCGATGCCCGTTGGGTAGCCGAACATTTTGTAGAACGACAGCGGAACGAAGTCGGGTTTGTGCACACGCAGATCGAGATGGTTGGTGGGAACAAACGCGGCCGCATCAAGAATCACGTCCCAGCCGCGGGTGTGTGCGTGCTCGATCCACTCCAGCGAATGCTGCACGCCCGAGAAGTTCGACTGCGCGGGATACACAAATAAATTGTTTCCCTTCGGATTGGGGCGATCCAACTGCTGTCGCAGCGCATCCTCATCAATGCGGAGGTCCGGAGCAACCACCGGCACGTAGGCGATGCTGGCGCCTTTGGCTCGCGCAAACTCCCTGATCCCGTTTACCGCGTTATGATTGTCGAACGTCAGCACGTAGCGCGCGCTGGCATCAAAGGGATAGGCTTCGCCGACGAGTTTCAGCGCGCCGCTGGCGTTCGGCGTGAAGATCGCGACGTACTCCTCCGGCGGCGCGCTGAAGTATTCGAGGACGAACCGCCGCGCATGCTCGTCCATTTCGGTAGAAGCGAGCGATGAAGGATTGTGGGAATGCGGATTGCCGAAAACACCTGCCTTGAGGATTGCCATGTGTTCGCTGATCTGCCGTTCGGCATACTGGCCGCCGCCGGTATAGTCCAGGTACACCTGGTTGAGCGCATCCAGCCGCGAAAACTCGCGTGCCCTGAGAGTGTCAATACACTGCGTGGAGTCGTATTCTGAGTACGACGCCCTGAATGCGTCGAATGCTTCCTCGTAGGAGGGAATCGTTGCTTTCATGAGAGATTGGGCATTGTGTGTAAGATGAATGAACCGAGACGGCTGCGCTCTCGTCAATTGTCACGTTCTATGCCAACGAAACAGCCTACCGCATCGGCTCGCTCAATAGATAGTAAAGAAAATTTGGTAAGAATTGGAAGCCCGCCTCTCAGGATTTGGAACTGTTCGGCGGCTTGATAATATCGAGGGCAAGCTGTATTATTACCCACCGCCCCGGCAACGTCGGCAACTTGCATGAGGCCGCATTCTCCGCAGAGAGAAAAATACACGGCAACGACCTTACGCCTCATCAAGATGGAAAGTGGATGATTGTGGTGGACATCTTCAACACCGATCTTCCGGCGCCCGCCCCGCCTCCGGCAGAGCCGGCCAAGAAAGGAAAGTAGTCAGGGCAGATTTAGGTTAGCTGATGGCGGACACTACCGCGTCGGGGATTCGACAGGTTCTCGACGCCATCTATCGTTCGGACTCGCATCGCATCCTCGCGACGTTGATTCGTCTGCTGGGCGACTTCGACGTTGCCGAGGAGGCGATGCAGGATGCCTTCGCTGCGGCATTGGAGAAGTGGCCCGTAGAGGGTATGCCGGCGAACCCTCGTGCGTGGCTGATCTCCACCGGTCGCTTCAAGGGAATTGACAGTCTCAGACGCATAGCGCGCTTCGACGGAACACAAAGCGAACTCGTCGAGGAGATCGCCGCGGTAGGCAACAGTCCGGCCGATCTCGCCAATGCGGCGGTGAAAGATGACGAACTGCGGCTCATCTTCACCTGCTGCCACCCCGCATTGTCGCCGGAAGCGCAGGTTGCCCTCACGCTGCGCGAGGTGTGCGGACTCACCACCGAGGAGATCGCCCGTGCCTTCCTCACCAGTCCAACAACTCTTGCGCAGCGTATCGTGCGCGCCAAAGCGAAGATTCGGGATGCGCGCATTCCGTATCAACTACCTTCGCATGTCGATCTGACCGGACGCCTTGCCGCTGTCCTCCACGTCATCTACCTCGTGTTCAATGAAGGATACTCGGCGTCATCCGGCGACGCGCTGACCCGACCCGATCTTTCGGGTGAGGCAATTCGCCTCGGACGATTGCTTCTCGATCTTCTGCCCGAACCGGAGGTGATGGGACTTCTCGCGCTGATGCTTCTTCAGGAATCCCGACGCGCCGCACGCACTTCTGCCGAAGGTGATCTGGTTTTATTGGAAGATCAGGATCGCTCGCTGTGGAATCGGGAGTACATTAACGAAGGCGTTGCGTTGGTCGAGCGCTCGCTTCGAGCGACGAGAAGTCGTTCGATTCCTGCAGGTCCCTACACACTGCAAGCCGCCATTGCCGCCGTTCATGCCGAAGCGCCCACCTCAGCGGAAACGGACTGGAACGAAATCGTCGCCCTGTACGACGTGCTTTTGGGTCAACAACCCTCTCCGGTCATTGAGCTGAACCGTGCCGTTGCCGTTGCGATGCGAGACGGACCGCAGGCAGGACTTGATCTGATCAACGCGATTCTTGCACGGGGAGAATTGGCTGACTACCATCTCGCCCACTCAGCCCTCGCTGATCTGTACCGGAGAGCGGGAAAGAAAGCGGAAGCCCGAGCCGCATACGAACGTGCGCTCGCACTCACGAAGCAGGAGCCGGAACGGAGATTTTTGGAGAGAAGGGTGGAGGAGCTTGGTTAGATTTTTATCTCGATGACACCTACAGTCAACGGTTGGGAGAGCTTTGCCGTTAGTACTGGGACCAATCGTCTTAATGTCTGATAGGTGTTATCCGAGGCGTTCAGCACAAAAACGGTGGTAGGAAGCTTGCGGAAGTTCTGCTGATGTTCCAGGTTCCTATCGAAGGTGATCAAAGCATCAAAGCCCTCTGCGATCATCAAGCTGATCAGTTCTCCGTTGCTTTTTCCTGTCCAGCCCTTTTCCCGTACGGTGAAGACTTCAATGTCGCGGAGGTCCTGCTTGAGCCTCTTCGGCACATTCTCGTCAAGCAGAAGTTTCATACAGGGACTTCAGGTTCTTTGAAGTCGTCAGCTTCTCTGCTATTTCTAAGACCTGAATGACTTGTTCACGCGTAACGGTAGGGAAATCTTCAAGAAACTCGTCGATCGAAACGCCTTGTTCCAGGTGTGCAAAGAGGCTTTCAATGGGAACTCGCGTGCCTTTGAACACCGGTGTGCCGCCGAGGATTTCCGGGTCGATATGGATGACATCGAAGTGCATACAGGTAATCAGCAGACAGGCATTGTCAATATCGTCATCGGCGTTCTAAATTGCAAACTCTTCGAATCACATGGTGCCAGCTGAACGTAATCGAATTGTCGAGTGAGCACATTAGAAACAGTTTTGTCGCCTACAAACAACCATTGTTGAAGCAAAATGTTCTCAACTGGAAGAAGCGGAAGCCCGAGCCGCATTCGAACGTGCGCTTGCACTCACCAAGCAGGAGCCGGAACGGAGATTTTTGGAGAGAAGAATAGGGGAGTTACGTGTTTCAACGGAGTTGTAAAGATTAGCCCCCACCCGCCCGCAGTTCTTTGTACGCAGCCGCAGCCATCCAGACGCTTATCACTTCGCGAAACGGCAGGTCGTTCATGTAGCGGACAAAGATCTCCTCATTCTGGTCCATGCGCTCGACGAACAGGCGCTTGAGAAGCCCGCGGAACACCAGCTCAAACTTGTCCTCGGGATTGACCGCCGCGGGTTGACGCAGGTCCTCTCCCGCAACGCCGTGTTCGCCGCCTATCACATGGGAAAACTCCGAGGATAACTCTCCGGGCATCATCGCGAAGGGAAACAAACGGATCCACGCTAGAGGCGGAGGTGTGAAGGGCAGGGATACTGCTGCGATGTTCTCAGTTTTCAACAGAGGGATTTGTCCCGATGGCAATTTTCTGTCTTTTTTCCTATCTACTGTTTGCAATGCAAGTCGATGACATCATAAGCTACGCCGATCTCGTGTCTGAAGAGAAAGTGAACCTTCAGAAGGGGATGAATTTTGGCATCAAAAAAGGATATTCGATTCTTCTCATGTCAACGAGAAAGGGTGCCCCGTATGCTGATGAGTTTGAAAAAAAACCGGCGTTCTGATTTATGAGGGACATGATCAGCCCAAGTCAAAAAGTTCCTCGAACCCCAAAACAGTAGACCAGCCACTAACGACTCCCAAAGGAGCATGGACAGAAAACGGTAAGTTTTTCAAAGCTGCTATTGACTTCAAGAGCGGACTCCGTGACAAACCCGAGTTAGTTAAGGTCTATGAGAAAATTCAACGTGGTATTTGGTGTTACAAAGGTTTTTTTGAGCTAGTGGATGCGAAAATCGTTTCGGATTGCAAAAGAAACGTGTTCAAATTCTATCTAAGGCCAGTAGAGAGGAAAGCCTTTGGGAGAATTGTAGAGCTACCGCATACACGTCTCATTCCCAAACAGGTAAAACTGCAAGTTTGGCAACGAGACAAGGGGAGATGTGTGCTCTGTGGAAGTGATAGAAATCTCCACTTCGATCATGAGATTCCTTTTTCTAAAGGTGGTAGCAGCCTGACAGCAGAGAACATTCGTCTTCTTTGTGCAAGACACAATTTGCAAAAATCAGACAAGATATTGGCGATACTTCCCTTCGCGGTGTCTCTGGATATTGCACAAAACTACTCGTAAACTACTCACCTTCTTTTCTGTCAATTTCCAAACCCATTTCCTTTTCAACTAACCGTGTGCCCCTACCCATACAATTTTTCTCAGCTCTTGCTCAAGCGGTTTCAAGTCGCGGATGCTATGCTCTATCTCCTACCTAATGTCAAGAGTCAGAAACTATAGCAGTCGTCCGACTACTATCGTGAGGTAAGAAATAGATTCTGAGGGCACCGGCTTCCGGGAAACTTTGTAGAGCCTGCGGTCCGGGTTCGTTTGCGCGCTTCCCGCAAGCGGTGCCTTGTTCTTGTCGCCCGAGAGGTTGGGCGCCGAGGAGCGACTGGAGGTTATGGGGGCAGAATTATTCTTGCAAGATTGTTTATCTTGGACCGAGCTGACATTCAACCCCTTTGGGGTTGGCTATCCCCGTGTCTGTTCTATTTCCGTCCGTCTCCTGGCGGACGGTTATTCATGTTCAATCCCTTCGGGATTGACCGGATTGTTCGTCGAGCCTGACGGGGTTCAACGTGAGGCTGGCTATCCCAGTGTCTGTTCTATTTCCGTCCGTCTCCTGGCGGACGGTTATTCATGTTCAATCCCTTCAGGATTGACAGGATGGTTCGTCGAGGC
>JBBIRR010000066.1:0-15113 GCA_037441705.1 Ignavibacteriales bacterium
TTTCCCCGCCGTTGCATGAATATCAATCCCCAATCGTCCGATGCTGCTCTTGCCTTCGAGGAACGGAACATGCGCATGCGTTTCCGTGTACTCCTCCGTCACGCCGAGATAAAGACGGTGAGGCAGGAGTATCAAACCGTCTTCAGGAATTTCGAGATACTCAACCTCGTTGTGCAGCTTCGCATCCAGAATATCGCTCTTGTATGTTGCAAGCCATTTGCCGAGATGCACGTCGTAGGAGTTCGAGCCGAGGTACTTCCGCTCGAACGGCGAGATGACGATGGTGCCTTTCTCCATCTCTTCGAGGATGCGTTTGTCGCTGAGGATCATGCGGGGATGGCCAATGGAATTGTGGTTATAGTCATGCTTAATTTAGAAAATTCCCTGCGAAAAGCCATCGATGATCGATTCTTGAAGAGCATCGAGATACTCTATGGCGACAAGGGAATTGAAATCTCTGTTGATGAGATGGACGAAACGGAGTATCTTCTTCGGTCGCCTGAAAACAAACGACGGTTACTTGCAGCTCTCGACAACGTAGAACACAATCGCAAGTTGGTGATTCCTGATCGAAACCTGTTCAGGTGAAGCGCTTCTCTCACCCGCCAATCTGCAGGCATGAGTACGAGTGCAAATGCACATACGCGTTGATTCGCGCGCATTTGCGGTTATGCAATATTGAGCATTACCTGAGATGTAAATTTGCATTGCATATTTACTACTCTGACGTAGGAATGCAATCCCCATCCCCCTTGTATTATCAATTTCGGGAATCCCTCCATTGAAAATCCCCCGAAATGAGCCATTTCAAGCCTTTTCCTCTGGCATTGAATCTGCGAAGCCCACCATGGCGCACTCCCCAATGCGATTTTCAAAGGAACCCCTCATGAGCATCAGCAAACTTGCACGAGCAATTGCCCCCTCACCTACACTGGCACTGAACGAGGAAGCACGCATTCTGCGCGAGAAAGGCGAAGCCGTTGTTCATCTCGGCGCGGGCGAGCCGAAGAACAAAGCGCCCATCAGTGCAATCCTGAGCGCTGCCGCCAAGCTCAACACCGGCGACATCAAGTACACGCCGACCGAAGGAACACCGGGACTGCGCAAGGCGATCATCAAATACACAGAAGAGAATTACGATCGCGTCGTTGCGCCGGAGAATGTTCTCGTCTCCGCGGGAGCGAAGCAGGCTCTCTACAATCTTCTCGTCACGCTCGTCAATCCGCAGGACGAAGTGATTGTGCTCGCGCCGTATTGGGTAAGCTATCCGGAGATGATCAAGATGGTGTACGGCATTCCCGTCATCGTCACGCCGGAAGACGGCGGCTTCTATCCGCGCATGCAGGAGATCGAGCGCACCGTCAGCTCGTACACGAAGGCGATCATCGTTAACAGTCCCAACAATCCCTCGGGTGTGATGTATCCCGAGTCGTTCATCGCCGAGATTGTCGCGTTCTGCGAACGCAAAGGCATCTACCTCATCATGGACGACATCTACCACAAGCTTGTCTTCGATGGGCGGCAGCCGATCTCGGCATACAAATTCACCACCAAAGATATCGAGAACACGAAAGTCATCGTCATCAACGGCATCTCGAAGCTGTACGGCATGACGGGCTTCCGCATCGGCTGGACGATTGCGCCGAAGGCGATTACGGAAGTTCTGGCGAACGTGCAGTCGCAGACGGTCTCATGCACTTCTCTCTTATTGCAGGCAGCAGCCGAAGGCGCGCTCACAGGACTGCAGAGCCACGTCGATGCGTTGCGCATGACGCTCGAGAACAACCGCAACGTGATGATGCAGGAGCTGAAGTCGTTCAACGGCGTGAAGATCACGAAACCGGACGGGACGTACTACTGCCTGCCTGACTTCCGCGCATACAGCAACGATTCGGTGGGGCTGTCGAAGTTCTTGCTGAAGAAAGCGCTGGTCGTCACCGTGCCCGGCAAAGAGTTCGGGATGGAAGGACACCTGCGGCTGAGCTACGCAACGACAATCAAGGACGTGATGGAAGGCGTTGCCCGCATCAAGTGGGCGCTCGACCCGACGTCGCCCAATGAGATCTACATCGGCGAAAGAAAACTGATCAGGGATTGGCTCTAAACGTTGAGTGTGGCATGATCACGCAGAGTTCAACCACCGACTCGAACCCCGAAGGGATTGAATGTGAATAACCAACGATGCAATCGATGGACAACCGAAAGAAAATAAGACCTCGAACCCCGAAGGGGTTCAACCCATACAGCGAAACAATTGCTGCTCAGACATGAACAACCTCCTCAACATCTCAACCCCGGCGCAAGCCGAAGCTGCGGCACTCAAAAGCGACTACGGCCTGGAAAACCACGGCCTCACGAATCTGCGTATGGCGTACTGGAATCTCCCGACCGAAGCCCTGTATGAAGAAATCACCTTCCGCAAGGAGGCGCGCATTACACGCAACGGACCGATTGTCGCGTTCACGGGCAAGCACACCGCCCGCTCCGCCAACGACAAGTTCGTCGTGAAGGAGCCGACCACCGAAGACAAAATCTGGTGGGGACAGTACAACCGCCCGATGAGTCCCGACAAGTTCAATGATCTGTACAATCGCTTGCAGGGATTTTTGCAGGGGCGGGATGTGTTCGTGCAGGATTGCTACGCCGGCGCCGACCCGAATTACCGCATGCCTATCCGCATCATCACCGAGCTTGCGTGGCACAGCCACTTTGCGCGGAACATGTTCATCCTGCCCAAGACGAACGAAGAGTATCGCCGCCACGTTCCCGACTTCACGGTGATCTGCGCCCCGTCGTTCAAGGGCATTCCGCAGATTGATGGAACGGCGACGAACACATTCATCGCCCTCAACTTCGCGCAGAAGCTCTGCATCATCGGCAACACGGCGTATGCAGGAGAAATCAAGAAATCCATTTTCACGATCCTCAACTATCTCTTGCCGCTCGAAGGGGTGATGCCGATGCACTGCTCGGCAAACATGGGGAAGGACGGCGACACGGCAATCTTCTTCGGACTTTCGGGAACCGGAAAGACCACGCTTTCCGCCGACCCGAACCGCGGACTCATCGGCGACGATGAGCACGGCTGGAGCGATGAAGGCGTGTTCAACTTTGAAGGAGGCTGCTACGCAAAAGTCATTCAGCTTTCGCCGGCCGCCGAGCCGCAGATTTACGCGACGACGCGGATGTTCGGCACCATTCTCGAAAACGTCCCCTTCGATCCGGTCACCCGCGTGATCGATCTCGACGACGAATCCATCACCGAAAACACCCGCGCTTCGTATCCGCTCGAGTACATCAGCAACGCTGTGCCGGAGAAGATGGGCGGGCATCCGAAGAATATCATCCTTCTCACTTGCGACGCGTCGGGCGTCATGCCGCCGATTGCGAAGCTCACGCCCGAACAGGCGATGTATCAGTTCATTTCGGGCTACACATCAAAGATCGCCGGAACGGAAGTGGGGTTGGGCAAAGAGCCGGAGATGACGTTCAGCGCGTGTTTTGGCGGACCGTTCATGGTGCATCATCCGTATTTCTATGCCAATCTCTTGAAGCGAAAGATTTTGCGCCACGGCGTGCACTGCTGGCTCGTCAACACCGGCTGGATCGGCGGGCCGTACGGGATCGGCAAACGCATCAGCATCAAGTACACCCGTGCATTGCTCAACGCTGCACTGAGCGGCAAGCTGTTGGGTGTGAAGTACTGCAGCGATCCTGTCTTCGGCTTCGAGGTTCCGCAACATTGTGAGAACGTACCTGCAAGCGTCCTCAATCCCGCGGAGTCGTGGAGCAACAAAGAGGAGTACATGCGTCGCTACAAGGACCTTGCTGCACGCTTCATCGAAAACTTCAAGAAGTTCGAAGACGGTTGTCCACCGGAGGTAATTGCCGCGGGACCGAAGAAAGAGCCGTTGCCCAGGTAATACCGTTACGCCTCCTCCACTTCCATCTAATGCGGCGAGAGGGCGAAGAAGAGCAAGGAGAGCGCGGCCAACACCCACATTCCCGCGCGCACTTCCTTCACTCTACCCGTCAGCACTTTGAACAGCGGATACGTCACAAAACCCGCCGTCATCCCGACGCCGATGTTGAAGGTGAAGACCATCAGCATGATCGTCACGAAGGCCGGCACCAGTTCCGTGTAGTCGTTGAACGGGATGTTTCTGATCGGTTCAACCATCAGCAAGCCGACGATGATAAGCGCGGGCCCGTACGCATGCGCCGGCACAACGACGAACAACGGCGTGAAGAACAGCGCAAGAAGAAAAAGCAGCGCAACAACCACCGATGTGAAGCCCGTCCGTCCGCCGCTCTCGATGCCCGCCGCTGATTCGATGTACGCTCCCGTTGTGGTCGTTCCAAGCAGCGCGGCCACAGACGTGGCGACAGCATCGGTCAGCATCGGTTTTTCGATTTCGGGGAGATTGCCGTTCTCATCCAAAAGATTCGCCCGGACGGAAAGTCCGTACAGCGTTGCAAGCGTATCCACAAACACCATCACGAAGACGGTAAGGATGACCGGCAGCATGCCCCACTGCAGCGCCCCGCGAAAGTCCAGCTGCAGCGCGATCGTGTCGATACCCGCCGGTACGCTAAGAAGATGCTCGGGCAGAGGAGTAATGCCCAGGACGATTGACACCACCGTGATCACAAGCATGCTCACAATGATGGCCGCGCGTACCTTCTTCATCATGAGCCACGCAGTCAACAGAAAGCCGGCAATGGCAAGCAGCACGCTCGGATGACGAATGTCGCCCATCTTCACCGGCGCACCTGCAACACCAAGCGTTACAATCCCCGTCTCATTCAATCCGATGAACGCAAGAAACAACCCGATACCGACGGCAAAACTTTGCTTGAGCGAAGCGGGCAGGGCTTCCGCTAAATACTGCCGCACGCCGACAAGTGTGAGAAGGGCAAACAACACGCCGCTGATGAACACCGCCGCAAGCGCCGCCTGCCATGCGTAGCCCAGCACGCCCACAACCGTGAACGCGATGAACGCATTCTCGCCCATCAACGGGGCTACGGCAAACGGACGTTTTGCATAGACCCCCATCATCAATGTCCCGAACGCCGCAGCAAGAATCGTTGCCGTCACCGTCGCCGCACGAGGGATGCCGGCCGCCTCGAGAATTGCCGGATTCACTATGATAATGTACGCCATCGTCACAAACGTGGTGAGGCCCGCAAGAGCCTCGCGTGCATAGCTCGTCTGGTTCCTGTCAAACGCAAAGTAGTCGTGCATGAGAGTTGTGGTAGAAGTGAGCGGGATGGAAAATCTCGTCCGCCACAATATACAAACCAATCGGAGAAGTTTCCTGAGGAAGGATGTTGAGTGTGTAAAGAATTCGAAGGCTTCCTTCCTCCTGCACGTGTCAGGAAGAAGGAAACCTTGTACTGCGCGCTACGGCCTCTCCCGCTCCACCTGAAGCTTCTGTATCCACCGGGAGACCGCTTCGTCGGTTGCATTCCGTGAAAGCGCAAGAAGCTCATCAACGTAACCTACGATCAGTCGCTGAGCGCCTAAGAGCAAACGCTTGTTCTCCGCGTTCCTTGCTTGCTCGCCGTAGCCGGCGTCGGCAAGTTTCTGTTGAAGGCGAGCGTAGCGTGACTTCAGTTCTGCGCGTCGAGCAGCCCAGGTCTTCACAAGTTCCTTCAGGTACTCATTCTCCACCGCGATGTGCTTTTCCATCGTCTTTGTCCTCAGTGCATGCACCGCTTTCGCGTCCTTGAATTTTCCCGCTTCGCTGTAGTCAACCCAGGGCAGCTTATCCACCTCGGCGGCAAGCCACGCAGCAACCTCCCGATGCTTGCGATCTCGCTCTCGGGGGAGGGCGGAGTTCTTTTCTGCAATCGCTGCCGCGCGTTGCATCTCGTCCGCCACAACGGCGTTGACGCGATGGTACTCATCCAGAGCATCCTGCACCGCGCCTGACTCTGGAGTGAGCGCTTTGGGACCAAGGTTCGTCTGCTGCATCATCTTCATGGCATACTGCATCTTCTCTGCGTCGCTCATTGTGGCCATGGTCTTTTGCATCTCTTCTGGATTGACGTTGCCCATCGCCGTTGCTGCTGGCATCGTGAGCATCGCCTCGGCCTCCTGAAATCGGTTGCCAAGAGCTGCAAGCTTGTCCGTGATCGTTGCATAGAATGCCTTCGAGTCGCAGCGATACTGGTCGCCGTTGACCGAGCATTCGGCGCGAGCATACGCCTCGACCACAGTGGCGGGCGGAGCAGGCACGTACTCATAGTACTCCAGCACGTTCACCGGCACGCTTGTCTGCCCGGATATGGTTAGCGGAAGAATGAGAACGGCAAACATCGCTTTGCAGAACGAAATCATGGCACCTCCAGCGGGATTGTGGAAAGATACAGTGGTTGCTGGTCTTGTACGCACGATGGTACGAAGAAAACCCCACATGATGATGTGGGGGAGAGATCTAGATCGAAAGGTGGACTCCACTGAGCTTCAATCAAGAACTCGTTGCCTCTTCTTAGCCTCATCGTTATCTTTCGAGGGCATGGGGGAAACTTGCCGACACGGCAGGCGAGAATCTATCAATCAGCTCATCTATCCGGACCCGTCATGGATCAACCACTCAACACCATTCTCGACAACCGCGATTCCAACACCGTTCTCGAAGCGCTCAAGAAACTCCTTCCCGAATCCCGAACGCTCGACGTTGCCACCGGCACCTTCGAAATCGGTTCGCTGCTCGCACTGGATTCTTACTGGAATGGCCTCGAGCAACTCCGGATTCTCATGGGCGACGAAACCACGAAGCGAACTCGCACGGAGTTGGTGGAGAACCTCCGGCTGGCAAGTGAGGAAAGCATCGAGCGAGAAAAGGAACGGGACGACTCGCTGCGCGGGTTGGAAGCGGTTCGAAACGCGCTGCAGAGTGGTATGATGCAAGCAAAAGTCTACACCCGCGCGAAGTTCCACTCCAAAGCTATGCTCATGAAGATGAAGCCGCCCCACCTCTCGAACTACGGCATTATCGGATCGAGCAACTTTACCGAGCCCGGACTCTGCCGCAACGTCGAGCTGAATCTGCTCACCACCGAGCAACACCAATTGAAGGCGCTGTGGGATTGGTATGAGCAGCACTGGCAGGAAGCGGAAGAAGTGAAGGCTGAACTGCTCAGAGTGATTGAACCTCACCTCAAGTTGTATTCACCGTTCGACGTCTATGCGAAAGCGCTGTACGAGTACTTCGCCGGCAAAGAACTTCCGGCTACAACGTGGGAGGAGAGCGAATCCAAAATCTATCTGATGCTCGATGAACTGCAGCGGCGTGGGTATCGGCAGGCGCTGAAGATTGCCGCCGAGTGGGGCGGCGCGCTCATCTGCGACGGGGTTGGCTTCGGAAAAACATACATCGGATTGATGCTGATCGAGCGCTTCTTGCACGAGCGGAAGCGTATTGCTTTGGTTGTCCCCAAGTCTGCACGCGAGAGCGTGTGGGAAAATCGTCTGAAACGATTCTTCAACTACAAGCGCGGCAGAGGATTCTCAACGCAGATCATCGTCCTCAACCATACCGATCTTCCACGAGAGAGCGAAGATATTCAGGAAGACCTCCGCAGCATCAAAGAAGAAGCCGACGTCATTATCGTGGACGAGGCGCATCACTTCCGCACACTGAGCGCACAGCGCAGCGAGAAACTGTTTGATCTGATCGATCACAACAACAAAAGAAAGCAAGTATTCCTCATCACCGCCACACCGGTGAACAACTCGCTCTTCGACCTTCTCCACCTCATGGAGTATTTTACCGGTAAGGATCGCGCGTATTTCCAGAAGTTGGGCATCAACGATACGCGCACGCACTTTGTCCGCTTGGAGAAAGCGGTTGAAGTGAAGATCGAGGCGGCGTCCTCGCGCAACGGCGAGGAACAACTCTTTCCTGAGGAAATTCTTGCCGAAGCGGAGCGAACACTGCGCGACGACAAACTCTTCCAGCATATCGTCATCCAGCGGAGTCGCAGTTACGCGCGGGATTTTTTCTGTCGCGAAGGCTCGGACGGCTTCTATTTTCCCGAACGTCTGCCTCCCACCGTTGCTGAGTACCAATTGGCAAAAGTGTACGGCGAACTGTTCGACAGCATCAAGTCCGCCTTTAGTAAAGAAAAGCCATTTGTTGACCTTGCGCTCTACAACCCGGAGAGTTACCGAAAAAACGAAAGCATGATTCGGCCCGACATCCGCAACCGTGAAGTGCAGGTGATTACACTCATCCGGGCCACGCTGCTGAAGCGGATGGAATCATCCTACAAAGCGTTCGAAGCATCGTTGGAAGATCTCCTCCGCTCCATGGCGCGATTCTATCGACACTATGCTGCTGAAGGAGAGTGGGCGAAGTGGAAGCAAGACCATGAAGCATTGTGGCAGCGACTTGAACAACACTGGCGTGAGCGTTTCGCCGCCGACGACGAGGTGGATGAAGTCGAAGAAGATGACATCCTGCCGCCGCCCAAGGAAGAACTCAAACCCGAAGAATTTCATCTCGATACCATTCTCGCCAGTGTTCGCCACGACATGGACGAACTCGCTGCGTTCCTTTCGTTCATCGATGAACGCCTGAGGCAAGAGACCGATGACAAACTGCGCGCGCTTGTGGAGTTACTCAATTCAACCCACGTCAAAGGCAAGAAAGTCGTCATATTCACACAGTATCGGGACACGGCGCGCTACCTCTACCGGCAACTGGTCGAGCGAGGATTCCAACGCGTGGAGGAGTTGGACAGCACGTCAAAGAAAGATCGGGAAACCGTCATCAAACGTTTCTCACCCTACTACAACTGCAGCGATGATGAACTCTCAGACTATCTCGCCAATCCCATCGACATTCTCATCTCCACCGATGTGCTTTCCGAAGGCTTGAACCTGCAAGACGCCAATCTTCTGATCAATTATGATTTGCATTGGAATCCCGTCCGCCTGATGCAGCGTATCGGTCGCGTGGATCGCCGCCTCGACCCTGCCATCGAGAAGAAACTTGGGCGAGAGAAAAACGTCATCCGCTTCTGGAATTTCCTACCGCCCGACAAACTGGACGAACTGCTCGGGCTGTACAAGCGCGTCTCCGGCAAAGTGCTGCGTATCTCCAAGACGCTCGGCATCGAAGGGAAGAAATTGCTCACGCCCGAAGACGACTACGATGCGCTGCGCGACTTTAATGCCGAGTTCGAAGGCACACGCACTGCCGACGAGCGGCTGCATTTAGTGCTGACGGAGATTCTGCAAAAGTACCCCGCGCTTGCGGAGGAATTGCCTCGCCTGCCGAAGCGTCTGTTCTCCGGCAAGCGAGCGCCGGAGAAGCAGCCTTCGGGTGTGTTCGCGGCGTATCGCTTCCCTTCGCGCAAAGTCAGAGACGAGCAGGGCATCGAGCGTGACGTGCCCGGCGAATGCCGATGGTACTTCCATCGCTTTGGCACAGATGACGTGCTGGAAGACCTCGACGCCATTCACGCTATCATCGAGTCAACCCCCGAAACGCCGCGTGTGGTTGCAAAGACAAAAGACGAACTCCGCACGAGTCTCAAACTGATCGAACAGAAAAAAGTGAACCCCGAACTCCGCAATCGCCAGGCTCTGGCGGGTGAAAAAGCCACGCTCGTCTGCTGGATGGAGGTGGTATGACGCGTTATCCCCATCTCCCGCCCGAACAGTGGCGCACTCAGGAAGTGATCGATCTCTACAACAGTGATGTGAAGGAGTGGAACGAACGAATCCACAACGTAAGGAGACTGCTCATGAAGCAAACATTGATTGTTCCCGAAATCATTGAAAAGAAGATTTTCCTCATCCGAGGACAGAAGGTGATGCTGGACTTTCATCTTGCTGAACTCTACGAGGTGGAAACCAAAGCGCTGAAGCGTGCGGTGAAGAGAAATCGCGATCGGTTTCCTGATGACTTCTGTTTTGAACTCACCGAGGCCGAAGTGGAGAACTTGAGGTACCATTTTGGCACCTCAAGTTGGGGTGGGAGAAGATATCCACCGTTGGCCTTCACCGAACAAGGCGTTGCGATGCTTTCCAGCGTCCTGCGCAGCAAGCGGGCTGTGCAGGTCAACATCGAAATCATGCGTGCGTTTGTGCGCCTGCGTGAGATGCTTGCGACACACAAAGATCTTGCGCGGAAATTGGAAGAGTTGGAAAAGAAGTACGACAAGCAGTTTGCCCTTGTGTTTGAGGCAATCCGGCAACTGATGACACCGCCGGAGCCACCGCCCAAACGACGCATCGGGTTCGGCGTGGAGGAGCCGAAAGGCGTGTACAAGACTCGCAGGAACAAATCATGAGCAAACCACTCTCAGAAGACACCGTCTGCTGGATGGAGGTGATACCATGAAACCTGCACGATCAACAGATCATCGTGTATCAACAGGTCTGCTGAAGGACATTCGCTCACTTATTGAATCTGCACGGTCGCAGGTTGTTCGGACGGTCAATTCATCGCTCGTTATGTTGCACTGGCGGATCGGGACACGGATTCGGAAGGACATCCTCGGTGAAGAACGAGCGAAATACGGGCAACAGATTGTGACATCACTGTCGCGACAATTGGTGAAAGAATACGGGGCTGGGTGGGGAGAGAAACATTTATGGCATTGTCTACGCAGTGCGGAGACTTTTTCAGAAAAACAGATTCTCTACGCAGTGCGTAGACAATTGAATTGGACACATATTCGTACTATTGCTTATCTCGATGATAAACTACAGCGTGAATTTTACTTAGAGCTCTGCATACAGGAACGTTGGAGTACACGCCAACTCCAGGAACGCATCGCCTCCATGCTCTACGAACGCACCGCCATCTCGAAGAAACCCGCGAAGCTCATCAAGCAGGAATTGAAATCTCTTCGTAAGAAAGACACACTCTCGCCCGACCTCGTGTTCCGCGACCCTTACTTCTTCGATTTTCTCGGGCTCAAAGACACGTACAGCGAGAGTGACCTCGAGGCTGCAATTCTCAGAGAGATGGAATCGTTCATTCTTGAGCTTGGCGTAGGTTTCAGCTTTGTCGCCCGGCAGAAGCGCATCTCGGTGGATCACGAAGATCATTACATCGACCTGCTTTTTTTTCACCGCGGGCTTCGCAGGCTCGTGGCGATTGATCTGAAATTGGGTTCCTTCAAGGCGTCGGACAAAGGACAAATGGAACTCTACCTTCGCTGGCTCGAGAAGCACGAGATGCAGCCCGGCGAAGAAACACCAATTGGATTGATCCTCTGTGCGGGCAAATCCACCGAGCAGGTGGAACTTCTGCAACTGCACAAGAGCGGCATCCGTGTGGCGGAGTATATGACCGAACTTCCACCGCGAAAGCAGTTGGAAAAGAAACTGCATCAGGCAATCATCACTGCACGAGAGATGCTCGCACGACGACGATTACCGGAATTATCAACAACTGGAAAAATCTCATGAAGCCCATCACCGAACACGCCGTGCGTTACATTCGCGACCGGCAAACGCTTCTACAGTTTCTCGAACGTGACCTCGGCTGGCGACTGCCGCCTGACCCGCCGCCCGACGAGGTAACATTCGACTGGACTGCAGATGAACTGCATCTGAGCGATTCCGCCAAACAGAAACTCGCCGGCGGCACGGTAAAGCAACTGCGACCGATGCACGACAACCAACCGTGGGGAATCTTCCTGGTCGAGTTTGCCGACGGACGGGTGTACCAAACCGCGCTGCGGCAAATCCTGCGCGGACTCGTCCCCAAGCGCCGCCGCGACTCGAACCTCCCCGCATGGAAGCACGAGAACCTGTTGTTCATCTGCACAACAAAAGATCAGCAGTTCACCTTTGCCCATTTCCGCGGCGAGAAGCCCGAACGCGCCAAAATCGTCCGCTTCTCCTGGTCGCCCGATGAACCGATCCGCACGCTGTGCGAGTTCAACCTGCCCGCGCTGCGCTTTCCTGATGATCCATCACAGTGGACGCAGCAATGGCAGAGCGCCTTTGATGTGGAGAAGGTCACTAACACGTTCTTCGAACAATACCGCGTTATCTTTGATCGCCTCCAAAAGATTCTCCACAAGCAAACAAAAGACAAACAGTGGGCGCACGACTACGCACTGCAGTTCCTTAACCGCTTGATGTTCCTCTACTTCATCCAGAAGAAGCGTTGGCTCGGTAACAATCCTCGTTTCGTCAAAACACTCTGGGATGCTTACAAAGCGAAGTCACCGCACAAAGACACGTTCTTCAGCGAGTGGCTTTCGGTTCTCTTCTTCGAAGCCTTCAACGAACGCTACCAGAATCGTGCGGAATACGAGAAACGTTTCCCGCTGGAGATTCGCTCGGCGTTCGCTCAAGCGCCGTTCCTCAACGGCGGACTTTTTGCCGAAAACAAACTCGATACTGCCTTCACCGCCGCGATTCCCGATTCGTTCTTCACCGAACTGTTCGACCGATTCGAGAACGACTCGCCCGGCTTCTTCGAGCGCTACAACTTCACCATCTCCGAAGATACGCCGCTCGATCAAGAAGTTGCCGTTGACCCGGAGATGATCGGAAAGGTGTATGAAAGTCTGGTCAACATCACCTTCGAAGGCATCACCGAAGAAGACCTGCGCGGCAAGGCGGGCATCTTCTACACCCCGCGCATCGAGATAGACCTGATGTGCCGACTCTCGCTCACCGATTGGCTCGTGAATCATCTCGGCGAAGAACACAAAGAGATCATCCGCCGCGCCGTCTTCGCCTACTCGCCCGAAGAAAAGAAAGAAGCGGATGACACTTTGCTCAAAGCCAATTTGTGGGAAAGACTCAACAACGCGCTGCGTGCGGTGACCGTGCTCGACCCTGCGTGCGGCTCCGGCTCGTTCCTCATCGGCATGCTGTTGGTGTTGGACGACCTGCAAGCCCGTGCGAACAACATCCTCGGCGTTGATGAAACCCACTACGAACGCCGCAAACGCATCATCGGGCAGAGTCTCTACGGCGTGGATGTGATGGAGTGGGCGGTGCACGTTGCCGAACTTCGTCTCTGGCTGCAACTCGTCATCGAAACCGAATTAGCTCCTGCCGAACTCAAATTCCGTCCGCTTCTGCCCAATCTCTCCTTCAAAGTCCGGAACGGCGACAGTCTCGTGCAGGAAGTGGGCGGCATCAGTTTCGGATTGCATCGTGAGCATCTCGACATTTCTCACGCGCTCAAAGGGAAGCTCACCGCGCTCAAAGGAGAAAAGCTGAAGTTCTTCCAGGGTGAATACAAACAAACCGAGCGCAAGCGTGAAGAGATCGAACAGCAGGAGCGGCAGGTCTTCACGGCGATACTCAACGAGAAAAAAATCCTGCTCGACAAAGAGATCGCCCGGCTCACGCGCAAAATCGAACAGCCCGAAGCCGAGCAGATGGAGTTGTTAGAAACCAAAAAGCCCGGCAAGCAACTTCAACTGAAAGTGGAAGAATGGGAAACACAAAAAGAAGAACTCGAAGCCGAGCGTGACCGCATCACTCATGCGCTCGACGCGCTCAGAACCGAACAGCGCGTCCCCTTCGTGTGGGACATTGCCTTTGTCGAAATCTTCGAGAGCGAGAAAGAGGGCTTCGACATCGTCCTCGGCAACCCGCCGTATGTGCGGCAGGAGATGATTGCCGACCCGCGGCTCGACCCCGCCGACTTCGGCGGCGAAAATAGCGACCGCTGGAAAAAGAAGAAAGCCGAATACAAAGCAAAACTCCAGCGCTCGGTCTATGAAGCCTACCCGAAATTCTTCGGCTACAACTGGCGCAAAGGCACCGCCGCCCGCAAGATTGACGGCAAGTGCGACCTCTACATTTTCTTTTATCTGCACGGACTCAGTCTACTCAACCCTAAAGGCAGTTTCTGCTTCATCACCAGCAACTCGTGGCTCGATGTCGGCTACGGCGCCGACCTGCAGGAGTTTTTGCTCAAGCACTGCGCCATCCACTACATCATTGACAACGAAGCCAAACGGAGTTTTGCGCAGGCGGATGTGAACACGGTGATCTGTTTGTTTTCTGCACCTGTAGGTCGGAATGCCATTCCGACCGACAATGCTCGCTTCGTAATGTTCCGCGTGCCGTTTGAATACGCCCTCTCGCCTGTGGTGTTCGAAGAGATTGACTCCGCAACAGACCGCTTACGCCGACCTGAGTTTCGTGTAGTGGTGAAGACGCAAGAAGAGTTGCACAGCGAGGGGCTTGAGGTTGAGGAAGAGGAAGAAGCGCCGAGCGTCTCTGTTCACGAAGGTGAATATGCAGGCGACAAGTGGGGCGGCAAATACCTGCGCGCACCGGATATCTTCTTTACGATTTTGGAGAAAGGCAAAGACAAACTCGTGCGGCTGGGGGGTATTGCGGAAGTGCGGCGCGGCTTTACAACCGGCGCCAACGAGTTTTTCTATCTCGACGACGAAAAGATTGCCGAGTGGGGAATTGAGAAAGAGTTTTTGAAGCCGGTGATAAAGAGCCCGAGAGAATGCAAAAACATCTTGATTGACCCGAAGCAGCTGAAACACAAGATTTTCATGTGCCACAAGGAGAAGAAAGAACTCAAAGGCACGAAGGCGTTGAAGTATATTGAGTGGGGAGAAGAACAGGGGTTTCATAAACGACCAAGTTGTGCTGGAAGAGAACCGTGGTGGGATTTGGGAGAGCGTCCTGGGTCGACAGTGAACTGCAATTACCTTGTCAATGAAGTAATGAGGTTTTACTATTCGGTTAATCGGTTCTATGTCAGCGACAACTTTCAGGAGATACATTCCACAGAGGATCAGGCGAGCTTAGTGGTGTCTCTTAATTCAAGTGTTTTTGGATTGATAGTTAACATGACGGGAAGGACAAATTTCGGCGGGGGGTTGATGAAGATTCAAACTTATGAAGTTGCGAATCTCAAGCTACTAGACCCGACATGCATAGCGGATGATAATCGAACCACAAAAGTATTGCAAAGTATTTCAAATAGAGAGATGACGAGTATTTATAGAGAGTTCGGATTGAACTTAACCAAGCCCATCCGTTCTCAGCAGCCCAAACCGCTGCCGGACCGGAAAGCGTTAGATGATGTCGTCTTCGATGCGCTCGGTCTCACCGAAGCCGAGCGGAAGGAAGTCTATTGGGCGGTGTG
>JBBIRR010000067.1:0-14211 GCA_037441705.1 Ignavibacteriales bacterium
TCAGAACGTGATTGACATGATGCTGGAGCAGAAGAACGTGAAGGAGTATGGCGGAACGATGCGGCTCGGCGCCTATCCCTGCAAGCTGACGAAAGGAACGAAAGCCTTTCAAGCCTACAAGCAGGAGTTGATCTCCGAGCGCCACCGGCATCGGTTCGAAGTCAACGATGCGTTCAAAGACAAGCTTGCCGCACGCGGCATGGTCTTCAGCGGCATTTGCCCGGACAACGGCCTGACCGAGATCATCGAGCTGCCGGACCATCCGTGGTTTCTCGGTGTCCAGTTCCATCCCGAGCTGAAGTCACGCGCAACCAACCCGCACCCGCTCTTCCGTGACTTCGTGAAGGCGGCGATGGAATATCAGGAAGAGAAGACCGGCAGGGATTGAGTGGCGCCGAACCCATGCCGCCATCACTTCAAGGCTTGAGCAAAGTCCTCCTTCAGATCATCAACCCCTTCCACGCCTACCGAGATGCGAACCATGCCGGGCGTAACGCCGTGGCGCGCCAGTTCCTCGCTTGTCATGTTGATGTGTGAAGAATAGACCGGAATGCTGACGAGCGTCTCCACGCCGCCGAGCGACATGGCATTCACCGCAACGCGGAGCGAGTCGCACAAGCGCACGGCAGCTTTCAATCCCCCTTTCAACTCGATCGTGACCATGCCGCCGAAGCCGCCGGTCATCTGACGCTCTGCGACGGCATGCTGTGGATGCGAACGGAGGCCGGGATAGAGCACACGCTGCACCTTCGGATGACGTTCGAGAAACCGTGCCAGCGCCATCGCGTTCTCATTCTGCCGCTGCACGCGCAGCGCAAACGTCTTCAGGCTTCGGTACAGCAGGTACGACATCATCGGATCGGGGCTGCCGCCGAGGTACTTCAGCAACGTGTGAACGCCCTTGACGAACTTCTTCGTGCCGGCGACAACGCCTGCAAGCAGATCGCTGTGACCGCCCAGATACTTTGTTCCGCTTTCCACGATCACGTCAACACCGAAGTCAAACGGATGCTGGTTCAGGCAGGTTGCAAACGTATTGTCAATCATCGCAACGATTCTTGTCGAGAACATTTTCTCGGCACGACGGGTCGCCTCCACGAGCGCCTTGATGTCCACAATGCCGAGCGTGGGATTGGTGGGCGTCTCGAAATAGACGAGCCGCGTGTGCCGCGTTGCAAGGGGGATGAGGGTTTCGGGATCGAGCGGGTTCATATACTTCACCGCGACCCCGAGGGAGGGAAGGATGTCACGGAAAAATCGGTACGTTCCTCCGTACAGCGCAGGCGTGCTGATGATCTCGTCTCCCGCGCGTACCACCGAAAGGATTGCCGAGCTGATTGCCGCCATCCCGGACGAGAACAGCAGCGCCCGTTCGGCCTGCATCATCAGCGCAAGGTGTTCTTCCACTTCTGCCGTTGTCGGGTTGTGGTATCGGGTGTAGACGAACACATCCGGATCGCCCTGCGCATAGCGCACGGCATCGTTGCTGCTGTCGAACCTGTAGGTTGAAGTTTGGTAGATGGGGAAAGCGACGGGTCCTTTGTACGCGTACAGTTTATTGCCGTGAATGGCGCGTGTGGCGAGGGACAGGGTCGAGGGCGAGCGGCGTTTCTTTTTCATACGAAAACAGAAATGAGTTGTGATGAACAATCAGATCGGGCTGTGCTTGAGATGATACGGCAACAGCGCCGCGTAGATGGCCCGGTGCACCGGCGTCGGGATGCCGAGGCGCTGTCCTTCTTTCATGATAAGACCGGAAAACGCCTCGATCTCCAGACGTTTCCCATGAACAAGATCATGATAAAGAGACGAGCGTGAGTTATTGTCGTATCGTTTCAAGATTTCGAATATCTGATCCACGAAGTTTGTGGGAAGCGGTATGCCCCGCGCGCGGGCAACGGCGTAGGTTTCGTTCATCGCATCGCGCAGAAGCTCACGCGTGTCGGGAACCGCGAGGATTTCGCCGAGCGTCAGGCGCGTCAGGGCCGTCATGCCGCCCACGGCGGCAATGAAGATAAACTTCTTCCATAACTCGACCTGAATGGCGTCCGACAGCTCTGCATTGATGCCGGCCCTTCGCATCGTTTGATGAAGAGCGCGTGCTCGCAGCGTTGTGGCCTCATCCCGCTTCTGGAGTTCGCCGAACACAATCTTCGTCGGTCCCACGGTATGGGTGATGACCCCCGGCGCCGTAATCGTAGCGTAGATGTACGCCACGCCGCCGAAGACGATGCCCTGCGGAACAATGCGCTGAATCTTTTCCTCGTTATCCACCCCGTTTTGCAGGCTGATGATAATCGTCTCCGGTGCAAGAATCGGGGCGAGCTGTTGCGCGGCGCTCTCCGTGTCGTAGGACTTCACACAGAACAGCACAACGTCAGCCGTACCGATCTCATCGAGACGATCCGTCATCTTGCCGGGCGGCACGACCCAGCTTCCTTCGAAGGAGTCGATGCGCAGTCCGTGTGCGCGCAGAGCATCGAGATGCGCGCCGCGTGCAACGAACCACACATCCTCACCGGCCTTTGCCAGCATGCCGCCGAAATACCCGCCGACCCCACCGGCGCCTATGACTGCGAATCTCATGGCGAAACAGATGTTTGTTCAACAACAGGAAGAGCAGGCTCTGCAAAGATAATCTTTTCTCGCTCAACCACCACCGCGCCCGGCGCCGCGCCCTTCGGTTTGCGCACGTACTTCTTCTCCGTCATCGCCACGGGCACCATCTTTGCGTTACGCATCTTGCTGTAGTATGCCGCGATGGCCGCCGCCTGTTCTTTCGCCTTTTTGCTCGGCTCGCCCTTGCCGCTGCCGACTTTCAGGACGACGTGAGATCCGGAGGCGCCGCGCACGTGAAACCACAGATCGGCGGGCTTGGCGTACTTCAGCGTGAGTTCGTCGTTCTTGGTGCTGCTTTTCCCCACCCACACCTCGAAGCCGCCGTCGACGGTGAAGACGCGGTAGGGAAGTTGTGCGCGCTGCTCCTGCGTTCGTCCAACTCCTGCACGAGCCAGTTCATTCTTGTGTTCCGTCATGAAACGCTGCATCTCCTCAGAGGTTGAAACATGTTCGAGCTGCGCGATGAGCTGTTCGGTGGAGGCGAGAATGTCTCGAAGCGCGGCGAGACGCGTCGCCGCCTGCTTGTGCGCTGCGCGCGCCCGTTTCGCCTTTTCGTAGTAGCGTTGAGCATTCTCTGCGGGCGATAACGATTTCTGAAGAGGAATGGTGAGGCCCTCCTCCGCAATGGTCACGTGTTCGTCGCCGCGTCGTATCCGGTGAAGGTGAGCCATCAGCAGGTCACCAAAGTGCTGATACTCCTCTGCCCGTGCAGTGTCTCGAACCTCACGCTCTACGGCTTCCACCGCGTTTCTGGTCTTGGTCAACGTGTTCATCAGCTTCGCAGCAAGCGCCTTTCGCTGTTTCTCCAGAGCCGCGTGCGAGCGACGAGACGAAATAAAAAACCGGATTGCGTCATGAACATCTCCCCTCATCACTTCTTTCATGTGTGAAAGATGAGAAAGGGGGATGAGAGAGAAGATTGCAGGCTTGCCCGCGTGTGCGCCCTCTTCATGAAGATACACTCGTGGCGCAGGCGCAGCCAGGTCCGTGAGGAGTGATGCGAGTGCTCGTTGGATGGCGAGCAGCTCGTTGTTCGTAATGCTTGCAGCATGCCTCGTTGTGGAGACCGATGCCCGATAGAGAAGCTCCTTCACTAACGTCGAACCGAGAGTGGGGAACGCTTCCTTTACAACGGAGGTCAACGCGGCATTCGGGGCTGCCGCGAGTCGCGCGCACAGCGCGTTCACATCATACACGAGGTCGTCTGAGCAGTACTCAACGCGCGTTCCCATCATTTGCTTCGCCTGTTTGAACGCGTCGAGAACCCGGTCCGTGTCGTCGACCAGAAACACATTGGCTTTCGAACCAAAGAAGCATGCATCGAGACGACTCCCGGTGTCCAGGACGAACATAACCACACGATCCGCAGGATGCATCCGCACCTCGTTGATTCTGCGGCCCACTGCGACTGTGAGGACATCCGCGGTATTTTTCCGCGCGCGGGCGGCGTTCGGCTTGAGCCAGAGTGTGTTGAACGTCGGTTCGCATGAGATGATAAGCCCGTCGTCCAGACGTTCGAAGCGAAGCGTGAGTCGATCCTTTTCCTGTGAAAAGGCCTCGCAGATAGTTCTGCCAATCAACCTTGGCGCCAGGGTGCTGGTGATATAGTGCAAGGTGTGATAATTGGTTAGCATGATGTTGTCAACAATATAGTGAAAATCAGCGCTTTTGGCACGATTTTGCGGCTCTGCTGTGGACAACTTGTGGATTGTGGATAAGATGTGCACTGCTGTGTGAGTAAGGTGTACGAGGTGTGGGGGGGCGAAACGAGCGGGACTCCATCGTCACGTGTTTGTAGCGGACGATGGAGTCCCGTGATGCGCATACAGATTCAGGCGGGGGCTTCAGTGTCCTCGGCCTGCGTACTGTTGCAGGTGATGATGTCCCCGCGGCGAATCAGAATGATACGGTGAGACAGTAACCGGAATTTTGGGTCCACGTCGTTTCGGGATTGGGCGACGGAGTGTCGCCACCACTGCGCCCTTCTCTTGAGTAAGAGCCTCGCACTGCAGCAGCGGCACAGCCGATGCGCGAATCTTCTCGATCGCTTCGTGTGCCGCGATGCCGTGCAGGAGTGCGGCGCGCATGTCGTGTGCGCGCAGAAGCTTCAAAGAACTCTCGCCGAACTTTCCTGCAATCACAACCGAAACACCTTGCGTCGCTGCTTTCTCCAACGCCGCGTGCCTATCCTGCGGCGTGACATGCTGCAGCACTTCTGTTGCGCGCGTCTCCATATCCACAAGCAGATACCACGACGCGTGCTCGAATCGCTTTGCGACCAAACTCTCGAGACGATTACCTACCGACGCTATGAGAACTTTCATAGGACCCTCCCTTGGTTCGTGTAAGGTTGAGATGACAAAGAACGGTAGGGGAACATAACGGCTGCACGTATATGGTAGAGCAGTTTGTCGAAAGAGTCAAGAGGTAGAGAGACGTGAGAAGAATGTGTTGAAGAAAGTGACGGCAATGATTCCCACAATCTCCGAAGAATTTTCCCATTTCTTGGAATGTCGCCGTGCCAATCTGCGCAAATCACTTCATTTTCCGTTCGGCCGATGCGTGGCACATATTTGGCAAATTCTTGAGAGGTTGATTAGATTGAGACGCACACGATTTGTTACTTTAGCAAAAGGCTACAACGATGAAACGTCAAACGGTGACGATCGACGGCAACGAAGCCGCCGCGTATGTTGCACACAAGCTGAATGAAGTCATCGCCATCTATCCCATTACACCATCGTCGAACATGGGCGAATGGGCAGATGAGTGGTCGGCGCAGGGGAGAACAAATTTGTGGGGAACAGTCCCCTCGGTGACGGAAATGCAGAGTGAAGGCGGAGCGGCGGGCGCAATTCACGGCGCACTGCAGAGTGGAGCGCTCGCAACGACGTTTACGGCATCGCAAGGCCTGCTGCTGATGATCCCGAACATGTACAAAATCGCCGGCGAGTTGACATCTACCGTCTTTCACGTTTCGGCGCGAACGCTTGCCACACACGCGCTCTCGATCTTCGGCGACCATAGCGACGTGATGGCGACGCGGCAAACGGGCTTTGCGTTGCTGGCGTCGAACTCCGTGCAGGAGGTGATGGACATGGCGCTGATTGCTCAGGCGGCAACATTGGCCGGCCGCGTGCCGGTTCTCCACTTCTTCGACGGCTTCCGCACCTCGCACGAAGTCATGAAGATCGAACAGCTCACCGATGAGGACCTGCGCGCGATGATTGACGAGGACCTGATACGCGCCCATCGCGCTCGCGCACTCAATCCTGAGCATCCGGTGTTGCGCGGCACGGCGCAGAACCCGGATGTGTTCTTCCAAGCGCGCGAAACCGTCAATCCCTTCTACGCCGCCTTCCCCGACGTTGTGCAGCAGACGATGGATCGCTTTGCACGGATCGTCGGGCGTCAGTATCGTCTGTTCGATTACGTCGGATCGCCGACGGCGGAACGCGTGATCGTGCTGATGGGTTCGGGCGCGGAGACGGCCCAGGAAACCGTCGAGTATTTGAACAAGCGCGGAGAAAATCTCGGCATCGTGAAAGTTCGGCTCTACCGTCCGTTCGACGTGAAGGGCTTCGTGAACGCGTTGCCGAAGACGGTCAAGAGCATTGCCGTGCTCGATCGCACGAAAGAACCCGGCGCCGCCGGCGAGCCGCTCTACCAGGATGTCGTCACCGCGATTACCGAGACGTTCATCAACAACGAACTCCCCTTCCCCATGCCGAAAATCATCGGCGGCCGGTACGGACTCTCCTCGAAGGAGTTCACGCCGGCAATGGTCAAGGCGGTGTTCGATGAATTGAAGAAGGAGAAACCGAAGAACCACTTCACCGTCGGCATTGTGGATGATGTCAGCTTCACCAGCCTCGATTGGGATCCGACATTCAGTACCGAACCCGACGACGTCGTTCGTGCCGTCTTTTACGGTCTGGGTGCCGACGGCACGGTGGGGGCGAACAAGAACTCGATAAAAATCATCGGCGAGGATACGGACTTCTACGCGCAGGGATATTTCGTGTACGATTCGAAGAAGTCCGGCTCCACTACTGTCTCCCATTTGCGGTTCGGTCCTCGTCCGATTCATTCTGCCTATCTTATTGATCGGGCAAATTTCGTGGCGTGCCATCAGTGGTTCTTCCTGGAAAAATACGACGTGCTGAAGGCAGCGGTCCCCGGCGCGACATTCCTGCTGAACAGCTACTACGGTCCCGATCAGGTGTGGGACAAACTGCCGCGCCACATTCAGGAGGAAATCGTTCAGAAGAAGCTAAAGTTCTATGTGATTGACGGATACAACGTGGCGCAGCAAACGGGCATGGGCGCGCGCATCAACACCATCATGCAGACCTGCTTCTTTGCAATTTCCGGCGTGCTGCCGCGTGAACAAGCCATCGCCGCCATCAAGAACGCGATCAAGAAGACGTACGGAAAGAAAGGCGACCAGATCGTCCAGCAGAACTTCGCGGCCGTTGATCAAACGCTGGCGAATCTGTTCGAGGTGAAGGTGCCCGATCGTGTCACCAGTACGATCGAGATGCCGCCGACGGTCTCCGACAGAGCGCCGGAGTTCGTTAAGAACGTTACGGCAAAAATCATCGCGGGCTTCGGCGATGCGCTGCCGGTGAGTGCCTTCCCCAAGGACGGTACGTGGCCCACGGGTACGGCGCAGTGGGAGAAGCGGAACATCGCGCTCGAAATTCCGATCTGGGATGAGACGGGAACGTGCATTCAATGCAACAAATGCGCGATCGTCTGTCCGCACGCCGCCATCCGCGTCAAGGTGTACGATCCGAAGGAACTTGCCGACGCGCCCCCGACATTCAAGTCCATGGATTACAAAGGGACGGAGTACAAAGGCATGAAGTACACCGTGCAGGTCGCGCCGGAAGATTGCACCGGCTGCGGCATTTGCGTTGACATTTGCCCGGCAAAGAACAAGAAAGAGACGCGGCTCAAAGCAATCAACATGACGCCGCAGCCGCCGATCCGCGAGCGCGAACGCATCAACTACGATTTCTTCCTCTCGATTCCCGAGGTGGATCGTCGGACCATCAAGTTCGATTCGGTGAAGGGGTCGCAGTTTGCGCAGCCGCTGTTCGAGTACTCCGGCGCGTGTACGGGATGCGGCGAAACGCCGTATGTAAAACTTGCGACGCAGCTCTTCGGCGATCGGATGATTGTGGCGAACGCGACAGGCTGTTCGTCCATCTACGGGGGCAATCTTCCCACCACACCGTGGACCGTCACGCCTGAAGGACGCGGACCGGCGTGGAGCAACTCGCTGTTCGAGGATAATGCCGAGTTCGGATTGGGCATGCGTCTCGCCATCGACAAGCAGAACGAGATGGCACGAGAGTTAGTCGAGAAACTGAAGAGTGCGATGGGCGAGGAGCTTGCCGGCGCAATCCTCAACGCCGATCAATCGGACGAGCCCGGCATCTACGAACAACGTCAGCGCGTCGAGGAACTCAAACAGAAGCTTGCAGCAATGACCACACCCGACGCACAGCGCCTGCTTTCTCTGGCGGACATGCTGGTGAAAAAGAGTGTGTGGATTATGGGAGGCGATGGCTGGGCGTACGACATCGGGTACGGAGGATTGGATCATGTGCTGGCATCAGGCAAGAATGTGAACATCCTCGTGCTCGATACGGAAGTGTACAGCAACACCGGCGGTCAGATGTCCAAGGCAACGCCGCGTGCCGCCGTTGCCAAGTTTGCCGCTGCCGGCAAGCCGATGGGCAAGAAGGATCTCGGTCGCATCGCCATGCAGTACGGCAACGTGTACGTCGCGCAGATTGCGATGGGCTATAACGATGCGCAAACCGTCCGCGCATTCATCGAAGCCGAATCGTACGACGGCCCGTCGCTCATCATCGCGTACAGCCACTGCATCGCGCACGGCATCAACATGACGAAAGGGATGACGCATCAGAAACTTGCCGTCGAGTGCGGGCATTGGCCCCTCTATCGCTTCGATCCGCGACTTGCCCAGCAGGGGAAGAATCCCCTGAAGCTGGACAGCAAGCCGCCCAAAATCAAGTTCGAAGAGTACGCCTACATGGAAACGCGGTTCAGGATGCTGACCAAGAGCCATCCCGAAGAGGCGAAACGCTTGATGCAGCTCGCCCAAGAGGATGTCGAGGCACGGTGGAAAGCGCTCGAAGAGCTGGCGAAGGAGCCTGCGGCGGTCGCGCCGAAACCTGCGACGAAACCCGTTCAGCCCGTTGAAGAAGGGGCCGATGTGTGACCGATCACGGGTGGAATCTTTCATAACCATTTCGTTTCATGAGGTGACCAAGGCAACGATCGTCAACTCTACAAACCCTCAGACTCTATGAACTTTACAAACCATGTGGTGAGCGAAGTTGAACCATCAGCACACACGCTCGTGCTCGTCCGCCACGGCGAAAGTCTCTGGAACAAGGAAAACCGCTTCACCGGCTGGACGGACGTTGATCTTTCGGAGAAGGGGATCGAGGAGGCGCGGAGTGCGGGCAGAATGTTGAAGGAAAAAGGATTCGTCTTCGATGTCGCCTTCACTTCCGTTCTCAAGCGCGCCATCCGCACGTTGTGGATCATCCTTGACGAGATGGATCTGATGTGGATTCCCGTGTACAACTCGTGGCGACTGAACGAACGTCACTACGGTGCGCTGCAGGGGCTGAACAAGAGCGAGATGGCGGCGAAGTACGGCGACCAGCAGGTGCTGATCTGGCGGCGGAGCTACGACATCCGGCCGCCGGCGCTGGAGAAAACCGACCCGCGCTTCCCCGGCTTCGATCCGCGCTACAAGGACTTACAGCCTGAGGAGGTGCCGGCGACCGAGTGCCTGAAGGACACCGTTGCGCGCTTCCTTCCCTACTGGCACGAGACGATCGCCCCAACAATCAAGAGAGGCAAGCGGGTTATTATCGCAGCGCACGGTAACAGTCTGAGAGCGCTGGTAAAATATCTCGACAACATTTCCGACGAAAAGATTGTCGAGCTGAACATCCCGACCGGCGTACCGTTGGTGTATGAGCTGGATGCAAACTTGAAGCCGTTGAAGAGCGAATACCTTGGCGATCCCGAAGCCGTGCGAAAGGCGATGGAAGCAGTTGCGGCACAGGGGAAGGCAAAAACGGGGTGAGCCTCGCGGTCCAGCCGAGGCGGCCGTAACACCTGCGGTACGATAAGAAAGAGGACGCGCATGAATTCGGTACGTTTCCCCATGAGCATTCTTGCGGCGTGCACTCTGGCGCTGATTGCCGAGCTTGCTTACTTCTACCCGCAACTGCCCGAAACGATTGCGTCGCACTTCGATGCCGACGGTGTGCCAAATGGCTGGATGTCCAGGAGGGCGTTCATGGGTGTGATGGTGTCGGTGTCGTTCATAACGGTAATCCCAACTGTTGGGCTTGCACTCGCGCTGCCGCGCATGAGCGGCTCGATCAACATTCCCAACAAAGCATACTGGCTCGCGCCCGAACGGCGCGAGGAAACGATTGCCGCCATTTCTTCCGCCATGATTTGGATGGAATGTGCTGTGATGGGCTTGCTCATCGTGCTGACGTTTTTTGTCTGCAGGCTCAACATCGCCGGAACGGCCCGGCTGGAGCTGCCGATGCTGCCGACGCTCGGGGTATTCTTTGCGCTCGTGGGGTTCATCATCGCACGACTGATACTGAAATTCAGAAACGTATCACACCAATCATCACAAGACATGTAACGTTCAGGGAGCGCTGTATGGATCTGTCGACCAACTATCTCGGTTTACATCTCAACAATCCGATCGTTCCGTCTGCCTCGCCGCTCTCACGGTCGGTTGACAGCATGAAGCGGCTGGAGGATGCCGGCGCTGCCGCAATCGTGATGTATTCGTTGTTCGAAGAACAGATCGCGCACGAGGCAGCCGAGCTGGATCATTACCTCAACTACGGCACGGAAAGCTACGCCGAAGCGCTGACGTACTTCCCCGAACCGAAAGAGTACAACCTCGGTCCTGATGAATACGTCGAACTGCTGCACAAGGCAAAACAGTCGCTCGCAATCCCTGTCATCGGGAGTCTCAACGGTATCTCGGTCGGGGGGTGGATTGACTACGCGAAAAAGATTCAGCAAGCCGGTGCCGACGCGATCGAACTGAACGTCTACTACATTCCTACCGATCCCGAACTCACGGGAGCCGAAGTGGAGGATCGCTACCTCGAGGTGCTTCATGCCGTCAAGCAGGAGATCACGATTCCCGTGGCGATGAAGCTCAGTCCATTCTTCAGCTCGATGGCGCACATGGCAAAACGGCTGGACATGGCAGGAGCAAACGGGTTGGTGCTCTTCAATCGTTTCTATCAGCCGGACATTGATCTCGAAACGCTCGATGTGGTGCCGGGCGTTGTGTTGAGTACGCCGATGGCGATGCGCCTTCCCCTGCGATGGATCGGCATCCTGTACGGAAAGGTGAAGGCGAGTCTGGCTGCCACCAGCGGCATTCACACGGCGCACGATGTTCTCAAAATGCTGATGGTCGGAGCAGACGTAACGATGATGTGCTCTGCACTCTTGAAGAATGGTCCTCAACACATTACGAGCGTGCTGGGCGATCTGCGGCAATGGATGTTGGAACACGAATACGTTTCGGTCTCGCAGATGAAAGGCAGCATGAGTCAGAAGTCCATTGCCGATCCGGCGGCATTCGAACGCGCCAACTACATGAAGGCGCTCAATCAATACAAACTCACGATCTGAATCTCAGGAACGCACCGACTTTCGGGGCAAAAGGGGAGAGTACGCTTGATGATGGCCACCATTCGAACATTCCTATCGTCGCCTGCCTTCGCCGTTGTCGGCGTCTCGCGGAACGATCGCAAGTTCGGCAGCATCGTCTTTCGCGCGATGCGCGGTCGGGGCTTCGCGGTGTATCCGGTGCATCCCCACCTTGCAGAATTCGACGGCGTGGCGTGTGTTGCGAACGTGCGTGACCTCCCGTCTGATGTGCGCGCGGCGGTGCTGGTGGTGCAGCCGGCGGTAGCAGTTCAGGTGCTGACGGAATGCAGCGAGTGCGGCATCAACACAGTCTGGCTGCAGCCGGGCGCCGAATCCGAGGAGGCGATCCGCTTTGCGGAAGAGCACGGGATGAACCTCATTCATCACGAGTGTGTGTTGATGTTCCTCGAGCAGGTGACGTCCATCCATGCTCTGCATCGTTGGGTGAACAAGCTGATCGGCACCTACCCTCACTGATGTATGCGCAGCGTCCGCAGCATGCCGCGTGAGACTCTCCCTGAAGTTTCATATCTTGCCTCAGCGCATGATGCGCTGTGCTCAGCGCCAATCGGAGGAGAGGATTCCCAAAACTCATGATGCCTTCTGACCTTCTGCGAACCATTCGAGCGAAAGCAACGTCGCTCAAACGAACCATTGTTTTGCCCGACGCAACAGACGAGCGGGCGATCCGGGCCGCACGCATCCTTCTCGACGAACAGATCGCGACGCCGATCCTTGTGGGCGACCCGCCGGCGATCGAAGCACAGGCGAAGAAGGCAGGCGTTGCGCTGGGCGGCATCCGCATCGTTGACCCGCAACGTTCGGAACAACTCAGCACGTTCTCTCACGTCTTCTTCAATCTCAGAAAGGAAAAAGGGGTTACGTTCGAAGAAGCGCGGCAGACGATGACCCACCCGCTGTTTTTCGGCGCGATGATGGTGCGTGAAGGCATGGCCGACGGCAGTGTTGCGGGTTCCCTTTCCACCACGGGCGATGTCCTGCGCGCCGGCATTCAGGTGATCGGTCTTGCCGACGGCATCAGCATCGTTTCGAGTTTCTTCTTGATGGTGTTTCCGCATCAGGTGTTTTCGTTTGCCGATTGCGCCGTTGTGCCCGATCCGACTCCCGAGCAGCTTGCGGACATCGCGGCGGCGACTGCCGACAATCATCGCAAGCTGACGGGCGAGGAGCCGCGTGTTGCGATGCTCTCGTTTTCGACCAAAGGCAGTGCGCGGCATCCCTTCGTGGAAAAAGTACAGAAGGCGACAGCGTTGCTGCATGCGAAACGTCCCAACCTTCTTGCCGACGGCGAACTCCAGCTCGACGCGGCAATCGTTCCGTCCGTGGCACAGAGTAAAGCGCCGGGCTCGCCGATCGCCGGACGCGCCAATGTTCTCATCTTTCCCAACCTTGACGCGGGCAACATCGGGTACAAGATGGGACAGCGTCTCGGTGGTGCGGAAGCGATCGGCCCCATTGTGCAGGGATTGCGCAAACCCGCATTCGACCTCTCACGCGGCTGCAGCGTGGAGGACATCGTCAACGTCGCGGCAATCAATGCCGTTGTCGGCGCGGTGTAGCACCTCGGCTCTCCATCTGCAATGTGAAGGAGAATATGTGAAGAAGAGTTGCATGGGTCTCGCCGTCTTCCTGATGGGTCTGCTGCTGGGAAGCTGCAAGGACGTAGAGCAGAGCAACGCGGCTCCCCCTGTTGACTGCGGCACGCCGTTCCCTCGGCGAAGCGGTTACGCAACCTACTACACCTGGGCGAACGGCGGCGGCAACTGCATGTTCGATCCGACACCGAACGATCTGATGGTGGCGGCGATGAATCCTGTTGACTACGCCGGCTCGGCTGCCTGCGGCTCGTGCGTGTTCATCACCGGGCCGCGGGGAAGCGTCGTGGTTCGCGTCGTTGATCAGTGCGGCGATTGCCCGGCAGGCAGTATTGACCTGAGTCCGCAAGCATTCGAACGCATAGCCGATCTCGCGCAGGGGCGCGTTCCCATTTCGTGGCGATACGTACCCTGTACCATCGAGGGCAACATCATCTATCATTTCAAAGAGGGCAGCAACCAATGGTGGACCGCCGTGCAGATTCGCAATCACCGCTACCCGATCGCACGATTGGAATATCGAACCGCCAACGGCACATTCCGACCCGTCGCACGCACCGACTACAATTACTTTGTTGAACCGAACGGCATGGGCCCCGGACCGTACACGTTTCGTGTCACCGACGTGTATGGCCGTACACTTACCGACGGCAACATCCCGCATGTAGAAAACGGCGACGTGCCGGGTTCAGGCCAGTTTCCGCCCTGTCCCTCTCGATAATCATAGGAGTATCCACCTCTATGCACGAAGCTCTGCGAAGAAGTACAAGCGCGCTGGTTTTGATTTTGGTGACAGGCCTGCTCACGGGCTGTGCAAAGCAATCGGTGTATCTTCAGAATACCCGCATCGATGGACCGCTGAGCGAAGTGCCGCTTTATATTGTGGGTGAAGAGAAAGAAGCAGTCGGTTCCTGGCGGCTCTCGGTGGCCGGATCGGTCACCCCCGATCAGAGAATCGAAGGGCGCGCCGAGGGCCATACCCGCGTCAACGCCGCGGGCGTGTATCAGGTTGATACTGTTTTCACCAACGGGCGAGTTAGCCACATCGAGCCTAACGGCGTGAACATACGAGACTTTGAAGGAACAAACTTCCGGTGGAACCTCGCCTCGTTCACAGGCTCGGTGCGGGCGGACTATCGCGCGGCGCGCAGCCTTTCGATTGTCGGCGGACTCCATTACTCGCGGGGAGGCTCTCAGAGCTATCTGGGCGGAACCCTCGGCGTGG
>JBBIRR010000068.1:0-11651 GCA_037441705.1 Ignavibacteriales bacterium
GAGCTTTCTGCCTAACTAATGTTTATCTGGTTTCCACCTAACACGCATGCACCGCTTGCTTGTCGGCATAACACGCGCTGGTGGGTAAATTGTCAAGTTCTTCGTTTCCAAGGTTTTTGGCGTCCTTCAAAAAAATCGTCTGCAAGTTAGGCTGTTTCCGTCTAACACACAACAGCATCTCGTCAGCAATGGGCAATCGTTCTACGGTCTGCTCTGGCGCCGGTATGGCGCCAATTTACAAAACGGCTCAGCCGCTGTCAAGTAAAATGCCCGGTCCAACCCGCAGGTGCCGGGTGCACAAGCACGTCTTGGATATCCGCGTCCCGCTTGATGGATGAACGAAAACAAAAAGGCCCTTGCGCGATGCAAGGGCTTTCACTCAGCAATCCTCTTTCACGAATCTCGCATCACTGTATCACCCACGTTTCGTCTCCCTCCAACAATTTCTGCAGGTCGCCGACGCCTTTCTTCGCTTTCATGCGAGCGATCTGATCTTCGAGCTGCTGCTCGTATGTCGGGCGTTCCTGCGCAAGGAACACACCCATGGCACGCGGCAGACTCTGATCGTGAATCATGTTGGCGAGAATGAATGCAAGCGTCGAGTCCTTCTCGTTGTGCACCAACAGGTCGCTGATCGAGTATTGACCTTCGGTGATGTTGACGACCTCGGGGGTGAAGCCGTTCAGGCGGATGCCTTTCTCCTTCTGTTTGCCGAACACCAACGGCTTGCCGTGCTCGAGATACACAACGTTATCGTCGCGCGTTTCTTTTTCGGTGAAGCGGAAGAACGCGCCGTCGTTGAACACATTGCAGTTCTGATAAATCTCGACGAACGCCGAGCCTTGATGAAGTCCAGCCCGCCGCACCATCTCCTGAAGATGTTTCGGATCGCGATCCATCGTGCGGGCAACAAAGGTCGCGCTTGCTCCTAACGCAAGAGAAACAGGAACGAACGGGTAATCAATCACGCCATAGGGCGTTGACTTGGTAATCTGCCCCAGCTCCGAGGTGGGGGAGTACTGTCCCTTCGTCAATCCGTAAATCTGATTGTTGAACAACAGCACTTTGATGTTGAGATTGCGGCGCAACATGTGGATCATGTGGTTGCCGCCGATGCTGAGGCCGTCGCCGTCGCCGGTAGCCACCCACACATCCAATTTCGGATTGGCCATCTTCACGCCCGAAGCAATTGCCGGCGCGCGACCATGAATGCCGTGCAAGCCGTACACATTCATGTAGTACGGGAAACGGCTCGAGCAACCGATGCCCGAGATCGCCACGAAATTCTCTTTCGCGTGAGGAAATTCCGGGAAGACGCGTTGGACTTGTGCGAGAATGGAATAGTCGCCGCAGCCCGGGCACCATCGTACGTCTTGATCGGACTGGAAATCTTTGACCGTCAACTTCGCCGGTGCCGAACGTTCCTGTGTGAGTGTCTCAGCCATGATGGACTCCAAGTGTTTCGTAAATCTTTTGTTCGATCTCTTCTGCCCTGAGCGGCAATCCTTTGATTTGATTGAAGCCGATCGCCGGCACAAGGTACTTCGATCGGATCAGCTTGATGAGCTGCCCGTTGTTGATTTCGGGAATCAAAACCTGTTTGAACTTGTAGAGAATCTCGCCGAGGTTTTTCGGGAATGGGTTGAGGTAGCGCAGATGCGCATGGGAGACTGCATATCCATTCTTCCGAGCCTCCAGGACGGCCGCCTTGATGGAGCCGTACGTGCTGCCCCAGCCTAACACAAGCAGGTCTCCTTCGCTGTCGCCTTCGACGGTTTGCGGTGGGATGTCGTCGGCAATGCGTTCGATCTTTGCAGCACGCATCTTCACCATGAAGTCATGATTGTCGGGATCGTAGCTGATGTTTCCCGTAACGTGCTGCTTTTCCAATCCGCCGATGCGATGCTCGAGGCCCGGCGTTCCCGGAATTGCCCACGGACGCGCGAGCGTTTTCTCGTCGCGTGCGTACGGCTGAAACGTCTTCGGATCGCTTGCGAACTTCACGGGAATCTCGGGCAGCTCATCTACTTTAGGAATGAGCCACGGCTCTGCTCCGTTGGCAACGTAGCCGTCGGTCAGGCAGATGACTGGCGTCATGAACTTGATGGCAATGCGGGCTGCTTCGTATGTCGTCGCGAAGCAGTCGGCAGGCGTTGCGGCGGCGAGCACGCAAAGCGGCGCTTCGCTGTTGCGGCCGTGCACAGCCTGCAGCAGGTCTGCCTGCTCGGTCTTGGTGGGCAAGCCTGTGCTGGGTCCGCCGCGCTGAACGTCCACGACGACCAGCGGCAGTTCCAGCATGATGGCAAGTCCTAACGCTTCGGTTTTCAACGCCATCCCCGGACCGCTCGTTGTCGTTGCGCCGAGCGCTCCCGCATACGAGGCGCCGATGGCAGAACAAATCGCGGCGATCTCGTCCTCCGCCTGAAACGTCTTCACGTCGTAGTTCTTGAGTCGAGCCAGCTCGTGCAGGATGTCGCTTGCGGGGGTAATGGGATAGCTTCCTAAGAATAATTGCAAGCCTGCCTTGCGCGCTGCGGCGACGAGACCCAATGCCGTTGCCACGTTGCCCATGATGTTGCGGTACTTACCGGGCGGGAGTTTTGCGGGCTTCACCTCATAGCGCGTGGTGAAGAGTTCCACCGTGTCGCCGTAGTTGTAGCCGGCCTGGAGGACGCGCAGGTTCGCTTCCGCCATCTGAGGATCCTTCTCTCCAAATTTTTCTTGAATGAACTTGATCGAAAAATCCAGCGGCCGGTTGTACATCCAGTACATCAAGCCGAGCGCGAAGAAGTTTTTCGACTTGTCGACAAACTTGGGAGAAAGATTCATGTCGGCGATCGCGTTTGCCGTCATCTTGCTGATGGGCACGCGATAGACCTGGTATTTCGCCAGCGAGCCGTCTTCCAGCGGATTGGAGGTAATGCCGGCGATCTTGAAATTCTTTTCCGTGAAGGCGTCTTCGTTGACGATGACGGTCCCGTTCTCACGCAGGAGCTTGATATTGGTGATGAGAGCGGCGGGGTTCATTGCCACCAGCACGTCGCATGTATCGCCGGGCGTGAGAATGTCACGGCTGCCGAAGCGAATTTGAAATCCGCTCACGCCGTAGGTTGTGCCGGCGGGGGCGCGAATCTCTGCAGGGTAATCCGGCAGTGTGCTCAGGTCGTTTCCCAGCACTGCCGTTGTGTTGGTGAATTGGGTGCCGGTCAACTGCATGCCGTCTCCCGAGTCGCCCGCAAAGCGAATCGTCACATCCTCCAGCGTCTTGATCGTTCGTTCCATTCGTCTCTCTTATCTATTCAAACAATAATGACAAAAAAAAATCGACCGTTGCAATAAGTCGATCATTCAGTCGATCATTCAAATGATGCGTAAGGGTCTGAAGAACTGCAACAGTGTCTGACTCAAAATAGGGTGTTTAGGAAGCAAAATCAAGGAGTGATGACGGGAAGCCGACATGCCAACATTCTGTGTGGTGCCGTCTGACCGGCATGCAAGCAACCAACGAAGCAGACTCATTCTTCGCAAAGCGACAGAACCGTTGGAAAACAACCGATGGCAATACACGCCGCTGGCATGCTGAGCCGCGTTGAACGTCACGTCGTTGCCGTCCATTTGTATCGGAGTCGGAGAGGAGAGACCATAATCCGCCTCTCTTCTTGATCGAGTCACCTTACTTATAGTTACTATCAAATGAGACCGAGGTATGATTTGATACTATTTCAGCAAAATCATCCGTTTCGTTGCAACAAAGCCGTCGGTTTTCAATTGGTATAGGTACACTCCGCTCGCTTGATGAGTTGCATCCCACGTCGCCTCGTACCTCCCGGGCTGCTTCACTTCGTTCACGAGCGTGGCGACCTCGCGGCCAAGAACGTCGAACACCTTCAACGACACGAATCTAACATCCTGAATCCAGAATCCGATGGTTGTGCTCGGATTGAACGGGTTCGGATAGTTCTGCTCCAGCCGAAACTCCTGCGGCACCGCCGGCGATGCGGCAACATCCGTCGTCGTGTCACCGGCAACGATGGCATAGAGATACGAATGCGGATTGGCACTGCTTCCGCCGAGTATCGTTGTGCTCACGTACACCGTACTGCCATCGGGAGTGAATCGCGGGTGATGAACGGGAACGATGCGTGGTTCAGGATAGAATGCACCGGGCAGCGGCACCGTCCAGAGAAGTTGACCGGAACTGCGACGGATTCCCTTCACGAACCCGACATCGCCGAAGGTCACCACACCGCCTACGACGACCACATCGTTGCGCGGGCTGACCGTGGGATAGTTCAATACGGTGCCATCTTGATAGACCCAGTTTGGTGTTCGGGTATTGGGATTGAATGCAAAGAGCCGGGCGCCATCCTGCGTGAAGTATACCATTCCGTCCTGCCCGACATCCGGCGGAGTCATGCCGCTGACGGCATTCCCATCATAGATCCAGAGGCTCTGTCCGTTTGTGGGACTGAATGCTTCAAGCACCCAGCCGAGACCCGGCTGTGAACTGAAATGCGTGATGTAGATTGTTCCATCCGGGCCCACCGCAGGTTGTGTTTGCTGCTGTGCAAATGGGTCGTCCACCCCACCGATGGGAACAGAAAACCGCTGTGAGCCGTCGCCAAGAGAAAACGCCTGAAGCGTCCAGGTTGAAAGTTGAGGCTCGGCAACGACGTACATCTGTTCAACGGGCCCGCCGTTGGTTCGTGGTCCCAGGACAGTTTCAACTCCGGTCCCACCGTACCAGACAAGTTGTGGGTTCCCCGGATTGTTCCATCGCAATTGTCCGGTTCGGGAAAGCGAATACGCACCAAGGCCGAGATCGTTTGCAAGATAGAGGTTGCTGTCGGGGCCAATGGCCGGACCGCACTCGATCCCTTGCGCGCCTGCATCGGTAAAACGCCAGCGCTCGGTTCCATCCGGATTGATCGCCGTGACGCGCTGGATGCTGCCGACGTAGACTTCACCCTCCGGACCTGCCGCAGGCGGAACGTACGCATACCAGTTCGCTTTGTGAATCCATTTCAATCCTCCATCGGGTGTCAGAGCATACACATACCCTTCCGAACCGTGAACGTACACGGTGCCATCCGGCGCGAGTGCGGGACGGAACCAGAGATTCTCGACGTCGGCTTCGAATGCCCATTTGACGCGTCCCTGCTGCTGGCGCAGCGTGACGTTCAACTGCACTGCGTTGCTCGAACCACCGGGAGTCACAACCTGAACCGAGACCGAACCGGGACCCGCTTGCTCCGGCACGTAGGCAGTAATTTGCGACGCACTCCATCGAGAGATTATCGCGCCGTACCCGCCCACAAGCACCTGGCTTCCTGTGCTGCTGCTTCCGAAGTTCGCGCCGAAGATGCGGAGCCGGCCGCTGCGTGTAAGTGTCTGCGCCGAAAGTGAATCAATCCTCGGTTGCTGCGCATGAACGATTGTGCTCGCAAGAACAAGTACCGATGTCAGCAGTAAAAAGACTTTTCTGGAGTACATTTGTAGAGTTCTCCTTCTTGATGATGATATCACGCCGTTCATCTCACCATCGCCATCCGTTTCGTTGCAACAACGCCGTCGGTTTTCAATTGGTAGAAGTACACTCCGCTCGTTTGATGAGTTGCATCCCACGTCACCTCGTACGTTCCCGGCTGGAGATTGTCGTTCACCAACGTCGCCACCTCTCGTCCTAACACATCGTATACCTTCAATGACACGAATCCCGAACCTCGAACCGAGAAGGGAATGCGCGTTGAGGGATTGAACGGGTTGGGGTAGTTCTGGTACAGCCTTGCCGATTGCGGGAGGGCATGAGAGTCTTGGACATCGAGGACCGGATCCTGAAGCTTCAGGAGATACGCATCACCCTGCCCGCCGCCGAACGACCATGCCCATCCGCCAACGACGACGCCGTCGCTCACAACCTCGACAGAAAATCCTCGGTCATCGTTCGGTCCTCCAAACGTACGAGTCCAGAGGGTGTCACCTGCGGCATTGGTCCGCAGAACGTATACATCGAACTGGCCTGCACCGAAGGACCCCGTCTGCCCTGCAATGACAAATCCGCCATCGGGCAATTGGCGAACCGAGTTTGCCTGATCTGAGTTTGTACCGCCGTACGTTCTTTGCCAGACCGGATTTCCTCCAGCGTCGATCTTGATGAGAAGAACATCCACGTCGGTGTTGAAATCAACCCTACCACCCACGAGGAGGAAACCGCCATCGGAGGTGGCAATAACGTCGGTGCATTCATTCACCGAGAGCGTATCGTAGACACGGCTCCAGACGGGAGTACCCAGAGAGTCGGTTCGAATCAGATAAGAGGCCCAAACTGAGCTGTTCGTGGTGCCGCCTATGATATAGCCATGATCAGGCAACTGCTGAACGGAGAGCGCAACATCGGCGCCCGGAGAAAAATTGTCGTTGTACTCAAAGGTTCGCTGCCACTGCACATTGCCGGCCGCGTCTGTTTTCACAAGGTACATATCGTAACTGCCGAACGTTGGCGACCCAAGCCATGCCTGGCCGGCAAGAATGAAACCTCCGTCTGAGGTTTGTCGGACAGAATGCACTCTGGTATCATCACCGAGATCGAATGTGCGTTGCCAGAGAATATTTCCGATGCTGTCGGTTCGGACCAGCAACGCATGGAAAAGCTGCGGCGAAGGCTCTGTCATACCGCCGATGATGAATCCCCCGTCTGAAGTCTGACGCACACAGCGACCTCTGTCGTTGAGTGCCGCCCCGAAGGTTTGCATCCATAATTGATTGCCCGAAGCATCGGTCTTCAACAGAAGCACATCGTTCGTATGATTCGTGTTCAGCGAACTGTTGAATCCGGTGAGGATCAATCCGCCGTCTTGCGTTCTTGCGATCGAAAAGGCACCATCCTGCCAGGCACCGCCGTAGGTGTGCGACCAGACCAAGTTCTGAGCGGGAAGTGAGCCTGTGAAAGCGAACACAAGCAGGGAGAGCCATATCATACTTTGCTTTTCCATAAAACAAAACTCCTAATAGTGGTTGAGTGGTACATTCGTCTTTTCCATTGCTTCGTGAGCATCAGTCCTTTCGCATTTCAGCCACAATCATCTCAACAGAATAAATTTTTTGGTATCGCTTGAAGTTCCAACCGTCAATCGGTAGTAGGACACGCCGGCGGCAAGATGAACCGCGTTGAACGTCACCTCGTACGTTCCGGGCAGGAGATTTTCGTTCACCAAAGTCGCCACCTCCCGTCCCAACATCGTACACCTTGAACGTCACCTGGACGGATTGAACGGGTTGGGATAGTTGAGATGCGCTGCTGCCTTTACAGCAATTACATGACGTGTGCCACGGGCAAAGAATGGAATCTTCGCACATCTAAACAAATCCGATGGGGAGTATGTGCCACAAGCGGTAGAGGAAAATGAGTCCGCGAATGTGCGTCCCAGCCACAATGGTGGGCAAGCGTGGGGCTTGGGGTGTGAGACGGTGACTCTTAACTCCGAATGGGGCAAAAAATGCGAACGCCCATCGCGCTGGCGCACAATGGGCGTTGGGTTCGGTGTACCGGCCTGCTCACTCCCGCACGACCCACACCTTCACTTTGCCGGTGACGTTCTGGTGAAGCTTGACGTTCACGTTGTAGATGCCGAGCGCTTTGATCGGCTCTTCGAGATCGATGATGCGCTTGTCGATCGTGAAGCCCTTCTCCTGTAACGCGTCGGCGATCATCTGCGAGGTGACGGAACCGAAGAGCTTGTCGTCCTCGCCGACATTCATTTGAATGGTGATGGAGACCTTCTCTAACTCCGCGGCAAGTCGCTCGGCTGCTTTCAGTTCTTTGTTCTTGCGCAGCTCCGCTTGCTTCTTCTCCTCCTCTAACGCTGCCATGGCGCTCTTCGTTGCCGGGTAAGCAATATTGCGGGGAATGAGATAGTTGCGGGCATAACCGTGCTTCACCTCTACCACATCACCGACGGTACCCAGCTTCTCGTGTTCTTTTCGTAGGATGACTTTCATGACCTTTCCTCCTTGCTATCGCACTGCGTCGGAAACGAACGGCAGCAGGGCAAGATGCCGCGCGCGCTTGATTGCGGTCACCAGCTGCCGCTGATGTTTTGCACACGTACCGGTTATGCGCTTCGGAATGATCTTGCCCTGTTCGGTGATGAAGCGCTGCAGCTTCTTCTCGTCCTTGTAGTCGATGTAGATTTCTTTAGCGTCGCAGAACCTGCACGTGCGCTTCTTGCGCGGCACCTGGCCTTCTTTCTCGCGACGGGATTTGCGTTGTGATATCACAGTTTGCTCCTTTGACAATCGAATGTGGTGTTATTCGGCTTCTGACGGCTCGCTGAACAGCGGCTCACGCTGGGGCACGTTCGGCGCTTCCGCCGGTGGCGTTGCAGCGGATGCCTTCCGCGCTTCGAGCGCCTTGCGGTCCAGGGCAATCGTGAGGTAGCGGAGAATCATCTCATCCAGCTGGTACGATCGTTCCAGCGTTGCAATCAGCGATGGCGGCGCGGTGAACTCGATGTTCACATAAAAGCCGTTCGTCTTTTTGTTGATGGGGTAGGAGAGACGCTTCCGTCCCCATTTGTTCAATGCCGTGATCCTTCCACCATTTTTTGTGATGGTGTCCGAAATGCGAGCGATGACTGCCTCGACCTGTGCATCGTCCAGCGACGCGTTGATGATCACGGTCGATTCGTAGATGCGTTGTTTGTCCATGTGTAACCTCCCTTTGGACTTCTCAGATGATTTTGAGTTTGACCCTTCAACAATCACCCTGGCGGTGACCTGAAGAGTAGGGAGCTTCGAAGAGCTGCCCTGTGGTTTACGGTGTTGTGTTAAAGATGTTCATCGTCCGCTCGATCCCTGAACGGACAAACTCTTCGACGGCATCAGCCGCCGTGTCGATCATGCTCTCCACCGTCGCCTTCTCCTCTGGATCAAAAGGGGAGAGGACGAAGTCGGCCATCTCGTCTTTGGGCGGCATGGGTTCTCGTCGAATGCCGCACCGAATGCGGGCGAACTCCTCCGTGCCCAGATGCTCGATGATCGAACGCAGACCGTTGTGGCCGCCGTCGCTTCCTTTGGCTCGCACGCGAATCGTTCCGAGGTCGAGCCAGAAGTCATCCACCACCACCAGGAGATGGGAAAGGGGAATGCTGTACTGCTCCAACGCCCGGCGCGTCGCGGCGCCGCTGTTGTTCATGAAGGTCAGCGGCTTCACCAACAACACATCCCGATGAAGCGCTTGCGAACGAGCGATCAGGTAGTTGTCGTCTTCACGATGCCACATCCACCGATGGCGTGCGCTCACTTCATCAACGACCATGAAGCCGATGTTGTGTCGCGTATCCTCGTACTCAAACCCCGGGTTGCCCAACCCCACAACGAGGATCGGCCGATCGTGGAAGTCGTTCACTCGCTCGATTGCTGCCGTGTCAGGCAGGCTTCTTCTTTTCTTCCTTCGCAGCGGCTTCGGGTTGCCCTTCGGCGCCTTCTTCAGCCTTCTTGCCCTTGCCAACCACCTCGGGTTCCTTCGGCGCTTCCGCTTCTGCCTCGGCAGCAGGCGCCGCCTCCTTCTGAACCGTCGGAGGTACCACCGCCACAACGGAATCTTCCGGCGCTTCGAGGATCGTGACGTTGGGAACGTTCAACTCTCGGACGTGGATCGCGCGGTTGATGCCGAGCTGTGAGACGTTCACTTCGATCTTGCCCGGAATGTCCTTGGGCAAGCACGAGAGTTTGACTTTGTGCATGATGTGTTGCAGCAAGCCTCCCTCGCGCACGCCTATGGGTGTTCCGCCGGTAAGGACGACAGGAACCTCGATCGTCACTGCCTCATCTTCGCGCAGGCCTTGCAGGTCGAAGTGGATGGGGCGGTCGGTCACCGGATCGAATTGCACGTCGCGCAGGATCGCCTTCTTCGTTCCGTCCTTCAGCCGCAGTTCGATGACATGGGTCTCGGACGTGTAGATAAGCGGATCAAGACTCAGCTTCGGCACCTGGAGGGGGATGTTCTCTTCGCCGTGCGCATAGTACACGCCGGGGATCTTTCCCTGCGCGCGTACGCGCTTGGCTGCCTTTCCCGTTGCCTCACGGACTTCTGCTTCCAAAACGATTTCAGACATGCGTTGCCTCTTCCATCAATGTATTGTACGTCTGTTGATTTCTCATCCCTTGTCAATATCGAACAGGGAGCTGATCGACTGGTGTTTGTACGAGCGCTTGATCGCTTCAGCGAAGAGCTGGGCGATTGACTCGACTTCGAGCTTCGGCGACTCCGCTTTCAGCGGCAGGGTGTCCGTCACGACGATCTTCTCGAGGTTTGATTTGTTGATCCGTTCGAGAGCGCTGCCCGACAGCACCGGATGCGTTGCCGCTGCATAGACCTGCTTGGCGCCCGCCGCCTGCAGGGCTTTGACGGCATTGACCAACGTCCCTGCAGTGTCCACAAGATCATCCACGATCAGAATATTCCTGTCCTGAACATCGCCGATGATATTCATGACTTCGGCTTCATTCTGCTTCGGACGCCGCTTGTCGATCACCACCAAATCTGCTTCAAGCCGCTTGGCATAGGCTCGTGCCATCTTGATTCCTCCGACATCGGGCGAAGCAACCGCAAGGTCGGGAATCGGGAAATCCTTGAAATGCTTCACGAGCACGGCCGATGAATACAGGTGATCCACCGGAATGTCGAAGAAGCCCTGAATCTGCGGAGCGTGCAAGTCCATCGTGATGACACGCTCGGCACCCGCCACCGTGATGAGATTGGCGACGAGCTTGGCTGTGATCGAGACCCGCGGCTGATCCTTGCGATCCTGACGCGCATAGCCGAAGTACGGGATCACCGCGACGACTTTGCGAGCCGAGGCGCGCCGCGCCGCATCAATCATAATCAACAGCTCCAACAGATTCTCTGCCGGCGGGTTGGTGGATTGCACGATGTACACATCACACCCGCGGATGTTCTCGCTGTACTTCACCCACATCTCGCCGTCGTTGAAGTCCTTGATCTCGCACGACCCCAACGGCTTGCCCAACGCTGCTGCAATTTTCTGCGCAAGAGGACGATTCGATCGTCCGGAAAAGACCTTGAGTTCGCTGCTACTCATTCAGACGGTTTCTGTTTGCATCATGACTTCGGGATTTGCAGCAGAGAAGGTGCTCACCCAGCGGCAGAACCGAACTTCTAAGCCTGAAAAAGATACGGAAAAGGGGAGAGTGGTGCAACACGGCGTGAGGTTCACAAAAACCGAAGGGCAAGCCGTTGCCGGCTCGCCCTTCCGTGAACGGGCGCGGAAAGAAACAACTCTTGCCCCGGGACGTCACGGCTCAGCCGTTTGGATCTTGTGCCGTGAGGCCGCGGGTGGGCAAGAGCGCTGAGCTGCCAATCCCACTCCCTGTGTCATTCTGAGCCTCGCTTTTCAGAGGCGAAGAATCCAGAACGAGAATCATTCCGAATCCTGCATCCTGCATCTTGCATCCCGAACCCCAAACCTCGAACCGACCCGCGCCTCACGCCGCCCGCTCTTCCGACACGGCACAAGGTTGCGCACAGAAGCCGTGACGTCCGGGCGACGCGTAGCACGAATTTCCAATTCGTGACCAGAAAAAAACGCCGGACGGGAGTCCGGCGCTGCACATGCCCCGGGGCGTCACGG
>JBBIRR010000069.1:0-11112 GCA_037441705.1 Ignavibacteriales bacterium
CGCAGATGCCACGGCTTGCCGTCTTTCGTTTTGTGGTACACCCAGCGTACAACACAGCGGTCGGCGACGGCAAACATCTCTTCGCACGCAAAATGCGCATCGGGATACGCGGCAAAAAACTTCTCCCACACCGCGCGCACTGCAGCCTGTCCCTCGAAGCGCTGGCCATCGGGCGGCGGGTATGTGGACTCGAACACGCAACCCTCCGTCATCGCTTCCATCACGGCATCAACGTCGTGACGGTTGAAGGCGTCGTTGAAGCGCTGAACGGCCTCAAGCGTTGAATCGGAATTGGTGATCATCATAGATACCCCTCCCGTGAAATTTGAACCTTGGGACGCGATGCTTTAGTCCAAACTTCCGACCGCCCTCTCCACCTCTTCCAGAATCTCGCAGGACTTCACCAACGCCTTCATCCGGTCATGATCGGGATAGAGTGGGCGATCCTCCTCGAGACGCTTGACATGTCTGCGAATGACGCGCAGCGCGGTGCGAACGCCGAGACCCGGCGTGAACGATCGGAACTCCAACGCCTGCGCTGCAGCCATCATCTCGATGCCGAGAATGCCGTACGCGTTGTCGAGGATGTGGTCGTTCTTGATCGCCGTGTTCATGCCCATCGAAACGAAGTCCTCCTGATCGGCGGCAGCGGGGATGGAAAGAATCGACGCAGGCGCGGAGAGTATGCGCTGTTCCGTGATGAGAGCGTCCGCCGTGTACTGACTGAGCATGAATCCGGAATAGAATCCCGGATCCTCCGTTAAGAAAGCGGGCAGGCCCTGACTGAGCGCGGGGTTGGTCAGGCGGTTCAGCCGACGTTCCGAGAGCACGCACACCATCGTGACCGCCGCGCCGATCATGTCCATCGGCAGGGAGACGGGTGATCCCTGGAAGTTTGCCCCTGTGAGCGTGAGGTTGGCTTCGGGAAGAAAAATAGGATTGTCGGCGACGCCGTTGAGTTCCGTCTCAACCTGCTTCACTGCCCACGCAACTGCGTCGTGTGCGGCGCCGATCACCTGAGGCGTGGAGCGCATCGAATAGGCATCCTGCACTTTCGTTTTCATCTTGCCGGTGGTCAGATCACTTCCCTGCATGCACTTCATGATTGCTCGCGCGGAGCGGACGGCGCCGGGGAAGCCGCGCAGCTCGTGCAGGCGTACGTCGTACGGCTTGAGGTTGGCAACCAACGCTTCGAGCGTCATCGCCGCAGCGATCTCTGCTTGCTTCAGCCAGCGATCAATATCGTAGAGGTGAAGGGCGCTCATCGCCGTCAGCAGATTCGAGCCGTTGATGGCCGCCAGACCATCGCGCGCCTGAAGACCGGGAATGGGAATCCCGGCGCGCTCCATGGCAACTTTGCCCGGCAATCGCTCGCCCCGGTAGTAGGCCTCGCCTTCCCCCATGAGCAGCAGCGCGGCTTGTGCCATCGGCGCAAGATCGCCGCTGGCCCCGACCGATCCCTTCTGACATACCACCGGCGTAACACCCTTGTTCAACATCTCGACGTACGTCAAGGGAATCTCGGGCCGACATGCCGAGTTTCCGTGCGCGTGCACGTTGATGCGACTGGCCATAGCCGCACGCACATATTCCACGGGCGCAGGCTCACCGATGCCGGCAGCGTGATTGTAGATGAGATACCGTTGAAACTCACGCACCTGGTCGTCGCTGAGAACAATTTCCGAAAACTCACCGATGCCGGTGTTGGTGCCGTACATGACTTCCTTTGCGCGCAGTTTCTCTTCGAGCATCGCCCGACAGGTCTTGATGCGTTCAAGCGCCGCCGGATCTAATTCGACGCGCTCTCCGTGCCGCGCGATGCGAACGAGTTTCTCAATCGTAAGTGATGAACCATCGAGTACTATTGCCATTCTGTTGATATCCTTTCATGAAAAGAAAACCACCCCGGCAGGCGTGTGGTGGTGATGGTCGCAGCGGAGTGGGCCCTAAAGCGCTGCAAGCGTCTTCTTGATCTGTTCGACGGCCTGCGTGAGTGGAACGGTCGCTTGCACCGTCCGCGAAAGCCTCAACCACTCTTCGCGCTCTTTGCCTTTGGCGGTGTTCTTCTTGTCCTGCAACTCAGCTCCGAGTTTCAAATTCTTGATGGTCACCTCCTTCCGCGCAAACTCTTCGCTGCCGATGATCACCGCCAGCGGAATCTGCAAGCGGTTGGCGTATTGGAGCTGTTTGCCGAGCGTCTTCTCTTCCCCCAAATACAACTCGGTGTTAATGCCTGCGCTCCGTAACTGCTGCGTGAGTGTTTGATAATCCGCCAGACGGGACGGCTCCATGACGGTGACAAGAACGTGCGCGGTTGCGGGCGCGAGGTTGTGCAGACCCAGTTTCTCCATAGCAGCGAACAGCCGATCGACACCGATGGAGGCCCCCACAGCCGGAATCTTCTTGCCGAGAAATCGCTCGACCAGCCCGTCATAGCGTCCGCCGCCGAACACCGAACCGAACTCCGGTGCATCATCGAGGCTGGCCTCGAAGACCGGGCCGGTGTAATAATCCAATCCGCGCGCGATGCTGAGATCAAGCCGTACGCGCTCCTCGGAGATCGAGAGAGTTTCGAGCGAGTCGCACACCGCTCGCAGTTCGTCAATCGCTTCCGCTGCCGCAGCAACGTTCTGGAACAACGCCTGAAGGGATGACAGAACCTCGCGCCGCGTGCCCCGCGGTAACGCGAGGAAGCGCTTGATCGCGCCAACCTGCTGCTCGCTCAGCCCCAACCCCGGAATTCTATCACCCGAAGCGTCAACTCTTCCGTTCGTCAGCTCGGCTGCAATGCCCTCCAGCCCGATTTTGTCCAGCTTATCGAGAACTCTGAACACGTTGTGCGCCGCTGCGCGCGGAATGCCCGCAAAATCCAGCAGACTGTTGAGCACTTTTCTGCTGCTGAAACGAATCGTGAAGCGGCCGATGCCGAGGGCTTTCAACGTATCATGCATGGCGCAGAGAATCTCAGCATCAGCGGCGAGCGAGCTGGTGCCGACGGCATCGAGATCGAACTGCAAGAACTCACGGAAGCGTCCGGGATCGGGTTTGTCCGCCCGCCAGACCGGCGCGACCTGATAGCGGCGAAACGGCAGCGGCAGGTCGGGGTACTGCGCCACCACCCGCGCCAGCGGCACGGTCAGATCGAACCGAAGCGCGACGTCCTCGCCTTCCGGATTTTCAAAGCTGAAGATTTGCTTTGTGCTTTCTTCTCCGTACCCCAACAAGGTGACGCGGTACTCCTGTGCCGGCGTATCGAGAGGTTGGAAGCCGTAACGCTCGTACACCGAACGAATCGTTTCGATCATCTTCAACCGCGCATTCATCTGCGCGGGAAGGTAATCGCGAAAGCCTCGCAGCAGTTTCGGCTCGACAACTTTTTGTTCAGACATCGGGATGTGGTCTTTCCGTTGGATCATCAAGGCGGGACACACAGATTCTGTATGATCGCGCCTTCCAATCTACCAGAAAATGCCAACGAAAGCAATGAAGGCCCGGCTCGCACGCGGCCGGCTTGCAGGCAGTGGATTCTCACACACCAATTCTTTTTCTTTGAAACAGAATTGCTTGCAGGAGAAGATGCTGATGGCAGAGGAAGTCATCACCCAGGAAGACGTTGAGCTTACCGAGCAGGAGATCACCCAGCTTGTGCCGCGCTATCACGTCGTTCTGCTCGACGACGATGAGCATACGTACGATTATGTGATCGAAATGTTGATGGACATTTTCGGTCATAGCATGAGCACGGCGTACGAGATGGCGTGCGAGGTGGACGCGAAAGGACGCGTGATTGTCGATACCACGCATAAGGAGAGAGCAGAGTTGAAGAAAGAGCAAATCGAATCCTACGGCGCCGACTGGCGCATCCCCACCTGCAAGGGATCCATGTCGGCCACCATCGAGCCAGCCGAGTAATCTTCTCTTACAGCACGCGGATACGCATGCCGACACCCACCGAGCCTGTCGAGTAGTGCGAACCTTCAAACAACCACAGAATATCCTCTGTGGCTACGTCGAAGTCGAACGACCGAAAGTTGAAGCCGAACCCGAAGGCGATGTGCGAACCGCTGTGGGCGCCGAGGGAGACGCCCGTACGCAACGGCAGCCACGTCACGGGCTTGTATTCCAGACCGAACGAAAACCTTGGCTCATGACTGAGGACCGACCGGCGGCCGACACTCTGCGCGTACTCCAGGCCGAAGAGCAGTTCGCCGGGGAAAACGCCGGGACCCGAGAGCCTGTCCACCTGCGCTGCAATACCGACCCGGACCATGCCGGGCAAAGAACTGGAGAAGGCACGACCGCCTTGCATGTCGCCGCTGCTCTTGAGCATCGTAAACACGTTCTTGAACACATCCGGCTCGGAGGCCGTCATCACCGAGTCGGCCGAACGCTCAGCGACGCCGGTGGACCATTGAATGGAGCCGAGATTCGTAAGGCTAATGCCGAACGTCAGAAACTCCCCCACACCGCCCGACAGCCCAAGGTCGAGACCAAACCCGTAGCCGGCAGGATTCTGGAAGAGATTGTCCAGCGGGCGGGAAAGACTGTTGACGGTAACCCATCGCGCATGCCACGCGACCGAGCCGGAGATTGAACCATCGGGCAACGTACGAAGAGAGGCCGAGCCGGTCTCCACTTCGTAGTAACCGTAGCCCTGGATCAGTTTCAGGCTCACGCCACCGGCAAGCCAGGTGAGAAAGGATGGATGAGGAAGCCGCTGCCCAAACGAAAGCGAGTACGTACGCGCCCAGAACCCTTGCACCGCCAGGCCCTCGACATTGAACAACGACCCTGGAGATTTGCCGTAGAGCAACAACCGCGCGTACTCACGAGGAATATCGGCGGCGGCGAAAAGGCCGTAGTCTACCGTGAAAGCAACGTTGCCGGTGGAGTTGATGCGGAGCGTGATGCCGAACAGCCTTGCTATTGCTTCGGCATGCGAATGCCCAATCGAACTTTGAAATGACCGAAGAAGATTTTGTTTGTCCGACTCCGGAAGCTCAAGCAGCGGCGTGCGGGTCTTGAGATAACGAGAGTAGAGATCGTAGGTGAAGAAGTCGCTCTCAACATACATTCCCATCGGAAGAACCGTAAAGCTCATCTTTCCGCTTTCGAGGAGAGCAAGGTTGGCGGGATTCGTCCCGATGGCATCGAGACCCATCGCACTCGCCACCGAGCTTCTTGCCATTCCCATGCCGCGGATGTTCGTCGGATTGCTTCCCTTCGCTTCACCCGTCGGGAATGCCGCAATCGAAACCAGCAACAGTTTCACCATCCAGTGCTTCATGCATCGCGTCATACGTGTGCCCTCCTTTGCAACGTTGTGATCAAAAGCCCGCGTGGACTCGAACGAGGATCCACATCGGAAGGCCGCCACTGCACACCTCTCGCAAAAGACCAGGCGCGGGGGACGGTTGGGCTTAAGATGGGTAAGAACCGTGGCTACAATAACGAGGAAGGAAGGGGCAAAAGCAATATTTTGCGACTACTCAAGCTCTGCTAATTCTTCGAAAACCAGTATGCATGTACGTGGATTGACGTAGAAACTGAGTCGACCGAACAAAAAATCCCGATCTCTCATCAAGATCGGGATTGCGCCTATCGGGCACACAAGAGAGCGTCACGCCGCAGGGGCCTGAACCTTCGTGACCATGGCTTGCTTGCCGTAGATCGCCGCGAGCACAATGCCGAGAATGATGTACTCTACCAGGCCGGCAATGAACCACTTCAGCGCGAACGAATAGTCAATAGGCATGGCAGCATAGGTTCCGTACGCCATTGGCACGGCCATCATCATGCCCACATAGAACCCATAGCGTACACCTTCCGCTATGCCTTTTCCTTCGTACCCCTTGGAGAAGATGAGTGTGAAGAAAAAGGCGACGAACGCGTACACAATGTAAAACAACCAAATCTTCATTTCCTCCATCGGGCGCCAGAGCTGTTTGGTCGCCTCATAATCCCCCGCCATGATCCCCGCGTTCACGGCAAACTCAAGAATCGACAGCACAACAAACACCGCGACAGCACCAAGCCAGAACTTCTTGTCCTTCATAGGACCTCCTTTGGTTGGTTAGGGTTGATGGTTGAGAGGAAGTTACGGAGACAAAGAACAGATGACACAGCAAGGTTACAGAACAAAAGCTTCAGATTCAAGCCGTCACCCTTTCATCACCGCAAGGGGTACGAGCTTGGCCACTTTGCGCGCAATGCCCGCACCGTGGACGACTTCGACGACGCGGCTGACATCCTTGTATGCATCGGGTTTCTCTTCCGTCAGGCCGGATTTCGTTTCGCCTCGGACAACGACTCCCTTCTCCTTCAACTCTCGCAGAAGTTGATCTGCCGTGGTTTCTTTCTTCGCTTGCGTGCGACTCTTCGCCCGCCCGGCGCCGTGGCAAGACGAGCCGAAGGTCTCCCGCATCGCCTGCTCGGTGCCGACGAGGATGTAGGAGGCGGTGCCCATGCTGCCGGGAATGAGAACGGGCTGGCCGACATCCTGCAGCTCGCGCGGCAGCAGCGGATGGTGTTTCGGCAGCGCGCGCGTGGCACCTTTGCGATGCACGAGGACGGTCTTCCGTTGCCCGTTCACTTCATGCTCTTCCTGCTTCGCGATGTTGTGGCACACGTCGTACACAATGCGCACGTCCGACGTGCCGACGATACGCTGGAACGCTTCGCGCACCCAGTGCGTCATCATCTGTCGGTTGCAGAAAGCGAAGTTTGCCGCAGCGGCCATTGCTTTCAGATAGTTCTGGCCCTCGTGCGAGGCGATCGGAACGCACGCAAGCTGACGATCCACCACGGAGATGCCGTACTTCTTCATTCCGTCGTGCATGATGTCGAGATAGTCCGTGCAGACTTGATGGCCCAGGCCGCGGGAGCCGCTGTGAATGAGGACGACGATTTGTCCCCGATGGACGCCGAATCGTCCCGCCACCTCGTCATCATACACTTCATCCACCCGCTGGATTTCGAGGAAGTGATTTCCCGATCCCAACGTGCCGAGCTGGTGGTGCCCTCGATCTTTCGCTCGCGTGCTGACCAGCGATGGATCGGCGCCGGAGATTTTTCCGTACTCCTCGATGCGAGCAAGGTCCTCCTCGCGCCCGTAGCCGTGCGCAACCGCCCACTGCGCGCCGTCGCGCAGCACGTTGTCCAACTCGCTCTTCGTCACGTCGAGAAGTCCCTTACGCCCCGTCCCGCACGGAATATCGCGGAACAGTTGATTGAGGAGCTGCTCGACCTTGCCCTTCACTTCGCTCTCCTCGAGCGGCGAAGCCAGCAGTCGAACACCGCAGTTGATGTCAAACCCGACGCCTCCGGCAGAGACCACACCTTCATCGAGATCGGCGGCAGCAACGCCTCCGATGCAGAAGCCGTAGCCCTGATGAGCGTCGGGCATTGCCAGCGAGCGCCCGACAAGACCGGGCAGTGTGGCAACGTTGGCAACCTGCTCCTTCGTCTGGTCCTTCTCGATCTGGCGGATCAACTCATCATCGGCATAGATCAGCCCTTCGATCCGCATTCCATGCTTGTACGATGTCGGAATGATGTAGCGGTACTTATCTATTCTCTTGAGCATAGCTTCACCCTGCCTTGGTGATGGGAAGGAACATCACTTATTCCATGTCAAGCATGAGCAACTCAACAAATCTCATTCGCGTTCATTCGCGTTGATTCGCGATTAATAGACCAGGACTTAGATATCCAGAAACACTCTTACACGTGCGCCCTTCTCGTCTTCGTTGATTTGCAGTTGATGGTATGTAATCGCCTTCACGTCCAGGCGGGTTCGATGTTTGTTTCCGTCAAACATCTCGCCACGAACGCGGGCACGTAAGCGCATTTCGCTCAGTTCCTCGACGTCGAACTCCCTGCCGACAAAACCCACGCCGTCGTACAGATACAGAATCTCCGAAAGCCACCGAACAAGTAGCTGTTCGCGGTCGAAGGCGCTGATGGTGACTTCGCGTTCTTCGCGCGGCTCGATTGCTGCCGGATCCAGAATCACCGACGTCAGCGCTTTCGCGGCGTTGGCGAACGCCTCGCGCAGCGTCCTGCCTTCCGCCTCGATGCCGATATCGGCAGGATGGTCGAGTATCCGGTAGTTTTCCATCATGTATAAAGGTACAGAGTGCCGGCTTGAGAAGTCAACCTGAATCGTGCTCATCGTTTCCGAGCAACGAGCATCGTTCGTGTGCCGAAGTGTTTCCTCAACACACCCGGCGGTCGGGGAAACAAAACCGTTGCTGCAAAGGCAATAAGCCTCAGCGGCAGCCAGTTCGGGAAGTGGCTGAGGGTATCGTAGCAGTCAATCCAATCAAGCAGTTGAACATCAAGCTCAAGTTCGCTCACCTCTTGAACCAACGACGCCGAAAGATCCTGCTCGGGTAAGTCATAGCGCGAGAAATCGGAGAACGTTGCTATCAACCAATCCCACCACAATCGAAGAACGTGCTTCTTGTTCGGAAAGACCAGCACAACGAAGCCCTGTTGTTTTGTCACTCGTCTCAACTCAGCAAGCAAATGAAATCTCGTGGCTTTGTCGTAATGCTCGACGACGCCGCTGTTGAACACCGCGTCGAACGTCCCCTCGGCGAAGGGGAGAGCAAAAATATCGCCTGCAAGAATGTTGAGATGAAGAGGCGCGCCGAAACGATCCGACGGGAGCATTCGCACGGCTGCTTGAAGATGTCGAAGAGGAGTTTCACTGATGTCGAGCGCCGTGCAGCGAAACCCTGCATAGCTGAAGAACAAACTATCGCGGCCGCTTCCACACCCCGCCTCGAGGATGCGGGCGCCGCGAGAAAGGTTGCATGAACGCAAGAACTGCTTCGCAAAGTCCCGGTACGCCATCCTGCGAATGCTTGCGGGGTGAGTGACGCGATACGCCTCGGGATGGTTTGCATGAACCTCATGCCATGCGTTTGTAACCGCATTTCGGCCGGTCATTGCTTGCGACGTGAGAGCTACACCATCACTACAAAGTGAAATGGGATCACGCTGCGTGCTGCCGGAACAATATAGCAACAGCACAGCCGGGGCGCAAACGAGTGCGGATATGGGAACGCCGACCCGCCCGTTGCCGGCGGATCGGCGTTGAAGGCGGCAAGGGCAGTTAGACGTTTAGGCCGGAGCGTATCTGATCTACTTCGCGACGGATCTTGTCTTTCAATTCAATCACGCGGTCCCTGAGATCATCCTTCAACCGTTCCATTTCGCGCTTCAGGCGATTGGCTTCGTCACGCAGGCGCTTGCTTTCTTCCGGCGGGCAGAGGTCAATGATGATCTCTCCGTCGCCGTCGAAGCGAAACAGGCTGATGTCGCGATCATCGTTTCTGATCGTGAGCGTGAGTTTCTGGGTTGCTCCTTTCCTCAGAATCTCGACCTCCGCTTTCTCTCCGTCCTCGAAACGATCGAAGGCATCCATCAGATCTTCGACGTCGGCGATGGAATACTTCCCGACCGCCACAATCACGTCGCCCGCTTTGAACCCGGCCTTGTCCGCCTCGCTCTCACGCTTCACGCTCTTGACCAACACCCCCCGACCGTTGGGTGCGCCGAAGTACTCGCCGAGCTGTTTGTTCAACGATTCGACGGTCAGCCCGTAGAGCACTGCCGAGCGTGAGAAGCCGAAGCGCTCGATTCTCGGCAACGGCGGCATGCGGAAGGAAAACACGCGCGGCTCGCGTCGGCGTTCAATGGTTGCCGTCAGCGTCTTACGTTCGTTCCCGCGCATCACCGTAATCGACACTTCCGTTCCGGGTTTCGTCCGCCGGACTGCTTCAATCAGGTCGTCGCCGTCGGTGATGGTTTTTCCGTCGAACGCGACGATCACGTCGCCCTTACGGATGCCTGCATCGTCAGCCGGACTCCCGTCTTCGACGCCGGTGACGTACGCGCCCTCTTCCACACTCAGCGCCTTCTTGCGGGCAAGGCGCGGCGTTACATCGTCAATCGAAACGCCAAGCCAGCCGCGCACACCCGCGCTCACGAACGTAACGTGCGCGGCAGATCGCGATCCGTCGTCGAGTTTGCGCCCGCAGGCCGTGCCGAACGTAAGAAGCGGCAGAACAACAATCAGAACAAGATACTGTTTCATCATCTCCTCCATTCGATCTTGGAATATGTGTTCGCTTCGCTCACACTCGTCCTATCTGCTATCGGAAACTACTTTCCCTTCAGGATGTGCAGCAACGCCGCCCGGGACTTCTCGTTGCCGATGGTGCCAAGATAGTAAACAGCGTCGCTGCGTAGCTCGATGTTTTCGTGCGACGTGGCCACCGACGCCAGGAAATCCACCGCCTTCTCATTCCCAAGCTCTGCGATCGCATAGAGTGCCGCAGCAAGTTGCCTGTCCTTCTGCTGGGGGAATGAACGGAACACGCCAATCAGCGCGTCGGCTAACTTGTTCTTCTCTGTCCCTAAATCGGCAAGAGCATAGATTGCGGCAATCTGCACGTCGTCGCTCGCGTCGGTTTTGGCAACATCCACCAGGACGGGCAGCACGTCAAACTTCTTGAAGTCCGCGAGCGTCTCCAACGCCGTCACCCGAAGAATCTCCGGTTGCGATTTGTCGAGCGCAACATCTTTCAACGCCGCGAATGCCTCTTTGTCGTTGTTCGATTCCCCCAGGGCACGCAAGGCATCGAGCTTGATGCGGGTTTTGGCGTCGATGTCTTTCGGTGGTGTCAGTGCAAGACCGGAACGCCGCATGAGTCCGGGAATCCTAAGCTTGGTCATGCGCAGCTCGCGCTGTGCAAGACGCATGGCCTGCTCGGCCTCGCGCATCGCTTTCTCACTTTCGCGCATTGTGGTGCCATAGCTGTATGCGTAGCCTTCCGGCGCAACCTTCACCTGCAGGTTTTGTCCCTCGGGCGCGACAATCACAATGTCGTCGCGCATGTCAGCGAGCGCATCGTCGGCGTAGCGGCTGTTCGGGTACTCTTCGAGAAACTTCTCGTAGGCAGCAAGGCCCTTCTTCCGGTCGAGACGCTTCTGCGCGTACGCCGACCAATACGCGGCATCATCCACATACTCGCTCTTGGGATATTTGGTTTTGATCTCGGCAAACTTCTTCAGCGCGTCGTTCCACCGGTCGTTCAAGAT
>JBBIRR010000070.1:0-10026 GCA_037441705.1 Ignavibacteriales bacterium
TGTGGGATACAGGCCGAGTCAAGCCGTTCGAGCCCACGGCGTTCTTCGCCGATGGATCATCGGCTCGACCTGTTCCGGAAGGAACAGTTGCTCGTAGTGAGAGTGTGCGGCCGGATCTGCTGCACACCGGCAGAGTTGATGGCCGGTTGGCCGATCTGTTTCCGTATGCGATTACGGACAGCATCATGCGCCGTGGACGGGATCGGTACACAACCTTCTGCACGCCGTGTCACGGCAGGCTGGGAGATGGTGGGGGAATGATTGTGCAGCGCGGTTTCCCGCGGCCCAACTCGTTTCATAGCGACAGCGTGCGTGCGCGCCCCGCGGGCTATTACTTCGATGTGATCACCAACGGCTTCGGCCGGATGTACAGCTACGCTCCCAGCATTCCTGTGGAAGACCGCTGGGCGATCGTCGCCTACATCCGCGCGCTCCAACTGAGCCAGCGTGCACCGCTGTCGCAGTTACCGGAGACCGACAGGAATACGATTCTTCAGCAGACGAAATGAATCATAACGAAACCCTTCTGCCGCAGTTCAACAAAGTCCAGCAGCGCGCGCTCGTCGTTGGTGTTGCCGGTATCGTGTTGCTCGCGGTCGGAGCCATGATATCCCAAGCGGATTTCTTCCAATCCTATCTCTACGGATATGTTTTTTGGATGGGACTGACATTGGGCTGCCTCGGCATTCTGATTCTGCATCATCTTGTGTCGGGTTCATGGGGACATATCGTCCAGCGGTATCTGGAGTCTGCCGTGAGGACGCTGCCCTACATGGCATTGCTGTTCATTCCCATTCTGGTGGGCATGAGTCAGCTCTATCCGTGGACGAACCACGAACTTGCGGCGGCAAGCCATGCGGTGGAAAAGAAGCTCGGCTATCTGAATGTGCCGTTCTTTCTCTTCCGTCAGCTCGTCTATTTCGGATTCTGGATCTTCGTTGCGATCTGGCTGGCGAGGAAATCGCGCGAACAGGATGACAGCGCCGATCCCCATCTTACCCGAAAAATGAAAATCTTCAGCGGGCCCTCGATGGTCTTCTTCGTCTTGACCGTCACGCTCGCTTCGGTGGATTGGATGATGTCATTAGAGCCGGAGTGGTTCTCGACGATGTACGGGGTCGGACGGATTGTGGGAGCGGGGCTGACCGCGCTTGCCTTCTGCATTCTTCTTGTTCGCTTGCTCGCGCAGCATGAACCATTGGCCGGCATCCTCACCACGCGCCACGTTCATCATCTCGGCAATCTGATGATGGCGTTCACGATCCTGTGGGCATACGTCGCCTTCTCGGAGTTTCTCATCATCTGGTCGGGCAACCTGCCGGAAGACAACATGTGGCACCTGCGGAGAATGAATGCCGAGTGGAGCGTGCTCGCAGCCGTTCTCATTGTGGGACATTTCGCCGTTCCGTTTGCCCTGTTGCTTTCGCGCCAGTTGAAACGGCACATCGAACCCCTTGCGCGCATTGCCGCGTGGGTGTTGGTGATGCGGTTGGTGGATATGTACTGGCTGGTGTATCCGGCATTCAACGAGCATCGCTTCCATTTCCACTGGCTCACGATCGTCGCCCCGGTTGCGCTCGGCGGTATCTGGGTCTGGCTGTTCGTCAATCACCTGAAGACCCAGCCCCTGCTGCCGCTGCACGATCCGCGTTTCCACAAAGGCATGGCGGAGCAACATTGACCATGGCAGAGCACAAACACACAGTAGATCACTCCGTCAAGCGGGGGTTTGAGACGAGCGATGTCAGCGCAAAGACGGTGACGTTGGCGGGACTTGCACTTTCGGCAGGACTGATGATTGCGGGGATTCTTTTCTCGTGGGCGTTGTACAGCGTGTTCAAGTCGCATGCCCCCGAGCCCGGTGCAGCACCGCGGACGTTCGTTCTGCCCGACACGTCAAGCTTGCCGCCCGTGCCGCGCCTGCAAGCCGACCCGCACGTTGCGTTGATTCCGTTTATGCGAAAGCAGGACTCCATTCTCTCAAGCTTCGGGTGGGTGAGTAGGGATTCCGGCATCGCTCACATTCCAATCGAGCGAGCGATGGAGTTGATTGTCGAACGAGGTTTGCCTGTACAAAGCAAGTAGGAGCGGATTGATGGATAAATGGATTGATAGATTGATGGAAAACGGGCGGTCAGTCCGGTTCTGCGGACTTCGGTTGATGAGGATGTACGTCATACTCCTCGGCGCGATGCTTGCGGTTTCTTCGGCGTCTGCGCAGATGATGGACCCAACGAAGGCCGCAGCCCGCGCGTTCACGGAAGTCGGCATCGAGCAGAAACTGAACGGGCAAGTTCCTCTCGATCTGAAGTTCACCGACGAGCAAGGAAACGTTGTCGAGCTTGGTACATACTTCCACACCAAGCCCGTCATTATCTCGCTTGTCTACTATCGCTGCCCGATGTTGTGCACGCAAGTGCTCAACGGTATGGTGCAGACGTTCAGGACGCTCAAGTTTACTGCGGGCAAGGAGTTTGAAGTGGTCACGGTGAGCATTGACCATCACGAGACGCATGAGATGGCGGCGGAGAAGAAAGACACGTACGTCACCGAGTATGATCGCGCCGGCGTTGCCGACGGCTGGCATTTCCTGGTGGGCGATTCTCTTTCGGTGAAGAGGCTTGCCGACGCCGTGGGATTCAAATTCGTGTACGACGTTCCGACGAAACAGTTTGCGCACGCAAGCGGCATCATGATTGCAACGCCGCAGGGCAAACTTGCCCGCTATCTGTACGGCATTGAATATGGGGCGAAGGATGTAACGTTTTCGCTGATGGAGGCGGCACAGGAGAAAATCGGCTCGCCGGTGGACAAGCTCTTGCTGCTCTGCTACCACTACGATCCGACGACAGGCAAGTACGGCATGGTGGTGGCGAATCTGCTGCGTGCCGGCGGCGCATTGACGCTGTTGATCGTCGGCGGTTACATGCTGTACCACTTCCGGCGAGATCGGAAGAAAGCTGCGATGCTCTCGCAAGCACAATTGAACTAAAATTCCAATAATCAAGCTCCAAGTTCCAAAGAAGCTCCAGTGTTCAAGCACCAAATGTCAAACAAGCACCAAATTGCAAACAAGCTCAAAGTTCCAAAAGGGCAAACATCCTCCAGCAGGTTTGTTTGGAACTTGACATTTGGATTTTGAATGTGTTTGAAACTTGGCATTTGGAATTTGAGTCTTGTTTGGACTTTGGGATTTGAGATTTGAATTTTGTTTGGAGCTTGTCTTTTGAGATCTGGAGCTTAACCTGGATTGTCAATCAAAATAGCCCATGTGGAGTTTTCCGTTATTACCTGAAAGCGCTTCGACGATTGCCGACAAGATAGACGCGCTGTTCTACTTTCTTGTTGCCGTCAGTTTGTTCTTCAGTTTGGTTATCACCATCGGGTTGGCCTTCTCGGCGGCGCGGTACCGCAAAGGCTCGCCCGCGTCGCGCAAGGGCGCGCTCAACGACTATCTGCCGTTGGAGCTGGCCTGGTCGCTCATTCCGTTGACCATTGCTCTGTTCATCTTCGGCTGGTCGGCGAAGCTGTACCTCGATATGCGCGTCCCTCCGGCAAACGCCATGGAAGTGTACGTCGTCGGCAAGCAGTGGATGTGGAAGATTCAACATCCCGAAGGTAATCGCGAGATCAACGAACTGCATATCCCGGTGGGCCGACCCATCAAACTGATCATGACGTCGCAGGACGTCATTCACAGCTTCTACATTCCTGCTTTTCGGGTCAAGCAGGATGTGCTTCCCGGCAGGTACACCACGCAGTGGTTCGAGGCAACGAAGCCCGGCGAGTATCATCTCTTCTGTGCTGAGTACTGCGGCACATCGCATTCGGGAATGATCGGGAAGGTGATTGCCATGGAGCCGGCCGAGTATGAGCAATGGCTGATGGGGACGAGCCGGACCGGAGTCGCGATGGCGTCGTCGGGCGCGGAGTTATTTGACCGCTACGGCTGCAGAACGTGTCACCGGCAAGACACCGGCCCGCGCGGCCCGGCACTCGACGGTCTCTGGGGCAAGGCGGTGAAACTCGCTACCGGGCAGACGGTCATCGCCGATCAGGAGTACATTCGGGAGTCGATACTCAATCCTGCGGCCAAGACCGTTGCGGGCTATCAGCAACTCATGCCCAGCTATCGCAACCAGCTCACGCATGAGCAAGTCAACCAGTTGATCGAATACATCCGGACACTCCCGCCGGTACGAGGACAGTAAGAGGAACGCATCCATGGGCAAGACCGAACATCACGCGGTAGTTGACGTCGAGAACGATTACATCCACGCAGGGTACGGCCTCAAATCGTGGCTGCTGACGGTTGATCACAAGCGCATCGCCATTCTCTATCTCATCTCCATCACTCTCTTCTTTTTTGTTGGCGGATTCTTCGCATTCCTGTTGCGACTGGAGTTGATGACGCCGCAAGGAGATATCGTCTCGGCGGAAACATACAACAAACTCTTCACGATGCACGGCGTGGTGATGATCTTTTTCTTTCTCATCCCCTCCATTCCTGCCGTGCTCGGCAACTTTCTCGTTCCTCTGATGATCGGGGCGAAGGACCTTGCCTTTCCGAAGCTGAACCTGCTTAGCTGGTATGTGTACAATCTTGGCGGCATCTTTGCCCTCTACGCCCTCGTCAACGGCGGCGTGGATACGGGCTGGACATTCTACACGCCGTACAGTTCCACCTACTCGCTCTCGAACGTCGTCCCTGTCGTTATCGGCGCATTCATCCTCGGCTTTTCCTCGATCCTCACGGCGGTGAATTTCATCGCGACGATTCACAAGATGCGCGCGCCGGGCTTGACGTGGTTCAAGCTGCCCCTGTTCATCTGGGCAAGCTACGCTACCAGCATTATTACGATTCTCGGAACGCCGGTGATTGCGATTACGCTGTGCCTCTTGCTGTTCGAGCGCCTGATGGGCGTCGGCATCTTCGATCCGGCGTTGGGCGGCGACCCGATTCTCTTCCAGCATTTGTTCTGGTTCTATTCCCATCCGGCAGTGTACATCATGATTATTCCCTCGATGGGGGTGGTGAGTGAAGTCGTGACCTGTTTTGCGCGGAAGAAAATCTTCGGTTACAAGTTCATGGCGTTTGCCATCATGGCCATCGCGATCTTCGGCTTCCTCGTCTGGGGACACCACATGTTCGTCAGCGGACAGTCGGTGTATGCCGGGTACGTCTTTTCCGCGCTTAGCTTTATGGTCGCCATTCCTTCTGCGATCAAGGTCTTTAACTGGACGGCAACCCTCTACAAAGGCAACATCGAATTCCGCACGCCCATTCTATACGCCTTCGGGTTTATCGGCTTGTTCACGATTGGCGGATTGACGGGACTCTTCCTTGCTTCGCTCGCAACGGATGTGCATCTTACCGATACATACTTTGTCGTCGCGCATTTCCACTACATCATGGTCGGCGGCGCGGTGATGGGCTATCTCGCGGGTATTCACTACTGGTGGCCGAAGATGACCGGGCGTATGTACAACGAGGCGTGGGCGAAATTCTCCGCGCTGATTCTCTTCGTCGGTTTCAATCTGACGTTCTTTCCGCAGTTTGTTCTGGGCTATCTCGGGATGCCGCGACGCTACTACATCTACCCGGATGAGTTTCAGGTGCTGAATGTTCTTTCAACGGCAGGCTCGACCATCCTCGGTCTCGGCTACATCATTCCCATGGTGTATCTGCTGTGGTCCTTGCGGAAAGAGAAGAACGTGGGCGCTAATCCCTGGGGTGCGACAGGTCTGGAGTGGACAACCCAATCTCCCCCCACAACACACAATTTCGAGAAGATTCCGGTGGTGACAAGCGAGCCTTATGTCTATCATCAGGAGGTCAAGAGTGGCGCATAATCCGGAGAGCTCAGCGGCGCACGCACATCACTTCGTGGACATGGAGCAGCAGCGTGAGACCAGCACGCTGGGCATGTGGGCGTTTCTGGTTACGGAAATCATGTTCTTCGGAGGATTGTTCGTCAGCTACGCGTTGTATCGCTCGATGTATCCCGAGGCATTCGGTGCGGCCAGTCTTCGCCTCAATCTCGTGCTCGGGGCGATCAACACGGGCGTGCTCATTTGCAGCAGTCTCACGATGGTGCTGGCGGTACGCAGCGCGCAGCTCGGGCATGTGAAGGCACTTGTTCGTTACCTCCTTGCCACGATTGTTCTCGGCTCGACCTTCCTTGTCATCAAGGCGTTTGAGTATACGCACAAGTTTCATGAACATCTGATTCCGGGGGCGTCGTTCCGGTTCGGCGGTCCGCATGAACAGCATGCCGAAATTTTCTTCTCACTTTACTTCATGATGACCGGCCTGCATGCATTGCACATGATCATCGGCATCGGTGTGCTGCTCGTTCTGCTCTATCAGTCGTGGAAGGGACGCTTCTCCGCCGAGTACTACTCGCCCATTGATGTTGCCGGCCTGTACTGGCACTTTGTGGATATAGTTTGGATTTATCTCTTTCCACTGTTGTATCTCATTAGCAGGGATTGAAGCATGTCGCATGTCGTCATTCCACAACGGGTGTATTATCTCGTCTTCGTGACGCTCATCCTTCTCACGCTCGTCACGGTTGACGTTGCCTTCTACAACTTCGGGTTCCTCAACATTTCCATTGCCATGGCGATTGCCACAGTCAAGGCAACGATTGTTGCGATGTACTTCATGCATCTTCGCTACAACCCGAAACTCACCTGGCTTTTTGCCGGCGCGGGACTCCTCTGGCTCTTCATCATGTTCGTGCTGACGATTGCCGACTATGTGACGCGATGATCAATGTCGGCTCATCGCTGCTTGGATCAGCTCCCGTAAGGTGAGCGTAGAACCTTGAACCGAGAATGTGACACAACGATGAGGTGGTGCTATGAAGCGACTCATGGTGGTAGGGTTGGGACTCACTGCACTGACGGGCTGCCTGAAACAGGAACCGCCTCTTGCCGAACGCACAATCATTGATCTCACCTACGCGTTCGACAGCACGACGATCTACTGGCCCACCGAAAAAGGATTCGAGTTCATCAAGGGATTCGAGGGCGTAACGCCCGCCGGATTCTTTTACTCATCCAACAGTTTCGCCGCGCCCGAGCATGGCGGCACACACATCGACGCGCCGATTCACTTTGCCCAAGGAAAGCACACCGTGGACGCGATTCCCGTCCAACAGCTTGTCGGGCCGGGCGTAACCATCGACGTGACGAAGAAATGCGCGGACAACCGCGACTATCAGGTCCAGATCGAAGACTTCGTGGAATGGGAGAGGCGACACGGCGAACTGCCGAAAGGCTGCATTGTGCTGCTGCGGACGGGCTTCGGGAAGTACTGGCCCCATCGCGTACAGTACATGGGCACCGACGAGCGAGGCCAGCAAGCGGTCGCCAAGCTTCATTTCCCCGGCTTGCATCCCGAAACCGCGAAGTGGTTGGTCAACAGTCGAGCGATCAAAGCCATCGGACTTGACACGCCGAGTATAGACTACGGGCAATCAACGCGGTTCGAAAGCCATGTCACGCTTTTTGCCGCTAACATCCCGGCCTTTGAAAATGTCGCCAACCTGGACCTCCTTCCGGACAAAGGGTTTACGGTTATCGCCCTTCCGATGAAAATCAAAGGCGGAAGCGGCGGACCGCTGCGCGCGATCGCGATGATCGAATGAAGTAGGAGAGCGGCCGGCTCGGCAACTTTCGGTCTGTCTCCGTATCTTACCTGCCAGAAGAGAGAATTGCCGGTCATCGCATGACGAGTCCCGCGAAACATCAATCCGCGTACGTCGAGCGGCTACCACCTCGCACGCTGTTTGAGCGAGCAGATGCACTTCTTGCGCTGATGAAGGAATGCCGCATCTGTCCCCGCGAGTGCGGCGCCCGCCGTTTGGAAGGACGATACGGTGTGTGCCATGCAACCGACCAGGTGTTCATCTCCGGTGCATCCCCTCATTTTGGAGAGGAGCCGGTCTTGGTGGGGAGACACGGATCCGGCACGATCTTTTTCTCCTCCTGCAACCTCAAGTGTTTGTTCTGCCAGAACTACGACATCAGCCATCTGCGCTCGGGGCAGCCCGTCACGACCGATGAGCTTGCGGCGCTGATGCTTTCGCTTCAAGCCATGGGCTGCCACAACATCAATCTCGTCACCCCGACGCACTTCACAGCGCAGATCGTTCAAGCTTTGGCCCGTGCAACGGAGCGAGGGCTGCATATCCCAATTGTGTACAACTGCGGCGGCTACGAGTCGGTCGAGACGCTCGCGCTGCTCGACGGCATCGTTGACATCTACATGCCGGACATCAAGTACTCAGACAATCGGATGGCGAAGAAGTGGTCCGGCGTGTCGGATTATTGGGATGTTGTGCGCCTGGCAGTCAAGGAGATGCACCGGCAGGTGGGCGACTTGCGCACCGACGGGTTGGGCATCGCCCGGCGGGGATTGTTAGTCCGCCATCTCGTCTTGCCCAACAACATTGCCGGTTCGGAAGCTGTGCTCGAGTTTGTCGCGCGACAGCTTTCGGCTGAAACATACATCAACATTATGGATCAGTATCATCCGGCCTTCAAAGCCAGGAACCTTCCGCCGCTCAACCGTCGGATGCGTTTGGACGAGTACGATCGCGTTGTTGGGTACGCACGGGCGCTGGGTCTGCATCGCGGCTTTGGTCATGAACAAGCCGGCGTTTGGTGTTAACATTCACCACCAACATTGAACCCTGAAGCCATCCTCATCACTCATTCGCCATCAACACTTCCCCCATCTCACACTCATAATCCGGAGAACGCATCATGTTTCTTTCTTTACTCATCGCAAGCTTCGTCGTCTCCCTTGCCGTATGTTTTATCATTGTCCGATTATTCAAATCGCCCATCAACAGAATCCTTCATCGTCTTGTGGCCGAGGATATCTCGGACGCGTGGAGCAAGTATCTTCTGTTTGCCATCTACGTTGTGGGAATTTCCGGCGGCGTACGCATCTGGCAACTGGAAAAATACATCATCCCGAAAGCAGGTCAGGCAGAATCGCTTCAGCTTACCAACGAGCGGTGGGTGTTAGAGATCTACCAAACCATCCTCGGTACGCTGCAGAGCATTGCCTGGATGCTTCTTGTGTTCTTCATCTTCGCCTTGCTCGCCTACGTGATTGTGCGAGGGCTGGAGATGCGAAAGCAGAAGGTGTAGACGATGAACGATGCAGGAAAGAGCAAGAAGAAGCGCACACTCGTTCTTGGCGTGGGCAACGTGTTGTTGGGTGATGAGGGCGTCGGCGTTCACGCCGTCCGGAAGCTCGCAGCGCAACCCCTTCCGCCGAACGTCGACGTACTCGACGGCGGGACAGGCGGCTTCCATTTGCTTTCGGTATTCGAGGAGTATGATCCGATCATTCTGATTGATGCAACGATGGATGGCGAGCCGCCGGGGACGGTGAGAATGCGACAGCCAAAATTTGCAAATGAATTTCCTCGGACTCTCAGCGCACATGATATCGGATTGCGCGACCTGCTGGAGACAGCGCAACTTCTCGGCTCGCTTCCCACGCTCTACCTCATCACAATCTCGATCAGCGAGATGCAACACATGACCACCGAGCTTTCCTCTCCTGTTGCCGCGGCACTCGATCGCGTTGATGAGATTGTGCGAGGAATCGTCTGAGCCGCGGCCGTCTTGCGCTGCAACTGGAGATTGTTCTCTGATGAAATTGGGCGTTCCGGCGCTAAGCGCTTCGCAGCGCCGTCGGCGTCCTGCGGGCTCCGCTGTCGCTTCGGTGCTTCGCTGAGCAGCGCTCAGCACTGCCCGCCACAAAGCGGCGGGCACCCTCCGGCCGCCTAACGCAAAAGCACGCGTATCATCACACCATGCCCATTGTGCGGGGACACGGCTCCGCCGTGTCGTGAACGCCGTCGTCACCCTGAGCGCAGTCCCGCCGCCTTTCAGGCGGGACGGAGTCGAAGGGTGGATGCTTCGCGCTTGGAAAGCAGCGCTCAGCATGACAGTGTTGGCCAGTGCAATCTCCACGGTGCGCACTCGTGAGATCGGAAG
>JBBIRR010000071.1:0-9051 GCA_037441705.1 Ignavibacteriales bacterium
ATCGGTGTATCTTCAGAATACCCGCATTGATGGACCGCTGAGCGAGGTGCCGCTTTATATTGTGGGTGAAGAGAAAGAAGCAGTCGGTTCCTGGCGGCTCTCGGTGGCCGGATCGGTCATCCCCGATCAGAGAATCGAAGGGCGCGCCGAGGGCCATACCCGCGTCAACGCCGCGGGCGTGTATCAGGTTGATACTGTTTTCACCAACGGGCGAGTTAGCTACATCGAGCCTAACGGCGTGAACATACGAGACTTTGAAGGAACAAACTTCCGGTGGAACCTCGCCTCGTTCACAGGCTCGGTGCGGGCGGACTATCGCCCGGCGCGCAGCCTTTCGATTGTCGGCGGACTCCATTACTCGCGAGGAGGCTCTCAGAGCTATCTGGGCGGAACCCTCGGCGTGGGGTTCAGCTTTCCCGGCGAGAACATCGGCGTGAGGATAGATCTCGGCGGCACATGGACCGTCGTCTCGTATGATATCGAGTACGTGGTCACGACCACCCCGTATGATTTCGGGCCGCCCGAAACGTACGTGGAGTTCTTTCACGATCGGGGCAAAGCCGGCAACGTTAATCTGTACGGAGCGCTCACGCTCAACTCACGCTACCCGACATGGCCGGTGCAGCTCTACGTGCAACTTGCCATCTACCGTCAGACTGTCGCCGAGGTGCGGCGTGTCGCTTTCAGCAACATTACCGCCACCGTGCTGCAGCACAACTCGTTTTTTGCCATTACCCCCGGTCTTGCTGTTCCGCTCTCCTCGTCGAGTCGTCTTCTGCTCGGTCTTCGGATGATAGACGAAACGGCGCTTCTGGTGGGCGAGCCCGGCGTGCTGCTCGCGCCGTTCGCGCAGATAGAGTTCACGCTGTAACCAACAGGGTTCTTCTCCTCTCCTTCAAACGAAGCGAGGATTGGATAGAAATGACAAGCCCCGACCGGAACGGTCAGGGCTTTTGTTCATGGCGCATCGCGAGTCCGATTCGCCAGAGCGTCAGCGTATCACAACCAACACCTTGATCATCCCCTCTCCGCCGTCGAGGGCTTCGAGCGCTTTGCCGACGATAACGCCGGTAGGATACATCTCAACGCCGTTGATGGTTTGTGGCGTCGCCCTCATCGCATAGCCGGGCCGACCGGATGTGGTCAACAGGTCGCCGGGACGGATTGTACCGTTCTCGGCGCAGACCTTCGTTGGAACAATCCCCGTGATGGCAACGGGAATGTCCTGTTCGTCAATGCGCGTCTCGCCGTTCTTGTCCGCGCCGAGCACGCCCGGCCGCGTCGAATAGACGCCCACGACGCGCGTGTCGTAAGGCTTGCTGCACTTCTCAACCCCCTGTGCGCCTTCGCTGCTCAGCACGACAACATCGCCCGGATCGAACTGTTTTTTGCCGCCGATAGCCTCGAACACTTCCGCAAAGTCGGAGCCGGCAATGTATGTTCCGTTCCCATCAATGTGAAATTTGCGGACTGCGGGATTCGTTCCGTCCCAGTTGATGCCGTCGATGAAGGTGCTCGTGCCGCTCGGATGCCGGTTGAGTTTCAGCACGGGCGCTGTGTTCGCGGAACTCGACGTCCGGAGCCATGCTGCCTCTCCGAGCGTGGTGAAATTTTCGCACGCAAAGCCGGCAAAGGTCGGTGTCGGTGTGCCGCTTCCATCGGCGACCTGCAGGCGCGCAGTCGCATTGTTGACGCCGATGCCGACGTTGCCGGTTCCGGTTGCCAGCGTGAGATGGCGATTGTTGACGGTGTTGATGATCGTCTCGGTGGAACCGTTCGGCGTTATGTCGAGGAAGGCATTGGCACCCGAAAGCAATCGCAGCGCGCGCTGCCCTTCAGCACTGACGGCCACTTCCAGCTTGGATGTCGGCGTCGTGGTGCCGATGCCAAGGTTCCCGTTTACGCCTCCGGTCGTGAACGTCGCCACAGGTCCTGAGTTCGACGTATAAATCTGGAACGGATGATTGGTGTACGTTCCAATCATACCCGAATTGTACGTGCCATGCAGAAACGTCGCAAGGCCGATCGTACCGTTGGTATGGTAGTAGCTGTAGTTGGTGATGGGTGTGATCGTCTGAACCGAGCGCACGTTCAGCATAGCGCTCGCACTGATATCCGCGCCGGTAATCGTGCTGTCTAAAATCTTCTGGCTGGTGACGGCGTTGTTAGCCACCGTACCGGCAATGCGTGCACTGTCCACCACCGTTTGAACCGGAGCCAGAAGCGCGTAACTTGCCGTATCAGCTTTTTGAGAACGGATACTGTACGCTACCGTTGTCAGGGGAATCCGCGGCGACAGTTCCGGCTCACTCGCCACCTGGACGCTCAGCCAGTACGGCGAAGCGAACGTCAACGATGAGCCGAACAGAACTTGATCGCCCAACAGCGTCGAGAACAGTCCGCGCTTCACCGGCAGCGTCTTCGCCTCGGTCCACAGCGCACTGCCGCCCGATGCTGCGGCGTACAATCGGAACGTGAACGAGTACGTGCCATCCGGTTTGGGGTTGCCGAGCGTATCGGTAACAATGCCCTGATACGAGATCGTACGGGGGATCTGTGCCGCTGCCGATTGCACGAGGATAAGCAGCACGAGCCAGAAACGGTTGAGGGTGTTCATGATAATCTCTCCTGAAAATGTTTTGTTGGAATGATCATCGTACCAGCATCAGTTTTCGTGTCGCCGCAAAGCTTCCTGCCTGCATGCGGTAGAAGTACACACCGCTGGCGATCCCTCCTGCATTCCACACGAGACTGTAGTAGCCCGGCTGCTGGAGGTAGCTTACGAGAGTAGTAACTTCGCGCCCCACGATGTCGAATACTTTCAGCGTGACAAACACCGTGGCCGGAAGTTGATACTTGATCGTTGTTGTGGGATTGAAAGGATTCGGATAGTTCTGGGAGAGTTCAAACGTTGTCGGCAGGCCGGCCTGTTGCTTCACCGATACGATCCTGCCTCGAAGCAGCGTGTCTGCGAGGAAGCCGCTGACGACCACCGAACTTGGACCCTGAGATGTGCCGACGAACGGCTGCCCGATTGTCGACGTCATCCTGCCCGTCGTTGACGACGAAATACCGAACCCGGAACTGAAGGAATACCACCGGAGAGAGGTGTTCTGCGTGAACGCTGCGGCGGCACACACGAGAAGCAAGAAAACAAGCACAGCGGCTTTCATGTGGGTTCTCCTGATGCGATGAGAAAAGAACAGTCGGTACGTGACGCGTACCGGCATCAATATACGTTGTGCAGCGCAGGCGAATCAATCACATAAAGGGACGGAAAACGAAAGGAATCCACCGCGGCACGCAGGAGAACCTGCACACCTGTGCAGGCACCTACCGCGGCCGGTTCTTGAGAGCCTTTGCGACAGCCTGGGACTTCGAGTGGACGTGAAGTTTTTCGTAGATGCTGCGGAGGTGAAAACGAACGGTGTGGACGCTGATGTTGAGATGGTCGGCGATGGTTTTGTAGCTGTTGCCTTCGACGAGTTCCTGAAGAATTTCTTCCTCGCGCTTCGAGAGTTGATAGTCTGTCGGCTTCTGAGGCGCGAACGAGCGGAATGCGGTGAGCACTTTGACGGCAATTTCGGAGGACATCGGTGCGCCGCCTTCGTAGGCCTCGACAATCGCATCGAGAATCCTCTGAGGCGGAGCCTTCTTGAGTATGTAGCCCGATGCGCCGCTGCAAATCGAATCGAAAATCTTCTCATCATCTCTATACACCGTCAGCATGATGATGGGGAGAGCAGGGAAGCGTTCCTTTAGGCGGCGTACTGCCTCGATGCCCGACATGCCCGGCAGTCCGATGTCGCACAAGAGGACGTCGGGAGGTTCGGTAAGATTTGCCAGCGCCTCCTCGCCGCTCCGGTATGTCTCGAGGCAACGAAAACCATCGGTGTGATTCAGGATGTACGAAAGTCCCGACCGAACTTCCTTCTCATCCTCGATGAGAGCAACGGTCAATGTACGTTTGGGCGGCATGTCTTACGAGCGGAAATGCAAGAATATAGTCGAGAACGGGCAGGAGCGCAACCGCACATTTAGACGGTTTTGAAGAACACTTCGACGCTGGTCCCTTCACCGGGCTGAGCGCTGTGGCGCAGTTGCGCGCCGAGCCGCGCGGCACGTTCCCGCATGCTGTATGCGCCATGGCCCTCGGGCGTCGCGCTCGAGACAAAGCTCCGGCCATTATCTCGGAGTGTTATGGCAACCCCATCAGACGTGTTGCGGAGAGCGAACACGAGTCGATCCGCCCCCGAGTGCCGCACGGCGTTGGTGATGGCTTCCTTGAAGAGAAGATACAAATCGCGGCGATGCTCCAAACTCAGCGTGAGCTTCTGCAGCTCCGGTGCGATGACGGTCTCAAAAGCAATTCCCCGCGTCTCGCACACTTCCTCTCCGAAGTGCACGAGCCGCCGGATCACATCCTGAAGCGTGTCGTAGCGGGGGTTGACCGACCAGACAATGTCGCCTAACGCATCAATCAGCTCGCGAGAGGTTTCTCCAATACGTGCAAGGTAGTTGTGGACCTCATCGGTTGCCGTTCCGGCCACCCGCTGCGCAACTTCCGTCATCAAGGAGATGCTCGTCAGGCTTGCGCCGATGTCGTCGTGCAAGTCCATAGCGATCCTGCTTCGTGTACGCTCGAGCGCTATTGCCTGCGCCAATCGGTAGCGATAGAACGCGTAGATTCCCACGCCAACGAGGAGCATCACAGCGCCGATGAACCACCATCGTGCCCACAGGGGCGGCAAGATGGTAAAGCTGATCGTCGCAGGTTTTTCGCTCCAGATGCCGTCGGCACTGCGGGCAAGAACGTTGAACGTGTACGTACCGCTGCCGAGATGCGTGTAGCGAATCTCGCGTTGCGTTACCGGATGCGACCAGTCTCGATCGAACCCATCGAGCTTGTAGCGATAGCGTACAGCGGCCTCGTCGGTGAAGCTCAGACCCACGTAGCGGAATGCTATTACCGCGGGGTTCGGATCAAGCACGATTTCTTCCGCGTTGGTGAGATGTTTTGCATCCACCTGCATATCGGCGATGTACACCGGCGGGGGACGCGTGCTTCTGAAAAACCGCATCGGCCGGAGTTTGCTGACGCCCGGAAAACTGCTGACCCACAAGAACCCGTCGCGGTCGGTTAGCAGGCCGTGCAGGCCGATCTCGCCGAAGCCTTCGGTGTGTGTGAGGCTGCGAAAGCGCTTGCCGTCAAACTGACTTAGTCCCGACGACGTACCGATCCAGAGAAGTCCGAGCGAGTCCTGTGCAAGTGCGAAGACACGGTTGCCGGCCAGCCCGTCGTCCCGCGTATAAAAGGTGAGGCGTCCGTTGTCCATCAGCGCAAGTCCTGCGCCATCCGTTCCACACCAGAGACGATTCTCTCGATCGCGGAGCAGCGCGTAGACAATCAGCCGGTCAAGTCCCGCGCCGCGAACGTGCGTGATTCTCTCTCCATCCAATCCGAGACTGTAGAGGCCGCTATTGGTTGCCAGCACATACTCGTCACGCGATGCTTCGGTTCGAACAACGTCGAAAATCACCAGCGAGTCCAGCACGTGATGTGGTAGAGCGACCACCGAGTCTGTTGTTATTGCTTGTTTCAGTCCTTGATTGGAGCCGAACAAGATGCTGCCGGTGTTTGTCTTGGTGATGCAGAAAACACTTAGCGCGATGCTGGAAGGGGCTGAGGAGAGCACTTGCGACTTGCCTCCGACTTGAAGGATTGGAGGGTGAGACTTCATGCCGTACCATGTCCGTCCCGGAGATTCGGGAAAGATGGACAGGAATGTGAAGCTGCTGAGTGGTTTCATGCGCGACCCGGGGATCAGATGCGTGCCGTGCAGGGCAAACACGCCGACGTTCCGTGAGCCGAACAGCAGCGTCCCATCGGGCTGCTGGGCAATGGGGCCGAAGCCGGGCGTTGTGAGATGTTTCTCGTGCGGAAAGTGCAACACCAAATCTGCGGCGAGCAGTTTGCGGACACCCGGATCGCTCGCAAGCCAGAGATTGCCTTCCGCATCACGGTGCATGTCGTAAACAATGTCGCTGCCGAAGGATTGTTCGTGACGAAAAGTAATCGAGCCGCCATCGCGCAGCATACGATACAGGCCATCGGCAGTGCCCACCCAGAAATTATCATCGCTGTCTTCGGCAAAACACCACACGCCGCGTGCAGGCAAGCCGTGCGCTGTGTCGAAGCGCTGCACACCGGTATTACCGATGAGCGCCGCTCCGAAGATGCCGCCGACCCACAGGTCGTTGTTGCGACCTTGGTAGATGGCATACGGACGGATGGAAGGCAGCAGTCCGCTTGCTTTACGCGTGAGTGTTCCGCCGGCGTACACGTACAGCTCGCCGCCAAATGTCCCCACCCACACGCGACGGTCGGCATCAACAAACAACGCCGATGCGGACAGAGGCAAGGATTCGACCCTCCAGGAGCTTGCATTCGAGTCGGTGGGAACCATCCGGATCAATCCATTGCTGGAGCCGACCCAGATCAGCCCGTCAGCGTCTTCGACAACAGCGCCGGCCTCACCGCCCAGAGCTTCGGACACGAAGGGAAACTCCGTCACCGTGCCGTCGAGGTAGCGCAGCAGTCCGCCGTGAGCGAAGCCCGTGTACGCAAACCAGATGCCTCCACGATGATCCTCACAGATCGAGCGGCCGAAGATGCCGGGAATATCTTTCGCGCCGCCGAACGTGTGGAACTCCTTCCCGTCGTAACGCGTCAATCCCGCCTGCGTTCCGAGCCAGAGGTATCCTTTGCTGTCCTGCATGATGGGAGCGACGCGGGTATCCGGCAACCCATCGCTCGTGGTGTAGTTCTTCATGAGAAGGTGTGAAAGGGGCTGGTGCTCCTGCGACCTGCCGCCGGAAACGGCAAGCCCAGATGCCAGCAGATATGCCAGAGCAGATCGGTTCATGCCTCGAGCAAAAAAGGAACGGCGGTGACCCGTGAGGTGCCGACCAAAACACCACATGGAGGTATTCGGCGACGTCGGTGATACGCTGCCGTCAGCGCGGCACTTCGGAGGAGAAAGTAACGACCGTCCGGACAACAAGCAACAACGCTCGGCTCACCGTCGCCCAGCACGCCGCAGCAGCCACGCGATGGCCAGCACCAGCGACGCAACCGCAACAATCGTCGGCGATGACGGGAAATCGAATCGGAACGCGAGGAAAAGACCAGCCGCCGGCGTGATGATGCCGATCCCGACCGACCACAGGAAAATACTCCGCACCCGTCGGGCAATCAGCATTGCGGCAACCGGCGGAACAACCAGAAACCCGAACACAAACACATCCCCCACCATATGCGTTGCGACGGAGATGACTACCGCGGCGATGCCGTAAAACAACATTTCCCAGAACGCCGTGTGAAAGCCCTGCGTGCTTGCGGTTTCCGCATCGAAGGAGATGTACGTGAACTCCTTGAAGAAGAGCAGATGCACGGCCATCGCGGCGATAAACATCGCCAGCATCAGGTAGAAGAGATCGGGCGTCACGAAGAGGATGTCGCCGCGAAGAAGGTTTTCGATTTCCGCCACTTCCACTTTGGGCGTCTTCTGCATCACCAGGATACGCGCGGCAATCGAGAACACGAACACGAAGCCGAGCACCGCGTCCTTCGGGATGTGTTTGCCGGTGAGGAGACGGGAGAGCGCAAGCACGGCAATCAGCGTCACGCCGAGCGAACCGACCGTGTGCGGCACGGCAAACATCGGAAGAAACGTCAGCGCCAACCCGAACACGGAAACCTGCGTGAGCACCGCGCCGAGAAACACCACACGCTTTGCCACGATGTACACACCGAGGAATGCGCAGATGGTGCCGACCAGCATGCTGCCGTACAGCGCGAAAGGGAAGTCGTGAACGAGTGTTGCAACGATATCAGCGGCGTTCATCGGTCCCTCCGGCAAGAATCACTTTTCCCCCGCGGGTGTTGGTCACCGTCACGGGCATTTCGTACAGCGCCGAGAGATTCTCGGCGGTGAGGATCTCCTCCACATCTCCCACCTGAAAGAACGTGCGCTCGACCAACGCGATCCGTTTCACATGATTCGCCACGTCGTCCAGCAGGTGACTCACCATGATGACGGTCAGTCGGTCGTGGTCATGAAGATGGCGGATCAGGTCGAGAATGGAGCTGCGCGACGGAAGGTCCATCCCGTTGGTCGGCTCGTCGAGCATCAGCACATCAGGCTCCGAGGCGAGCGCACGCGCAATCAGCGTCCGCTGCTTCTGCCCGCCCGAAAGCTCCTTGAACGCGGCGTTGCGCAAATCCTCAATGCCGATGTGCTGCAAACACCGTCGCACGATTGCGCCGTCACGCGCGCCCGGGCGCTTCAGCAACCCCACCTGCCGGTAGCGTCCCATCATCACCACCTCCTCGACCGTGTAGGGCATGACGTAATCCACCGTGTCGCGTTGCGGCACGTACCCAAAGCGGACGGGTGAGCCATTCTTGTTTGCAACCGTCAGCGTGCCCGCAAGCGGCTTCAGCGTGCCGAGGATCGCTCGCAGCAACGTCGTCTTGCCGGCGCCGTTGGGTCCCACCAACCCGAAGTAGTCCCCCTTGAAAATCGAGAAGGAAATGTCGCGCAGGACGACGTTCGAGCCGTACCCTAACGTCACGTGATCGAAAGTAATGAGGGGTGTCATATGCTTTTCACGATGATCATGCGTGTGTATATTTGGGCGTTCCGGCGCTAAGCGCTTCGCAGCGCCGTCGGCGTCCTTCACGCTCCGTCCGCCTGCGGCGGACTTCGGTGTTGCCCGAACGGCGGGCAACACTTGCCCCTGAAAAACGGGGCAACGTTCCGGCCGCCTAACGCAAAAGCTTCAGACCGATGCGCATCCGTCATGCTGAGCTGCGCCTTCCAGCAGCGAAGCATCCAGAACCCTGCGCAGGTGAGAACCACCTGTCATGCTGAGCCCTGCTTCCCAAGGGCGAAGCATCCAGAACCGAGTACCTGCAAAGCCCGGTTCTGGACTCTTCGCGGAGTTTACCCTGAGGCAAGCCGAAGGGCTCAGAGTGACAATTTCCTT
>JBBIRR010000072.1:0-8854 GCA_037441705.1 Ignavibacteriales bacterium
CGTGAAGGAATACAAGCCGATGCTGTTCCAGCTCTTCTTCGGTTGCAGTGTCGCCTGGACCGACCGAGTGTAGACCGAGTTCGTTAAAACGACGTTGCCAGAAGGAGACGTCAGGCATTGCCAATGAATCCAGCAATTGGTTTGGTGGATATGAGGCCTTCTGCCTGATGCCCACCCCGGTAGGCAATCTCGCCCGCCAATTCCGGATGCCTTATCAAAAAGAGCCGCGCCCTCATCCTACCAAAGTTGTACACCTGGCGCATGAGATAATTGGCATTCAGTCCAAAATCCTGAGTGAGCTGCTTGAGGTAAGTCAAATACTCCCATCTTACTTTCCCATTCGGTTGATACCAATTCCATCGCGCTCTGAACAGCTCCCATTGGAACCCAATAATGTAGGAACCCATAAGGAATCGTTTGACAGACATTTTGCTCTTTGGTGTGACGTGCGTGAGCTTCAGGTCACCCGACCTTCCAATGGCATACCCGCCATGTAGTGCCGACATGGACATATCATGATCTTCAAACATACCGATGGCCATAATATTGCTACGATAGGCACTGGCGATCCTGCCGTACAAGTTGAACCGCTGAAGAAAGACCGTAAGAGCATCTCGCCGTACAACCATCCCGGCTGCACCATGGAAAACATCATATTGATACCGCGACACATCGCGAGTTTTGACAAGCCCCTCGATCGTTCGCTTGCCGAACCGTGCATCATGGAGACTCTTGACCAGCCTGGAGACTCCTTCATCGTGCTCAAACGACACACTTCCACCCAAGGTGCCGAGGTCTGGGTTTTGATTCATAAGCCTGACGGCTGTCGCCAGATAGTCGCTGGCCAAAACACAGTCATCATCTACGAGCAGAATCAAGTCACTTCGTGCCGCATCAATCCCCGCCTTTCGAGCGTAGGCATACCCTTTCCTCTCTTCGGTGATGATTCTCGCGTCAGGAAGCTTTGAAAGGATTTCAAAGTAGAGCGACTCAATTGATGGATTGCTACAGTTGTCGATGACTATGGTCTCCCAACAAGTAGGTGAAAGCGATTGACTTCCCAATGCGGTAAGTACCCTATGGAATAAATCTCGATTTGGATTCTGGGTACAGATAACAACTGATATCTTCATAGTACTAGTTGGCTTTTACTAAGTTTCTTCCCCAACAGCCTAATCAGCCTCTGCCTTAGTATTCCAAAGCCCTCTCGAAAGGAAGGTTCTTTCACTGCAACTAGGGATGGGAGACGATCAAGACGCACCAGACTGAGCGCAGCCTGCGTTTCCGCTAGGATACAAATAAAACAATCGTTCAAATGCTTGTACGAGTAAGGGAAGGCCTCGAAATCGCACTCATGCCAAGCACTCAAATGCGTTTCATAAGTATTCCCTAGGACAGTACCTTGGGGGTAGTCCTTTGCAGGGGACGTAATAATGACATACTCTGCTTTTTTCATGCACTCTTTCAACAGGCTAAGCCCGTCCTCCCTTGAAAAGTGCTCAATGACATCTATCATGAGGATCAAATCATGATGGTCCAAGGTTGGTATGACCTGTCTTGCATCCCCAACTCTAACTTCATCATAACAGTACTCCCAAACGGGATTCTTGTAGTTCTCATATATTTCAATTCCCGTTATCTTCGTTTTCCAAACCAGACTTTCGAAATGTCCCGCCGCTACGTCAAGGTGTTGGCGCAAAAGAAATCCGTAGGTCCCGCTTCCAATCCCAACGTCTATAATGCTGCGGGGATTGATTTGTTTAACCGCTGCAAGAACAAATGGGATATTGTATGGATCGCTTATCGGCATTGGCACCAATTTGATAACTAGCTGTTGACCCACCAGTGATTTAGAAAAACAAAGCCATTCGCGTTGCGGGATATTTTGCCTGATCCGTAATAGTCTCCATCAACCACATCAAAAGACGCGGCATCAATTATCCAATCTGACAAAACTTCGTTAACAGTACAGTACAGTTCTACCACATACCGACCAGTCCGAAAAGGGAACTTTGGAAAGACACATCGAATGATCCCCTTGCCTGCCACCTTCTCAAAAGGCCTACCAGACTCGTATTCGTTCCACAGGTTTGCGACTCTAACGCCATCTGCGGAATAGACAACAATCGACACACTGACGTTCTTCAGTTCCAAGAAAGGTGGCGCATCATAAGTCAAGACGAATGAGGCCCTTTCCCCCGACACTAAGCTTAAGGTGGGTATTCCATCAGCTAGTTCACATGAGAACGACTGAAATCGCAGTGGCCCATCTCCTTTCCTTCCGTCTCGATTCTCCAATGAACACGAGCTGGCATTGATCGGCCCAAGCGCCCGCCCGAGATACTCACCGATAGTAGTACTGACGCTGCCCCGGAAGACGATAGCTCCTTGTTCAAGCAGGATTGATTCCGTACATAGCCCTCCAATCGCCGCCATATTATGGCTCACAAACAGCACCGTCCGTCCTTCTTTCGCGACATCGCCCATCTTTCCCAAACACTTCTTTTGGAACTCCGCGTCGCCGACAGCAAGCACTTCATCAACGATCAGGATTTCCGGCTCGAGGTGGGCGGCGACGGCGAAGGCGAGTCGCACGTACATGCCGCTGGAGTAGCGCTTGACGGGTGTGTCCAGAAACTTTTCGATCTCGGCGAAGGCGACGATCTCATCGAACTTTCGATCGATCTCGGCGCGCTTCATCCCGAGAATGGCGCCGTTGAGGTAGATGTTCTCGCGGCCCGTCAGCTCCGGGTGGAAGCCGGTACCCACTTCGAGCAGCGAGCCGACGCGGCCGTGAATCTCCACGCTGCCGGTGGTTGGCTTCGTGATGCGCGAGAGAATCTTCAGCAGCGTACTCTTCCCCGCTCCGTTGCGCCCGATGATGCCGACCACTTCGCCGTGCTTGACGTCGAAGGAGACATCCTTGAGCGCCCAGATGGTGTCCTCGCGCGCAGCTTGTCCGTTGCGCGCGAACCATCGCTTCGGCGCATCGAACCACGCGGCAATGCTATCGCGCAGCGTGTCGTGGCGCTGCTGCCGCGCACCGATGCGATAGAGCTTGCTCAGGTTGCGAACCGTGATGGCGGTGTTGCTCATGCGTGCAGTGCGTATGGGCGTTGACCGTGAGAGATGATGCCGTGGGGTTGGAGATCGTGCTTGCCGCAGTTCCCAACGCGGGCATCGGAACTGCGGCTGCCATGGAGAATTCGCTTACACTGCCGCGGCGGCTTCAGCAACGCCTTTTGCGACTTGTTGATTCTGCAAGAACCATTGATACACCGAGGCAACGCCCTCCTCAAGCTCGATGCTGTGTCGCCAGCCGAGCTGATGCAGGCGCGTGACGTCGAGGAGTTTGCGCGGCGTGCCGTCGGGCTTGCTCGTGTCGAACACGAGCTGTGCCTCCGGGTACACAATCGAACGCACAAGCTCGGCAAGCTCGCGAATGCTCAATTCCTTCCCCGTGCCGACGTTGATGTGCGTATCGGCTTCGTAGTTGCGCATGAGAAACACGCACGCATCCGCGAGGTCATCCACATGCAGGAACTCACGCTTCGGCGACCCCGTGCCCCAGATGACGACCTCCTTTCTTCCTTCGACCTTCGCGTCGTGGAATTTGCGGATCATCGCCGGCAGCACGTGCGAGCTTTTCAAATCGAAGTTGTCGTTCGGACCGTAGAGGTTCGTCGGCATGGCGGAGATAAAATTGCAGCCGTACTGGCGTCGATATGCCTGGCAGAGCTTGATGCCGGCGATCTTGGCAATGGCATATGGCTCGTTGGTCGGTTCGAGGGCGCCTGTGAGCAGGGCTTCTTCGTTCATCGGCTGAGGCGCTTCCCGCGGATAGATACACGAACTGCCGAGATAGAGCAGCTTTCTGGTATTGTACAAATGTGCTGCGTGCACGACGGTTGCGTGAATCATCATGTTGTCATAGATGAACTCCGCCGGGCGGGTCATGTTTGCCATGATGCCGCCGACGGTTCCCGCGACGAGGAACACATACTCAGGTCTGTTTGCCCTGAACCAGTAGTTCACCGCGGCCTGGTCGCGCAGGTCGAGCTGCGCGCGCGTAGCGGTGAGTATGTTGCTGAATCCTTCACGCTCGAGACGCCGAAGGATTGCCGAGCCGACAAGTCCTGTGTGGCCGGTAACAAAAATGCGGGAATGCTTGTTCATGACTGAGTCCTTTGGGTAATGCATAAAGGGATTGGATTCTGGATTATGGATGATGGATTCTGGATTCAGACAATATCTGCAAACGTTTCTTCAGTTTTCTGAAAGAAGAAAAGTCCACCGAGCAGAACAACGAGCGTTACGACAACCGAGAGTCCTACTGCCATATCCGGAGGATGTCCCTGTCCGAAGAGCGCCCAACGAAAGCCTTCGATAACGCCCGCCATCGGATTGAGTCCGTACAGAAACCGCCACTGCTCGGGCACAAGACTGCTCGGGTACGCGACGGGAGAGATGAACATCCATATCTGCACCAGAAACGGAATCACGTACCCAACATCGCGGTAACGCACATGCAGCGCCGAAAGCCACAGGCTGACCGCCATTGCCGCGGCAAATGCAAGAAGAAAAAATGCGGGAAGAAAAACAACATGCACGGTCGGGACGACGCCGTAGTACGCCATCAGAAGAATCAGCATCACCAACGTAACGGCAAAATCCACGGCAGGGGCAATTGCCGCCGAAAGCGGAATGATAAGTCGAGGGAAATACACCTTCGCAATGAGGTTCGAGCTGTTCACGATGCTGACGCCCGAACGCCCGACGGCGCTGGCGAAGTACTGCCACGGCAAGAGCGCTGCGAACGAGAAGAGCGGATACGGAACGCCCTCAGATGGAACGCCGGCAAAGCGCCCGAACACAAACGTGAAAATGATCATCGTGAGCAGCGGCTGAAGTACGGACCAACCGACGCCGAGCAGACTCTGCTTGTACCGCACTTTGATATCGCGCCACGTCAAGAAATACAGCAGCTCGCGGTACTCCCACACATCCTTCAGGTGCAGCGACACGAGTCCCTTCGAAGGCTCGATGCGGATGACCGGAGTGTCGGGCGTCGAGGAGGACATGTGGAGGATTGTGGATGTTAGATGATGGATGATAGATTGTGGATGCTGGATGTTGGATGTTGGATTACATTGTCGGGTTCTGCTTGCCGTAGTAGGCAACGTACCACTCCACGAACCGTTGAATACCGACTTCGAGCGGCGTTGATGGAGCGAAGCCGATGGCGCGGGAAAGATCTTCCACGTCGGCATAGGTCTCCGGAAGGTCGCCGGGCTGCATCGGCAGCAAGTTCATGACGGCACGCTTGCCGAGCGCTGCTTCGAGCAGCGCGATGAACCGCATCAAATCCACCGGCGTGTGGTTGCCGATGTTGTAGAGGCGATACGGAGCCGAACTTGTTGCCGGGTCGGGTGCGTTGCTGTTCCAACGGGCATCGGGTTCGGGAATCACGTCGGCGATGCGAACAATCCCTTCTACCACATCATCCACATACGTGAAGTCGCGCTTATGCTTCCCTTCGTTGTACACGTCAATGGGCTTGCCGTTCAGAATCGCTTTTGCAAACAACATGGGGATCATGTCGGGCCTGCCCCACGGTCCGTAAACGGTGAAGAAACGCAGTCCCGTACACGACAGACGATACAGGTGGGCGTATGCATGCGCCAGAAGTTCGCCTGCTTTCTTCGTCGCACCGTAGACCGAGACGGGATGATCGGCGAGTTCGTGAACGGAGAACGGCAGTCGTGTGTTCGCGCCGTACACCGAGCTGCTGGATGCGAAAACAAGATGCTTCACGTTCGTTTGACGACATCCCTCCAGAACATTCAGAAAGCCGAGGACGTTGGCTTGGATGTAGGCATGAGGATTCTGGAGCGAGTACCGTACGCCGGGTTGCGCCGCCAGATGGATGACGCGCTCGCAACCGGCCTTCCGAAAGAGCCGCCCGACGGAGTCTCGATCGGCAAGGTCCAGCAGCTCGAAGCGAATGTTTGCATACTCGCGAAGCCGATCGAGCCGAGCGCGCTTCAACTGCACATCGTAGTACTCGCTCAGATTGTCGATGCCGATGATGGACTCGCCGCTCTCCGCGAGCCGTCGTGCCACATGGAACCCGATGAAACCCGCGACGCCTGTGATGAGGGTTCGCGCCATCAAGCTTTGTAGGCCCTTCCATTACGGACGATGTTGCGTGTGTCTACAATCGGCATCGGCAACGCATCGAAATCAATCGTCCTGTACTCGTCATGCGCTGTCGCGATCAAGAGGAGATCGTAATCGGGCGTGATCGGCACGCTCGTTCTGCCGGCGTAGTGCGACCACTCGCGCGTGGGACGAATAACCGGAACATGGGGATCGTTGTAGCTGACGATGGCGCCACGTTCTTCGAGCTTGTGGATGAGATGGTACGAAGGCGATTCGCGGTCGTCGTCAACATTGGCTTTGTAGGCAAGACCGAGAAGGAGAATACGGGAGCCTTTCAGCGGCTTGCCGTGATCGTTGAGGGCCTCCATCACCCGCTGCACAACGAAGTCCGGCATCGCCGTATTGATCTCGCCCGCCAACTCGATGAAGCGCGTCGCCACACCATATTCACGCGCCTTCCATGTCAGGTAAAAGGGATCGATCGGGATGCAATGTCCGCCGAGGCCGGGACCGGGATAGAAGGGCATGAAGCCGAAGGGTTTCGTTTTTGCTGCTTCGATAACCTCCCAGATGTCGATACCCATTTTCATGAACGCCACCTTCAACTCGTTCACGAGCGCGATATTGACCGAGCGAAAGATGTTCTCTAACAGTTTCGTCGCCTCGGCAACACGCGTAGAGGAAACTGGAACGGTCTGCGCCACGATCTGGCGGTAGAGTTTCTCGGCTGCTTCGAGTCCGTCGCTGGAAGTTGCGCCGACCACCTTCGGAATGGTTGCCGTCGTAAAGTCTTTGCGGTTGGGGTCTTCGCGTTCGGGCGAGAAGGCGACGAAGAAATCGCGATCCGCCTTCAAGCCGCTTCGTTCGAGGATGGGGACAACGATCTCCTCCGTTGTGCCCGGATAGGTTGTGGATTCGAGCACAATGAGTTGGCCCGTACGAACGTAGGGCACCAACGTCTCGCACGTCGAGATAATGTAGCTGAGATCGGGTTCGCGGTTCTTGTTCAGCGGCGTGGGTACGGCAATCAGGACCGCATCGCAATCAATGACACGACCAAAATTGCTGGTTGCCGAGAACTTGCCCGAGCGAACGGCGTGCATGACGCGCTCGGCGGGAATGTGTTCGATGTAGGACGTGCCGTTGCAGAGCATCTCGGCTTTCTTCGGATCGATGTCGAAGCCGACCGTGTGAAACCCCTCTTCGGCAAAGCACAATGCGAGGGGCAGCCCCACGTAGCCCAGCCCGATGACGCCCACGACAGCCGTGCGCGTGTCGATCTTGTGCAGCAGTTGGTTCTTGGGGATCATCGCGTCGGTGATGTTCGATTCGGTGAACACAACAGTCAGAAAATGAGAAACGAAGATATCGAAAGCAAGCTGCGGGCACGCTCCGCCCTTTCAGTCACATCACCAATTCTTGACGATGGCGTCAACACAGAATGATGGATATGACCTACAGGGTTGCATAAACCCGACGCATAGCGCAGCGCCGCTTGGGGACGAGGCGGCACGCGAGCGCCTTCTGCATCGGTTTACAGTCAGACACGAACAGCGCTGACGCGTTGTGTCTGGTTCACTCTCTCAAGAAACTCAGACGGTACTTCGACGGATACCGACTGCGCTATGGTCGAAATCGAAACGACGACGCGTGTGCAGTCCTTGACTCGAAGGACGAACCCCTCCACCCCGCGGAACGGTCCGGCAATCACGCGGACGGTCTCACCCGCCGCGATATACTCCTCTCGACGCACCGCATCCGGTGCATTGATGAGAATGCGGATCCAGTTGATTTCTTCATCGCGAATGGGAGAGGGGATGTGCCCGATGCCCACGAACCGGACGACGCCCGGCGTTTGCAGGATGGGAACTCTGTCACGCAGATCGGTTCGAACAAACACGTAGCCTCTGAACAGCGGCTCCAGCACTTTTTTCTTTCGGTCGCTCCAGAGGTGGACCTCCTCGATGAGAGGCAGGAAGCTTTCGATGCCTCGCCCGTGCAAATCATCGTTGACCTTTTTCTCATATCGCGAACGGGTGTACAAGGCATACCACCGTGCACACGCCGCACGATGAGGCTCGTCCATCTGTGGAATCGGCACTATCATGGGCATCATTCAACGCTGCGTATAGTTCAGGACTGTAACGATCGTGGTCGTCAACACGGCGGCGTACCCTATCACGGTGAAGATGTCGCGCACCGTTGCCCAGCCCGAGCGTTCAACTTCGACAAGGTCACCGGGATGGAGCACGAGGTTCTCGTTATTGACGCTCGGCAGATCATCGAGATCGAGCCGTATGACTTTCCGCTCTACACGGTTGGCCGTATTCACCAGGCGCGTGATCTTGACGCTGCCCAATGTGCCGTCGGGGCCTGGCCCACCGGCAAGGGACAGGAGGTTGACGAGATCGATGGAGCTGGAGACCTCGTAGCGTCCGGGACGCTGAACAAATCCCATCACATTCACCACGATGGTCAGCTCATTGGGCTTGGCAAAGTAGTAGTTCGATGTCGTCGTGTTGACCGAGGTTGCCGAAAGAAAACTGCTCGGATCAATTTGCGCCCGGCCGACAGCGGGCAGTGCGGCAATGGCAAGAAGAATCCAGCCGAGAGTCGGAGCAATCTTCTTGTGAGGATTGAGTGAACCGAAAGACATCATGATGCATGCCTCTTCTTTTTTTCGGAAGAGCCG
>JBBIRR010000073.1:0-8323 GCA_037441705.1 Ignavibacteriales bacterium
TCTTTTGTGATGTTATATGGTTTCCATCTAACATGCAATACCATTTTCAGGAACTATCCAACGGGCTCGTGACTCCTCGACCGCCCCGGTTCAGCACGTGCGAGTAGACCATCGTAGTTCGCACATCTTTGTGACCGAGAAGCTCTTGTACGGTCCGGATGTCATACCCATCCTCCACCAGGTGCGTGGCAAATGAATGCCTCAGCGTGTGGCAGGTTGCTCTTTTCGTCACCGCTGCCCTCTCAACCGCCTGCTTGAATGCCTTCTGGAGAATGGATTCATCGGCATGATGCCGTCCTTGCTCTCCTGTTGTTTCGTTCCTCCAGCGGTGCTCTTGCGGAAAGACCCACTGCCAGCGCCACCCGCGAGAGGCATTCGGATACTTTCTCTCCAACGCATCGGGCAGTGGGACACGCCCCCAGCCGTCAGCAAGGTCTTTCTCATGCACGGCCTTTACCCTGCGCAGATGCTCTTCCAGCGGTCGCTTGAGCGATACGGGTAGCATCGTCACTCGGTCTTTTGCACCCTTTCCATCGCGGATGAGAATTTCGTTCCGAGCAAAGTCAACGTCCTGTACGCGTAACTGCAGGCACTCCATCAAACGCAATCCCGCACCATACATCAACGAAGCCATCAGCCACTTCTCGCCCGTGAGCTGCGCAAGCACGGCTTTCACTTCTTCGCGTGTCAGAACAACGGGCAACCGCTTTGGTCTGCGTGCCCGAATTACATTGCCGAGATCGCCAAGTTCTCGTCCAAGAACAGAGCGGTAGAGGAACAGCAACGCAGAGAGTGCCTGATTTTGTGTTGAGCTGCTGACATGTTCTTTCAACGCAAGATGAGTGAGAAATGCGTTCACCTCTGGCTCGCCCATCTCAGCAGGGTGGCGTTTATCATGGAAGAAGATGAAGCGCCTAATCCAATGGACGTATGATTCTTCGGTTCGTTTGCTGTAATGCCTGGCACGTATCGAGACCCGAACCTCATCGAGCAGCTTTCGCCGTGGAGCTTGATTGGGCAAAGCAATTATTTCCCGACGAGCCTGTGGAGCGTTTTGGTTGCCTTGAGGAGAACCAAAGCCTCCAACCCCATCGGCGGGTACTCCTTGTATGGTCTGCTCTGGCGCTGGCATGGCACGAATTTACAAATCGGCTCAGCGACTGTCAAGCGAACAGATGCAATCCCAAAATACGCAGCTCAGCGGGGGAGGGGGCAGGATTTCGATTTTTCGGAACCAATCCGCGGCGGCAGTCGCCTTCAGGTAAACACGCACCGCGGCTCTTTCCGTCATGTTGAGCGGTTGGTTGGAAAGTCATCGTTCCAGCATTCGCGGACAGGTACCCTCAGAATGACACCGGCTTGACGTTGAAGTGGATGGCCGCGAGGCGTGTGAAAAATGCGCCGAGAAATGTCACCACCACACCCAGGAACACTTCGTCGGGATTGAGCCGCCCTGTCTGCCAGTTCAGGAATGCTGCAAAGATCAGCCCCCACATTAGCGAGACCTCGGGATAAAAACTCGTCTTGAGCAGGCCGGTGTGTGGATCTGCCCGCACGATGTCGCGCAGGATGCCGCCGCCCGAACTGGTCATCGCCGCGAAGATTGGTCCCCAAAGGATGAGTGGTTCCGCTTGCGATTCTGCGGCAACGACGACGCCGATGACCGTGAACGCGGCCAGGCCTACCGTATCCAGCACCTGAAACGCTCGCGTCGCGAGCGCAACACCGCGATGCGTCGCGCGACTGCCGGCGCCACCGAAAATGCCCAGCAGCAGATCATGGTGGCGCATTGCAAGAACCCTGAACATCACCCAGCCGGCCGTCACCGTGATCAGCACGGCCAGCAGGTAGGCCGGCGAACGCATAACGCCCAGCGGCTCGCGATTGACGATGAGGTCGCGCAAGATGCCGCCGCCCATCGCCGGCAGCGCTGCCAGCACGAGCGCGCCCACAATGTCAAACTTCTCTTTTCGTGCAAGGAGTACGCCCGACATCGCGAACGCGATCGTTCCCATGATGTCCACGATGAAAAACCACTCGCGTCCGGTCGTGATCGAAAGAAGCATCGGTAGCGCGTACCGCCGCACCGTAGCATCGTAGCTGCCGTCGCGTTTGGATTCTGCGATGCTGCGATTGACCGACGCGACCAGTTCCGGCGTCGTTGTCCGTTTGCTGAACATCAAGCAGATATCGTAGGAACACTCGGCCGGTAACGCCAACACGTCGAACGTGTTCAGCAACTTCGAGCGCCACGCAAGCGTCGCTCCGACCAATCGGTCCATGATAAATCCATCCGTTGTGCCCTGCTGCAACGCGTGGAAGAGCGCGTCCACATCCGGCGCCCGGACAATCAGCGGTGTGTTCTCCCGCGAGCGGATGTACTCCCGCAGTGCATCAGGACCGTAGTCGAACCCCTGGACCAGCCCCAGCCGAAAATTTCGGGCCGAGAACATCTTCACCATTTCTTCCACACTCTCGAAGCGGTCGGCTGTACGCTCGCCCCTGCGCACGTACAGCACGTTGATCTCCTGACGAATCGGGTCGGAAAAATACGCGTAGCGTTCGCGCTCGGCTGCGCGCGGCGAGGTGGTGAAATCGGCCGCGCCGCTCTCGATGTCCACCAAATGCCGATTGCGGTCCGGCTCACGAAAGAACTGCACGTCGTACCCGAGTCGTCCCAGAATCGTGCTGACCAATTCGATGTCCAGTCCGGTTGGTCCGGCCAGAGGCGCGTCCGCTCGCACGTATTCGTATGGTTCCCATGGAAACCAGACCCCCTTCAGGACGGGCCACGGTCGAGGGTCGTCCCCCGCCAGCGCCAGCGGAGCTGCAAGCAAGAACAGAAGCGCCCGTCTCACGTCTGGCCGGTTTTGTCTTCGATGAGCTCGATCAGTTCGCCGTCGGGACCGAGAAAGAACCCGACGCGGATCGACCAGCTCTGGCCGGTGACGTCGTTGCGCAGTGGCAGCGGGCGGATCGGCACGACGATCGTGCAGCCCGCTTTTTCGACAGCAGCCATCGCTTTGTCCAGATCGGCCGTGCGCAATGCCAGGTGCCAGAAAACTTCGCGCTCGCCGACCGGGCGAACAGGTTGTTTGACCTCGACCAGTTCGAGGTACACGCCGTTGCCTGTCTCGAGCATCGCGAAGCGCATGTCATCGAGTATGAACGCCGTTTTCAACGTCAAGCCCATCGTCTCGCGGTAAAACTGCAGAGATTTTTCCATGTCCGGAACCCGCAACGACGTGTGGTGCAGGCCGGCAAGGGCAAGTGGATTGGTCGTGCTCATCGTTTGGCTTTCGTGAGGATTGTTTCGTGTTCGCGGGCGCACGCATCGAGCGCTTCTTCAGGCGAGACTTTGTCGGTGATAGCTTGATGAACGTGCTTTTGCATTGCCGCCAGCAATGCCGGATACTCCGGCAGGTGCCAGTAGTCTTTCGTCATGCTCATCGAACGCGCGAAATGTGGGTTGGCCGGCGAAGCACGCTGGAATTTCGCGTCGTTCAAAATCGCCGATGCCCCGGTCTTGCCGCCGCCTTCAACCCACTTCCATTGCTGTGGCAGGCTCATGAACCATTCCAGAAATCTCCACGCTTCCTCCGGATGTCTGGAATACCGGCTGATGGACACGCCCTGTCCGCCGACCATCACCACCCGACGCGCCTGGCCGGGTAGAGGAGCGAACCCGAGTCGGGCGGGCTTCACAGTTTGTGCGTACAGTTCGTCGAAAAAGTAGTACCACTGAATCGCCAGCGCGACCTGACCGGCTTTGACGGCTCTGTCAACTTCCGGCACGTAGGCATCCACCGACCCGGGTGGCGCGTACCGGAACAGGTCCTTGTAAAACTCCAGCGCCTGCTTTGCCTGCGGCGAGTTCAAGTAGCCATCCACCTTGCCGCTTTTGGCGTCCCACAACTCGGCGCCGAACGACCAGAGGATGTTGTTGAACACCGAGGTGCAGCCGTCGTAGTCCTCGCTACCGTACATGGCGATGCCGTAAAGATTCTGCTCGGGGCGTGTGAAAAAGGAGGCGATGTCCCGCAACTGTTCGTACGTCTGCGGCACGTTCAGTTCGTAGCCGAATTTTTTCCTGAACGCCGCCTTCTCCTCAGGATTGTCGAACAAATCCTGTCGGTACACCAATCCCATGCAATCCTGGTTGATCGGCAGTGCGTAGATGTTGCCGGAGTCTTCCGGATACTCCGCGTAGCGGCGCAACGCCGCGGCATCGAAGTCGCTCACGCTGATGCTCTTGCTATTCTTGAGCCAATCGTTGAGCCGCACCACGTGCCCCTGCGAAGCGAATTCGCTCATGTTCTGGCTGTCGAACATGCACAAATCGAAGCCCGACCCTCTCCGGGCGAACTCGCCGGCCATGCGCTCGTACCATTCGTTGCCCAGTGGGGGAAGGATCGCGTTGATCTCCACGCCGGTTTGCTCGGTGTACTCTCGGGCTATGTTGCGGAATAATTCTGCCCGGTCACCGGCATGCCAGATGAACGTCAGCGTGACTTTTTCCTGCGCGGGCGCGCTGCAGGCCAGCAGCAGAGAAACGATCAGACGTGTTTTCATTCGAGTCCCTCCACGATGTTGGTTTCAGCGGAACGTCGTTCTCCCAGCCGCAACAGTTGATTCAGCAGCACCGCCAGCACGGTGGCAAACGTCAGCGATGAATCGAACAGCGGCCGCAGTACGGGCGGCGCATGCGCGTACAATTCCGGCAACGCTTCCAGACTCAGACCGAACACCAATGCGATTCCGATGACGAAGATTTTCCGCGGATCGAGTTTTGCGCTGAGGATGATTTGAAGTCCCGACATGATCATGAAACAGGTCACGAACACCAGAATCGCGCCCATCACCGACATCGGCATGATGGACAACACCGCGCTCAGCTTTGGGGAAAATCCCAACACGATGAACAACCCGCCTGCGGCGTAGCCAATCCTCCGGCTCGTTGCGCCCGAAGCGCTGCTGAGCGCGACGTTGCTTGCAGAAGTATCGGACGCCACGCCGCCGAACAGCCCCGACGCCGTGACCGCAATCGCGTCGGCCATCAACCCGCTGCCGACCCGTTTCAAATCGGGCCGGCTCCATTCTTCGTCGTTGACTTTCTCGCACATGATCAGGTTGCCGAACGTCTTGAGTGCGCCGGTGATCGAAACGATCGCAAACGCCGGCAACAGCGACCATCGAAACGAAAACTCCCACATGCCCTCAAACTGCGGCAGCGCTATCCACGACGTCGCTGCGACTTCGTGATACTGCACCGGCGTCAGCAGCCCCGCCAGCGCCGACAGACCGTAGCCCACCGCCATGCCAGCCAGAACGCTGTAGAGCCGTTGCTTGCCTTTGCCCCAGATGCTCATGCCCACCATCACCAGCAACGTCAACGCGGCTACCGCGAGACTTTCGCCGTGAATCGGTTCGCCGGCGTAATTGATTCCCAGGAATTTTGATACACCCACCGGCACCAGTCCGACTCCGACCAGCAACACCACCATGCCGGTGATTTCCGTCGGGAACAAGAACGCAAGCCGGTGCACCAGCCGCGCAAACACCACCTCGACAAGACCGGCGGCGATCGTCATCCCGCGCATCAACGGCAGTCCGCCCAGCCACGCCGCCTCCACCGATGCGGTGAAAAAATTCGGGCCGCACAAATTCGGACAGAGATAGCCCGAACCGATCCCGCGCCAGCGCACCGCCTGCACGATCGTGCCCACGCCGCAGGCGATCATCGTCAACGCCACGACCGCCCGCACCTCTTCAAACGTTCCGCCGATCTCCGTTACCAACACCACCGGCAACACGAGCGTACTCGACATCAGAAAAATGTGTTGCACCGCGAGCACCGCCAGTGTCATCGCTGGCGGTTTGTCGTCCACTCCGTAAATCAAATTCGCCGGTCGCTTGGCCATCTTAGTTTCTCATCCAAATGGGAGTTGCAAGAAAGAAATCCGACCCAACGATAAATGTTTCACCTCCCGCGTTGACTTTGCGGACGTACACCAATTTGCGCGACGGCAACGACGAGCCCGGCTTCGGCCACAGGTACTGCACCCAGACCTCGTCGGCATGATCCAGTTTCTGCAGCATCTCCCGAATGGGGCGCCGGCCGACCGCATCCTGAAACTCCGAAAGATCGCGACCTGCTTGCGTCGGGAACGCCGGGTCCACCACCGTGTGTCCGCGCGCGTCGAGCACAAAGATGAATGTATCGAGAAAGACAAACGGCGATGCGGGGTTGCGAAACTCTTTGAATGCAACTTCCTTCCCGCGTGATTCCAACAGCGCCGCCGCCCGTGTCACCCGGTCCTGGACGAATGCTTTCTCGATCTTGATGTTGTACACACCGCTGCCCAGCACGTACGTCTTGCCGGTGGGCGTGACCACTTTGCGGACATAGGCACTCTTCCACTGCGGAATCAACTGTGTCTTGTCCGGCCAAAGATAAAATACCCACCCGCTTGCGTCCGGTTCGGGATTGCGGCCGACGTCAGTAATGAGTTGCACGACGGGTTTGCCGTTCATGTCGTGCAGGTCCATCAGGTTCTTGCCGACAAAGTCTGTTTCCACAGGATGAAACACGCACGTGCCATCCAGTTCGTACACGAAGACGTAGTACTGTCCGCTGAACCACTTGGAGCCGGCCTGGCCGAACTCGATGAAGGCCGCTTCGCCCGTTTGCTCCATCCGACTCGCTGCTTCCTCCACCAACGCCACCAGTCGCCGCGTGTCCTCATAGAGATAGGTCGCCACTTTGTCGGAAGCAAGGCTCCACATGCTCGATCCACAGAGGAGCACGAGGGCCAACAGCACGTGCCGTCGCAAGCAGTGCATTAGCCACGAACATCCGCCATCCGTGACCGAGGCAGTCAGCTTCCGGTGATCATGGGAATGACGCAACGCAGAATGAACGTGGTTCTGGGTCGAGAGGATGACTTTCTCCACTGCAGGATGAATCAAAAATGTATTGATATCCGGTTCGGCCATCGGGGTGGGGCGGCGTTTATGAATGTGAAAGATGAAGCATCTGATCCAATGGAGGTGCGATGCTTCCGTCGCCGGGTGTCACGCCTTGCACGTGTCAAGAGCCGAACCTTGTCGAGGAACTTTGCCGATCGAGCTTGCTTGAGCCAGGCAATTACTTACCCACGAGTCTCTCACGCGAGTTGCTTTGAAGAGAACGAATGAGTCCAACCCTCCGGCGGGCAATCTGTCTGCTGTGCTCTGGCGCCGGCATGCCGCCAATTTACGAAACGGCTCAACCGCTGTCAAGTAGGAACGGAATCGAACTGAGCTTCGGACGAACTTGAGGATTGTGGGGGAGTGAAACGAGGATTACGGGTGCAAGCGCTTGTTCGCGCAGCGTTTCAAAGATGTGGCATAACATGCTATTGTTCTGCTCGATAGGTTCGATTTGTCCAACGTATCAGAGGTCGAAATAGGATATGTTTCACGTGGACGTGCTACATCGGGAATAGCTTCTGCACTACAAGCTCGCGATTGACAAGTAACACCAGCAAGAAGATGGCCTGGAGTACGTATCGGCTGATGCGAAGCCCCGCAGCAATGCCATTGGCATCTCCACCGTAGATAAATGGCCCAACAGATAAGTTCAAGGGGTCGCATAAAAGCGAGAGCATCGTCAAGTAGAAGATGGCGGCCCTCAAGAATACAGTGCGTGAGCGAGCCAACCTTTCACCGAGCATAAGTAGCAAATATCCCATCAGTAGCGTCACCATATTGCTTGCACCAGAGATGAAGGCCCACTTAAATCCACTTCTCTTGTCAACGGCCGTCTTGAACGTGACTTCAAAACCCATAGGTTTTGTTTGAAGCGCTTCATACTCGCAGAAAAGCATCGCCACCAGCGCATGCGTTCCTTCGTGGACAGTCAGTAGTACTAACACCGCAAGGAAGAAGGCCAACCATCTCTTCATCGTTCACCTACAGACTTCTGATGTTTCGTTCGGTGCAGTGATGTCAGCATCCGCGGCGGCGATGCAGGTAAGCGATTTGCGTCGCTCAGCGGTTCTCTTGAACCAACGAGCGTTGCGGTGAGTCATTGGGGCTCTCTCCGGACCTGGGCTGCGCCAAGCGCCATGCATATGACCGACGGCCAGAAGGTGAAGAGCGCCAGCAATCCCGGGCCGATCGGATTCGGGTTTGGGTCGGGCCATAGCCCGATGGTGGCGAGAACGATGATGGCGAGCAGGGGCCCGCAACCCAAGACGAATAGCCAGAAGCCGATCTTAAACAGGCGATTTGCGAGATAGCGTCTCATTGGTTTCTGTCGCGGCTAACGCTGCGGTTCAGC
>JBBIRR010000074.1:0-8320 GCA_037441705.1 Ignavibacteriales bacterium
GAGGCGTCTTCAACGACGCAACCAATTCCTCGATCGAGTGCGTGCCGATGATCTTCTTTCCCTTTCCTCGCCCGTTGGTGAAATGATCCACCTTGTCCAGCGTTCGGTTGTACACCGCAACGGTGAAGCCTTTGCTTTCCATGTTCAGGACAAGGTTCTCCCCCATGACAGCCAGTCCGATTAATCCTATGTCAGCTTTCTCCATGTAGCGTTCTCCGGTCCTTGCTCTTATGTTGTGGATCTGTTCAGTACGATGCCATTCATTACGATGCCATTCCGTTCAACGTGAGAAAGAAACAGCGTCTCAGATTGTCATTGCAGTAAACCCGCCATCAACGGGGATGATCGCTCCGGTTACGAACGACGAGGCTCTCTTCGATGCGAGCCAGATGAGTGCGCCGCTCAGTTCGTCCGGTTCGCCGTACCGCGCCATCGGCGTGTGTGCGAAGATGGCTTTCCGTCGTTCCTCCGTGAGGATTTGTCTGTTCTGCTCTGCAGGAAAAAATCCAGGCATGATGGCGTTCACCCGAATGCCGTGCGGCGCCCATTCGCGCGCAAGAGAGCGGGTGAGGCTGTTCACGCCCGCTTTCGAAATCGAGTACGTAAAAACGCGCGACAGCGGTATCTCCGACGAAACCGACGAGATGTTGATGATACTTCCGCCGCGCTTCTGTTCGATCATCTGCTTGCCGAACACCTGGCAGGAAAAGAACACGCCTTTCAGGTTCGTGTCCAGAATCTGCTGCCACTCCTCGTCACCAATGTCGAACACGGGCGTGATGGAATTGATGCCGGGAGCGTTCACGACAATATCCACCCTACCCCAGCGTGCAAGCACCGCCTGCAGCGCAGCGTCAAGGCTCGCCTTCGTGCGCGAGTCGGCATGCACAGCCACTGCGTCGCCTCCTGCCTCCCGGATTGCGCGTACGCGCTCAGCGGCGTTCGCCTCGTTTCTGCTGAAGCCGACGGCGACGTTCGCGCCGGCTCGTGCCAGCGCCAGCGCCATGCTGCCGCCCAACACTCCGCTTCCCCCTACGACGACGGCGACTTCGCCTTTCAAACTAAACATTTCTTCAACGTAAGTCATCACGCTTCTTTCATCAAACCATCAGAAAATATACACAGGCCCAATAACGGGTCCGCTTCCTATCCTTCGAGCTTGGCCGGCTCCAGCTTCGGCACAATGAGGTGCATGAGCAATACGGCTACAAGGTAGGTAACGCCCGCGATAATGAACATCACTTCGTATGTGCCCGTGTTCTCTCTCAACCATCCTGCGCCTAAGTTCATGAAGAACCCACCCATCGCGCCCGCAAACCCTCCGATGCCGACGACGGAGCCGACTGCTTTCCTCGGAAACATGTCCGACGTTGTGGTGAAGATGTTGGCGGAGAATCCCTGATGAGCGGCGGCCGCGACGCCGATGAGCCACACCGCCACCCACGGCGCACTGACATGTGGCGCGAGCGCAACCGGCAAGATGAGCAAGGCACACACAAGCATTGCAGTCTTCCGTGCCCGATTGACCGTCCACCCGCGTCCCAGAAGTGCCGAGCTGAACCAACCTCCTGCAACCGAACCGACATCCGCAAGAAGATAGACGGTGATCATCGGCAGGCCGATGGTGCGCAAGTCAATCCCGAACCGGTCGTTCATGAACAGGGGAAACCAGAACAGATAGAACCACCAGATGGAATCGGTGAGAAATTTTCCGGTGGCAAATGCCCACGTCTGTTTGAACTGCAGCAGATGAAGCCAGCGGACTTTTGCCGGCGGATCGGGCGGATCGCTTTCGATGTGAGCGAGTTCTGTTTTCGAAAGACGAGGATGCTCGCCCGGCCTGTGATAGAGGGGCCACCAGAAGAGTATCCAGATCAATCCTGCAAGACCGGTGAACAGAAACGCTTCCTGCCAGCCCCATGTCAATGCGATCCAGGGAACGGCCAGCGGTGCGAGGATGGCGCCGACATTGGAGCCGGCATTGAAGATGCCGGTCGCCAGCGCACGTTCTTTCTTCGGAAACCACTCGGCGATGGTTTTGATGGCAGCAGGAAAATTGCCCGATTCGCCCAGGCCGAGCGCGAAACGTGCGAGACCGAAAGCGAACGCCGATCGGGCCAGGGCATGCGCGGCGGCGGCAAGCGACCACACCGTCAGATACACGGCATAGCCGATGCGCGTCCCCACCCGGTCAATGAACCATCCGGCAAAGAGAAACCCGATGGCATACGCGAGCGTAAACGCGGCACTGATGATCCCGTATTCTTGATCGCTCCAGCCGATTTCGGTGCGAAGCGTTGGCGCTAACACGCCGAGTACCGCGCGGTCAACGTAGTTGATGGTTGTGGCGAAGAACAGCAGTGCACAGATGATCCAGCGATAGTGCCCGATGCGCGGGCGCAGCCCGGTTGCAGCGGAGCTTTGCTGCCGGCCGGCGAATTGTTCCATCATCGAACCTCCGAACGAAGTGTGTGTCTCTGATCGTCGGGCACGCCGGCCTTCGATACCGAAACGGCATCGAACCCGAAGTACCGCTTCGCGTTGAAGTAGCAAATGTCCTGCACCATCGCCCCGACGAGTTTTGTGTCCACCGGCAGCAGGCCGCGCTCCATTTCACCGCCGAGGATGTTGCAGAGCAGCCGGCGAAAGTACTCGTGGCGCGGATACGAGAGAAAGCTCCGCGAATCGGTCAGCATACCGACGAACTGGCTGAGCACTCCCATATTGGAAAGCGCTTCGATCTGTCGCGTCATGCCGTCGAGCTGGTCGAGAAACCACCACGCGGAGCCATATTGCATCTTGCCGGGCACGCTACCGTCCTGGAAATTGCCGATCATGGTGGCGAAAAGCTCGTTATCGCGCGGATTGAGGTTGTAGAGAATCGTCTTGGTCAGCTTGTTCTCGTTGTCGAGCCGATCGAGAAACCGTGCCAGCGGTCGCGCCATCTCGAAGTCGCCGATGGAGTCGAACCCCGTGTCGGGGCCGAGCGTGCGCATCATGCGCGAGTTGTTGTTGCGCAGGGCGCCGAGATGAAACTGCTGCACCCATCCTTTCTCCCAGTCCATGATCGCAAACTCGTAGAGCATAGCGGACTTGAATTTTGCCGTCTCGAGTTCGTTCAACGGATTCAACTGAAGGATCTTCGAGAACAGGGCGTTGATTTCCGCGTCGGTATACTGCTCGGCGTACACGGTTTCCAGGCCGTGGTCGGAGAGGCGGCAGCCGTTCTCGTGGAAAAAGTCGTGTCGCTTGCGCAGCGCTGCGATGAAATCGGCAAACGAACGTATTTCCATGTCCGCCGCTTCGCTCAGTTCACTCACGTAGTGCACAAAGACCCTTGGCTTTTCCACTGCCATAGCTCTGTCGGGACGATAGGCCGGCAGTACTTTCACACCCACGGACGCATCGGCACGCAGCAGGCGGTGGAAGTCAAGTGAATCCACCGGGTCGTCCGTCGTGCACAGGACTTCGACGTTCATCTGTTTGAGGATGCCGCGGGTGGTAAATGCGGGTGTGGCAAGTTTTGCGTTGCACTCGTCCCAGATGCTGCGCGCCGTCGCGGGATTCAACAGCCGGTCGGTGATGCCGAACGGCCGTTTCAATTCCATGTGCGTCCAATGATACAGCGGATTGCGCAGCGTCTTGGGGACGGTGGCAGCCCACTTCTCGAACTTTTCCCAGTCCGAAGCATTGCCCGTGATGAAGCGTTCATCAACGCCGCACGTACGCATCGCCCGCCATTTGTAATGATCGCCGTTAAGCCAGATCTCCGTCAGGTTCTTGAACTGCCTGTTCTCCGCAATATCTTTGGGGGAGAGATGGCAGTGATAATCAATAATGGGCAGACCCTCTGCATACGAATGATAAAGCTCTCTCGCCGCAGAGGTCTCGAGAAGAAAATCTTCATGAAGAAAAGGTTTCATGATCAATCGAGAAGTTTGTCAGTCCGTTGTTCCAACAAAAAGCGGAAGCAGATGACGGCGGTACAGATTGTCCGTCACATTCGTGCCGACGACCTCAGCGTGTCGTTCGAGCATCTCGGTGTACCGCGCCCCCATTTCTGCTGCCACGCGAAATGCAATATGCATCAACTGGCGCATCTGCGGATCGAAGCATTCATCGGTCGGGTCATGACGGAGTGCGCGCACAAGCTGTTCGCCCGTCCAGCGCTGGACGTCAGAGGCCAGGGGAAGTTTTTCGCGCTCGATGTGGATGACTGCCCGATACGGGGCCGCCATCTCTTCGAAGCGATTGTATGCCTGCGTATAGATCTGCTTGACCAGAGCAAGTCCATCGTCTCCCGACGCGGCAAGTCCGATGACCTCTTCGAGCCAGGTCGTCCCGGCAGTCTTCAGATGCACTCCTGCATCGTGCTTCTTCAGGATGCGATGCATGACGGGATACAGCGAAAACTTGTCGCTGCCCGAGTGTACGCTGAGCTTGAGATTGGGCAGAAGACCGAACGTCTTGATTGCGAATGCAATGACGGCAATATCATCCTCGAACTCGCGGGCAAACTGGTGCACGTCGCCGACATAATCCACCCCTTTCAAAAACGCGCCGCTGAACTTGGGCGCGATGGTTTGCAGAGGAATGCCCCGCTGGGCGATTGCGCCGAGAATCAGAAACAACTCAGCGGGTGATTGCGCCGTGGCCGATTCATCCACCGAGATCTCCGTGATGAACGTGCCGGCTCCTTTGAGCCGCGCAATATGACGATAGACGCGATCGGCTTCGGCAACGGCGGCAACATATTTTCGAGCCGCCATCTGCAAGAGATCATCCGTTACTTCCAACGGTGTGTGCAGACCGGGGACATCTATCTTGCCCTTGAACTCCGACATCGCGCGCACATACCAGCGGATCGCCTCATCGTCGGCCGGCTGGCCGATGCGATCGGCAACGTCAATTGTAAAAAAATTGCTCGCCTTGATGAACCGATCCACGTTTGTCAGGCCGATGTGGTCGGCATCGACGTAGTAGGAGGCGTTCCATCCACAGGCGGTCACGGCGGCATCGGCTTCGCGTCGGACGTGATCCGGAGTGGTACCGATGATGGTGTGTTCGCGGTTGGACTTGTTCCACACGGGCGCGACGGACACGCCTGCACTCTGTGCCTTCAGAACGGCGCGCAGCTGCGCAACGCCCTGATGACCGAACCGATCGCCGATACCTATAGAATATTTTTCAAGTCTCATACGTTTATTCTGTTTTGAAATGCCAAACCTTCCCGGGGACGATTCCCGAGTCGGTCACTTCATCCACCCGCCAGTAATACGTCGTCTGCGGGCGAAGCGGGCCGGGATCGAAGGTAGCATCGTCTTGGTTCCGGACAAACGGCGGGGGATTTGCCGTTCCAAAATACACATTGTGTGATTGCGCATCACGCCCCGCTATCCACGAAAGGCGCACTTCCTCCGTTCGGACGGAAGCAGCTCCGTTGCCGGGTAGGGGCAAGAACGCGAAAGGCAGCACCGACGGCATGTTCGCCTCCGGGTCCCACGCGCCGTCAAATGTCCACCGAGCAGTGATCTCTTCCGCCGTCGGCGAACCCTCGGCCGAGGGGAGATTGTTTGCGAACCACGCGTAGTCGCCGCCGTCGCGATGACACTCGTAGAAGTAATGTCGTTCGCCCCATACCCACGGAACAAGGTTGGGCGAGTTGGGCGCGTAGATCGGCCGATCGGCCATGTTCCGCGAGAACGTACAGCGGATCAAGAATATCTGCGCGTCGCGATGATGGCGACCGAGGGGAAAACCCGGCACGCCGTCGAAGATCGAGTTGCAAATGACAAACTTCTGGCGTCTATTTCTGCTTCCGTCGTGCCAGATGCTTGCACTCAAATTGTGTCCGAAGAATTTGCTGTCGGTGATGTAACACCAGCCGCGCGGACACACATAGTCCACCCATCCCTCGAAGAAGCAATCGTTGTGGTAGTACATTCCCGAGTCGCGGTTCCACAGGGCGAGTGCATCCCCTCCGTCGGAAATGACGTTGCAGGCGAGCAGCATGATGCGTTTTGCATCGAAGCCGCGGATGGCAAACTGGTGCTCGTGGTTGCCGTGGAGCGCGCCGTAGTTGTTGTGGACGGTGAGGTTGCCGATAATAATATCCGCCGCCCCTTTGCCGATGTTGATCACAGCAGCCCCCCAATCCAGTTCCTCTCCCGTTCCGTCGGGCCGATTGTTGGCCGCTTTGGTCCAGTTCTCGCGTAACTCTGCGTACACGATGCGCGTGCTGTCCCGATGGTCGCCTACCAGTGTAATGAATCTCTTCGTAAGAAACAGCTTCTCGTTGTACGTGCCGTTCCTGATCAGGATCAGCCAGGGAGAGCTTGCAGTATCGGGCGCAGCGTCCAGCGCAGCCTGAATGGACGTGAAATCGCCGCTGCCGTCGGAAGCGACAACAACTCGGGTCTGCGCCTGAATCGGTCCAACACCGAGCACAATACACCAGAAGAAAAAGAGAATCGGCTTCATGCAGTGTTCTGCTGCGCGCGGCCGGAGGAGGATGCCTCCTCCGACCGGCAGCAGAGCCACAGCGTTATGAGGAGACGTTTCATGGAAGAACCTCCTTGTGCATAGTGGTGCAAGATAAATGCATGTTAGTGTTTGACCTTCAGTTCTACTCCGTTCACCGTTGTATTCTCGGCTCTGAACTCTTCGACATGTTCCAGTTTGTAGCCTTCCGCAACACCGCTGAACGTGCAATCCTTCAGCCTGATGCTTTGCAGCGGAGCCTCCGGATAGCCGACCAGATTGAACGCCATGCGGCATCGCTCCACCGTCATATTCTCGATCGCGATGTTGCGAATCGTCGGCAGAAAGCTTCCGCTCTTTCCTTCTTCGTAATACAGGTCAACGTCGATCGCAGCACGATCCACCAGCTTCACGACAAAATTCCGCAGATAGATGTTCTCGATTACTCCGCCTCGGACGGCGTTGGACTTGATGCGCAGCGCGTTGTACAGCACGGGACTTTCCACCTCGCAGTTCTCGGCAAAGATGTTGCGCGCCCCACCGGAAATCTCGCTCCCGATTGTAACGCCGCCATGCCCATCCCTGAACGTGCAGTTGCGGATGACGATGTTCCGGCTGGGCACGTTCAGCCGACGGCCGTCGTTGTTGCGCCCCGACTTGATTGCAATGCAGTCATCACCGGTGTTGAAGTAGGTGTTTTCGATGAGAACATCGGTGCACGACTCGGGGTTGACGCCGTCGTTGTTCGGGCCGTAACTGTCAATGACAACATTGCGGACGGTGACGTTCTCGCACAGCACGGGATGAATCTCCCACATGGGCGAGTTGATGATCCTGATTCCTTCAATGAGGATGTTCCTGCATCGGTAAGGTTGGATGAAGCTGGGTCGCAGATAGTATCCTTCTCCGAAGACGCGCTCTTCGACAGGGACACCTTTCTCACCCATCGCGAAGAGCTTCGCGCGGCCTTCATGCTGGCGCGGCATGCCTTCTCTCCAGCCGAAATTCTTGTTGCCTTTCCACGGCCACCAATGCTCATTGCTCGCCTGTCCATCGAACACCCCCTTGCCGGTGATGGCAATGTTCTCCTGCTCGAACGCGTAGACGAACGGCGAGTAGTTCATCAGCTCAACGCCTTCCCATCGCGAGAAGACCGGCGGAAGATAGGCTTTCGGATCCCGCTTGAACTTCAGGACGGCCCCTTCGTTCAAATGGAGATTGACATTGCTCTTGAGATGGATCGGGCCGGTGAGGAACTCTCCCTTCGGCACGACGACGCGGCCGCCGCCGTTGCGCGCACACGCGGCGATGGCCGCAGCAAACGCGGCTGAGCAATCCGTTGTTCCGTCTCCCGCCGCCCCAAAATCCGTGACAGCAAACTCTCGATCCGGAAACGTCGGCGGCGCTATGCGCTGGAGGATTCTCTCTGCTTCCTGCCATGGATCCTGCGCTTGTTGGGCGCCAACGCGGCACGCACTCAGCAGAACGAACAGGACAACGAGAGCCGGTAGGTTCAGCGTATGTTTCCAAAATCGCATGGTTCGTTCCTTCGTCTCACGTGACTGCCAGAAAGCATTCATGTTCTCCCCTCGTTCTACGGCGGAATTCATTTCACCAGCATCATTCGTTTTGTTTCTTTCAGGCCGCCGCTCTGTAGCTTATAGAAGTACACGCCGCCCGCGAGGTTGCTCGCATCGAACGTCACTTCATACCGTCCCGGCTGAAGGCGTTCATTCACCAACGTTGCCACCTCGCGCCCCAACACATCAAACACCTTCAACGAGACGAGCCCTGTGGTGAACGAAGCCGAACCACCAGAGCTTCGAACCGAGAAGGGAAT
>JBBIRR010000075.1:0-6850 GCA_037441705.1 Ignavibacteriales bacterium
AATCCCTCTTCAACGCATACTCGGAGTTCATGATCAGTACAAAAATTCTTCCGGCGCCCATCGGCGGAACGAGCTTCCGCGTGTACAAGAACACACGCGGCGCTATCGACGGCGAGCATAAGGCACGGCTGAAAGAGTTGGTGCGCAACGGCCTCGTGTTCATGAACTTCATCGGCCACTCGGGCGGAAGAATCTGGGGTGTGGATATCGGCCCGCCGGGTGAACTGGAGAACACCGACGGGAAACTGCCGTTTGTTGCGTCGACGAGCTGCAACGTGGGCGGCTTCGGCGATCCCTCAAGCAATGTGCTTGCGGAGGAGTTTGTGCTTGCAGATCAACGCGGCGCCATCGCTGCATGGGCGTCCTCCACGTTGGGCTATCCCGGCTACGGCAAGGATCTGACGAACGATTTCCTGCAGGGCATCCGCGATTCGGTGCGCTCCCTGGGAGCGCTAACGACGTACGCACGCATCAAGATGCTGCGCCTGTACGGATCGGATTACATTGCCGTTGCAACCGTGCATACGAACAATCTGGTAGGCGATCCGCTGTCGCGCTTCGCGCTGCCGCTGGTGCCGGACCTTGCCGTGACCTCGCAGCAGATCGAGCCGAGCAATCCGACCCCCAGCGTCAACGACACGCTGGTGCTCGTGAAAGTACGATTCAACAACTTCGGCCTCGTGCCTACGGACAGTGTGGGAGTAACCGTGACGGATACGTACAACGGCCAGACGACGACGCTGGTAAACAACCTGAAGCTGCCGCCTACCAAACAAATCGATTCGATCACCGTCGAGTGGCGCGGGCTGGATCAGGTCGGCCCTCATGCTCTCACCGCTCGCCTCGATCCGGAGAATAGAATCGTTGAGGTGAATGAGCTGAACAACATCGCCACGCGGGAAGTGTACGTCTACGCCAACGCGCTTTCTGTCGTCAAACCGATCCGGAACATTGTGGTGCTGCCCGGGCCGCAGCGTCTTGTGGTGACCAATCCTCTCGGCATTGATTCGGTGGGATTTGTGTATGAGTTTCAACTGGACACGGTGGACACATTCGATTCGCCGGGATTGATGACGTCCGGGACGATTGCGCCGACGGCGGTGACGGGAGAGTGGCTGACGCCGCCGCTGGCAAACGACCGCGTGTATTTCTGGCGCGCACGAACGCGCTACCCGACGACGTTGGGCAACTGGGTCGAATCATTGTTTGCGACCGCAAGCGACGCGCCCGCTCTGCCCACGGTTCGCTGGCGTGAACGAACCGCCCGACAGTTCCGGCGTGATCAGCTCCAACAGCTTGCGGTAACGGACTCGGGCGTCACGATTGAGACCACACCACCCATCAATCTCTATGTTCGTTCGGTCGGAACGCGTTACAATCAAACGGCCGAATACTACAGCATCATCAAAGTGAACGACCAGCAGATTCGCGGCTACTGGTTCGAGCCGGGTGTGGGCAGCAGCTATCTTGCCATGCGCCTGAATGATTTCACCGGCATTCCCGATTTCCGAACGTTCAACACGTCGGCGTTCCCTCCGGATTCGGGGCTGGCGCACGCGCGGCGCATGCTCGCGTTCATCAACGAAACACCGGTCGGCAATTACCTCGCGTTCTCCGTCATCTTCGACGGAGCGACGGGCGTGACCGAGAGCCTGAAGGTTGCCCTTGAACAGTTGGGCAGTACGCGCATCCGTCAGGTGCAACCCTACATGTCGTATGTTCTGGTTGTGCGCAAAGGCGCATCGGGCCCCGGAATGCCGGCACTTGAATCGTTGACCAACGACACGGCCGTTGTTTCGATGAGTGTTCCGAACCTGTACAGTCGTGGTAGCGGCACGATTGCAACCCTGCCGATGTTCATCGCTCCGTCATGGCTCTCGCTGGGCTGGCGTACTGCCGGTCTGCCCACAACCGATGCGCGACTGGCTCTCGTCGGCGTGCGGCCTTCCGGAACAGTGGACACGTTGCGGGTTTTCCCGAGGGATAGCATAGACATTGACTTGAGCTTCTTGAACGCCCCCACCTCCGGCGAGCGGTACAAATCGCTGCAGACGGCCGCGTTGCTTTCGACGTCGGATGCCACAGTCACACCCACCTTGCGCGAGTGGTGGATGGATGTGGTTGCTCCGGCGGATCTTGCCGTCAGCGCGCAAACGATCGCAGGCGACGCGCCTTCGTTGACTCGGAACATTCAGGTGAGCGTCTATAACATCGGGTATCAAGACAGCGATAGTTCGAACGTCGTGCTATCCGTCTATGATCGGCAGAACCGCGCGCGGCAGGTGGCAAGCGTGTCGGTGCTTCCGATCGCTCAGGGCACATCGCGCTCGGTCGTCATTCCCATCTCCACACACAATTTGGGACGCAGAGTGACGGTGCAGGCAACGGTCAGGCCGGCGAAGCGTGCGAAGGATCTCGTCGCTGAAAACAACACGGCATATTACTCATTCGATAACGTCATCGCTGTCAGCAGGGCTGAGTTACGAGTGTTCATCAACGGCGTGCAAGTGATGGAGGGCGATTATGTGCCCGCAGCGCCGTCCGTAACGCTTCAGGTTCCCGATCGTCCTGAAGGGCCTCCTGCGGCCACACGAGCCGCGTTGATTGTGGATAATCAGCCTGCGGGAGAGTGGCAGTCTACCGCGCTGGCGCCTTCTGCCGCTGAGAGTCCCACATTTATGCCCCAGCTTTCGGAGGGCTATCATCAGTTGCGCTTCACCGTTGTGCGCGCCGATGCGTTCGGGGATGTGGATACCATCGAGCACGCCGTAGGAGTCAACGTTCTGCGCGAGAGCCGCATCGTGCAGGTGTACAATTATCCCAATCCGTTCTCGCACGAAACCGACTTTACGTTTATGCTCACCGGGTCGGTTCCTCCGGACGAGTTGGTGCTGCGGATTTACACGATCGCAGGCAGGAAGATACGCGAGATCGTTGTTCCGTCCGGCTTGCTGCGCGTCGGTTTCAATCGCATTCACTGGGATGGGCGTGATGAAGATGGCGATGAAGTGGCGAACGGTTACTATTTCTATCAACTGATGGTCAAGGGCGCAACCTTCACGCAGACCGAGATCCGAAAACTGGCGAAGGTGAAGTAGGGCTGTCTGCACATCGGTAAACGTTCGAGCTGATGGATTCACCACGAGGAGTGCGCGTATTGCTTGCGTCACAGTCTTTTTCTACTTTTGGTATGAAGTTCTAACCCGCAGATTTCCCACAGTTCCTATGTAACGTCCGGCAATTGATCTTTATCAGGGGGCTTGCTATGCAAATGTTTCTCGCATGCCGTAGAGCATTCTGTATCGGCATGATTCTTACGGCTCCGGTATTGGGGCAGAAAACCTGGACCGGCTTGGGGGGTGACATGAACTGGAGTAATGGCGACAACTGGAGCGGAGGAACTGTTCCCGGTCCTTCCGACCACGTCATTTTAGATAACTCTTCTGTTTCGAGCAGTTACACCGTCAATCTCCCGATAGCGTCAAATCCTGTTATTGCGCGATTGACGATTTCTCCTTCGCCTTCGAACACGATCACACTCGTCCTGCCGACCACTAACACGGGTAATCCGGGCTTCACGGTAGGGGACAGCTCGACGGCAACGCCTTACGACATTTACCTGAGCAGCGGAGCGATCCTGCGAAACTCATCAGGCGCGTTCGCGGGCAACGGGATAGCATTTGCTTCCGATACCCTGGACAGCATGTACATTGCCGATGGCGCGCGCTACGTGCACAACACAACGCGGGGGGACTCCGGCATCGTCAGCCAACTGTCGCGCGCGGCCGGTACGGAAAACGGCGTGGTTGAGTTCGATGTGCCGACCACCTCTTCATACTCTCCGTCGGTAAGCGGACGCACGTATGGCAGTCTTGTCTTCAGTGCTACCGCTGCTGGCGGTACGAGGACATACACCACCACCGGCGCAAGTCCGCTGACCGTGCGCGGAAGCCTGACCATCGGGGCGGGGACCACACTCAGTTCGACACAAACAGGAGCGTTGAATCTCTCCGGCAGCTTCACAAACAACGGAACGTTCTCCACCGCATCGCAGGCTGTGGCGTTCGTGGGAACCGCGCCGCAAACGATCGGAGGGTCTGGCACATACGCGCTGTATCGGCTCGTGATCAACAACGCGGCCGGCGTTACGCTCGGAACCACCGTTGCCGTCTCCGATTCGCTCCTGCTGCAGTCCGGCAAACTTACGCTCGGATCGAACAGTATCGTTATCGCTGCGTCAGGCGGCGCCGACGCCGGTTCCAGCGCGAGCTACGTCGTAACGAATGGCACAGGAACAATAACACAGATAGGAGTCGGTGCAGCAGACCGGGTCTTTCCGGTGGGAACGGCAACGACCTACAATCCGGTCATCATAAATAATGCAGGAGTGGTGGATGCGTTCTCGGTGCGCGTGCAGGCGTCTTTCGATTTTCCGCCAAACAATCCTTCGCAGGTTGTGAATCGCCAGTGGACGATTTCCGAAGCCGTCGCGGGAGGAAGCAACGCGACGATTTCTCTTCAATGGAATAGCGGTGATGAGGCCTCTGGATTTAATCGTGAGGCGCTCGTGTACATTGGCAGGCACGATGGTACGTACTGGCTTCAGACGCTTGCTACGGTTATCGGCGCTGACCCGTACTTGGCGTACGCATCGGGGTTCTCATCGTTTTCGCCGTTTGGTGTGGGCAACGTTGATGCCCTTCCCATCACGCTCGCTTCGTTCACGGGCACGGTCATCGAAAACAACTGCGTGCGCCTGGAGTGGCGAACGATCAGCGAGATCAACAACTATGGGTTCTATGTGCAGCGAAGAACGGTGGGCGTGCAGGAGTGGACGGAGATCGAGAACTCGTTTGTGCCGGGCCACGGAACGACGAACGAGCCGCAGTACTACACGTACACGGACCCGACGCCTATCACCACGCCCACGCAATACCGTCTGAAGCAGGTGGATCTGGATGGGACGATCCACTACACGGATCCGATCCAGGTGGACCTGCCGACGGGTGTGCCGGAGGTGGCGCCGCGGGAGTTTGTGCTGAAGCAGAATTATCCGAACCCGTTCAATCCAACGACGGCGATCAAGTTTTCGGTGGAGACGACGGATCGAGCGCGGTTGGAGGTGTACACCACGTTAGGGCAGAAAGTGGCGACGCTGTTCGATGGGGTAGCGGAGGCGGGCCAGTACTACAGGGTGCAGTTTGATGCGTCGGGACTTTCGAGCGGTGTGTACTTTTACCGGTTGGAGAGCGGGAAGCGGAGTGATTTGAAGAAGTTGGTGTTGGTGAAATAACAGCTTTCGCTCCTTCGCACCCGTCACGGCGCTTGGTTGAACGCGTGAGCCGTGATGGCCAGAGTAGCCGTCATCCTGAGCGAAGCGAAGGATCCAGATCCGAGTATCATCAGCGTACAGGGACACGACATCAGTCGTGTCCCTTTTTTGTTGGGAGCATCCCGTAGCGCAAAACTCTGTTTCGCCAGATTAGGCTTTGAAAAACAATATTGTGGCAAAAAAGCGAATCAGGAGATTCGCGCTACAGGCCGTAGCGCGAAACTCTGTTTCGCCACCTGAGGCTTTGAAAACAACGTTGTGGCAAAGTAGCGAATCGGAGATTCGCGCTACAGGCGCGGAAACGAATCGGGAGATTCGCGCTAGAGGCGCGGAAGCGAATCAGAGATTCGCGCTACGTCGCATCAAATCAATCCCTGCTTCAAGTACGTCCATTCCCATTCGTGCCACGTGCCGCAGAGACGCGCCTTGACGGGGTTGTTGATCGTGTAGTAAAGAATGCGGAGAAGTTCTTCACTGTTGCGAATAAGGTGGTCATAGCTTTCGTGCTGCCAAAACTGACCTTCCCGTTGAAGGATTCTGTTCCCGTTCTTTGCAGTGAACCTCTTGATAGACTGCAGGATCTCGGTGAGCGGATACTTAGCTACGGCGTGTTTGCCGGGCGTTGCTCGCATCGGCTTTTTCTCAGGCTGGAGCGTGCACACAAGGTGAACGTGATTGGGCATGACTGTGTAGGCAAGAAGATCATATCCTTTGCCATCATGGAAGTGCATTGCTTCAGCAGTACATGACGCGACCCGTTCATCTGCCAACCAATGAGGACCGGAGGTGGACCCATCAAGAAGCGCATCGAACTTCTCGAAGTATGCCTTCTGGTGTTCACGCCATAGTGTTGTTCGTTTGGCATTACTGCGAATCATTGCTATCTCCTCCTCGCGCCTTTTTCTTTGGTCTTTCAATTGCTCAATGACTTGTGCTGGCAGCGATCCTGCGAGACGGAATGTCGTGAAGAATGTTCCATGAGGAGGCTGGTAATGGGGAAGATGCCTTGCATAGAATATTTCAGGATCAGGGGCACTCATGGCAAGGATTCTACAGAATTCTGTGAAAAATATCCAGAACCAAGCCGTAGGGCGAAACTCAGTTTCGCTACCTATGGCTTTGAAAACAACGTTGAGGCAAATTAGCGAATCGAGAGATTCGCGCTACAGGCGGTAGGGCGAAACTCAGTTTCGCCACCGTAGGCTTTGAAAACAACGTTGTGGCAAAGTAGCGAATCGGAAGATTCGCGCTACAGGCGGTAGGGCGAAACTCTAGTTTCGCCACCGTAGGCTTTGAAAACAACGTTGTGGCAAAGTAGCGAATTGGAGGTTCGCGCTACAGGCGCGGAAACGAATCGGGAGATTCGCGCTACAGGCTTGGAGTGAATCAGAGATTTGCGCTATAGATGCGCGCTCCGCGACGCTCAGCAGTCATTTCACGTAGAGGAGTCGCCTTACGGCGTGGCCGTGCTTGCGAGAAGAGAGCCTGTAGAAATATGTGCCGCCTGCCAGATTGTGG
>JBBIRR010000076.1:0-6153 GCA_037441705.1 Ignavibacteriales bacterium
GATGATGAGTACAACTACCGGTTGCGAAAACTTGGAGCGAGACTTCTACTCGCTCCGGATGTTCGGGCGAAATACTACAGCCGCGCCACGCTCAGCTCGTTGTGGAAGCAATACTTTCAGTATGGCTTCTGGAAGGTGCGGGTGATGCAGAAGCATCCGCGGCAGATGCGATGGCGGCAATTTGTTCCGGCGGCGTTTGTGTCAGCACTCGCGGCTTCTCTTGCCGCAGGAGGGTTTACGACAATCGGGTGGATGCCGTTCGGGGGGATTCTCGGTTCGTACGTCCTCGCCAATCTTGCAGCTTCGGCGTTCGCCGCGAAAAAGCGCTGGCAACTGTTTCCCCTTCTGCCTCTTGCCTTCGCTACGCTGCATGTTTCGTACGGACTGGGCTTCATCGTCGGACTGGTTCGCTTTGCAGGCAAGTGGGGTGTGCCGGGGAACGTCCCGCCGCTTCGCATGCGTCAGAAGTCGGAAATCCTTGAGCCAGCAGAGTCGAGGCAATGAGGAAACTCGCAGGTAGCGCGATGCTGTTTGTGTTCGGTTCGTTCACCGCGCTCCTGCTTGCCGAGCTTGCGGTCCGAGTGCTGATGCCACAGCAACTCATTTTCTTGAACGATCGCGTTTGGATGCCGGACTCTCTTCTGGGTTGGAAACACGTCCCAAATGCAAACGAACGGGTGAACCTTGGTGAGAAGACGGTAACGTTTGTCTCTGATGGTTTCGGACATAGACAAAACAAGCAAGCGAGTCTCACATCAAACAGTGATTACTCAGTTCTTTTCCTTGGCGATTCGTTTCTGGAGGCGCTGCAGGTTGAGAACGAGGACACGTTCCCTGAGATCATCAAACGCACGTTCCGGGAGAGGTATGGAAGGGAACTGGCAGTCCTCAATACAGGCGTTGGTGGATGGTCGCCAAATCAATATTACCTTGCTGCACGAGTGGAACTCAGCAGGCGGCATTTTGACTTGGCGATTGTGTGCCTCTACGTAGGAAATGATTTTGTCTCCAGATTCGATACCTTGTTGATGCCGCGTACACCGGTCGAACGGCATTCCCTTCGTATGCCTGCATCATGGTCCTTCTCCGCTTGGAAAACGGCGGTGTTCTATCCGATCAATGACTTTCTCGAAACGCGTTCACACCTGTTCATCTTTTTCAAGAATCGTTCTCAAACCTTTCTCTCGAAAGTTGGATTGACAGCAGAGTACTTTCCGCCAATCTTCCAGAGAACGTATGAGCAGGCAGTTGTATGGCCGACCACTGCACTTATATGTGCCCGTATCGAAGCACTCTGCAGGCACTACGGAACTCGCGTCCTGTTTGTTTTGCTGCCTACACCATACCAGGTGCACCAAGAGGTCTTCAAGGATTTCGTTCGAGGATTCAACATTGACGAATCCAGCGTGGACCTGGAACAACCCAACAGACGAATAACAGCCGAACTGCTTGGCTACGGCATAAAGGTGCTTGACCCTCTTGCATTCCTCAGGGCAAGAGCTTCCGAAGGTGAATCGTTGTACGGTAAGGTTGACAATCATTTCAACGAAAGCGGCCATCGGGCGATCGCAGAGTTCTTGTTGCCGTTCATCGAAAAGGTATCGGCTCAGAGCGCGGACGCGGTTGCGGGGTTACCTTAGCCGAACGGACTCACAGGCTTGGGCCTCCGGCTTCGTGTTTGCGCAAGACATACGTTGTGTCTATATTTGACTCATGATTACCCCATGGATAGACGATGGAGAGCTGTTGGATTGGTACAGACTCAGCCCTCTCGAACGCTGGCGCGAGAGTGAAAAGCTTTGGGCGTTCTACATATCAGTAGGAGGTTCACTCGATCCGGAACCCGATTCAGACAGTCCTTTCGACTCTTTCTACACACAACGTGCGCGCGCTGCTGATGGGAGGTCAGGCGTGCATATTATACGGCGCGGCGGAGTTTAGCAGGGACACAGATCTCGCCCTCTTTCTCTCGAAAGAGAATATCGAATTATTTCGATCGGCACTTCGTGAGCTTCACGCTCGACGGATTGCTCTCCCCCCTTTCGATCCAAGCTACCTTGAAAAGGGACATGCCATTCACTTTCGCTGTTATCATCCCGACGCAATGTGAATGCGTGTCGACGTCATGTAGGTAATTTGTGGCGATACTTTCCCGTTCCCGCGCAACTAAATCCTTGTAAGCATGCATCCCGAGTTATACACTTCCGTCCAACGTCCTCGCCGCCAAAAGTTTCTTCCGTTCGCTCTCCCCGACATCGGCGATGAGGAGCTTGAAGAAATCCGTCAGGCGCTCGACTCCGGCTGGATTACAACCGGACCGAAGGTGAGCAGGTTCGAAGCGGAGTTTGCCCGCACGGTCGGTGCGAAGCACGCTGTTGCGGTCAACTCCTGCACCGCTGCGATGCACCTTGCCCTCGAAGCGATAGGTTTGCAGCGCGGGGATGAGGTGATTACCTCGCCGTACACGTTTGCTGCGACGGCAGAAGTGATTCGCTACTTCGACGCCACGCCGGTGTTTGTTGACATTGACCCGCGCACCTTCAACATTGATGTGAAGAAGGTTGCGGAGAAGATCACTCCGCGCACAAAGGCAGTTATTCCGATTCACGTGGGCGGGTATCCAGTCGAGATTGATGGATTGTTGGATGTTTGTCGTCCGCGCGGCGTGGCAGTCATTGAAGACGCAGCGCATGCCGACCCAACTGCGTACGCTCGGTGGACGAACTCGAATCCCCAATCTCAAATCCAAAATCCCGAAACCACCATCCGCTCCACTGCCGTCTGCTTCAGCTTCTATGCGACCAAAACAATCACGACAGGCGAAGGAGGAATGATCTGTACCGATGACGACGCCGTTGCGGAGCGCTGTCGCATTATGGCGCTGCACGGCATCAGCAAGGATGCGTGGAAGCGATACACGGCGGAAGGTTCGTGGTACTACGAGATCGTCGCTCCGGGATTCAAGTACAACATGACCGATGTTGCTGCAGCGATGGGGTTGGCCCAGCTACGGAAAGCGGAGCGGATGCTGACCCGACGCCGGCAGATTGCCGAAATGTACACTGCTGCCTTCTCTCAAATCCCGAGTCTCGAACCTCCGGTCGCTTGTGAGAATCATGCGTGGCATTTGTATATGCTGAGACTGAACCCGGAAAAGTTTGTGGCGAACCCCGAACCTCAAAACCCGAACCCGCAATCAGCCGCCTCTCTTCGGGCGCGGTTCATCGAAGAGTTGAAGAAGCGCAACATCGGCGCAAGCGTGCATTTCATTCCCCTTCACATTCATCCGTACTATCGAGAAACCTACGGCTTCAAGCCGGAGGATTTTCCTGCGGCGTATCGGGAATATGCGAGAGAAATCTCCCTGCCGATCTATTCGAGAATGTCGGATGACGACGTTGCCGATGTTATCGCTGGAGTGCAGGAATGTGTGGATGCGCTTTCGTAACACTTCGGGGTGCGTCATGTTCCACAAACTTGTCAAAGAGGTTCTGGAAGAAATCGGCGACGCGCTCGCATCCGTGGATGAAAAGCGCGTCGATGAAATCGTTCAGTCCATCCTGAGCGCCGATCGGATCGTTGTGCATGGAGCCGGAAGAGTTGGCCTGGCGTGCAAGGGATTTGCGATGCGGTTAGGGCATCTCGGCAAGCAGGCCTTTACGGTCTCCGACTCGACTGTTCCACCACTTGGCAAGAACGACCTGTTGGTTCTTGCGTCAAGCTCCGGCGAGACGCAGACCGTGTATGACGTTGGTGCATTGGCAAAAACGCATGGGGCGCGCGTCGTGGTGATTACGGGAGATGCAACGTCGCGCATAGCAGGAATTGCCGACTCGCCACTTGTTCTCCGCGCACAGACGAAGTTCGGGCCGAGCAAGGATGTCCGATCCATGCAGCCGATGGCTACGCAGTTCGAGCAATGCTTGCAAATCCTCTTCGACGTGCTGATCCTCCTTCTGATGCGCTCCACGGACCAAACCGAGGCCGATTTATGGGCGCGGCATACCAACCTCGATTGATTCAGGCTTGCGCTGTATCAACATACTTCAGTAGGGGCGTTTGTTACTTCCTTCCGTCATGCCGAGACCGATAGAGGCATTTCTTGCGGCGGCAGGACTTCTGGCATTAGCTCCTGTGTTTGTTCTCGTTGCCCTTGCCATCAAACTGTCGGATGGGGGCACGGTGTTGTATCGGGCGCAGCGTGTTGGCAAAGATGGAAAGCTCTTCACGTTGCTCAAGTTTCGCACCATGGTTGCCAACGCCGACCGACTCGGCGCTGCAATCACCACCCGGGGGGATGCGCGCATCACACCTCTCGGACGAATTCTTCGCAGATACAAACTCGATGAATTGCCACAACTCGTTAATGTGTTAAAAGGGGAAATGAGTTTTGTCGGGGCACGCCCCGAAGATCCTCGCTACGTTGCTCTGTACAACGATTTCCAGAAACAGATTCTTGCATTCCGTCCCGGCATTACGAGTCCTGCGTCACTGGAGTACCGGGACGAGGCGGCCCACTTGCAGGGCGAGAGCTGGCATCAGCAGTACGTGAACGAGATTCTGCCGCGCAAGCTGACGATGGACATGAACTACCTTCGCCGGCGCACAATCTCCAGCGACATCAAGATCATTCTGCGAACACTCGGGGGGATCCTGAAATGAACAGGCATCTGTATCACTTCATGCGTGGAGTGCGGAACCGCCACGTCTTCGGTTTCGATGTACTTGCTTTTGCATTCATTCCTGCAGCAGCGCTTGTCCTTCGGTTGGATGGATTCGAGGAAGCCGCGACGTTCATTGCACCGCTCGCTCTTTACACAGCGGCCTCCTACATCTGGAAGTTCGCCGCGTTCTATCCGATGGGGTTGTATAATAGGTATTGGCTCTATGCAAGCGTGGATGAGCTGGCGACAGTCGTGATCGCGAATGTGATCTCCATGTCCCTCGGGATACTCATCTTTTTCAGTATCCTGCGGCCGTTGGAAATCCTTCCCACCAACTTCCCACGATCGGTGCCGATCATTGACGGCATGCTGACGATGCTGCTTGTGGGGGGATTCCGTTTTGCGCTCCGCCTCGGCTCGGACTTTAGTGAGGGGGGAGGGGCACCGGCAGCCAAAAGGAAGCGCGTCCTCATTGTTGGTGCAGGCGTCGCCGGCTCGATGATCGTCAAAGAGTTGAGGATGAATCCCCATCTCTCACTGAACATCATCGGCTTCCTGGACGATGACCCCGCGAAAGCCGACGTGTTGATCCACAACGTACCGGTGATCGGCAAACTCTACGACCTGCCCGAGGTTGTCAAGAAGTTCCAGGTCGAAGAAGTCATCATCGCCATGCCGACGGCGTCGGGCAAGACGATCCGCAAAGTGGTGCAGATGTGCAAGGAAGCCGGCGTGCCGAGCAAAACTATTCCCGGGATATTCGAAATCATCAGCGGCTCGGCAACCGTGAAGCACATCCGTGATGTGGATATTGAGGACTTGCTGCGGCGCGGCGTCGTGAAGACCGACACGGAGGGTGTAGCGAACCTGCTGCGCGGCGCACGGGTGATGGTGACCGGCGCTGGCGGCTCCATCGGCGGAGAGCTCAGCAGGCAAATCAGCAGCTTCGAACCGGATGAAGTGATTCTCTTAGGCCACGGCGAGAATTCGATCTTCAATATCGCGTACGAGCTGAGGTCCGTAGCTGCGATGCGTCTCAAAGCAAATCAGCGTACCCTGCGACTGCATACCGTGATTGCCGACGTGCGCGATCGTAAGCGCATGCGTCAGGTGTTTCAGCACTTTCGGCCAACAGTTGTCTTCCACGCCGCAGCGCATAAGCACGTTGGACTGATGGAAGACAACATACCCGAGGCGGTGACGAACAACGTTCTCGGAACGCAGATTCTTGTGGACCTTTCCGCTCAATTCAGCGTCGAGCGTTTCGTCATGATTTCCTCGGACAAGGCTGTGAACCCGACATGCATGATGGGCGTGACGAAGCGGGTAGCAGAGCTTATCGTTCACGAGGCTGCCGAGCGTACCGGCATGCCGTTCGTGAGCGTTCGGTTCGGAAACGTCTTAGGCAGTCGCGGCAGTGTCGTGCCCATCTTCAAACAACAGATTGCGGCAGGCGGACCGGTGTTGGTAACCCATCCCGAGGTCAAGC
>JBBIRR010000077.1:0-5952 GCA_037441705.1 Ignavibacteriales bacterium
GCCTTCGATCAGGGCTTTGCGATGCCTCAATCATCGAGTACGATGGTGAAGTCGGTTGCGGGTCAGGCGTTCGTCGGCTTTGCGCAATCTTCAACCACGCGACACGAAGTCGGCTTCCTCGCCGATACGCTGCTGCGCGGAACGTTGAGATCGCTTCAGACGTGCACCTTCCAGACATGGTTTGGCGGCTCAGGAGGAGGCACCGAACAAGGAACCTCCGTTCTTCAGACAACCGATGGCGGGTACGTGCTGGCTGGCGGAACAACCAGCGGCGGAGGTGGACGGATGTACATCGTGAAGACCAACTCATGCGGCACGCAGGTCTGGAGTCAGACGTACCCGACACCGAGCTATGATTGGTGCAATGCAAGTGATGCGACGAACGATGGTGGCTTCATCTTCGCCGGATTCCGAAGTGTACCCAACACTGCGATCACGGATCTCTTTTACGTGCGTGCGAACTCCGAGGGCGATACGCTCTGGAGGCGGAAAATCGGAGAAGGCTCGAACTCGCAGGCAACCGGCGTTCGGCAAACACCGGATGGAGGATTCATCATTATCGGCTTCAAACAGCGCCCCACCATTGGCGGCTTCGCTTTCTATCTTCTGAAGACCAATGCAAACGGCGACACACTCTGGACGAAGTTGTTCCACAGTGCCAACGACGGTGGGACATCTGTCGAGCCTACAACGGACGGCGGATACATCTTCACCGGGCATTCACAGGCGTCGTTTATTATCTACATTGTGTTGGTCAAGACCGACAGTCTCGGAAACCAGCGCTGGCTGAGAACGTTTGGCCCGACGAACAACGAAGCGAGAGCCTACGCAGTGCGCCAGACACTCGACGGCGGGTACATCATCTGCGGTCGCACAGGACCCATCAATTCGAACAACTACTCGGCGTATCTGGTCAAGACCGATACCGGTGGAACGATCGTATGGGAGAAAAGATTTCGCAATGCTCTTTCGTGGACAGCCTATGACGTGCGTGAGACACGCGATGGGGGATACATCCTTACCGGCGATATCTACAATCCGGCAACGCAGGTGAGCGACCTATTCTTACTGAAAACAAACATCAACGGTGATTCGCTCTGGATGAAAACGTTCGGCGGGAGCAACAACGATGTTGGACTCTCAGTTCGGCAGACGTTCGATGGCGGATACGTTGTTGGCGGCTTCGGCGGTCCCAGCACAAGCGACATGTATCTCATGAAAACAGATGAGGCGGGGACAGTGACTGCTGTGCACGGCTCGCGTACGCGAGAACTGCCCGAGCGAATTACGCTTCATCAAAATTACCCGAATCCGTTCAACCCTGCGACAACCATCGAATATGAGCTGCCGTCCAGCGCTCATGTGCAGCTTCGGGTGTACGATATTCTCGGACGTGAGGTGACGACACTCGTGAATGAAGTACAGACGGCCGGCTATCACGCGGTTCTCTTCGAAGCGAGCAACCTTGCCAGCGGCGTGTATTTTTACCGGCTGGAGGCAGGCAAGTTCACGCAAACCAGACGGATGCTGTTGATCCGATAGCAACCCACCAGAAAACGCACATAGCGGACGCCATTCGGCTTCGGAGGTGCTTGTCCCGCGTGTTCCATCGAACACCTAACTGGTTCGCGCCGGCCGTATGAGCGTACTTGACATTGCGACACTTTTCACGTAGACTCCCTTCGCCTTCACGGGTTTAGACGACGCTGGAACGCGTTCTTTCTTTTCAACAGGTGCATTTTTGCCAGCCTTCCCCACACGTGCCGGGTTCACGGCTTTTTCACTCGCCCCGTGTATCCTGTTTCGCTCATTGCCCCTGCCCGTTTTCCATCGGACGCCATTTCAACAATACCCTTCATACACGTTCAATGCGCGAAGCCTGTTCGCACGCTGCATCGACGGACATCGTACAGCATCTGAGTACGAACATCAATCACCACACGCGCCTGAGGAACGCTGACCACTGCTGACGTGAGGCCGAACGAGATGACGGCAGCAGGCGGATGCCTCTCTTCCCTCGCCTGCATCGTTTCGTGCTCGCAGGAGCTGACATCCTGACTACGGCGGCGTGCATTGAAACGATCTCGGCTAATTCCATTTCTACCACATTCATGTTGGAGTTCTTTGTTATGAAACGATCCACGTTCTTCATCGGAATGCTCCTCGGCGCACTCCTGCTCGTCGTGACAACACAGGCGTCGGCACAGAAGGAGAAGAAAACCCTTTTTGCGCCGGACGATCTCAAGTGGGAACAGCTGAAGGGCGCGCCGCCCGGAGTTATGAGCGCGGCGCTGCGCGGCGATCAAACAAGAGGTGGGTACGAAGGCTTCACGAAATTCCCTGCCGGTTTCAGGTCGCCAATGCACTATCATACCTATGCGACCAAGATCATCGTTATCAAAGGAGCCTACACGCACAATGGCAAGAAATACGGTCCCGGCTCCTACCTCTACATCCCCGGCGGGGATAAGCATGAGACGGCCGGCGCGGAGGATTCCGAGAGCATCTTCTACATCGAACAGCAGGGTCCGTTTGATTTGATTCCTGTTGAGGCGGCGAAAACCAACAAGTAGTCGCTGGTTGCTGTTGCTTGCCGAAGAGGTGCTACCTCGTTCAGCCCCGGTGCTTCCCCACGCGTCGGGGCTTGTTGTTTTATCTGAATCGGAAGAGGAAACGATGCGGTGTGCAGACTCAGCGCGGCGAGTGTCGCTGCGAGATCTTTTGCACTGCTTGCGCGGTACGGCGCCCGATCTCGTCGAACCGCTTCGCGCTGATCAATTCGCTCTTCACCATCCAGCTTCCGCCGACGGCAAGGACGTTCGGCAGCGCGAGATAGGCAAGCATGTTCGCTTCATCAATCCCGCCGGTGGGGATGAACCGAACGTGCTTGAACGGTGCGCTGAGCGCTTTGAGATACTCGACGCCGCCGTGAGCTTCGGCAGGAAAGAATTTTAGCACATCAACACCCAATTCCAATGCCGTTTGCACCTCGGTGGGTGTAGCGACGCCGGGCGTGATGGGAATGTTCTGCTCCTGGCAATAGCGGACGACCGCTGCGCTCGTTCCGGGTGAGACGATGAAGCGTGCGCCGGCATCGACAGCGGCTTTCACCTGATCGGGGCTGAGCACCGTGCCCGCGCCGACGAGCATCTCGGGAAACGCCGAGGTGATGTCGCGGATTGCCTGTCCGGCGGCTGCAGTCCGAAACGTGACTTCGGCGCAGGGCAGGCCCCCTGCGAGGAGTGCTTCGGCCAGAGGCTTTGCATCCTCGGGCGAGTCAAGAACAACGACGGGAACGATGCCCAGCGTGCCGATGCGGTGGAGAATGTCGTTCATTGCTTAGCGTTGAATACGAGCCGACGCGCCTCCGGCAAATGCACGCACCTGATCCAGCGTTGCCATTGTCGTGTCACCCGGAAACGTGGTCAACAGTGCCCCGTGCGCCCATCCGAGGCGGATCGCTTCTTCCGGTTTTTCGCCCGTCAACAGGCCGTAGAAGAACCCGCTGGCAAACCCGTCGCCGCCGCCGACGCGATCGACCACGTCAAGCTCGCAGGTGGGCGCCTGATACGTTCGTCCGTTTACCCACGCCACGGCACTCCAGCTGTGACGGTTTGTTGAATGCACCTCACGCAACGTCGTGGCCACGACTTTGACGTTCGGATGTTTCTTCACGACGCTGTTGATCATGCCGAAAAACGCCGTGGGATCGAGTTTGGATCGGGATTCGACATCGGGACCGGCGATGCCGAGACTCTTCTGGAGATCTTCCTCATTACCGACCAACACGTCAACGTTTTCGACGATACGACCGATGACCTCCACAGCTTTTTGCTGTCCGCCCCACACGTTCCAGAGTTTCTCTCTGAAGTTGAGATCGAAACTGGTCACGGCGCCGATTCTCTTCGCTTCCCGCATTGCCTCGATGATCAGCTCGCCGGTTGTTTCGGAGAGCGAGGCAAAGATTCCACCGCTGTGAAACCATCGCACGCCGCCGGCAAAAATCTTCCCCCAATCGAAATCGCCCGGTTTGAGCTGGGCCGCCGCTTCGTTGCATCGGTTGTAGAACACGACCGGCGCACGCACGCCTGCCCCCCGGTCACTGTACACGGTTGCCATGTTCGGACCGGTGACGCCGTTGTGCTTGAAGTACTTGTAGAACGGCGTCACGCCCATCGCCCGCACGCGCTCGGCAATCAGCTCGCCGATAGGATAGTCCACCATGGCCGAGACAATGGCCGTGTTCATCCGAAAACAATCGGCCATATTCGCGGCAACATTGAACTCGCCGCCGCTGACGTGAATCGTGCACGCGGCGGCTTTGCGAAACGGAATGATGCCCGGGTCGAGTCGGTGAACGAGCGCGCCGAGCGCTACGAGATCGAATCTGCCTTCAGAGAGAATGTTGAGATGGTTGTGCATACTGTTTCGATATTCCTTGAGATGATCGGATTGTTCATAAGAAGGTGAAACATCGAGAGCTGCGCTCGACACGCGGCGTTGTCAGCGCTTGATGCGCGCAGTGCCCCCTTTCATTACATACATCACTTCTTCCAGCGTAACCATGCTGGTATCGCCGCGCGTGGATTGCAGGAGCGCCCCATGCGCAGCGCCCAACTCGACGCACTCCTGCGGGTGCATGTTGTGCAGCAAACCGTAGATGAACCCGCTGCAGAAGCCGTCGCCGCCGCCGACGCGATCTTCGATTTCGAGATTCTCGTATTTCCGCGATTCGTAGAACGCACCATCGCAGTACATGATTGCCGACCAGTTGTTCACCAGCCCGCTCACCACTTCACGCAGCGTCGTTCCGACCGCGCTCACGGTGGGATAGGCCTGCACGACCTTCTTAACCATTCTCTTGCGGTGGGATAGGACTGCACGACCTTCTTAACCATTCTCTTGTAGCCTTGGACGGGAAGGGATTTCAGGCTTTCGTCCGTTCCCTCGACTTCAAATCCTAACACCTTCTGGAAATCCTCTTCGTTGCCGATCAGGACATCAATAAACGGCATGAGCCGCTTCGTCACTTCGATGGCTTTCGTACTCGACCACAGCTTGCTGCGGAAGTTGAGATCGTAACTGACGATCGTCCCGCTTTCATGCGCGGCTTTCATCGCCTCATGTGCCACCTGCACACAGGAGTCGCTCAAGGCAGTAAAGATACCGCCGGTGTGGAACCACCGCACGCCGCGCAGCCCGAAGATGCGCTGCCAGTCCACATCGCCGGGCTTCATGTGCGAGACCGCGGTGTGACCTCGATCGTAGAGGGTGACGCTCGCCCGTACGCCGATGCCGACCTCGGTGAAATTCAAGCCGATGCGGTCGATGCGGCCAACGCCGTCGTAGGGGACCCAGATGACCTCGCTGATATCCATGCCGCTGGCGCGCGCATGATTGCGAATGAAATGCCCGAGCGGATTATCCACGAGGCGAGAAACCCAGCCGGTGCGCAGGCCATAGCGAGCAAGCGCGTAGGTAACGTTGTACTCGCCGCCACCCGCGTAGGCTTCGAAGTATGGCGCCAGTTCGATTCGTTGGTGCCCCGGCGGGCTTAGCCGAATCATGCACTCGCCGAGCGAGAGGACGTCGAATTCTGCTTCTGAGGGTCGCTTGATCGGTTTCATTCGAGCGTTGACTGTTCATGAGACTGCAAGACGATACAGCACCTGGCCAGCGTTTTCCACCACAAGGAGGTCATCGTCCTGCTCGCGCTTCCACCGCTCCACATCAATGCTGCGCGGGTCGAGGTAGTTCAAATTCACACGCCGACAGGTCTCCGGCGGAATTGCCGTGGCCAGGGTGACGGTCACGCGGGCGCGCTCGACACCATTCTCGAATGTGCCAACACCCTTGACATTGGTGGAATGGGCAAGGATCAACCCCGATTCGTGCTGGAATCGCTCCCACTGTTTCAGGAAATACGCCGGCACATGATAGCCCACGCGCTCG
>JBBIRR010000078.1:0-4836 GCA_037441705.1 Ignavibacteriales bacterium
CATTTTGGCGTGTTCGGTTGTTCGGGAACTGATCAATAATGATGCTGCGAGACGGCACGGCGCATAACAGAACCGATATTGAAAGGAAGAAAGGGATTCCTTGCCGAACTCGCTCTAGGCCAAGGCGCTAGTCAGCGCAACGAGCTCGTTCAGCAAGGCTCATGAAGTTCAACTGTCGCCATTGAGACTTTTTTTAATGCGATATTGTCCTGGACCAGTTCTGCGATCAGTTTGTCCTTCTCCCGAAGCTTCGCGCTCAAACGTTCTGCCATACGAACCTCTGCTGCAGACTGTTTGTTCTGCTTCGGCATAAAAGTCTCAACGGCACCTTCGAATAGTTCCTTCTTCCAGCGATACAGAAGATTGATGTGCATATCATATTTTTCACTTAGTTCGCTGAGCGGCACTTGGTTCTCCAAGTGTTCTCGAAGGATGATCACCTTCTGCTCTGGCGAAATGTGCTTCCGTTGGTTCATGGAATCTCCTTTTAATTATAGCTTAAGGTAATGCCTCAAAATTCCATTTCCAACTGAATCAAAACATCACCGTCAGGTGACAAACAAAAAAACACAACAATCCTGCGGCGGACTCCATGCGCTGACGTTGCGTGAACGCTCAATAGTTTAGGCGCAAGCGCACACTCTGATTATGAACCAACGACTACCGGTTCTTTGGAAGCATCTACCGACAGCCGCATCGGTTGCCGTTGGAATCCTTCCAATCATTATCCTGATATTGTTGTTTGATGTACCGCGAAAGATCATCGGAAAAGGTGCTTTGGCCTATGCGGTGGGTGCGGTCGGAATAAAATTGCCGTTATACCATCTTCTGGTCGTTAGAGTTTTTCATAAGAAGCTGTCCAACAGATCGCTCGCATTCTCACAAGGAGCCATATCGGCCTTCTCTGAACTTGGGGCCGCGCTGGCCTTCTTTCTCTTTGTGGTACCCGAACTGACATTTGCCGAACTCATCGGATTTGGCGTAGCAGCCGGATCGGTGGAGGCCATTATTCTTCCATTTATGAAGAACCCGCTTGAAGGGACTCCACTGGAAACACACGCAGAGGAGACAGGTAAGAAAGCGTCCGAGAACATAGCAATTCAATGGCTCGGTGTGGTCGAAAGAGTTCTCGCGTCGCTCGTACACACAGCAACCCGTGGTCTTACGTACATCACTTGTTCTACGGGCAATCTTGTTCCCATAGTCCTTGCGATTGCAGGTTTTGCATCCATCGATGGACTGGCGTATTATGCTCACCTTGAGAAATGGCAGTTCGACAACATTCAGATATTGGCTAAGTTCTACCGCTTCCTTGGATCAATAGCGGGTTCTCTGCTTGTGCTTTTTCTTTCTTTGTACTATGTTCTCATGTAACGTGTGAGTCTAAGACTAAGACGCCAGACCACGACGCGCCCGCTTTTGCATAGGCGATGGTGAAGCAATGTTTGCGTGACCCGTTGTGTTCGCTCAACGGCTCGCACATCCCGCTACCAAACAGCGGGACACAAATAGCGTGTTTGATAGAAAAGCGTAGTGCTCGCCGCTGCGTGGTGCGGCGATACGTTAGCCGCCATTAGTGTCAGGAGGTAACCATATGAACACACACGCAATCCTTCTTGCCTTCGTGTTAGCAATCGCGCTGCCCTCTAGCGAGCCGACACAGAATCGAGACAATCCCCATCAATTCCTTGTCGGAAAGGATACATACGTTTGGACTCAACTGAATGGGAGTGCGCCCTATTCAAAGTCCTACAACTACCAACTCTTTGCCGACGACCAGCGCATTCTTGCGTTTCATCCTTCGGGCGTTTGGGCCTCAACCGACGGACGAAATTGGCAGAAGACGCCCTTGTCGAACATCGTCAAGAATCAGGCTTTTCTTGACTATGTGAGCTTCAATGGATACGTGTACGGACTGGGAACGTTTGAGGGCAACATCGAACGATACACGCAGACGTCACAAATCGCGCGCACGTCGGATTTCAAAACGTGGGAGATTGTGGCAAGAGACTCCAACCTGCCAAAACGATTCTTCTACCATCCCTTCGTCTTCCAGAACAAGTTGTGGATCATTGGCGGGGGCAACGGCACATCGCAATTTGATGATGCATGGGTTTCATCGGACGCTGTCCATTGGACGAAAGTGGCAGACAATCTGCCCTTCGGGAAACGGTCAGGGAATCGGTTCGTGGTATTCAAGGATAAACTCTACATGCTTGATCACGACGCCTGGGTCTCACCGGATGGCATCCGGTGGACGTTACTCACCGCGCAGATCGCAGAAGACATCTTTGGATACTCCGTCGAGGTCTTCCACGACAAGATTTGGCTTATTGGATGCAGCAGGAGTGGACGATTCCAAAGTGAGGTTCTCTACTCGACTGACGGCATCACGTGGATTCCTGAGCGAGCACCGTGGTCTCCCCGAGGTGCCGCTGCGACGTGTGTGTTCAAAGATCAGATAATCATGACCGGTGGCAAGTACGGTGGAGCTGGCATTGCCGGGCAAACGGAATTTGTCTACAGCAACGATGTATGGTCACTTAAGAGGCAATAGGCGTTAACAGGCAACGCAAAGAGGCTCGCACATTTGTCAAGGCGCAATGCATAGCTTGTGATGCGGCACTCCATTCCGCTTCACGGCGAGAACATGGATCGCTGATAGTGTGCTCTCCCCGCTGCGGTCTCACTCACTCGTCATCAAGAACAGTGGCTTCATCTCGAAGCTGCGGTAATGGGGGCGGAGGCGTTCGGTGTTGTAGTGTTCCTTCACATTCACCACCTTCTTTGAGCTGGTGACAACGTCCAGCGGCATGTTGTCGTAGCGGCCGTTCTTCAGCACGACGAGCCGGCCGTGCACGCCTTTCAGGATGAGATCGAGGGCGAGGTTGCCGTAGGCCATCGGTACGATCGAATCAATGGCGTCGGGGTCGCCGCCGCGCACGAGGTAGCCGAGCTTCTGGTTGATGATGTGAATGGGCTTGCCGTTGTTGTAGCGCGGGGAGAGTGCTTCGAGGCGCTGCGCCACCAGATCGCCGATGCCGCCGAGCTTCGCATGGCCGTACGCGTCCGTGCGCGTGTCCTGAAACACCATTTCGCTTCCTTCGAACGAAGCTCCTTCCGAGACGAGCACGACGGCGTATTTGCTCGGATTGCGGTTGCGGTCGTACACCAGCAATTCGGCAAGCCGCTCGATGTTGAACTTGAACTCCGGAATCACACACCGATTGGCGGCGCCAGCCATGGTCGGTACCATGGCGGTAAATCCCGCGTAACGCCCGAACACCTCCATCACCAGCAGCCGTTCGTGCGAGCCTGCCGTCGTGCGCAGGTAGTTGGTCATCTGGATCGTCCGCGTCACGCACGTGCTGAAGCCGATGCAATAGTCCGTGCCCGGAACATCATTGTCCATCGTCTTCGGGATCGCGATGATCTTCACGCCTTCTTTGTACAGTTGCACCGCGTAGCTGAGCGTATCGTCTCCTCCGATCGGGATGAGATAGTCGATGCCGAGGAAGTCGAGATTCTTCAACACCTCCGCAGTGAGGTCGTTCATGTCGTTCGTGTACCGATCCTTGAGGTGGTCGGGGACGGACTCGCGCTTCACGTGGCTCGGTCGTGTGCGCGAGGTGTGGAGAAACGTTCCGCCGGTTCTGCCCGCGCGGTTCACGATTTCTTCGGTGAGAATTTGATAGTTGTTACTGTTGTCGGCATCTTTCTCGCGAATCATGTCGATGAGGCCCGCCCAGCCGCGGCGGATACCGATGACCTGATACCCCTCGCGCAGTGCACGGATGGTCACCGCACGAATTGCCGGGTTGAGTCCGGGCACATCGCCGCCTCCGGTGAGAATGCCGATGACGCCATGATTCGTCTTCACGTTTGCCATTAGTTTTCGCCTCCTTCTCGCAATATCCAAAAAACAACCCAGGCTGGAAGATCCCCCAACCTGGGTTTGCAAAGAGCATCTGTTTATTTTTCAAAACAAACTTACATGATGTTCCGACAAGAGTCAACAGCGCGAACAGGTAAGATTTCGGGCATGATTGTGTTGCGGAGGTTGATGCTGAAGGCGGAAGGTCGGGACAGACGCCCCGACCTCCGCCCCGATGAAAGACGGCTCCGCGCTGAATCACTCACTCCGTGTGTTCCGCCAGGGGCGTGATCGCATTCTCAATCGGCAAGTGGCCGAGGCTCGGCACCCAGTCACTGTGTTTCTCGAGCAGTCTGCTGTGTGCGAGCCAGGTGCAGATGTGGCGAACGCGTGCGTTGTGTGTGAACCGTGCTGTTCGCGAGATTGCAAAGTCGCCCATAGCTGAACGCAGCTCATGCAGCGCAACGGCCGCGCTGACGCGTGCAATTGCGTCGCCGTTCTCGTCTTTTACAACCCGCATCAGCGGAATGACGAAAGCGGAGTACGAGCGCTCGGGATAGAGCTTCTTCAGCTCACCGATGGTGACGGCAACGGTGGAGAGGATTTCGGGACGCGTGTCCTGCAGACCCGCCAAAAGCTCCTGTTGTGTCTGCTCAAACGTCGCTCGGATGAAGCGGAGCGTGGTGGACGAAGGATCGTCTGCCCGGACCGGGGGCGCAGCCATTATGACCAGTCCCACAAGCAGCAGCTGTAGGGGTTTCATAATGACCTCCAGTGATTGGATTATGAGGACGCCTGTAAGTACGGGAAGCGAGGCAAAGAGTTACAGCTTGACCTTCGCCCGGTGAGCATTGCCGGCGCTCTGATGCATGTACGCCCAGAGCGTTTGCTTCTCCGCTGACAATTCGTATCTTCTCTTGCAAAGGCTACCCGCTCTTTAATTAAGGACGAACCTTTCAGGC
>JBBIRR010000079.1:0-4762 GCA_037441705.1 Ignavibacteriales bacterium
AATACTACTTTTTGGTCAGCCTCTGCTTTACGCGTATACACGCCGCGGATCATCAACGCAACCATTCAGCATTCCTCACATCAGCACACGGCGGAGCCGTGTCCCCACACATTTGCGCGGAACACCCTTCGACTCCGTCCCGCCTGAAAAGCGGCGGGACTGCGCTCAGGGTGACGAGGCAAAACCCGCGCCCGCCAAAATCGTTGGCCGTGTGCGATGGGAAGATTCAATCGAAGGGGTTACGTTTCGGTGAACGTGCACATCGCGTTCACACCGCTGCGCCCTCTCCCACCGAAACGTACGGCACGCGGGCGGCGATTGAATCGTGCGTTACGATTTTGGATGTTCTCTTGGTTACTTCTCTTCCAAAGAGAAGTAACAACAAGTGCCGGGACTGCCGCGAACGAAGTGGGCATGCACACATCGCGCATCGTCAACGCAAGCATTCAGCATTCCTCACATTAGGACACGGCGGAGCCGTGTCCCTACGCAAATGCGCAGAACACCCTTCGACTCCGTCCCGCCTGGAAAGCGGCGGGACTGCGCTCAGGGTGACGGAGCGATCGGATGTCACGGCTTACGCGCCTGACACCCCGCGCCGTGACGGAAGGGCGGGAAGTGGACTACTCCGTCATGCTGAGCGCTGCTTTCCAAGCGCAAAGCATCCAGACCCGGCGAACATGTTTGTAGGAGGCTGTACAAAAGGTAACCATTGTCATTCTGAACGTAGCGAAGCGGAGTGAAGAATCCAGTAAATGGCTCGGTTCTGGATTCTTCGCCTCTGAGAAACGAGGCTCAGAATGACGTAATACTACTTTTTGGTCAGCCTCTGCTTTACGCGTATACACGCCGCGGATCATCAACGCAACCATTCAGCATTCCTCACATCAGCACACGGCGGAGCCGTGTCCCTACACATTTGCGCGGAATACCCTTCGACTCCGTCCCGCCTGAAAAGCGGCGGGACTGCGCTCAGGGTAACGAGGCAAAACCCGCGCCCGCCAAAATCGTCGTGCGGGTGCGATGGGAAGATTCAATCGAAGGGGTTACGTTTCGGTGAACGTGCACATCGCGTTCGACGAGCTATGCCCTCTCCCACCGAAACGTACGGCACGCGGGCGGCGATTGAATCGTGCGTTACGATTTTGGATGTTCTCTTGGTTACTTCTCTTCCAAAGAGAAGTAACAACAAGTGCCGGGACTGCCGCGAACGAAGTGGGCATGCAGACACCGGGCATCGTCAACGCAAACATTCAGCATTCCTCACATCAACACATTTGCGCAGAACACCCTTCGACTCCGTCCCGCCTGGAAAGCGGCGGGACTGCGCTCAGGGTGACGGAGCCATCGGACGTCACGGCTTATGAGCCACCACCCTGCGCCGTGACGGGAGGGCGGGAACGCGAGTTTGCCGAGCCGAGCGTCAACGTGTTCATTGCGGATGCGGGATTCGGTCCTGGGTTTGAGGTTCGACGATCCGATGCGGGGAATTCAAGATGCAAGGCGGACGAGTGCGTGTTCTTCAAATCGGCTTGAAGCGCTCGAACGACTGCCGGCAATCGTCGCAGTAGTAGATTTGCTTGCAGAGCGTCGCGCCGAACGCACTCTCGAGGTGCGTGTTGGTGGAATGACAGAACGGACATGCAACAGGAAGGGCAAGCACCGCCACAAGCTCGCCGTCGTTCTTCGGCGGCGGGGCGATGCCGAACGCGCGCAGCTTCTCCTTCACTTCATCATCTAACATATCGGACGACCACGGCGGCGAGAAGCTGGTCTCGATGATCACGTTCTCGATACCGAGGTCGGCCAGCCTCGCACGAATCTCCGCCTTCATGTGTTCCATCGCAGGGCAACCGACAAAAGTGGGCGAAAGCACTACCTTCACGCCGTCGCCCGTCAGTTCAACACTCCGGATCACCTTCATCTCAACAAGCGAGAGAACCGGAATCTCAGGGTCGCTGATGGCGGCAAGCTCGTGCCAGATGGCGGCGGTATCTATGTTCTTGTTGTTCATCGAACCAATCAACTACCATCGTGCACCGGGCGCAATGCGATACACTGCCTGCAGATCGTCAACCAATTGGCGGAGATGTTCCGAATGATCCTTGCGTCGGCCCCCTGTGTCAGGAGCTACCCGAACGGCGAGCGAGCCGTTTTCCGTCACCGGGACGCGCAACGTTGCGCCGGTGAGCACGGGAACCACCTGATGCAGCCACTGCAACTGAAGCTCCATGTTGCCGGGAAAGACGGCTGCGGCCTTCAATGCATCTTCGCCCTCGATCTGTTCGAACATCCCCAATGCTTGCGGAAACGCCGCATCCACGGCCGCCTGCATCCGCCGGTGACTTTCTTCCGTTGCATCCCCTAACCGTTCCACCAAACTCTTTGAATGCAGGATGTGATACGCCTCCTCGCGCAAAATTTTTGCCGCGGCTTCTTTGATGGGAAGATAGCTCGAATGGGCCAGCGCCCTCAGCCTCACCTGCTCGGCTTCGTCGAAGAGATACTGCCGAACGACGGTGTAGGCAAAATCACCTTTCGGATACGTCACAAACCGGCAGCAGGTGAATTCCTTCCACGGCCGTTCAAACGCCATCGCATCTGGATCGTTGCCGCCGAGTTGTTGAAGCAGCGTGTACCAGACAAGCGAATGCCCCAATTCATCCTGTGCAATATTCGAGAAGGCGATGTCCTCTTCCAACACCGGCGCATGTCCCGTCCACTCGGAATCCCGATGCCCCAACATCAACTCGTCGTCGGCGAGGGCGAGCAGAAACGTCTTCACCGCCTCTTGTGGAAACGCCGCTGTCATTCCGTCGGCTCCTTTGCCGGCGCGTCGAAATCCTTCGGGTCGCGGTACGACTTATCCAGCGTGATGTTGAAGAACCGCTCGTCCTGATAATCGGTCGCGGTGATGTCGGAACTCTTCACCACCCACAAGCTGACACACGGCAGACGTCGTGCGAACTGATCGCGCGCATACTGCAGCGCCACCTGCGCGTCGGGGGCATGCACAGCCCCCACGTGCACATGCGGATCCCCTTTCTTCCGCTGATGAAAAACTTCGTACGTTTCGAACTGCGTATCCATCATGCGGCAGCTTCCTTCCGCTGCGCCTTCGCAGCCAGCGCTTCACGCACCCACCGGCCCTCCTCATGCGCACGCCGTCGCGCTTCCAGACGTTCCTTGTTGCACGGCCCATCTCCGTTAATCACACGCCTCAACTCATCCCAGTCCGGCTGCGTGTACACCCAGTGACCCGTCGCCTCATCGTAGTGCAGATCAGGATCGGGAATCGTCAACCCGAGCGCGCGAATCTGCGGCACAATCAAATCAACATACTCCTGGCGCACCTGTTCATTCGATTTTGTTTTGATGCGCCACTTCAGCGACTGCTGCGAATGCACCGAGAGGGAGAGACTTTCCGGCGGCCCCGACATCATCAGCGTCGGATACCACCAGCGGTTGATGGCATCCTGCACCATCGCACGCTGCTCCGGCGTGCCCTTTGCCAGAGCAACAACGAGATCGTATCCCTGTTTGATGTGGAACGACTCCTCGTAGCAGATGCGCTTCATCGCCCGCGCATACGGCCCGTACGACGATTGCTGCAGCATCGTTTGATTGACCACCGCCGCCATATCCACCAACCACCCGATCACGCCCACATCCGCCCACGTTGGCGTCGGGTAGTTGAACACATTCGCGTACTTCGCCTTGCCGGCCAGAAGTTCTTCCAGCATCTCCTCGCGCGACTTGCCGAGCGTTTCGGCCGCACGGTAGAGAAGCTGGCCATGTCCCGCTTCATCCTGCACCTTTGCAATCAGCGTCAGCTTCCGGCGAAACCCCGGCGCAAAGGGAATCCATTTACCTTCGGGAAGCTGCCCCACAATCTCGCTGTGGGCATGCTGACCGATCATGCGAATGAGCGTCCTGCGATACTCCTCCGGCATCCAATCGCCCGGCTCGACCTTCTCGCCGCGCGCAACGCGCGCCTCGAACTCCGCAAGCTTCTGCTCGTACGTCTTTTCTGCCATAGCCCCAATCGTATTGTATCTGAAGATGTGTGCATCAATATACGAGTTCTCATTCACGCCGTCAATTGCGCGCATCTGTCATAGCGGACTCGCGACCCGCTGTACGTGAAATTGGGCGTTCCGGCGCTAAGCGCTTCGCAGCGCCGTCGGCGTCCTGCGGGCTTCGCTATCGCTTCGGTGCTTCGCTGAACAGCGCTCAGCACTGCCCGCCCAAAAGCGGCGGGCACCCTCCGGCCGCCTAACGCAGCAACCTCAACCCTTCTTCAGAACTTATACCTCCAATGCAGCGCCGAGCGGACGCTAAATGGGGTTCGAGGTTTGAGGTTTGGGGTTCAAGGTTCAGGGTTCAAGATGCAAGATTCGGGATGCAAGATGCAGGATTCAGGATCCTCGATCTGGATTCTTCGCTCGCTGCGCTCGCTCGGAGTGACACCGCAGAACCCGCGCCCGCCAAAATCGTTGGGCGGGTGCGGTAGGAAGTATCCAGAACCGGAGACCAGTTGTAGGGACATGCCTCCGGCATGTCCACCGTGGACATGCAGACACCGCGTAGCGTCAACGCAACCATCATCATTCCTCACATCTACACCCTTTGCGCGGAACACCCTTCGACTCCGTCCCGCCTGAAAAGCGGCGGGACTGCGCTCAGGGTGACACCAGCGCTCGGCCGTCGCGGCTTACGCGCCATACACACAGCGCCGTGACGGAAGGGCGGGAAGCAGACG
>JBBIRR010000080.1:0-4406 GCA_037441705.1 Ignavibacteriales bacterium
TTCGCGAAGCGGCACAATCTTTCGATCATGGCCGATGAGGTGTATCAGGAAAACGTGTACGACCCGAACAGCAAGTTCTACTCGTTTGCAAAGGTCATGCACGATATGAACGAGCGGGAGGTAACGCTGTTCAGCTTTCACTCCGTCTCCAAAGGATTTCTGGGCGAATGCGGTCACCGCGGCGGGTACGTGGAGTTCCGCAACGTTCCGGACGACGTTCTGGCGCAGCTCATCAAGCAGCAAAGCATCAGTCTGTGCGCAAATCTGAGCGGGCAGATCAGCACGTACATGATGGTCGCACCGCCGCAGCCCGGCGACGAAAGCTACGAAACGTACATCGCAGAGAAGAACGCGGTTCTTTCTTCTTTGAAAAAGAAGTCCGAGATTCTCTACGAGAACATCAACAAGATCGAGGGCATGAGGATGGAGATTCCGCAAGGGGCGATGTATGCCTTTGTGCGGTTCGAGCTTCCTCCTGAACCGGGCATTGATGTCGCCGTGATGGATGCGGAAGAGCGAAGGAAGTACGAGCAGCAGCGCGATGAGAAGTACTGTCTCGCGCTTTTGGAAGAGACGGGCATTTGTGTCGTTCCCGGTTCGGGCTTCGGGCAGCAGCCCGGGACACTCCACTTCCGCACGACGTTTCTTCCGCCGCAGGAGGAGATCGAGGAGTTGGTGAAGAGGCTGAAGGCGTTTCATGAGAAGTACACGCGCTCGGCAAGAGTTGTGGTGTAATGGCGCGGCAGCGGAAACGCACAATTTGAATTCAATGCAGGAACATGAATGGCAAAGATCACGATAGACGGCAAAACGTTTGAAGCCGAACCGAAAAAGACAATCATTGAGGTAGCGCGCGAGAACGGCATCGAGATTCCGCACTTCTGCTGGCATCCCCGGCTTTCCGTTGCGGGGAATTGCCGCATGTGTTTGGTGGAAGTGGAGAAGATGCCGAAGCTTGCGATTGCCTGTGCGACGCAGGTGATGGACGGGATGGTGGTCCACACCGCAAGTCCCAAGGTCATCAATGCGCGCGAAGCGGTGATGGAGTTTCTGCTCATCAATCACCCGCTCGATTGCCCGATCTGCGATGAGGCGGGGGAGTGCAAGTTGCAGGATTATGCCTACGCGTACAGCATCGGGTACAGCCGCTTCGAGGAGCAGAAAGTCCACAAGCCAAAGCGCGTCGAGTTAGGCCCGCACGTTCTTCTCGACACTGAACGGTGCATCATGTGTTCTCGCTGCATTCGCTTCTGCGACGAGATCGCAAAGAAACCGCAGCTCACCTTCACGCAGCGCGGCACACACGTCGAACTGACCACCTTCCCCGGCGAGCAGCTCGACAATCCCTACTCGATGAACGTCATTGATATCTGTCCCGTCGGCGCGCTGACCTCGCGCGAGTTTCGCTTCAAGGCTCGTGTGTGGGAGATGTCCTCCACCGAAACCGTCTGCCCCGGCTGTGCCCGCGGGTGCAACATGTACTCCTGGGTACGCAACAACGAAATCCTCCGACAGACTCCTCGCTACAATCCTGAAGTGAATGATTACTGGATGTGCGATTGGGGGAGATTGGAAACGTTCAAGCACGTCAACGTCTCCAATCGCATCAAGTCGCCAATGATGAAGAAGGAAGGCGTCCTCGTCGAAGTGGGGTGGGATGAAGCGATCGCAAAGGCTGCGGGTGAGTTGAAAGCGTTCAAGAAATCGGAGATTGCCGTCATCGGCTCGGCATACGATACCAACGAAGACAACTATCTGCTCCAGAAATTTGCGACGGACGTTCTGGGGGCGAAGCACATTGACTTCCAGCGGCATGTGATCGAGGGCGATGAAGATGATCTGCTGATCCGCGCCGACAAGACGCCGAACGCGCTGGGGGCGACACTGGTCGGCGTTGGGCCGCGCGATGGCGGGCTTGACTTCAACGGCATCATCAAAGCAATCAGGGAGGGGCACATCAAGGCGCTCCTCGTCGCCGATGATAACATTGCTGCTGTGCCCGCCGTCGCGGATGCCTTAGGCAAACTCGAGCTGCTGCTTGTTGTCTTCTCGTTCGAGTGTGAAATCACTCGAATGGCCGACGTGCTGTTTCCCGCATCGACGTTTGCAGAGAAACACGGGACCTTCACCAACTTTCAGGGCCGCGTGCAGCGGATTCGCCCCTCGGTGGCGACGCTGGAGCAGGATCGCGCGCTCGACGGGTTTGCGATGAGCCGTCTCGATAAGTTCGGAACGCAATTCGATCGTTGGGCGAAAGGGAAGAAGCGCGATGCGCGACCCACGTGGCGCATCATCGCCGGGATCGGTTCGCTGATGGGAGCCAAATACCGCTACAATACCGCCGAGGATGTCTTTAACGAACTGGCCGCAACGGTGGAGGCCTTCAAGGGCATGACGTACCGTCGGCTCGGTACCAAAGGACTGCTGCTGAAGCAGCGGGAGACCGTTCCAGTTACCGCATGACACTGCCATGGAATTCCTGATCATCTCGCTTATCAAGGTCGTTCTTGTCCTTCTCACCGTGCTGACGGTGGTGGCCAACCTCGTGTACGTCGAGCGTCGCGTCAGTGCGTTCATCCAGAACCGCATCGGTCCCAATCGCGTCGGCCCGTGGGGCTTGCTGCAATCGCCTGCCGATGTGCTGAAGCTCTTCATCAAGGAAGACATCGTGCCGGCGAAAGCAAACCGGTTCATCCACACCCTCGCCCCGATCATCTCCATCTCGGTCGCCATGGTGACGATCGCAGTCGTGCCGTTCGGCAACACCATCGAGGTATTCGGCCGCGAAATCAAACTCATGATTGCCGACGTCAATGTGGGCATCCTGTACATTCTTGCTCTGACCTCGCTCGGCGTTTACGGCATAACGCTCAGCGGCTGGTCGTCCAACAACAAGTATTCGCTGCTGGGTGGACTGCGCTCATCGGCGCAGCTTATCAGCTACGAGCTGTCGATGGGTCTCTCCATCATCGGGGTGATCATGATCGCCGGAACGTTGGAGCTGGACGCGATCGTGGAGTCGCAGGCCGGCGGCATGTGGTACTTCTGGCGGACGCCCATCGGGTTCATCACGTTTGTGGTCGCGTCGTTCGCAGAGACGAATCGCCTGCCGTTCGATCTTCCGGAGGCGGAACCCGAGCTTGTCGGCGGATACCACACGGAATACTCGGGCATGAAGTTCGGCGCGTTCTTCCTCGCCGAATACTCCAACATGATTACGTCCAGCGCGTTGATCGTGACGCTGTTTCTCGGCGGCTGGCATCTGCCGGGCGTGCATCTTCTCGGCCTCACACCGTTCTGGGTCAGCCTGCTGCAGATCTTTGCCTTTGTTGCAAAAGTGGGGGCAATGTTGTTCTTTTACATGTGGATTCGGTGGACGATTCCCCGCTTCCGCTATGATCAGTTGATGAATGTGGGATGGAAGGTGATGTTGCCGTTAGCGCTCTTGAACCTCATGCTGACGGGCGTGCTGCATTTCGCATTTCCCTCCGTCTGGTAAGAGAACGGATTCGGAAGGAACATGATGATGGAACCGACAAACGGACAGGCGAAGAAAGTCAAGGAAGCGTTGCAGGTGCGACGGAAGGATCTGTCGTTCTTGCAGCGAACGTACATTCCCGAGATTTTCAAGGGGATGGTCCTCACGTTCAAGCAGATGCTGCGCCCGAAATTCACGCGGCAGTATCCTGAGGAACGATTCAATCCGCAGCCCTCGTATCGCGGGAGACCCGTTCTCGTGGAGCAGAACGGGGTCGAGCGCTGCGTTGCGTGTGGCTTGTGTGCGAGGGTCTGCCCGGCTCTGGCGATCGAAGTGCAGGCGGCCGAGACCGAGTTAGAAAAGGAACGCTACCCCGAACGGTTCGAGATCAACATGCTGCGGTGCATCTTCTGCGGGTTCTGCGAAGAAGCCTGCCCCGAAGAGGCCATTGTGATGAGCGATGAATACGAGCTGGTCTTCACCAATCCGGATGATGCAATCTACGGCAAGGACAAACTCTTGATGTCGGCGGAGAGACTCAAGACGCGATTGGAGTTTCTCAGACAGGCGCGCTGAATGCCGAATGAAAGCGTTGTGAGGAGGGAGTTGCTTGGCTCCCTCTTTTTCTTTTGGATGATCGAAGGAAGAATGTCATGAATGCCCTGCTCACACTTCTTGCCGCTCTCACCCTTCTCACCAACTCCCTGCATGCCGGTGACAGGTACTCGACCTACTCCAAGGTGAGAATCCACGTTCGTGCGGCGAACGACATTGAAACCATGCAACGGCTGGGAATCGACCTCGATCACTACACCGGTACGCTGCAGGAAGGAATTGATGTTGTGATCAATCGGGATGCCGTGGAGACACTCCGCGCGGCCGGCATTCCTCATACCATTCTCATTGCGGATATGGAGGAATACTACCG
>JBBIRR010000081.1:0-4330 GCA_037441705.1 Ignavibacteriales bacterium
ATCACTTAGTTTTGTTTCAATTCCACTCTGGTTCGATTCGAATCCGTTAAAAATCCCCCAAAAAATACGCCTTTCGGCATTTTTCTCGCGCAACCCGTCGTCAACCCACGATAGTGCAAGAATCCCCGCCGGCTGACGACAACGCCGTCTACACAAACGCATCCGGCACGGACTTCTCCACGCCCATCACCTCCTTTTCTACGTCGTACACCGTCTTCAGTTTGTAAAACAAGATCGAATCTTTCTCCACCTTGATTCGCTTCTTCAATCCAATCTGCACTTCCTTGAATTTCCCCTCCGTTAACTCCCCTTCGAACACACTGTTCTGCACCCAATGTAAGTAGCTGCGAAGAAATTTACAAACCTTCGCGACTCGCTGCTCTTCAACGTCGTACACGATGATGACGTACACGGATCATCCTCCTTACCACCACGCCCGAAATCCCTTGTACTCCTCGCCGCTCATCAAATGATTGATAAGCTTGTATGCTTCCAGCCGGATCAGGTGCCGGTAGGAAACATTCCGTCCAAGCCCCCGATGTTTGATCGTGGTTTTCAATCGCTCGTCGTATTCCTGGAGAACAATCTTGCGCCCGCTCTCTTCCAGATAGCAGAAGTTCAACTCTTTGCGGAAATGCTTTTCCTGAATCTGCCTGTTGTTCAACAGTTTGAAGATCATGCGATCGGCGAGGATGGGCTTGAAGATTTCCGCGATGTCGAGTGCGAGCGAGTACCGCCGCTCGCCGGGTCCGTGCAGGTAGCTGATGGTCGGGTTGAGGTGCGTGTGGTAGATTTCGCTGAGCACGGTCGCGTACACCAATCCGTTGCAGAACGAGATGAGTGCGTTGATCGCATTATCGGGCGGATGTTTGACGCGCTTTTCTACAGAGTATTCCTGTCCGACAATCTCTCCCCAGCAGCGATAGTAGCGCTCGCGGATGTTTCCTTCGAGTCCCATCAACTCCTGCGTTGTGTGTGCCTGCGGTATGCCGGCGCGGAGCGTTTCAATATCGCGTACGGCATCGCTGAAATCAATCTTCCTCTCCTCGGCGCGCGAAGGATTGCTGTAGTACTGAAGGTTCTTCATGATGTTGGTCGAAGCGGCATCCACCAGTTCGCGCGCGATGAGCAGCCGACGATGCGGGTCGAGGTACGCACGCACCTGTTCGAGTATCGTGAAGCCCGACGGGAGATACTCGCGTGGAACGAAGCTGCCGGCGTAATGGCCATAATAATTGAAGAGGTGAAGTGGAATTTTCTTCTGCGAGAGAAAGTTGAAGAACCGCGTGTTGAAGTCTAACTCCCCGAAGCAATAGAACGCTTCAATATCCTCCACGGGAATCGGCTTGCGCTGGACGCGGCCCGTTGCAGGATCGGCTTCCGTCTCGACGGTGAAGCCGGCAAGGAGTTCTTCCTCGATGGCGGGATCGACCGTCGGTGACGGTACGTCTTCGCCGTCCTTCGGAAACACCGGCTCGAAGTAGATGGTGTTCTCCTTTCGTCTGAGTCGCCCGCTGCTCATGATGTAATACGGTCGTTTCATGGCACCACCTCGATCATTCCAAAACCCATGGAATTTTTCTCTCCCAGGCCGCTCTCGTAGGCAAGGCGAATTAGCTCCGGCTCGCCTTCGATGGTGAACGGACACAGAAAGCCGCGCACACGTGTTTCGCCCGCCTGACCTTCGCGGATCGTGATGAGTTTGCTGATGCGTGCCGCGCCGCCGCGCCGGCGGATGAAGTCGTCGTCGAGACGCACGGAGAATTCCGCAGTATCCATCTCTGCGCGCTCGGGTGCTCCGTTATGCAGCGAATGATATTTGTTGATGATGTTGGCGCGCAGAGCGGCGGGAACGCGCGGGTCATCGGCGAACAGGTAGGACGCGATGAGTTTGCCGTTGCGTTCTTCCGGAACGGAAACGGTGACCGGCGAGAGCATGCGGAAGCACATGGAGCGCGACCAGGCAGGATCGGGCAGCACCTCAACCTGTTCGACGGCAAAGCGAGTGTCCGCTGAGCCGATGAAAAATTCCTGCCGCTCGAACAAGCCTATCACCAAATGCTCGAGCGTCTTTTCGACCGGCATGCCGATGTACCAATGGATGAGCGGCGAACGAATTTGCAGGCGATTGTCGCGCACCGATCGCTCGGGAACGACAAGTTGCGAGAAGCAGAAATGCTTGAACCGCCGCGCAACGCCTTCGGGCTGAAATCCGTGCTCGTGTAGGAAGGCGGAGTATTCCGGCGACGACGTCTCGATCCAGCGATAGATGGCGCTGGAAAGATAATAGTTGTAGTTGATGGGAATGCTGGACGCCTTTTGCAACGGACGTATGGTGAGATGAAGACGCATGGCTACTGCGGAACCGAGTGATCGATCGCGTGAATCAGTTCTTGAGGAAGACGAACATCCAAACGCTGCCGCTCGAGGGGTCCGACTTCGACACGCAGAGGATTCTGAGAAACCACGCGGCTTGTTGGTTGCGGTGACGATATGACCTCGGCGAGAATGTGAAGTTCCGACGCTTTACATGCGCCTTTCCACTCATCGAGTTCAGCGGGATCGTGCACAACGATGATAGCATGGGTGCATTCATTCCAGATCGATTGATTGCGGCGATCAATCTTGCCACCGCAATCGATCAGGAGAATTTTTTTTGTGAGCCTCACGTTTTGAATTGCCCTGACAATCCGTGCGACAAACTCGTCGTCGAAGTTTGACTTCCGCCGGATTGTGAGAGCGGTATCGGGAGCCACTTCTTGGAACCAGTTGCCCTCGCCATCGGGACACGCGCGGACGGTGAAGACCTGGTGCTGATGCGCAATCCTTCCCAGCTGGTGATGCAGGGCCTCTTGCAGCGCATAGAGAAATACGGATTTTCCCGAGTGAGGAGGACCGACGATTGCGATGATGGCGGCGATGTGTGCGGTGCCAGACTCCGGTTGCGATGATTTGGGAGAAGCGCCGAAGGGATTCCTGTGTATCAACTCCAAGAGTGGTTTGATTTTTTCCATGGGAATCGTAGATCCAGGTGAAGGGCCCGTAGGGATGTGGTTTTGGACGACCACCGCACCGATTCTGGGATCGAAGACTGCAACCCAGGCGGCCGGATGGTAGGCATGGACAAGGTACGCGTACAACCACATGGGCCCTCTTCCACTAATGATCACTCCCTTGCTGTAATCAACTTCTTGCAGACGGAGATGACTTAGATCCGCCGGCTCGATGGTGCCATTGCCTTCGAGCGTGAAGTGAACAACCTGGAAATTCTCATTCGAAGGAATGAGGTGAAAGGAGATTTTAGGGGTAGGGAGGGGTTGCATACGTTCTATCTCATCTCCTTTTCAATCCAGCGTTCCACCTCCTGGCGAGCGCGTTCCAACTGACCTTGTGTTTGGGCCGTCGTCGTCAGCCGAAATCCAATTCCCTGGATACGGCGTCCGGGCACGAAGATCACCAACCGGTTGGGTGGCTCCACATTCACCTTCGGTTGCCCTTCCCGCCAGCCGATGTCCTCAATGCGCTCGACAAAGAGAAAACGTCGGCAGATACGATCGGCCCAATCGCGGGTAGCTTGTGCCTCTTTCGGCTCTTTCTTGGCAAGCGACTTTTCACACTCTTCGCTTTGTCGGGATGGGGGACGAGCTTCGACGCTTTCGAGTACACCTAGTACGCGACGACCAACATCCGTTGGGTTGCCTTGTTGCCACAAGCCATTTTGCTCCAAAAGAGCTTTGATTTTAAGATCGTCCTCTTGTCCCTTCAGTCCAGCAATCACGCTGTCCAGCAACGGGAAAAGACCCACAAAAGGCATGCGGATGATCTTGATGAGACTCACATCCGGGTGAAGCGCTCGGTTCTGCTCATCGAGCGATTTGTTCTTTAACTTCAGAATGTGTCCCTCTTCCTCCAAGACAGGGTCTTCCACCAGGACATGGAAGAGCATGTTGGCTCCGTAGAACTGCACAGCAAGTGCCAGCAGTGCCGACATCGCCTTGCGTCCGCCGGCGATACATGCATAAATCTCCCAACCCTTCTTTCGATAGTCCCGCAACGCGGAGCAAGCTTGGGTCATAAACTCCAACGCTGCTTCGTCTGTGTCGACGTCATACAGCTTGTCCAAAACACGCGCATCGTAAAGAGAGACTTCGCCTTTGTAGTATTCGTTTATGTGCCCTGAGAGCAGTGTCAGCGCGTCTTGCGCATACGTATCCTTTGTCGTGAGGAGAACGACATAATCTATGCGAATGCCGTCTGCCCGCAGCCGGTCAATGGCTTCAGTGACGACCGCGGGGCTTTCGCCCAGCGTGGCGAGCAGGATTTTTTTCAT
>JBBIRR010000082.1:0-4328 GCA_037441705.1 Ignavibacteriales bacterium
ACATGCGGCTGGTCAACGAAGATGCCGTGGAATCGTACCATCTCGCGTCCATCGGGACCGACAACGACATCCTCAATTCTTCCTACCACTTCCTTCAGCACAGGCATGGAACGACCGCAGGGGCAGGGCTCATCATCCCACGATGCAAGGTCGCCCAATCGGAACCGAACGAGCGGCTGAAAGCTTCGCATGAGACATGTCGTCACAACCTCTCCCACCTCTCCTGTTTTGCACGCTGTGCCATCGGGGCGCAGGATTTCCACCACACCCACATCGGGACTGATGTGAAGTTTTCCTTTCTCACACTCACTTGCAAACACGGCGTTCTCGACCGTGCTGTACTCTTCGAACACCCGGCTGCGGTATGCCTTCTCCATCGTCGCACGCATCTCTGCCGTCACCTTTTCGCTCGTCGTGATCACGGCACGCAGCGGCGGAACGCGAAGGTCTTGCTCGAGTATGTAGCGAGCAAGAAGATAGTACGAGACGGCGTAGCCCGTGAGCCATTGCACGCCAGTACGCCGCAACGCTTCAACATATTGCACCGCTGTTGACGGTCCGAGATGAAACGGTGAGAGATACGCCTGCTTCTCCACGGCATTGTAGCGGTAGAACGGTCCGGTGCTGTGCGGGTCAGGCTCAACCATCCTGCCGGAGAAGGTCGCGCGCGGCATTCGGAACGACACTCCTGCCCATCGGGCCGAGCGTGCCTCTCGCACGGCAAGCGAGTCGCGAATCTCGCTGATCTTCCAGATCGTCCTGATCGGCGTACCGGTCGTTCCACTGGTGTGAAAGGAAAACCTCGGTACACGAGAAAACCGCTCGTCCAGAAACGCTTCCGGATCTCGACGGATTGCGTCCTTCTCTAACAGAGGGAGCGCCTCAAGCTCGCCACGCTCGGCCGCGCGCCGCTGTTCCTCGCTCCAGGCTTCTCGATAGAACGGCACGAACCGCGCCGCATTGAAGAGAAGCTTGCGCAGCCGCTCGCGCTGCCAGACCTTCCATTCATCGCTGGTGAACCGTTCTCGCTGAATGTACCCGTTCACGAACCGGTCGAATCCCGAGCCGAACCGAAGCCAGTGCCAGTAGGCGCCGTAGGCAGTCACCGCTACATGCTGAGCGGCAACGGGAAGGCGGCTATAGAAACCGGTAAGAAAGGACATCTCGGGCAACATACGTAGAAGGTTTCCTTCTCAACTGATTCACCCTTGATGAAGAAAACCTTCTCATGAAAATATCTCCCTCCTCCCGCGCACACAGACTTCGAACCACACAGCGGTCATCACCAACTGTCGCACCAACGGCAGTGCGCTGTTGTCTCCCTCTAAGAACGTTCGCACCGTTTTTCCCAGGAAAGATTTGGACAGCGGGCACGAGTCCAGAACATCCATCGCCGGAAGCTTTGCGATGAAGTCGCGGAGTTGTGGGATTTCTCTGAAGTATGCGCGCAGCGGCGTTGCAAATCCCCATTTGGGATGAGCCAGAACTTCCGGCGGCAGCAAATCGGCAACGGCTTTGCGAAGCAACGTCTTTCTCATCCCCCCTGCAACGATTAGTGATGTTGGCAGGCCTGCCGCCCATTCGACAATCCGGTAATCGAGATAGGGTTCGCGACACTCGATAGACGCCCCCATCGTCATCCGATCGTTGCGATCGAGAATTGATTGAAGATACGTGTGCTGCTCATAGTACATAACCTGACGGACGGGATTGTCGTAGAGCTTCACCGCATCCGTCATGACACGATGGCGAAAGTCCACCGGTTCATTTGTGTTTGCCAGACCTACTTCGAACGGTAAGACTTCGGCAGATGAATACAGCGTCGCATCTTCGAGAGTTGCGTGTTGAAGCAGGCGCACAGATTTCCGCAGGCGACCGCTTGGGTCAAGAATCTGCGGTATGCTGAAGGGGAACAACTTCATCAACCGGAACATGCGAGCATAGCGGAACAGGCGGTATCGCACATAGCCGCCGAACACCTCGTCGGAACCTTCACCGGAGAGCAGCACGCTTACCAGCGGCTTCGCGAAGCGGGAGATGGCAAGCAGATGAAGATCGTTGTTGTGAACGATCGGCGCATCGAGGTACCGCGTCGCATCTTCAAGAAGCTGCGGGATATCCTGCTCGTCAACAGTCAGTTCATGACTCTTCAGATTCCATCGCCGGGCAACCTTGTTGGCGAAGAAGCCCTCATCGTACTCAGGCTGGCTGAATCTCACTGTGAAGCTGGAAACCTGTCCGGCATCTCCATTGACCTTTTCTTTCTCCAGTTGCCTTGCCATCATCGCTGCCATCGCGCTGGAATCGAGTCCGCCGCTCAACAACACACCGACAGGCACATCGCTGATTCTTCGGAGACGAATCGAGTCCTCGAACAGCTCCTGCAGGTGAAGCACTGCGGCGTCGAGCGAAAGAGAATACTGACCCTGTTTCGGCTCGAGTGCCCACCAACGATGAATACTCGTCTTGCCATTTTCCCAGATCAAGTAATGTCCGGGCAGCAACCGCTTGATGCGTTTGAACGGCGTGCGATCGCCCGCGACGTATCGAAAGAAGAGAAGCTCATACCACGTTGACTCGTCAAACTCGGCAGGAACACCTGCAGCAATCAATGCCTTCTCCTCCGAAGCAAAGAGCAACGCATCATTCCACTCGGCATACACGAGCGGCTTGACGCCCTGCCGGTCGCGCGCCACGAAAAGTCTGCGTTCGACTTCATCCCATATTGCGAACGCGAACATGCCGTTGAAGCGCTCTAACATCGCCGCGCCGTATCGGCGGTACATTGCGAGAATCACTTCCGTGTCGGTAGCAGAGCGGAAGCGATCGCCTTTTGCCTCTAACTCCTTTCGCAGGTCTGCGTAGTTGTACACCTCGCCGTTGTGGATGATCCAGTACCGACCGTCCTCTGTTGCCATGGGCATGTGTCCGCGCGGCGAGAGATCGAGAATGGCAAGTCGTTGCGAGGCGAGACCTACGTTCTCTTTAACGAAGATGCCGCTGTCGTCGGGACCCCGGTGAAGTTGTGCCTCGTGCATGCGCATTAACTCCCGCGCATCAACCGGGCCAGATCCGTTCTTACGAACTATGCCGCAGATGCCGCACATGGATTTTTCTCTGTAGAAGGTTTCCTCCCGGACCGATCCACGCTTGAGGAAGCAAACTTTCTCATGAGTTCCTCCCATAACGGCACGACTTTTTCGGGACTGCTTTGCTCGGCCATGATTCGTCCGTTGCTGGAGAGTTTCGAGGCAAGCTGCGGGTCGCGGATCAGGCGGCGGACTGCATGTGCCATCGCCTTCACGTTGCCGGGTTCCACCAGCAGCGCGCTTTCTTCGTGCTTCACCATGTACGGCACGCCGCCGACGTCGGTCGAGACGATCGGCAATCCGAACGCGCCTGCCTCCAACAAACACACGGGCATGTTATCAATGAACGTCGTGTTGAGAAAGATATCATGCTGCGAAAAGACGGCCCGCTTCTTTTCCGCGTCGAGAAAGCCGGGAAAGTGGACGCGCTCACCCAAACCCAACTCGGCAACGAGGCGTCGCACCTCCCCCTCGGTTCCCTTCTCCTGTCCGGCAAGGGTTAACTCTGCGTCAGGGAACTCGCGCAGGAGATCGTTCAGCACACGTACAGCCATCTGCGGGTTGTAGTACTCATAGAATGTTCTCATCCAGAGGAGTTTGGGACGAACGCTATTGCGCTGCGTGAAAGGATATTCCTCAATCGAGATGATGTTGGGGATGATGATTGCCTGAAACCCAAGGTCGCTGATCGCTTCCGCGAGGTACATTGACGGCGTCACGATCGCGTCCGCACGACGAAAGATCGTTCGCGACCAGCGAGGGTACTTCTTCATGTAGCCCGGCATTGCGCCTCCGTGGAGTACCATCACGACAGGCTTGCGGATCGCTCTTGCCAGCAAACTCGTCCCGTCCTCGACAACGAAGCTCGGACCGCTGTACACTTGCAGGCACACGACGTCGTACCGATGACGTTGAGCGTACAACGTCTGAAGAATGTCCGCAAAGCGTGCATACCTGTTCACGATCCGCGATGAGAAAAGACAGGTGTACCCTCGTGCTTCGAGATACGGCGCGAGAATCTCCATCGGGTTCGGCACCCATCCGGGATTCGTCCCGAGCATCGGACCGACGAAGAGGATGCGGGGAGGATTCATGATTGCCTCACCTGCCCCCTGATCTCCTCGTAGACTCGTTCCATGTTTGTCACCATCGTTTCGACTCCAAACGACTTCAACATGCGTACCCGTGCTGCATTGCCCATTGCCGCGCGTACCTCGGGTTCGCAAAGAAGCGTGCCGA
>JBBIRR010000083.1:0-3428 GCA_037441705.1 Ignavibacteriales bacterium
CGAAGAGGATGCGGGGAGGATTCATGATTGCCTCACCTGCCCCCTGATCTCCTCGTAGACTCGTTCCATGTTTGTCACCATCGTTTCGACTCCAAACGACTTCAACATGCGTACCCGTGCTGCATTACCCATTGCCGCGCGTACCTCGGGTTCCCAAAGAAGCGTGCCGATTCTTTGTGCCATCAACTCTTCGGCCTCGAGCTCGACGATGAATCCAGTCTTTCCGTCTTCAATAATTTCGTCTACGGCCCCCACACGGGTTGCAACAGACGGGACGCCGAATGCCGACGCTTCCATCAACACATTCGGCATTCCCTCCTGACCTGTGGATGGGAACACAAAAACATCAAACATCGGCATCAGGCGTGATGCCTGCGGGAGAGCTCCAAGGAAATAGACGCTGCCGCGTGGCATCAGGCGTTCTGCTTCTTGCTCAAGTGTACTGCGTGACGGGCCATCACCCACAAACACCACACGCAAATTGGGGAAACGTGTGACAAGACGTGCAGCAGCATTGAGTGCGAGCCCGAAATTCTTTCGTGGCTCTAATCTTCCGATGCAGCCCAGAACGGAAGCTTCATGAGGCACTTTGAACTCTGCACGAAGCCGCATTCTCAGTTCAGACGCATGTTCATGAGGAACATCAATGCCATTATGAACAACGAACGCTTTCAAGGTTGGACGGAAGGTATTCACGAACATTTTGGCAGCGTAACTGTTCATGACGATCGCGTCGAGACCGCTCAAGCATTGGGCGTACCAGAAGCGACCAAGCTCTTCCAGTGACTGTGAAGGATTCGACCGTTCTGAACCAAGCCGGTAGGGAACGCCGGCGAGCCTTCCTCCTAACGCAGCGTAGGGGTTGGCAAACATTGTCCAGGAATGCACAATCGTGGGACGATACTTGCGAAGGAGTCCAGCAATAGCAAGAAGGCGATAGGGTCGTGACGTACCGGCTGCAATGGTTGCAAGCGGAAGCCCGCTTTTTCGAAACGGGGCCTCCCAGTAGTCACCGGCGTTGCCGTTGAGTGTAACAACCGAAACATCCCATCCGCGTTGGCGGAGCGACGTTGCGAGAAGAAACAATTGCTTCTCAGCACCACCGATGCCGAGCTGGCCGGTGATGTAGACAATCTTCTTGTTAGAGTCAACAGACATCATTTCCTGAAGAAAGGATTCGTCTGTCTACTCAGAATGGATGCAACCCCCACCCCCATCAACGGCACGGCGGCCATGTCTGCCGGAAAGCGCAGGCGTGCACCGACGTGGTGTGAGATTGAGCCGGTTACCAGGAAGAAGAGCAGCACGCCGGCAATCATGAACGCGGGCGCGGGATTGCCCGCTTTCCACAACGTGTACCCTCCGATGGCTGCGCAGAACCACAGACCGAGTGTCAAAAGACTCCCCACTCCCCTTCCCCGTGCCGGCAGGTCGCCGACGAATACCTGCGGAAAAAACTCCTGCGGCGCGGCGAATTGCCGAACCATCTCCGTCAGCATGAGGCGCGCGGCAACCAACGGATGCTCACGCACAAACCGGTTCACCTTTTCTTCTTTTACCAAATACAATCGTCCATACAGGCTCGGCGGAGAGCTGAGTTGCTGCGCTTCGCGCCGATCCTCTTCACGCACACGACGGGTAAGCGTCTCGTACGCTTCGCCTGTTTGTTCCTGCAAATAACGGACCTGAAGGTATTCCCGCGCTGTCTCCACGCCCAGCAGAGAAACCGAATGAACACCGTGCGCTTCAAGATTGCGAGAGGCAAGAACGAAAGGCATCGGTACCGTCACCAAACACAGCGCGGCAAGAACAAGCACCTTGCGATCGTGTTGGTAGAACAGCAGCACGGCAAGCCCCACCAAGAGCGCCGCAATCCCGAACGTTGGCTTCAGCACTTGAAGGGCGACCAACACCATGGCGGAAGCAGCAAGACGTACAGCCGAATGCCGGCGACAGCCCGTAATCATCAAATAGAGCCACACGAGGGTGAGATGGCCTGAAATCGCGTCGGTCAGCATCATCGCCGAGAGGCCCAACGAATTCGGAAGCAACGCGCTCACAGCTCCCGCTCCGTGAAGCGCAGCGCCCGTTCCACCGAAAAACGAAGTCAACCTCACCGCGCTCCAGGCAGCAAAGGCTGAAGTAACGGCAGCAAGGAACAGAACTGCTGCATGTGTTCCTGTGAGGAGAATACTTGCCGCAATCAAAAGCGGGTAGCCAGGGGTTCGGTACGGCTCCCAGACAAGAGGTGCCGCAGACTCTCGCGAAAAACTGCCATGCTTGACGATGTTCTCCGCGGTCATCAAGTACGTGATCGCGTCGCCGCGCTCCAGCGGTGCCGCGCGCAGTGATGGAACGAGGCTCAGCCCAATGACAAGTGCATGCGCGCACATCGCAATGAGCGCGTAGCTTGCTGCAATGCGTCTGTCCGTCATCGGTTTCCTGAATCCATCACTCCGTTACTCCATCACTCCTCCACTCCCCTCGCTTCAATCCACCCACGCGTAGCGTAGAATGCAGTACAGCGCCTGCACCCCATCCTTCCATGTAATCTTCTTACCTTCGGCGTAGGATCGGCCACTGTAGTTCACAGGCGTTTCATACACACGGGCGCCGGCGCGAGCGACCTTTGCCGTCACCTCAGGTTCGAAGCCGAACCTGTTCGAGCGAAGTTTGAGACTCTTGATGAGGTCTGCCCGAAAGGCCTTATAGCCGATTTCGATATCGGTCAGGTTCAGATTCGTTGTGATGTTGGAGAGAAGCGTCAGGAATTTATTCACAACGGAGTGCCAGAAGTAAAGAACGCGATGCGTGCCGCCGAGAAAGCGCGAGCCGAACACCACATCGCCGCGACCATCAAGAATCGGTTGAAGCAGGACCGGGTAATCTACGGGATCGTATTCTAAGTCCGCATCCTGTATCAGGATGATGTCGCCGGTCGCTTCGGCAATTCCTCGGCGAACTGCTGCGCCTTTGCCCATGTTGCGCGGCTGATGGAACACGCGTATGCGGCAATCCGACGGAGCGAGCGATTCGAGAATCTCCTTCGTCCCATCGGTGGAGCCGTCATTCACAATCACGAACTCTAACGCGAGGCCGCACGTGTCGGCGCGCAGGACTTTTTCGACGGCTTTGCCGACGAACCGCGCCTCGTTGTAGACAGGCATGATGACGGTCAGCTTGTTCACATGCGTACTCCTTTCAAGAACGAAGAATCATCAACGTAATATCGCGCCCACGCATCGAGCATCAGCAGGCGCCAGAGCAAAGCACCGAACTGCCGACCGCGGCCCTGCGTATGCACGCCCAGGACGCGGCGTACGGCCTCGGCGTTCCACCACCCGCGAGTCCGGGCACGATCGGAGAGAAGTCGCTCGATCACAAACGCACGCCCCTCTTCCGTTCTGAACCACTCGTCCAGCGGCACG
>JBBIRR010000084.1:0-3084 GCA_037441705.1 Ignavibacteriales bacterium
GATGGCGTGTCAACCACGGAGCGCCGGACACCATCTGGAATTTTGATTTCGAGAAGCTTCTTCGGCGCAGCATTGTCTTCGGGTCGCATTGCTACGGCTGCACCGCCGGAGCGGGGAGCAGTTGCGGGGGCGCGATGGTGAAGGAGCCGGCGCGTCCCGCCGAGCGGCGTGATGGTTCGGTGACCGTTTCGTGATTCAGCTTTTGTACAATGTCCTCAACGAGGTTCCCGTAAGTAATGATGATGCTGTTATCACGATACACGCGCTGGCTTCACACGAAGTGGCCCGCAGGAGTCGTCGAGAAGGTTCCGCAGGTGAATGCCGACGGCTCCACCAACATTCCGGGTCTCTATATTGTTGGTGATCTGACGGGCATTCCACTGCTGAAGTTCTCTGCGGACAGCGGAGCCAGAGCAATTCACACCATTCTCTCCGACCCTGATTTTCGGAACGCCAGAACCAACACAGCCGACCGAACCGTGCTCGATGTTGCCATCGTCGGCGCCGGCGTCTCCGGCATGGCGGCGGCTCTCGAGGCGCGGAAGAACGGGTTGAGCTTCGAGCTGTTCGAAGCCACCGAGCCCTTCTCCACCATCGTCAACTTCCCGAAAGGGAAGCCCATCTTTACCTACCCAACGGAGATGATCCCGGCGGGCGACCTGCAGTTTACGGCGCAGGTGAAGGAGCCGCTGGTGGAAGAATTGAAGGCGCAAACCCTGCACAAGGGCATCGTTCCGCGCATGGCACGTGTGGAGAGGGTGGTAAGAAGAGACGGATACTTCGAGGTCGTGATTCCGCAGCACGAAAGCCTGAACGCACGCCGCGTGGTTGTGGCAATCGGACGGTCGGGAGATTTCCGCAAGTTGGGCGTGCCGGGTGAGAACCGCGACAAAGTCTATAACCGTCTCCACGATCCGAAAGATTATAGCGGCCAACATGTTCTCGTCGTCGGCGGTGGAGATAGCGCGCTGGAAACAGCCATCGCCATTGCACAATGCGGCGGCTATGTGACGATTTCCTACCGCAAAGAGGGATTCTCCAGACCGAAACCCGACAACATCGAACGCTTGAACAAGCTGATGGCCGATCCAATGGCCGACGTTGCGATCGAGACGCCAACGTCCGAGCGGGTGACGACGAGCAGCGGCCGCTTTCTCGGTGCGGCCAGCAAACCCGGACGCATTACGTTGATGATGAAGAGCCGCGTGAAAGAAATCGGAGAGAGAGATGTCACGCTCATTGATGCGGCAGGTAACGAGGTGACGATCGCGAACGATGCAGTGTTCACGATGATCGGACGCGAAGCACCGCTGGAATTCTTCCGCCGCACGGGAGTGAAAATCACCGGCGAGTTAGGATGGAAAGGATGGATAGCGTTCGGACTCTTCTTCCTCTTCTGTCTTTTCGTGTACAACTGGAAAGCCGGCGGAGAGCTGACCAAACTCTTTCAGCACAACCATTGGTTTCCGTACAATGTGCCGTCCTTCATAACGGACTTGGGCGGGACGGTTGCTGCCGCCGCTGCCGATAAGACGACGGTTCTTGGAACGCTGATGGTATCCCTCGGCGACAGCGGGTTTTATTACGCGCTGATGTACACTCTTCTCGTTCTCGTGTTTGGCTACAGGCGCATCAAACGAAGGAAGACGCCGTACGTCAAGATGCAAACCCTCTCTCTCCTGACGATACAGCTCGTGCCGTTGTTTATCCTTCCCTACTTCCTTCTTCCGTACCTCGGCAACAACGGCGTGTTCGACTCCGGCATCGGGAAAGACACTGCCGATGCACTGTTCCCGGTGGTCAACTACGGTCACGGTCGCGAGTACTGGCGCGCGTTCGGCATCATTCTGGCGTGGCCCCTGTTTGTCTGGAATGTCTTCACGTCGCAGCCGCTCTGGTGGTGGCTCGGCATCAGTCTGCTGCAGACATTTGTGATCATTCCCTTTATCATCTACCGGTGGGGAAAAGGAGCTTACTGCGGATGGATTTGCTCGTGCGGTGCGATGGCCGAGACGTTGGGCGATACACACCGTCACAAAATGCCGCACGGCGCCATCTGGAATCGCGTCAACATGCTCGGTCAGGGCATTCTCGCCATTGCGTTCCTGCTGCTGATCCTCCGCGTCGTCGGATGGGCAACAGCGGGGACGGATTTCGGAAGGACGGTGAACGCGACATTCAACGGCGCATTTCAGGGTTGGTCGTTTCTCGGCATCCAGCTCAACTACAAGTATGTTGTGGATTTGTTTCTGGCCGGTGCTGTGGGATACGGAACGTACTTCTGGTTCAGCGGTCGGGTATGGTGCCGCTTCGCCTGTCCTCTTGCCGCGCTCATGCACATCTACGCGCGCTTCAGTCGGTTTCGTATCCATGCCGACAAGAAGAAGTGCATCTCATGCAACGTCTGCACATCGGTGTGTCATCAGGGCATCGACGTGATGAATTTTGCCAACAAAGGATTGCCGATGGAAGATCCCGAATGCGTGCGATGCAGTGCCTGCGTGCAATCCTGTCCGACAGGCGTGTTGCAATTCGGACAGATCGATCGCTCAACCGGCGCAGTCATCACGACTGATCGTCTCGCCGCATCACCGGTGTTGATGCGCGAAGTGTGAGGAGGCGGGCGATCGGGCGTGCGCCTTTCTTGTCGTCAACTCTTTCGTAGTGCCCCCAACGAGATTCGAACTCGTGTTCCAAGCTTGAAAAGCTCGTGTCCTAGGCCTCTAGACGATGGGGGCGGGATGGGAATGCGAAGATACTCCCCGGGGCAACTGAAAAGCACGCCTGCGCCAAACGTTGTGACCCCGCCGCGACTTGAACGCGGAACCTACAGCTTAGAAGGCTGTTGCTCTATCCAGTTGAGCTACGGGGCCTTTTTTACCATGCGGCGAAACCTCGCCCGCTTTTTGGGCGGGTTGAGCTACGGGGCCTTTTTACCATGCTGTGAAACCTCGCCCGCTTTTCGGGCGGGTTGAGCTACGGGGCCTTTTCACCATGCTGCGAAACCTCGCCCGCTTTTCGGGCGGGTTGAGCTACGGAGCCTTTTCACCATGCTGCGAAACCTCGCCCGCTTTTTGGGCGGGT
>JBBIRR010000085.1:0-2931 GCA_037441705.1 Ignavibacteriales bacterium
GGTGGCGCTGTTCGCGAAGATGTTGTAGATGTCGGCCGTGCCGATGTTGCCGCCGCCGACGGACGTCCAGGTGTTGCCGCCGTTGGTCGTCCGCAGGACAACTCCGCCTGCGCCTGCCGCCCAGGCAATCTGCGGTGTTACAGCTTTCACAGAATAAAGTGCAGTAGTGATGCCCGACGTCTGAAGCGACCAGCCGGGCGTGCCGCTTGGAACGACATCAACACCAAAATTCACGATACTGGCATCCTGCCCGCCCCAGTTGAACGGACATCCTGTCGCAGTTGAGGACCAGCTTCGACGAAACCCTGTAAGTGTGTTCTGTCGGACGCTGATGCCCGAACCCGTCGCACCACACTGTGTAACTTCAATGACGAGGCTTTGTGTCGGATCGTACGGGAACGGCGTGTCCAACGCAATGCTCATCCACCCGTTGGCGGGTCCTGTCAACGAAACCGACGGGCGATAGAACACCGTTTGCATAGGTCCCGTGTACCACGCTCCTGTCGGCAACGTGGTAATACTCGTCTGCCCCATGCGTATCGTCATGTCCGTGTAGGTACGTGAGCCGCCTGTCGTAATAAAGAAGTAGACGGTCGTGATGTTGTTTCCCGACGGAAGGGGGGAAGGTTGGTTCAGGTCACCTGCAAGGATCAGCCACTGAACTTCTTTCCCCGCTGCCTGGTTGAATGGGAATGTGTTGCTCGAGGTACCGACGTTCTGGTAATTATAGTACTGCGGCGTCTGGGCGAACGAGACAGCCGCGCATACAACAATTGCCAGAAGCGGTAGGGCAAGATGCCCTTTCAGACGTTGAAGCAAGCGTTGCATGGTAGTCTCCTTTAATCAAGGAATAAGACGAATAAGACGTTTGAGTTGCGAAAAGATCGGATACAACATTGATGATCAGAGAGCTGGAGAAGGAGGTTCGCCGATACGGGTCAGCTCTCCGGGAATCGAAAGCGGAATCTGTCACGAACTGTTCATTTTACCCTCCTTGAAATAAATGAGATTGCAATTCCGTCGTGGAGCCTGAACCGATGTTGGTTCAAGCTCCACGACCGTGTCTGGTGGGTGTACGGAGTTATTTGAGCATGAGCATCTTCTTCACGCTCATGAAGGGCGCGCCGCCGTCCGAGGGCCGCGCTTCCAGACGGTAGAAGAAGACTCCGCTGGCCGATGGGCTGCCGCTGATTGCGCGACCATCCCAGACCGCCTCGTGATAGCCCGCGGGTTGTTCACCCTCGAACAATCGAGCCACCTCCTGCCCGAGCACGTTGTATATCTTCAACGAAACCGTCGCCCGCGCAGGCAACCCGTACTTGATGGTGGTCGTCGGGTTGAAGGGGTTGGGATAATTCTGGCTCAGCTCGAACGTCTGCGGTACCGTCCTGTCCGATGCGCTGACACCGGTGGGGCCGCAGGTTCCTTCAAGGTTCAAGAGTGTGAACTTATCCGATGTGCCCACGCCGACGGTGGTAAAGCCGGCGATCACATAGGCCACGTCGGCCCCGTTGCTTGCCGCCTTCATGTTCGAGCGCGGGACGGCAAACGTATCCACCGGTGACCAGACTCCGGTGCAGAAGTTCCAGATGTATGCCTTTGCGGTGAGTGTTGCACCGGCAATGGCACCTCCTGCGAACAGTACACCGATGGATGTTCCTTTCCTGAGTGTGGCAGAGGCCATTCTCGTTATACCGCCTGCCAGCGGATAGGGCGGCAGGAGCGTCCAGGTGATTTGCGTCGGGTTGGCCGGATTGATGATGCCTTTGTAGGAGTTTGGATTCCCGGTTGTGCCGTTCCAGCCGCCGGAGACAATGATGGTGTCATTGTAAATTCCAACGCCCATCATGGCAACAGCAAGCGGGTAGGCCGTTGCTGCCGTGTAGGTGTTCGTCCGGATGTTGTAGAGCTGGACGTTCGAAAAGACCACCGTTCCGAACAAGCCGTTGCCTCCGCCGATCACGTAGATCAACGAATCATTGTATCGCACAACTGCCGCATCGGTTACGGGTGTAGGCATCGGAGCGAGCGTCGTCCACGTGTTGGTGTAGACGTTATATTTCTGCGTGCTGCCCAGCGTGGCAGCCGTGTTCTCGCCGCCGAAGACGATGATGCTGCTGTCATCAACGGTGATGGCCGTGCCCGCTGACACCGCCAGAGGCATGGAGGCAAAGCCGGTGTTCGACCACGTGTTGGTGACCGTGTTGAAGCGAGCGACGCTGTTGAGCTGCGTGCCCGATCCTCCGCCGAACTGATACACATAGCCTGTGTCGGCGATGCGGATATAGGCTACGCAGCTGCGTGAGAGTGCATTCGGCGAAGCAGGCAACGATGTCCAGGCACCGCGGTCAAGCGTAAAGGTGAAGCTGTAGCTCGCGGTGTCGTTGGAGCGGTTGCCGTCCTCGGCGAGTATAGTCCATGCACGCACCGTGTGGGCGCCTACGGTGGCATTGTTCCATTGGAGGATAGCGGTATCGAGCGCGCCGGGGGCGATGGATCCACGGTTAAGCGGCGTCTGCGCCACGCCGTCGATCTGCCAGCCGATCCCGTAGCTTGGTTCGGTGAACGTTCCGAAGTTCTTCACGATCGCCCTGAAGCGGATCGTATCGGCAAGCGTGAAAACATCCAGAGGCGTGATGCTGATGCCCGGGACATTGTCCAACTCTTCATCCGACCCTACCGACACAGACGACGCGTAGTCCGCCGATGGCCGATCGCGATGCGCAAGAGGATCGCCCGGTCGAGCGTTAGGCCGGGTTGCAGGCGCTGCGCCGAGAGATGTGACACCGAGGTCGTGCAGCGCGACGGGATTGAAGTACGCATAGATCTTTCCGGTGCTTGTGACGGCCCATCCGAATACGTTTCCGCCGCTGACGATGAAGCTCGAGTGCTCGAACGTTCCCGCTGTCGCATCACTGAAGTCCTGCGCCC
>JBBIRR010000086.1:0-2930 GCA_037441705.1 Ignavibacteriales bacterium
GAATCGTCTGCGTGGAGCGGCAACATGGAAATGAACAACAGGCCTTCGATGAACTTGATCTCCTCCAGGTCATACCCGGCCTGCACGATCATGCTGTCGAACCGCTTTGCCACCTGCTGTTCCGTGCCGTTGGCAAAAAGCTCACTCCGATACTCGCTGCCGTGCTCTCGAAGAGAGAACATGCCTGCAGTCAGAAAATCATACAGCCCGGCAATGCTGTGGCGCAGTTTGGCGATATCATACCGTCCGTCGCCGTAGATTCCCGGCTCGCCGAACCGACCACGAGGGTCGATGAGTCGGATGATCTGGTTGTTCAGGTCGTACAGGATGTTGGAGAAACAGAGATCGCCGTGAATGATGCAGATATCGGCCGTGTGCGCAAGTTGCTCCGCCTTGTGCTTCACCATCGGCAACAACGCGGAGAGGTTGCGCAGCTCGCGACCGTTCCAGCAGATGGTTGGGTACGAGAGCCGCGTTTGCCAGTCCCGGCTCTGCGCGCTGAGCGCAGCAAGCCGTTCCTGCGTCTTGCCGATGTAGAAGTCACGAACGACCGCTTCGTCCATTCGCCCTTTATATCGCCGGAGTTCGTTGTGGATGTTCAGCACGTTGCGCAGAATGGAATACCACGTGTCGAGATCCACGTCGCCGTACACGTACAACTCCGCAAGCGTCGGGTAGCCGTAGTACTCCTGAACCAGATGCAGATGCCCGTTCACCTGCTCGTGACTCAGGATGCGCGGAGCAAGAACCTGCAGTTCGGCCGGAAGATGTTCATACCAGTTTAATTCATCACGCAGCTTCTCGTCGTTCCGGCTCACCTTCGTGATGGTATTGAGGATGGGATTGACGCTGAGCGAATTGAAGTGCCGCGGCTGCAGCAACCGCCGGCGTGCATCAACAATCTTGTCGATGTGCCCGAAGTCGTACCACTCGGCAACTTCCCGGATACGAATCGGCCGTTCTGCACCGTAGAGAAGCAAGGCATCGCTCAGCTCGCGCTTCCCCTCAGCGATTGCCTGCCGCACGCATCGGTCGAGCAGTTTCGCATCAAGCAGATGATAGTATCCGGCGACGGCTTTGAACGCGCCTCCTGCAAGATTTTTCTTATCAACGTACTCAACGATGAATCCGTCCTCGTTCACGACCGGCAGACACCATCGTCTGGATTCCTCAACATTGCCCACGTACACGAAGTCACACTCCGCCTCGAACGAATCACGAATCAGCGTATCGCCCAGAACGATGCGCGCCGACCCGCTTCCGCTCGACGCTTCGAGTCCCGCCTGCAGCGAGTGAAGAATTGTCCCGTTGCCTGCCACGGGCGCAAGCGTCAGTCGGAGCCGCTGGGCATAGGCGCGCTCGAGGAACGCTCGGCATCTTGCATCCTCTTCTCGCAGCACAACAACCGCGCTGCCGATATTCTTCTGCAGCAAATCATCCAATATCCAGCCGATGACGGGTTTGCCGTTAATCGGCGTCATCGCATTCGACACGCTCGTCTCGATGGATGTCGCGTGGCGCTTCTTGCCGGCGGCAAGGATGATGGTGGAGGAAGGAGGTTTCAAGGTTCAGGTTTCGGGGTTCAAGGGTTGAGATTCAGGGTTGAAAGCGAAATTGCGAAGAGGCGATAGAACAAGCGGACAACAGCGAACGATGAAATCCTACAACAGCAGTTCGGACATGTTCGATTACGCTTCGAAGTATTGTGGCAGGATGGATTCGATCAACGCAACGAGTTCTGCAACGCTTGCGCGTATTCGTTGTAATCGTTTCCGACTGTTGTAAGATCGCCCCCCGGATAGTGCTGCGCCCAGTACTGCTCCGTAAGACTTTCACACATGTCATCGAACATGGCAAAGCGAGCATCAAATCGTTTTGCCTCGTCATTCAGAACCGTAAGGTCATGGATCTTTTGCAGCACCCACGAATGCGCAATAAGAAATCCCTTGAGATACCGCTCAACGGCTTCCTGCAACAGTTCGATGCCGGTAAGTGTGGAACCCTCTTGCGCATGCAATACATCTGCGGCTCTCAACCTTTCTGCGGCCAGATAAAACCAGTGTCGGGGGTTATTCTCTTCGGTCTTCACAGCAGATGCAAGCCGCGGTTGGTGATCTCGGAATAGAATCCTGCTGAGTGCCTCAGACGCCGTTCATGTTCTTCCGGCGAAACCACAATGAGGTCAAACGGTAAGGCGCCATACATCTGCCGCACAACTCGCCAGGCTCTCCGGATGGCTATGGCTTCACGCACCGGACTTTGATGCAGCTCTTTCACAATCAGCAAATCAATGTCGCTGTGCCCGGTTGGATGGCCGTAAGCAAATGAGCCGAAAAGAATGATCTTCTCCGGATGGAATTGCTCGACAAGGATTGTGAGATACGGAAACAACTTCTCCGCGATCGCACTGACTGGATACCGCCGGTCGCGCAGCGTTTCTAACCGAATTGAAGTGACAACTGAGTTTTCCATTGGGGGATTCCCTTCTTGAGCTTCGCTTCGATCCACTCACCACCCAAAAGTTAGCCTGTTTCTCTTGAACTTGCAACAAGTAGCTTGAGTGTGTTTCCAGATCGAGGTTCAGGGCTCAAGGTTCAGGGTTCAAACAAGGGGATGCTGGATTGTGGATGCTGGATTCGGGATGTTTGATTTTGGATTCGACTTTCGCTTCATCGCTTCCTCACAGACTTCGAGTGCCTGGGTGGCGCGATGGTCCCACGTGTACTCACCAAGCAGTCTCTGTATCGCAGCATGATCGGAGTTCGATCGGCTCTGGAGTGACCGGATGCATGCCGAGGCGAACTCCTCAGCCGTAGCTGCATAATGCACGAAGCTCTCGAATTCACTCCGCACCCTGTCTGCTGTGAGCACCACCGGCTTACCGCAGGCAAGATACTCATAGACCTTGAGTGCATCGCGCCGAGGACTAT
>JBBIRR010000087.1:0-2874 GCA_037441705.1 Ignavibacteriales bacterium
CCATGGAACGGCAGGATGCCGTGCGACGACTCCTCGACATGCTGAGGCCGCAGTACCGTGAAGTCTTGGTCCTTCGAGAGTACGAGGAGATGAGTTATGAGGAGATCGCGGCGGTTACGGCAACTTCGGTTCCCTCGGTCAAGTCAAGGATTTTCAAAGCGCGTAAAGCGCTCGCAGCACAACTCAAAGCATTGTACGCCGAAAGGAGACGTATATGAACTGCGAACACTATCAGCTCATGCTCAGTGAATTCCTGGACAATGAACTGGCGTCGGAGAAGGGAACCCGGCTGTTTGCTCATCTCTCCGAATGCGTGTCATGCAGAGAAACCCTTCAGGAGTTTATCGACGTGCGCGTGGCTCTGCGATCTTCGGGCGCAGAGGAGGTCGAGCGTGAGCAACAACCGAGGGTTCGCTATCACGATTCACCCGCTCGGCGGGGTCACGTCTTCCGCAGACGGATCACGGTTCCCGTGCCGGCAGTCGTTCTCATCTGCACAGCATTCCTTGCTTCGCTCCTGTTCATCATTGCTTCGGCGTTCACAGGAGAAGGTGAGCAGGCCCCGCAGAGGAACGTCTACGTCATAACGGAACCGATTGAAGTTCGGGGATACTATTCAACACAAATGCAAAAGCAACAGTAGCTCGCAGAAGGAGGTCGTTATGAAATGTGCAGGTATCGTACTGCCGCTCATCATCGCCGGTGGTTTGTTTGCTCAAGAGCAGATTGCGGTCCGGCCGGCAACGATCAGCCAGGATACTGTGGATGAGCCGCCGACGGTTGTGAAGCAGGTCTCTCCAGCATATCCGCAAAGCGCACAAGAGGAACGAGCCGAAGGAGTTGTATGGCTCAGAGTATTTGTGAACGAGCACGGCAAGCCCGCTGCTGCCGAAGTTCTCAAGTCACCGCGTGACGATTTCGCTGAAGCCGCAAAGCAGGCCGTGATGCAGTTCGAATTCACGCCAGGCAAGCTGAAGGACAAACCCGTCGGCGTTTGGGTGAGCATTCCCTTCAAGTTCAAACTTCAGGAATCCGAAGCGAAGCTTGAGTTTCCGCAAGGAGGGCTTACTCCGGATCAGATCGCCAGAGCCTTGAGCAGTCTTGGAATCCATGTGCAGCCGGTCCGGTACGCACTTCCATACGAACACCGAATCAGCGTTACCGTGGATGTGTACCGGAATGGAAAGAAAGACACGACGTACGTCGGAACGCTTCTGCAGCGGGCAAAGGAAGTCTCGATGGTGGTCACATGCCGCAACGACGGCGGCAAGCTTACCGTTGCTATCAGCAATGAGAACGCAAGCCGAACGTATGCGGTCGGAGACTTGGGATCAAATAACGCGGTTCTGTATCAGGAACTGGAGGATGTGCATTTGATGATGAACAAGAGGTCGGCGTTTTATGTCGTTGCAGCAGCCGTTGACGCGGTTGGGACCATCAGAGGAGGGAATGCCGAAGCCTATATCAAGAAGTATCCGCTCGTTGTGGTGTTGAGCGCCGAGTTGAAACCGAAGGAAGCAAAAGAGAAATAAGCGCTACACCTTTGCGGTGTACGGAAAGTTCTGCTCTTCGCACATGCGCCACAGTGCCTGGCAGGCGAAGCGGTTCTCGTAGAGCGCGCGGCCGATGATGACGGAGTCCACGCCGTAGGGTTCCAGTTCCTGTACCTTCAGCAGGTCATCGAGGCCGCGAATGCCCCCTGCCGCCGTGATGCGCATGCCGGTAGCTTCGGCAAGTTGCTTCAGAGCATCGAGGTTGACGCCGCCGAAGTTCCGGTGCAGCGTGATGTCCGTGTACGCTATTCGACGGAAGCCAAGCGCCTTGGCGTTCAGGGCGACGGAAAGCGGGGTCAGACCCGATGTCTCCTGCCAGCCGCGAATGGCGGCAAGTCCATCAATAGCATCAATTCCCACAACCAGCCTGCTCGGCCCGAATTTTTCCAGGCACCGTTTTGCGTCGTCCGGGTTCTCGATCATCATGGTGCTGAGCAGAACCCGGTACACGCCGAGATCGAATGCCCGGCACACATCGTCGAAGGTGCGCAGTCCCCCTCCCAGCTCGATGGGGATGTCGACGGTATCCACCATCTGCTTGATGATTTCCTGGTTCATGGGCTTGCCGCACAGCGCGCCGTCAACGTCGGTTACGTGCAGTGTCTTCGCATTCTCGGTACGCCAGAGCTTCACCATGCGGATGGGATCGTCCGAGTAGAGCGACTCGCTGGTGCCCGACACGGTGCGCACGCAATGCTCGCCGCGGATTTCGATTGCAGGAATGATCAGCAGCATCTTCTCCGTCCTTCCGGAAGGAAGTTCCTGAAAAGATTGTTGAGTTGCAAGATGGAGTGAGATTCGAGATGCAGGCTTCAGGATGCAAGATTCAGGATTCAGGATGATTCTCGTTCTGGATTCTTCGCCTCTGAGAAGCGAGGCTCAGAATGACATAGGGCGTTGGATTTGTAGCGCAGCGCTGACGCCCCAGGGCATGTGTAGCGCCTGACTCCCGTCCGGCGTTTCTTTTTTCCACGAAAGAACACGAAGCTGGACGAAGCGGGAACCATCCACCCTTCGACTCCGTCCCGCCTGAGAAGCGGCGGAACTGCGCTCAGGGTGACACCAGCGCCCGGCCGTCACGGCTTATGTGCGCTACACCTGCGCCGTGACGGAAGGGCGGGAACGCGAGTGTGTGGAGGCGCGCGCCACCATGTTCAATCGCAGATGCACGGTTCGAGGTTCGGGGCTTGGGGTTCGGCAGGCGGATTCAGGATTCACGGACCGGAACATAATTAGGTCGCCCCATGGGGCTTAAGAGGTGTCTTGGATGTGAGTTCTACAAACAGTACCGCTCCTACGGAGCGGATGGTGCACTTCAAGG
>JBBIRR010000088.1:0-2829 GCA_037441705.1 Ignavibacteriales bacterium
AGTGACCTCACGACGATAGCCCGACCTTTCAAGGTCGGGATACCAATCATACGCATCATCACACCCGTCGCGTAGCGACGGAATGAAAACCTGGTGATCAGAGGAGAAACGCGAAACGGAGTGTCAACGTGGCGAGGCGATACAAGTCGCCCCTACGGGGCTTACGTTCTTTTAGGCATTGTCACTGCTACAAACAGGTCGTCCCTACGGGACTCACGTTGGTTGCACACGCCTGGCAACAGCTCGCCCTCACTTCCGGTAGCACGAGTGTTGATTTGAGCATCCGCTCTGTAGGAGCGGTACTGTCTGGAGAACTCAACGGCAAAGACATCGCGCAAGCCCCATCGGGGCGACCTGATTATTTTTCGATTCGTGAATCCTGCATCTTGCATCCTGCATCCTGAACCCCAAAACAGAACCTTGAACCGATTCGTGCATCCTGCATCCTGAACCCTGAACCCCAAACCTCAAACCCTCGGGAGATCCCGCCGCTTGGGTATCACGCCTGGTCGTTCTACTTCGTCCCCCACTCTCTTCCTTCCTGCAGCAGCTTCTCGTATTCGTCTTTGTAGCGCTTGATGGCTTTGAAAATTGCCTCGGCGTATTGTTGCTGTCCTGCGTCGCTCTTGAGGAGTCGCTCGTCTTCTCTGTTGGAGAGGTAGGCCGTTTCGATCAACACGTTGGGCATGGAGGCGCCCACGAGAACGAGGAAGCCTGCTTGCAGCACGCCGTTGTTGGCAGTGGTGAGATGACGGTCTAATTCACGAGAAACCAGTTCGGCGAAACGCTCGCTTGCCTTCATGTGTGCGCTCTGCGCCATGGTAACAAGAATGAAATTCTCGTCGGTCAGCTTCTGGTAGCGCTGCTCGTATCCTTCTTCCAACTCGATCACAGAGTTCTCGCGTTCGGCAATGGCTATCGCCTCGTCCGTGCGCCCGGGACGCAGCAGGTACACCTCAAAGCCGCGTCGGGGCGACGGCTTGCGCGGCATGGCGTTGCAATGCACGCTGATGAACAGCTTTCCGTTTGCCTGATTGGCAATCTGCCCACGTCGATCCAGCTCCACGAACGTATCGGTCTTTCGCGTGTACACCACCTTCACGTCCTTCAGGTTCTTCTCGATGAGCCTGCCAAGCTTCAGCACGATGCCCAGGGTAACGTCTTTCTCTTTCACCCCTGTCACCCCGATGGTGCCGGGGTCCTTGCCGCCGTGTCCGGCGTCGAGCACGATCACATCCAGCTCGTACCTCTTACGATGGTTCTCGAGTCCGACGCGCGGATCAACCTTCCGTCGCTCCGCTGTTGATGCCGGAGATTCCGGCGTCATCTCCCGAATCGTAATGAGCAAATCGTTGGAGGTCTCGGACCGTACAATCTCCGATGCGGCCACGCGCCCTTCGAGCTTGAACGTGAGCTGCAATGCCGTAGCCGACTGAATAGCGAGTATGCGTTTCACGATGCCGGCGGGCTTGACCTTGTTCAGCGCGGTGATATCGGCGGAGGCTCCCGGAATGGTGACGTACAACCATCCATCCTGCTTCAGGAGGCTTTCGTAGTCCTTCAACTCGCGTGCGGCAGGTACGCGGATAAGCATTCCGTTGGCTTTCGGTTCAAGGATGAGTGTGGTGATGTCGAACGTCGGGCGCTGAAATGCACTTCGTCCGATCCGCAGGGTCAGCGTCTGCGGGTGATACGTTACGGATGTGCCGAGCAACTGCTCGAGAATGGGCGGGCAGGAGGCAACGGGCGCGTAGTAAGCATTCTGCGAAAAGATGACGTTGACTGAAAGCTGAAACGTTGACTTCTGGCCGGTGGGCCCGGTCATGACGACGAAGGGATTGTCGGCGAAGAACCGCGCTTCGCGTGCGCGGGTCGCAAGGGCGAGGAAGCGCGTCGTGCGGTCGTCCTGGGTCTTGAGCGAGCACAGCCGCGCGAGATCGTTGAGCGACACGAACACCGCACCCTGTTGCCGCATGCTGCCGAGCGTTGCCCCGCGTGACGGCTGTTTCTCAAACAGGATTTTCAGGACGGGAGCCTGTGCATGGGCGAGCGCGATGACGAGGGGAAGGCAGGCCAGCGCCGAGAGGGACCTCAGGCTCTTCGTCTGCAACGCCGCCATGAACTTTTCCCCCAATCGTCGTACCACCACACCTACCGGTAGTTCGTGAATTGCATTGCAAAGGCCAGATCGGCATTCTTCAAGAGCGCGATCACGGCCTGCAGCTCGTCCTTGCTCTTTCCGCTGACGCGTACCTGGTCGTCCATGATCTGTGCCTGCACTTTCAGTTTCGAATCCTTAATCATCTTCACCAACAGCCGCGCATCATCTTTGGAAATCCCGACGCGCAGCCGAATGATCTGCCGGACGGTTCCTCCCGCGGCAGGTTCCACCGCGCCGTAGTCGAGCGCTTGGATCGGCACGCCGCGCTTGATGAGCTTCGTCTGCAGGATATCTACTACACTCTTCAGTTTGAACGCATCGTCGGAGATGATCGTCAGATGCTTCTCTTTCTGATTCAACTCAATGGAACTTTTCGAGCCTTTGAAATCGTACCGCTGGCCGATTTCCTTGAGCGCCTGGTTCACGGCGTTGTCCACCTCCTGGAGGTTGACTTCGGAGACGATGTCGAAGCTGAATGTTCCTGCCATCGGTTACCGGAATCGTACGGTGAAGAGTGCACGAACCAAAATCTTGAACAGTGCCCAGCGCGGATGTTTGGTGCTGAGGACGTAGCTGTACTGCACGTCGCGCTGTTCAGCGTAGTCCTTGGTGCTGATGTGTACCGAAAGCGGATGCAGGCTCACTTCCAGACCTCCGTAACTTTCTTG
>JBBIRR010000089.1:0-2827 GCA_037441705.1 Ignavibacteriales bacterium
ATCTTTCACGACCTCGGCGTTGTCGGCTTGTTTGCTTCCCCAATCCCTTCATCACCTGCTGTTGCCGGTGAGCCGGCGGTGGAGACTGCATCACGCTACGCTGCGACAGCGAAGCGAGGAGTCTCTGAGAACCCGCTGCTGACGATCGTTGGCGATCGTTCAGCACCCAACTCGGCGTTTACGCTCAATGCCATCGTGCGCAACTTCGGCACATTCAGCGAACCGGTGTATAGCGTGTCGTGGAGCGTTGATAACGTACAGCAGCCTTCGTTTGCCGGGGGACCCATCGAACCGCGGATAGGACTCGACACAACCACCCTTGTCTGGATGAATCCGACGGCGGGAACGCACACATTCATGGCGTGGAGTGTTCTTCCATCCGACTCCAACAGATCGAACGATACGACGCGCATAAGTGCATACGTTCTTGAGCCGGGAACTTTCTTCTACGAACTGTTCAACGGCAGCACGTTTCCACCGTCGGGCTGGATCACCATCAACCGCGATGGCGGGACGCTGCCTGCGTGGTTCCGCGGCGCCGATACATCGGCGTTCCCGCCCTTCGAAGGAAGCGGATTCGCCGCCAACAATTTTCAGCGCGCGAACGGATCGTATCTTGACGACTACTTGATTTCTCCGCCCATCTCCAACGTCGGCCAACCCGGATGGGTCGACTCCCTCGTGTTTCTTGCTCGATCGCAGCTCAACCTGCCGCCGGCTTCTAACTTTCCGGATTCGCTGATGGTACTCCTCTCAACCGGAGGCACGGATACATCGAGCTTCACCATTTTGCTGGACTACTTCGCCGTGCCCAAGGGGAGTTGGGCACGCAAGGCATACTCGCTTGTTGGCCTCGTGCCTCAAAACTCCACCATCCGCGTTGCCTTCCGCTATCTTCTCTACAATGTTCAACCGACGAGCGGCAGCGGCGACTTCGTCGGCATAGATGCAATGCGTGTCATTCGTACGGCGCCCGCGTCAGTGCCATCTTCACCAATACCGTCAACGTTCGTGCTCCAACAGAACTACCCTAACCCGTTCAACTCCTCGACGCGCATCCGCTTCTCGATTCGGGGATCGGGACTCGACGGTTCGGGGACTCGAGCGGAAAGTTCGCGTAGGGTAACGTTGAAAGTGTTTAACGTGTTAGGGCAGGAGGTGGCGACGCTGATTGATGGAATTCTGGATGGCGGTGGTGCTGAGCGCCATGGCGCAGGCGGTCAACTCATGTCGGTGGTGTTCGACGGCAGCACGTTGCCGAGCGGAGTCTATCTTTATCAATTGCGCGCCGAGGGGGTTGCGTACACGAAAAAGATGGTGCTCATTCGTTAACTTTTGGTGAGAGAAGCATGAAAGCTGGAGTCACTCCAGCATACGAACGAGAAAGGACAGGGGTGATTCTGGCGTTTGCCCTTCTTGGCTTCATCCTTGGCCCGCTGACGAGTGTTCCTGCGTGGCTGATGGCAGAGCAGGACCTTCGTGATGTGCGTGCGGGCTTTCTGCCCAGGGACGTAGAGAGGCGACTTTCGTCGGCAAGGACGATAAGCATCATCGCAACCTTCATCAACCTTGGGACGGTGATTCTCCTGTTCCTTGCAGCCATTGTCCTGTTCATACTGGTTCAGGTCGGCTGGGAGATGATGCTCGCATAGAGTCTGCTGACGCGCTCGGCCAACCCTGCGGCGTGCAGCGCCGGATAAGATTTCTTGCCGCGGCGCTTGACTTTGTTTGTGGTGATTGATACTTTACTGCCGCACACAGTCTGGCGATTGATCTCTCACCGTGGGGCTACGTTCTTTCCTGTTGACGATCTGACCTGAGTCTCCGAATCGCTGTGTTACTGTGTGAGAAAGGCAGCGATCTTCTCTACCCAACAATCCATCATAACACCAATCAAAGGAGGCACACTATGCACAGAGGATTTTGCTTCTTGATGGTCGGATTTCTGTTTGTGGGGGTGAGAGGAGGTGTGATGGCGCAAAATGTGCCCGAGCTGATGTATTACAAATTCGATGAGAGCGGCGGCTCCGCGACACAGAACTTCGCCAACCCGGGTGTCGGACTGAATCCTGCCCCTCTTACAGGTCAGACGATGGGAGGAACCGGACAGTTTGGAAGTGCACTGATCGGGACGGGTGTTGCCAACAATTTCGTGAACACAGGTTGGACGACCGCGCTTGGGACCGGAAGCTGGACGATCAGCATGTGGCTCAACAATCTGCCAAGCAATACGTCACTCTACTACTTGTGGGGAGATAACACTGCCAGCAGCTTCCGCTCGTTCCTCGGCGGTGCGGCCGGTGCAGGGAATGTGACGCTGCGCGTGACCGGCTTATCCGATTGCATCGTCACCGGCGTTGCTCCGGGACCAACGGTCGTGACCTACGTTTACGATGCAACAGCGAATCAGGTCCGCGGATACAAGAACGGCGTCCTGGCCGTAACCGCAACACCAACAACGCCTCTCAACATCAACGGCACGGGCGCGACGCCCTTCCGCGTAGGCGCGTACAGCTCATCGGCCGGATTACCGGCGGGCGGTCTGATGGATGAGTTCAGGATGTACAACCGCGCGCTTGATGCTGCCGAAATCGCCGCGACATGGAACCAGCCGTTGCCCCTTGGAACGCCGGGCTGGAGTTCTCAAACATCCGGCATCACAACGGCGCTCTACAGTGTGAAAGCTGTCAACCCCTCAACTGCCTGGGCGGCAGGCGCAGGCGGAGTTGTCCTGCGGACGACCAACGGCGGCAACACCTGGACGTCCGTCGGCGGCGGCAACATCGGCACGGCCGACATCTACAACATCTTCGCGAACAGCGCCACC
>JBBIRR010000090.1:0-2631 GCA_037441705.1 Ignavibacteriales bacterium
TGACGAGCATGATCGCTGCGGCGTCCTACACGGGCAGGGATGGTTCGACGCTTCTCACAAAAGGCGATCCGATCACCGAAGATGCAATCGCTCAACTGCTTGAGGCGGGCGTTACTTCCATCGAAGCAACGCAGGACACGCCGACCGAAATCGCATGTGCCCAACTCTGCGGTCTCGGACATTATCGCATGCGGGGCACGCTCGTGCTTGAAACACCCGACGAGTTCGACCAATGGCTGAAAGAAGAGGAACAGTATCTTGAGCAATAATGAAAGAATGAGCAACAGAGGACTTCATCGCTTTGCCGTCCTGACGGCCATCGTGACCTTCTTCCTGATTATCGCAGGAGGGCTTGTCACGAGTACCGACTCCGGCCTTGCCGTGCCCGACTGGCCGCTGTCGTACGGACAGCTTATGCCTCCGATGGTCGGCGGCATTTTCTATGAACACGGACACCGCATGGTTGCTACGCTCGTCGGATTGCTGACCATGATTCTCGCCTTCTGGTTGTGGCGGAAAGAAGAAAGAAAGTGGGTGAGAATGCTCGGGCCTATCGCGCTCGTTGCCGTTATCACGCAAGGCATTCTCGGCGGCATCACGGTGCTGTATCTTCTCCCAACGTGGGTATCAACAACGCATGCGACACTGGCGCAATCTTTTTTCTGTCTTACCATTTTGCTCGCGCTGTTCACCTCGCCTTCATGGAAGACGGCCCAGACGTTCGACGCGCCTGCGGGCAGCAGGACACGAAGACTGGCTCTTGTCGCCTCGGCGGCCGTGCTGCTGCAGCTTGTGCTCGGCGCGCTGATGCGGCATACCGGATCAGGTCTCGCAATACCCGATTTTCCGCTTTCGTACTCACACTGGATTCCACCGACGGACCCGGCTGCCCTTCAATCCCTCAACGACTATCGCCTCACGTACTACGATCTTCCGCCGGTGGAGCTGAGTCAAATCTGGATTCACTTCGCGCACAGGCTTGGAGCCGTCCTCGTGAGTATTGTGGTATTGATGAACGTCGTTCACGTTCTCAAGAACTACGGCGACCGGAGACTTCGTGAACTGGCGATCATTCAAGGGATGCTTCTGCTTGTGCAGTTCCTGCTGGGCGCACTCACTGTGTGGACGGGTAAGGGCGTGCAGGTCGCTACGTCGCATGTTGCCGTCGGCGCATTGCTGTTCGGGACGAGTGTTGCCCTTACGGCCTGGACGTACCGTCTGCTGAACGTTCCTCTTCCTCAAACTCAAGACGCACTTGCGGCGGAGCCTGCATGAATTCGGAATTGGAAACCAACGGCACACTCATCCTGCAGCGCTCGCGGCTCGCCGATTACATTACGCTCACGAAACCGGAGCTGACGTTTCTCTCCGTTGTGACAGCCCTCGGCGGCTACTTTCTCGGCGCCGATCGTGACCTTTCTCTGCCGACGATGATTCATGTCTTCGTGGGAACGCTTCTGGTCGGAGGAGGGCTTGGCGCGCTCAACCAGTACATCGAGCGAGAGCATGATGCAAAGATGCGCCGCACGGAACATCGTCCGCTTCCCGCCGGCCGTCTGGCGCCCAGCGAAGTCCTGCTTTTCGGAACGACGCTTTCGATCGTAGGAATCATCGAACTTGTTGTGTTCACCAATCCGCTCACGGGATTTGTCGCGCTGCTCACGCTTCTTTCGTACCTGTTCCTGTACACGCCCCTCAAGCGCATCACCTGGACTTCCACGATCATCGGCGGCATCCCCGGTGCCCTTCCGCCGATGATGGGATGGACGGCTGCGCGCAACGAGGTCACCGTCGAGGCATGGATCCTTTTCGGCATACTCTTCTTCTGGCAAATGCCGCATTTCTTCTCGCTTGCGTGGATGTACCGCAGAGACTACGAGCGCGCGGGCTACCCCATGCTGACCGTACTGGACCCCGACGGCAAACGGACGAGCCTGCAGATTCTCTTCTACTGCGTAGGCCTCATTCCGATCTCGCTGCTTCTGACGCTGAGCGGTGACTTAGGCTGGACGTATGTGGTCGGAGCTTTGGCGGCAGGAGGCGTATATCTGCATTCCGGGATCAAGCTCCTGCTGACGAGGTCCAACGCGTCAGCGCGCAGGGTGTTCTTCGTCTCGCTGCTGTACCTTCCCGCGCTGCTTGCCTTCATGGTGATTGATAAGTTGTAGCGAAACTCCTGTTCGCCCGCACGCCATGTCGCTCACCGACCTTCCGCACCTCAACGCATTGCTCAATTTCACGAGCACCGTCTTTCTGCTCTTAGGCTACTATTTCATCCGACAAAAGAGAAAGGTGCTGCACAAGAGGATGATGATCACTGCGCTGATCGCCTCCTGCCTGTTCTTGATTTCGTATCTCGTCTATCACTCGAACGTTGGATCGGTCAGGTTCACCGCGCAGGGGACGGTACGGACGGTGTATTTTGCGATCCTGATCTCTCACACAATCCTCGCTGCAGCCGTTCCCCCACTTGCCATCATCACACTCGTACGTGCACTCCGCGAGCGATTCGACAAACACAAGCGCATCGCGCGCTGGACACTGCCGGTCTGGCTTTACGTCTCCGCAACCGGCGTGATTATCTACCTGATGCTGTATCGCCTCTATCCGCCGGCGTAGCGCGAGAGGGGG
>JBBIRR010000091.1:0-2391 GCA_037441705.1 Ignavibacteriales bacterium
TTCACCGTTGCGGTGTACAACCGAACGCTGGACAAGGTGGATCATTTCACCAACGGGCGAGGAAAGGGAAAGAAGATCATCGGCACGCACTCGATCGAGGAATTGGTTGCGTCGTTGAAGACGCCTCGCCGCGTGATGCTGATGGTTAAGGCCGGCAAACCGGTGGATGACTTCATCGAGCAATTGCTGCCGCATCTTCATCCGGGCGATATCATCATTGACGGCGGGAACAGTCACTTCCCCGACACCATCCGACGAACGAAGTACGTGGAAAGCAAGGGCATGCTTTACATCGGCACGGGCGTTTCCGGCGGTGAGGAGGGCGCGCTGAAAGGCCCGTCCATCATGCCGGGCGGTTCGCCTGCCGCATGGCCGCACGTCAAGCCGATCTTTCAGGCGATTGCGGCAAAGGTTGCCGACGGGACGCCCTGCTGCGATTGGGTCGGGCGCGACGGCGCAGGCCACTTCGTCAAAATGGTGCACAACGGCATCGAGTACGGCGATATGCAATTGATCAGCGAGTCCTACGTGATGATGAAAGAGATCTTAGGGATGACTCCGGACGACATGCACCCGGTCTTCAAACGGTGGAACGAAGGCGATCTCGAAAGCTACCTCATCGAAATCACGCGAGATATTCTTGCCTTCAAAGATGGCGATGGAACCCCGTTGGTGGAGAAGATTCTCGACACCGCCGGGCAGAAAGGAACGGGGAAGTGGACAGCGGTGGAAGCCCTCGATCTCGGGATTCCCCTGACGCTGATCGCAGAGGCAGTGTTTGCGCGATGCCTCTCGGCGCTGAAGGATGAACGTGTCCGCGCCTCGGGCATTCTGGTCGGGCCGAAGCCGAATTTTTCCGGCGAACGCCGTGCGTTTCTTGACGATCTCGAGAAGGCACTCTACGCCTCGAAACTTATCTCCTACGCGCAGGGCTACATGCTGATGCAAGAAGCGGCGAAGGAATATGGATGGGAGTTGAACTACGGCGGCATTGCGCTGCTCTGGCGCGGCGGCTGTATCATTCGCTCGGCGTTTCTCGACAAAATCAAAGCGGCCTACGATCGCGATCCGAATCTTTCCAACGTACTCTTCGATCCGTTCTTCCGGCAGAAGCTGGCCGACGCTCAGGACGCCTGGCGGCGGCCCAGGACGCCTGGCGGCGCGTGGTGGCAACCGCCGTGGTGAACGGCATCTGGATTCCTGCACATGCCACGGCGCTTGCGTTCTACGACGGACTCCGCAGCAGCCGGCTGCCTGCGAATCTTCTGCAGGCGCAGCGTGATTACTTCGGCGCGCATCAGTACGAGCGCATTGACCGGAGGCGCGGCGAGTTCTTCCACACCAACTGGACCGGGCGCGGCGGCGAAACAGCGTCCACCACCTATTCGGTGTAGTGCAGTCTCATGATCGCGCTCGTCGGAAAGGATCGAACGCCGCAGACGCTTGCTGCACGCGAGGTGGCCGAGATCTGTGCACACGCCCTTGCCGGCGTTCCCCTCGACGGCAAGCGTGTGCTCGTGCTTATTCCGGATCATACCCGTCACGCGCCGATTCCGCTTTTCTTCCGCTTGATCTTCGATCTGCTCGGAGAGCGGGTTCACGCACTTGACTATCTGATTGCCACCGGAACGCATCATCCGATGAGCGTTGAGCACATCCTCGCCCATGTCGGCATCACCGAGCAGGAGAAGCGGACGCGCTATGCGAAAGTCAACTTCTTCAATCACGAACACGACAATCCTGATGCCTTGCGCACCATCGGAACCATCGACGCGGATGAGCTGCATCGTCTGTCCGGCGGATTAGTTGCGCGCGATGTCGGGGTGACGGTCAACAGGCGAATCTTCGGGTATGATTACGTGTTCATCATCAGTCCTGTGGTGCCGCATGAGACGGTAGGCTTTTCCGGCGGCAACAAGTATTTCTTCCCCGGCATCGGCGGCAAAGAGATCATTGAAACGTTTCACTGGATTGGCGCGGTTATCACGAATCTCGTCGTGAACGGTGTGAAGGATACTCCCGTGCGTCGCATTATTGATCGCGCAGCTCGCTTCCTTGATGTGCCGACGTTGTGTTTCGCCTTTACGGTGGAGCGGGGGCAGCTTGCGTCTCTGTTCGTCGGTTCCCCCGAGGAGGCGTGGAGCAAAGCGGCGGAGAGTTCTGCCAGACTCCATATTACGTACCTGAAGCGTCCCGTCAAGCGTGTGCTCGGCATCGCGCCTGAAATCTATGACGACATCTGGGTGGCCGGGAAGGTGATGTACAAGCACGAGCCTGTCATTGCCGACGGCGGCGAGGTCATCATCTACGCACCGCACATTTCCCATATTTCCTTCACGCACGGCAAAGAGATCGAGCGCGTGGGCTATCATGTGCCGGCCTATTTCCTGA
>JBBIRR010000092.1:0-8244 GCA_037441705.1 Ignavibacteriales bacterium
CCGCGTTCTCCATCTGCATTCCCAACTACAACTACGCCCGCTACATCGGCGAGACGATCCAGAGTGTGTTGAATCAGACGTACCCGCACTTCGAGATCGTGGTGGTAGATAATGCTTCGACGGACAACTCTGTTGAAGTGGTGAAAAGCTTCTCGGACCCGCGCATCAAACTCTTTGTCAATCAGTACAACGTAGGCTTTGCGCCCAACCTCGACCGCGCAGCGCAGCGGGCATCCAACGAGTTCATCATCATGCTCTCATCCGACGATCTGATGAAGCCGCACGCGCTTGAAGTCTATGCCGATGTTCTTTCGCGCATCGAAACCCGTGAGTCACCCTTCCTGCTGGTTGCTTCGATCGAGGTGATTGATGGAGAAGGAAAGGCGACGGGTCAGATGACGAGGGAGAAGTATTATACGATCCCCCCCGAGAGGGTCCTGCCTCTTGGGACGGACGGCAGGATGGTGGAAGTGTTTTCGGGCTTGAAAGTGTTTGCGGAAGTGTTTCCCAGAATGTCCGTGCCAGGACATTTTTGCACGATGCTCTATTCCCGCAAGACGTACGAGAGCGTCGGCGGCTACAGCAGTATGAACTTCATTGGACCGGATGCGCATTTTGCATACAAAGTTCTGCTGAAGAACGCCCGTGTCTATTTTGTGAACGAGGAACTGTTCTCGTATCGTGTTCATGCCGCGAACCAACTTGCTGCCAGCAGAAAACACCGCACACTAAAAGTCCCGATGGACCGCTACACATTCGTGCTGCAATACTCCGACGAGGAACTTGCAGGCGCACGTGTGAAGCGTGAGCAGATGATCCATCATCTCATTGATGAAGCCTGCATCAACGACGGTTTGCGCGAGCTAACCTCTGGCTCACGCTTGCAGGCCTTCCGTCTGACGATGTTTGCTCTGGCAACATATCCCGGCATGGCCCTGAAGAACCCGCGCCTTTACCTTCTGGCCATGCTGCTGCTGCTTGGCCCCCTGGGGACGGTTCTGGGGAGGGCGATGAGGAAGTGGTACGTAGGCCGCCATAAGCAAGGAGCGGAACGCCTCGCATGAAGGTTGCTCAAGCGTCGGTTGCCCCTCAGGGCCAGGCAGCATCGGCATCCATGCAGATTGATTTGCGGCGGTATGATGCTGGGGCGGAGAAGTACACACAGGAGAGAGTTGCTCACTGGGATCGAGTTGCGGCGACACACGGCACAAAGCGGCGAGCCGGCAAGTACTACTACGATCTTCTGTCCCGCATCTACAGTTTCCTCATTGCGCCGGGCTTGCGCGTGCTTGAAGTAGGGTGCGGAATCGGTGACATCCTCGCGGCGGTCAGGCCGGCGATGGGCGTGGGAGTTGATTTTTCCGAAGCGATGATTCGTCTTGCATCTGAGCGCCATCCCTCTCTGCAATTCATTCATAAGGATGCGCATGACGTTGCGGACTTAGGCGAAACGTTCGATGTGGTGATTCTCTCGGATTTGTTGAATGACGTATGGGATGTGCAAAAGGTGATGGAGCAGGTCGCTGCCGTTTCGCATCCCGGGACGCGGGTCATTATTAATGTCTACAGCCGTGTTTGGGAAGCGCCGCTAACTGTTGCAGCGAAGGTGGGACTGGCGAAACCCAAACTGCGTCAAAACTGGTTGACTGTGGAAGACGTGACTGCTTTGCTCACGCTGACTGACTTCGAAGTCATCCGCAGCTGGCAGGAAATCCTGATGCCGATTCCCATTCCGCTGGTGAGCCGATTTCTCAACCGCTACGTTGCCAGGCTGTGGCCTTTCAGATTCCTGGGGCTTACTAACTTCATTGTAGCCCGGCCTCGCGTTCATCCGGCAGGTTCGCGGTTCCCGAAGGTGTCGGTTGTCATTCCTGCTCGCAACGAGGCGGGAAATATCCCTGCAATCTTCGAGCGAACGCCCGAATTGGGAGGCGGGACGGAGTTGATTTTCGTCGAGGGACATTCAACAGACGACACATACGCAGCAATCGAACGCTGTATGCGCGAGCATCCGGAACGAAACGCGAAGCTCTACAGGCAATCAGGCAAAGGGAAGGGGGATGCGGTACGGCTCGGGTTCTCCAAAGCCACCGGCGATGTGTTGATGATTCTCGATGCGGACCTCACCGTTCCGCCAGAGGATCTGTCGCGCTTCTACGACACGCTGCTCTCAGGAAAAGCGGAGTTTGTCAACGGCGTGCGACTTGTTTACCCGATGGAAGATCAGGCGATGCGGTTGTTCAACTTTCTCGGCAACAAGTTCTTCTCACTTGCCTTTTCATGGCTGTTAGGACAGGATGTCAAGGACACACTCTGCGGCACCAAGGTTCTGTGGCGCGCGGACTATGAGAAGATTGCAGCGAATAGAAGCTACTTCGGCGACTTCGACCCCTTTGGAGATTTCGACCTGCTGTTCGGCGCGGCAAAGCTCAATCTGAAGATCCTCGATATGCCCATCCGCTACCGCGAGCGGACCTACGGCACAACCAACATCCAGCGCTGGCGACATGGACTGCTGTTGCTGCGCATGGTACTGTTTGCCGCAAGAAGGGTGAAGTTTGTGTGAAGGGTAGACTTAAGCCGACGAATTAAGAGGTCAGAAGGTGAACGCATCCGCAGCTAAGACGAACGCTCTCGGTGTTGACTTTGCGTCTCCTGTCGCGATTGTTCTTCTTGCTTTTCTCATTTCATACTTGGTTTTCTTTGTGCAGCCCGTCGCGTCAAGCTTTGAGACTGGAATGCATATCCCTGGTACCATTCCCTCAAGCAAAATCAACGCCGTTGACCTTAGACAGATGTTATCTTATAGCCGTTCTTTGAGCCAGCAAGGAGAGACCCCATATGTAGGTAACAATCTTTATCCGCCTATGGCGAGTATTTTGTTTGTACCCTTTGTATATGTGGATTTTTCAACTGCGTACTCTGCCATTGTCATTGCAACCGTCTTAGCATTTGGGCTGTCCTCTTTGATTCTTCCTCTATGGGCAGGAAGAAAGCTTTCGCCAATCCTTCTGCTTGTTTTCTGGTCAGGTCTGTATTCTTATGGCTTATTGTTCGAGTTAGAAAGGGGGCAGTTCAACGCGATTGCGTTGACTCTTTGCTTCGTTGGCATCTGGCTCTATCACTATCGGCCAAACAGGCGAATGCTAGCTTATGGCCTCTTCACCTTATCAGTTCAACTGAAGATTTTCCCCGTGATTTTTGTTCTGATGTATCTTCGTAAACGCAATTACCTCAGAACCGATCTTCTCGGGATTGCGGGCTTACTTCTGGTGAATGTTGCCCTTTGCTTTGTGTTAGGACCAAAGATATTTGGTGAGTTTGTAGCAGCAGTTCAGAAACAATCGTTGTCACCGTACGTGTGGATCGGCAATCACTCCATCACATCGTTCGTATCCCTTACATCGACAAAGGCGTTGAACAGACTTGGATGGAATAACCTGTCATGGATACATGGCTACGCAACTCTAATTGAAACCGTTCTTCTTGTCTTGGTTCTTAGTTGCATTGCGTTTGTTTTCTATCAAAGCTTAAAGGCAGAGGCTGCCGGTCCTAATCCATACCTTTTGATTGCATTGACGCTGGGCGCAATGCTGATACCACCCGTTAGTCATGATTACAAGCTATCTATCCTCACTGGTCCTGTTGCATTTCTGCTTTCCGCGGTGCGCATCAACATGAGGACACATGATCGATGCAAAGTTGCATTGTATCTCTTGCTGTTCGTGTTCTCGTTTGCTTATGCTTCAACGTTGTTTTCTTTCAGTAACAAACCCCTCTTGTTTGCAAATAACTTCGCAGGGTTGTTGATAATGTTATTGGCGATCACTGGAATGTCCTACTTTGATCATACGAAAGGGTTTGTACGGACATGCTTTATCCGCTAGCTCGGAAAGCGAAATCAAGACGCTACTAGGAAGAGAAGTTGATATCTCTTCGGTTGGAGAGATCGTGTGGGATTTTCCCATTAATTCGACTCGCCGAGTTGTTGTTCTCCAGGTAAGGTGAGGAAGGTGACCCGACACAAGGGAGGACTCCTATGGCCAAAATGCGCATGATCGTTTTCAAGAAGTATATCCAGTGAGCGTTATGGCCGCGTTACAGATGCAATTGCCCCCGCGGGAACTTCTTACGAAAACCAATGATGAAGACCCCGTTAGCTATTACTACCATTGGTTGACGGGACCGTTCTACAGGAAGCGGCTTCAATTAGCTGTGGGCATGCTGGGTGACCGCCGCTACGATTCGTTGTTGGAAGTCGGCTTCGGGAGCGGCATACTGCTTCCTGAACTGGCCCGCCGAAGCACAAGACTCTACGGTGTTGAAACTCATGAGGAAATCGATGCCGTCCGAGAAATGCTCAAAGCAGAAGGTGTGAACGCAGACCTCCGGCAAGGGAATATTCTTCATCTTGAATATGCATCCGGCAGCTTTGACGCTGTAGTCTGTCTCAGCGTACTGGAGCATATGAGCGAGGATGAGCTTCCTACTGCAGTTGCAGAACTCAAAAGAGTGACGCGCCTTGGAGGAACAGTCGTCACCGGCTTTCCTGTCCGCAATGTTCTTACCGACATGTTCTATCGCCTAGTGGGATTCAGTCCTCGGGATATTCACCCATCCAGCCATCGGGACATCATCGAGGGCATGAAGAGGCAGTTTGCGAGTGTTATTGTTGCCACGTGGCCTCCTTTGGTTCCTCTGGATTTCTCACTCTATGTAGTATGCAAATGTACGAGATAGACGTTCTTGACAGCGTCGTTTCTCACCCCACGCAAAGCCCGTCGAAGAATCCTGGTCACCCTATCAGCGGCAAACTCGCCGTGTCGGTTGCTACCTGCCTCAGTGCGATCGTCTGCTTCCTTCACGCATCCACCGGTGCAGTCCAGCCCTTTTATGTGGACGAGATGTTTTATGACCGCTATGCGATGGAGCTGGCACAGTGGTTCATTTCTTCCGAGCCGGTGAAGTTTTCGTACGTGCACCCGTCGGGCTATTCATTGGTTCTTGCGTTTGTGTATGGCATCTACTACCTGGTTGGGAAACTGGTTGGCCAGTTCCCCGATCTGGGAAGTTTCCTCGTGCACTTTGGCACAGAGCGAGGTGATTTCATCTTCCTCGCCCGCTTGGTCTCCGGCGCATTTGCCGTAGCCAGCGTGCCGTTTCTTTATGCGCTCGCTCGAAGTCTCTTCAACGAAAGAGCGGCGATACTCAGCTCATTTGCTTTTGTCGTCAGCTATCCCGTTGTGTTCTACGCCCGCACCGCGGCAAACATCACCATGCTGATGTTCCTCACGGCGGCAGCGATGTACTTCATCGTTCGCATTTCTCAGGAAGAATCGCTGAAGAACTATCTCCTCGCCGGTATGTTCATCGGGATCGCTGCGGGCACAAAGTACTATCCCCTCCTTCTCACTCTGCCTCTGCTTCTTGCCCATTTGCAGCGCGCCGGGTGGAAAAACGGGTGGCGGCATCCACCGGACCTTCAGAAACTACTCCTTGCGGGACTTGCAGTTGTTGTCTGCGCTGTGATTGCGTTTCCGTTGCCTCTCTTCGCTTTCGACCAGTGGTCGTACTTCATCAAAGATACATTCTCGTATTACACTGGTGGCAATGTGTTCCGCAACGCCTACAAACTTCTTTGGGGTAGTGTACCGCACTACGCGGAGACCGCCTCTGAGCCCTCGCCCTGGTGGTCCAATTCTCTGCGATCATGGAGCGAGACGACGTTACTCTGGATTGCCGCCGGATCAGTCTACGCAGCGTTTCGGTTCCGTCACCGGTTTTTCCTTCTTGCATCCCCCTTTGTTATCATGTTCCTTGCTCAGGCCGTTCGGGGAGGTTTGGGGTTGGGCGTCAGACAATTGTACTTTGCCGTACCGCTACTCATCGTTCTTGCATCAGGAGCTTTTGTTCACCTTGTAGAGAATCTCACACTCTCTTCGTCGTGGAAAAGAGCCGTGTTGCTTCTTGGCTCCGTCGCCGTGCTTGCGCAGCCTGCCGTGTGGGCAGCGAGTTTCCTCTCGTTGCTTGCCAATCCTACCACAGTCGAGTTAGGAAGGACATGGTTGATGCAGAATGTGCCGAGAGGATCGGTGCTGCTGTGCGATGGAAGTGCCGCTCCTTTTGGAGAGACGGAGAATTGGTGGCGCGCACGAAACCGTAAGACATTCACACTCGGGGGGATCGAGGAGAGAGTGCACGAAGCCCGCAGCCGGGTGGCGCCCTTCAAAGTGCTGAGCATGAAATGGAAGAATGCGGGCGAGGACGTTGCAGCAGCACGTTCCGTTGGAAGTCCCGTGTATGTTGTCACAACGGACTATTTCTTCTCCCACTACTGGCATCCTGAAACGCTCGATGCATGGGGAAACATGAGGCTGGGCAGCGCAGAGAGAATGAGGCGTTATGTGTCCGACATTGCGCTGCGCCTGGAGCCGCTCCATGTTATCAAGCCTCGAGAGGCTCACGCATTTGGACCTACCATCACGATAGCTCGTCTTACCCGTCTCGATTGATGAACGGTTCATTCAGTATCAACGTCAGGAGACGCGACACAGGCATTCTTGCTGCGCTGGTTGCTATTAGCTCCTTGCTGCTCATTCTCGCGGCACTGTACGCCGGTGAGGAACTGAAGCCGGCGGTGCTTGTGGCAGGTCTCGTCATCATTATCGGCATCACGCTCATCGTGCCCAACTGGAGCATCACGATTGCCTACCCGCTCACATGGATTATCTGGGGAATGACCATCGAAGCAATTGGTGGAAGGCCGGAGCGCGCCATCGTTGCTTTGGGGTTCCTCGGCACAACGGTGATGCTGGCGCGATCCGGATCGATGAAGTTAGGGATGACAAAACTCGTCGGTTGGGGACTGGCGATTTTCATTTCAACGTTTGTCATCTCACTCTATGCTAATCCCACTGCCCCCAAAGGTGCTGAAGTTATCCTGAGCATCGTCTATCGCGTGCTCTTCTTCTGGCTTGTGATGCTGCACCTGAGAACGGACCGCGATCTGGAGATTGCCATACTCACCTACATCGGGATCTCCTTCGTTCCTTCTTTTATCAATCTCTGGCTCGGATGGGAATTCGGCTTCGGGTTTATCAGAGTGTACGAAACAAACCTTGTTGTCCGGGCGACGGTGGAGCGGTGGATTCTCGATCTCGCAGCTTCAGGCAACTTCGTGACCGTGCCCGCCGTGTTTATGCTGGCGCTCTTGCCGTGGATGCGCACGGTCGTACAGCGGCGCTGGTTGGTCGGCACCACCGCGTTTCTGTTTGCAATGGCATTTGTAGCTCAACTGCGTAGAGAGGTCATGATTACAATTCCCGTACTGTTGGGAGTCCTCGCACTGGATAAGTTTTCGGGAGTACAAAAGACGGCATCTCGAATTCTGTTGGCAATACTGATAGCTTTCCCCCTCGTCATTTATCCGCGGTTCCAGACACTGCAGATGCGTTTCCACGATGAGAATCCCCGCATCACCGAAGGGACGGATCCTCGAGTGATGAACTTCGTGGCGGGAGTGTCGGCATTTGCGGAATCGCCCCTCATCGGTACAGGCCCAGGTTCATTTGCAAAGACCGTCACGCCGCATATGGGTTGGTATCTGCCGTCCTTCATGTACAGTCCTTACAACGTATTCACATGGGCGGGAGTGGAAGCAGGCATCTTTGCGGTGTTGGGCTTACTGATACTGCTCTATGGTGTTTTCCATGAAGGCATGAAATGGAGACAGCACGCAGACGGTGCATGCGCCGTGGTGTTGCGTCTCACGCCCGCGATCATTGCTCAGGTGTTCATCTGGTTCACATTCGGTGCTGCCTGGGAATTGAGTCTTCCGTTTTTCTTGATGGGTATGATCTTAGCTGCCGCGCGCATAACGAAAGAGAAACTTGAAAATCCCAGAGCTTCCTGATGTGCGGCTTCTACGGTGCCATAGGGCGTGATGCGGTGCGAATGCGGGAGATGGATCAAACGCTCTCTTGCGTGCTCAGGCATCGCGGTCCGGATGATGCCGGATGTGCCGAAGGCGAAGGATGGGCGCTTGGGTTCAGACGGCTGAGCATTCTCGATCTCTCGCCCTCGGGGCATCAGCCTATGTGTACTGCCGATCGGCGGTGTTGGCTTGTGCTCAACGGCGAGGTATACAATTATCTGGAACTACGACGTGAGTTAGAGAAGAAAGGAGAACGTTTCGCCGGCAGCTCCGATACGGAAGTGCTTCTGAAGATGCTCGTTTGCGAAGGT